>NZ_KE387030.1:0-3760 GCF_000430445.1 Saccharomonospora iraqiensis subsp. iraqiensis
CCGCGACCTCCAGCTTGCCCGGTTCCGTGTCCCCGTCCGCGGACGAGCCCGCCGAGCCGGACCCCCCACCGGGGCCCGACGAGCCGGACGACGGGGCGCGCAGCGCCTCCACGGCCACCGACAGCGCCGCGCCCAGGTCCATCCCGTCGGTGAAGCTGTCGGTGAGCTTGCTGTTGATCGCGTCCGTCTGCCCGCCCATGACCACGTACTTCGGCTGGTCCATCACGATGGAACCGTCGTAGGTCAGCCGGTACAGCTCGTCCTCGTCGGAGTCCGCACCGACCTGCGCCACGCAGATCTCCACCTCGAACGGCTTCAACTGTTCGGTGAAGATCGTCGACAACGTCTGCGCGTACACGTTGGCCAGCGCGCGGGCGTTCACGTCGCGCCGGTCGTACTGATAGCCCTGCAGGTCCACGTGCCGGATGCCGCCGCGGCGCAGGCTCTCGAACTCGCTGTAGCGGCCCACCGCGGCGAACCCGATCCGGTCGTAGATCTCGGAGACCTTGTGCAGTGTCGGCGACGGGTTCTCCGCCACGAACAGCACTCCGCCCCGGTACTTGAGCACGACGACGCTCCGTCCCCGCGCGATCCCCTTCCGCGCGAGTTCGGACCGCTCGCGCATCAGCTGTTCGGGGGAGGTGTACAGCGGCATCGTCACTGGCGTTCGCTCCGCTCTGCTCGTCGGATCGCTCTAGTCGTCGAATCGGAACTGGTCGGATCGGATGGGTCGGCGCGTCCGGGCCGGTACCGGCCCGGGCGGGCGGTCAGCCCAGCAGGCCCGGGCGTTCGGTCCGGTCGCGGACCACGGCCCGCGCGATCTCCGAGGTCTCCTCCTCCGGGGTGCGCACCGTCCCGTGCTCGGCGGTGACCGTGACCACCGTCGGGTGAATGTTGCGCACCAGGTCGGGACCCCCGGTGGCGGTATCGTCGTCGGCCGCGTCGTACAGCGCCTCGATCGCCGCCCTGGTCGCGGCCTCGGCGTCGGCCTCCGGGTCGTACAGCTTCTTCAGCGACGACTTCGCGTACGCCGAGCCCGACCCGATCGCGTGATATCCGGCGTTCTCCTCGTACCGGCCGCCGGTGACGTCGAACGACACGATCCGCCCCGCCCGTTTCGGGTCGGTGGCGTCGACGTCGTAGCCCACGAACAGCGGCAGCACGGCCAGTCCCGCCAACGCCACGTCCAGGTTGGCCTTGACCATGTTGGCGAGCTTGTTGGTCTTGCCGTCCAGCGACAGCGACACGCCCTCGATCTTCTCGTAGTGCGCGAGCTCGACCGTGTACAGCCGCACCAGTTCCAGCGCGAGGCCGGCGGTGCCCGCGATGCCCACCGCCGAGTAGGCGTCGGTGACGTGGACCTTGTCCATGTCCCGGCTGGCGATGGTGTTGCCGGTGGTGGCGCGGCGGTCACCGGCCAGCAGCACGCCACCGTTGAACGTCGACGCGACGATCGTGGTCCCGTGCGGCGGTTCCGCGCCCCCGGCCTGGGGCACCGGGGGCGCGGCGGGCGTCCCGTCGGCCCGGTTCCCGGGCAGCAGCTCGGGGGCCTGGGCCTTCAAAAAGTCCGTGAACGACGACGTCGCCGACGACAGGTAGGCGGCGGGCAACACGAAGCCCGAGTTACGCGGAGTGTGTTCCATGCGTGCTCGTTGTTCCCATCGACGAAGGTGAACGGGACGGGGATACGTCGGGGCGTGCCCTGCCGGGCAAGCCTACGAGGTCGTCACGCGCGGCTACTGGCCGCCCTTCTGCACGTAGGCACGGACGAAGTCCTCCGCGTTCTCCTCCAGCACGTCGTCGATCTCGTCGAGGATCGTGTCGACGTCCTCGCCCATCTGCTCGCGACGTTCCTGGCCTGCTCCGGCGCCGGATTCGGTTTCCTCGTCGGAGTCGCCGCCGCCGTGCTTCTCGATCCGTTCCTGAGCCATCATCGCCTCCCGTGTGGCCGGTGGGTTCCAGCCTACGCTCGGTCGTCGGCTTCCGGGACCTCCGTGACCACCTCGTTGATCTTCGGGGTCCAGTTTATCCCGACGTGGTCAATGCCTCCACGAGTTCCTCGGCCGTGGCGGCGGAGTCCAGCAGCTCCCCGACGTGGGCCCGGGTCCCCCGCAGGGGCTCCAGGGTCGGGATCCGCACCAGTGACTCCTTACCCACGTCGAAGATCACCGAATCCCAGGAGGCCGCCGCGATGGAGTTCGCGTACTTCTCCAGTGTCCGGCCCCGGAAGTAGGCGCGGGTGTCCGACGGGGGCGTCGTCACCGCCTCGCGCACCTCGTCCTCGCTGACGAGACGTTTCATCGACCCCCGGGTGACCAGCCGGTTGTACAGGCCCTTGTCCAGCCGCACGTCCGAGTACTGCAGGTCGATCAGGTGCAGCCGGGGCGCGGCCCAGCCGAGCGCGTCCCGCGAGCGGTACCCCTCCAGCAGCCGCAGTTTCGCCGGCCAGTCGAGCCGGTCGGCGCACTCCTCCGGGTCGCGCGAGAGGGCGTCGAGGATCTCGCCCCAGACCCGCAGCACCTCCTTGTCCTGCTCGTCGGCACCCACCCGCTCCAGGTGCTGCGACACCAGTTCGTGGTAGGCGTACTGCAGGTCGAGCGCGGTGTACTTGCGGCCGTTGGCCAGATCCACCGTGGTCTTCAACGTGGGGTCGTGGCTGATCTGGTGCACCGCCTTCACCGGGTCCTCCAGCCGGAGGTCGTCGAACCGCACCCCGTGCTCGATCATGTCGATGACCAGGGCGGTGGTGCCCAGCTTGAGGTAGGTGGCGTACTCGGCGAGGTTCGCGTCCCCGATGATGACGTGCAACCGGCGGTAGCGGTCGGCGTCGGCGTGCGGCTCGTCGCGGGTGTTGATGATGCCCCGTTTGAGGGTGGTCTCCAGGCCGACCTCCACCTCGATGTAGTCGGCGCGCTGGGAGAGCTGGAACCCGGGCTCCTCCCCCTGGGCGCCCAGCCCCACCCGGCCGGAGCCGGTGAACACCTGCCGGGACACGAAGAACGGCGTGAGTCCGCCGATCACCGAGGTGAACGGCGTCGTGCGGTCCATCAGGTAGTTCTCGTGCGTGCCGTAGCTGGCGCCCTTGCCGTCCACGTTGTTCTTGTACAGCTGTAACGGCGCCTGGCCCGGCACGGTCGCGGCGCGCAGCGCCGCCTCCTCCATGACGCGCTCGCCGGCCTTGTCCCAGATCACCGCGTCCCGCGGGTTGGTCACCTCGGGTGCCGAGTACTCCGGGTGGGCGTGGTCGACGTAGAGGCGTGCACCGTTGGTGAGGATCACGTTCGCCGCGCCGAGGTCCTCGACGTCGGAGTCGTGTCCCTGCTGGTTCGGCCCGGCCAGGTCGAAGCCCCGCGCGTCCCGCAGGGGTGACTCCACCTCGTAGTCCCACCGGGCCCGCCGGGCGCGCGGGATGTCCGCCGCCGCCGCGTAGGCCAGCACCACCTGGGTGGAGGTCAGCACTGGGTTCGCGGTCGCGTCGCCCGGCACCGCGATCCCGTATTCCACCTCGGTTCCCATGATCCGCCGCATGCCACAAGCCTACGGGTGTCGGGCGGGAAAACCCCGGCGCCGGTGCGGTCGTGGGTGAAAAACCCCGATCGGACGTCACCGAAGGCCACTCACCCGCCACACCGCCCGCGGGTCCTCACCCGGCCGGGCGAGGTCGGTCGGGTCAGGGTCACCGCCAGGCGAGCGCCGACCGTCGCTGCCAGTAGTCCGCGGGATCCTCGGCCACTCCCCACGGGTCCGCTTCCGGGCCCCG
>NZ_KE387030.1:3860-6261 GCF_000430445.1 Saccharomonospora iraqiensis subsp. iraqiensis
GGCCGCCCGGTCGCCCGTCGGGCGACCCGGGTCGTCGTCGCCCGTCGGGGCGACCGGGTCAGAGCCGGGAGGCGCGGATGTCGGAGGCGAGGATCGCGCGGGCGCCGACGGCGGCCAGCTCGTCCATGACCGAGTTCACCTGCTTGCGGGACACCATCGCCCGGACGGCCACCCAGTCGGGGTCCGCGAGCGGGGCGACGGTGGGCGACTCCAGCCCCGGGGTGATGGCGATGGCGTCGTCGAGCAGTGTCCGCGGGCAGTCGTAGTCCAGCATCATGTACTGCTGGGCGAACACCACGCCCTGCAGCCGGGCGGCCATCTGCGCGATCGGTTTCGACGTGGCGTTGCCCGCGCGGTGGAGGAGCACCGCCTCGGACACGCAGATGGGGTCACCGAAGGCGACCAGGTCGTGCTGGCGCAGGGTGCGGCCGGACCCCACGACGTCGGCGATGGCGTCGGCGACCCCGAGCTGCACCGAGATCTCCACGGCCCCGTCCAGCCGGATGACGTCGGCCTCCACCCCGTGCCGGGCGAGGTCGTCGGCCACCAGCCGCGGATAGGAGGTGGCCAGGCGCTTGCCCGCCAGGTCGGGGATCGTCCACTCCCGCACGGCGGGGGCGGCGTAGCGGAAGGTGGAGCCCCCGAACCCGAGCGACAGGGTCTCCTCGACCGGTGCCCCCGAGTCCAGTGCCAGATCCCGGCCGGTGATCCCCAGGTCCAGGTCACCCGAGCCGACGTAGATCGGGATGTCCTTGGGCCGGAGGAAGAAGAACTCGACGTCGTTGACGGTGTCCAGGATGGTCAGGTCCCGCTGCTCGGGCCGCTGCCGGTACCCCGCCTCGGCGAGCATCTCCGACGCCGGTCCCGCCAGCGCGCCCTTGTTCGGCACCGCGAACCGCAGCATGATGTTCCCTCCTGACGTTGTCGCTGCCCGTGCCCGCTCCGGCCGGGCGGGCGGGCGCCGGTGTCCACCCCAGCGGAGGTGGTCGGCGGGCCGCCACCCGGGACCGGCGAGACGACCCTCACAGGTGGCGGTAGACGTCCTCGCTGGTGACGCCCCGCCCGAGCATGAGGACCTGGACCCGGTAGAGCAGCTGCGAGATCTCCTCGGCGAGGCGCTCGTCGGACTCGTGCTCGGCCGCGATCCAGACCTCGCCCGCCTCCTCGAGCACCTTCTTGCCCTGCTCGTGCACCCCGGCGTCGAGGGCACGCACGGTGCCCGACCCCTCGGGCCGCGTGTCGGCGCGCTGGAGGAGTTCCGCGTACAGCTCGTCGAAGGTCTTCACGCCCCGGAATCCTTCCATCCGCGCCGCACGCGCCGACGGGCGGCCCGGTCCGGGCGTGGCGCACGTGGCGCAGGCGACGTTGACGCGGTACTGCGCGCGGTAGTTTGCTGATCGCGCAGGGAACGCGGCAGCGACGCGCGTGTGGACTTCGACGCGAAAAGATCGTGATATGGCAGACACCTCCTCCCCTGGGTCACCGCAGGCCCCCGCGGCGGGCGGGACCCGGCCCGACGTGCGACTCCCGGAGAACCCGGGCGGACTCGACCAGGACACCGAGTGCGGACTCGACCAGGACACCGAGTACTGCTCGGTCCGGCTCGACGGCGCCTGGCGGGACATCCGGTTCCACGACTACGACCGGATCTTCGCCGTGCCCGGGCTCTACGAGACGCTGTTCCACGATCTGCTGGACTGCCGGTCGCCGGACGTGGTGGGCAAGCTGCTCAAGGAGGAGGTGCAGGCCTCCGGCACCGACCCCGCGTCGCTGCGGGTGCTGGACCTCGGCGCGGGCAACGGCCTGATCGCCGAGCAGCTGCGCACGGTGGGCGCGGGGTATCTGGTCGGGGTGGACCTGCTCGACGAGGCCCGGCGGGCGGCGCTGCGGGACCGTCCGGAGCTCTACGACGACTACCACGTGTGCGACCTGACCCGGCTGACCGCCGAGCAGGAACGGACGCTGACCGGTCACCGGTTCAACGCGTTGACCTGCGTGGCCGCGCTCGGGTTCGGCGACATTCCGGTGCGGGCGTTCGCGACGGCGGTGAACCTCGTCGCCGACGGCGGCCGGATCGCCTTCACGATCCGGGACCGGTTCCTGTCCGAGTCCGACGAATCCGGTTTCGCCCGGTTCGTCCGCCGGTGCGAGCGGGAGGGGTTGTTCGAGGTGCGCGCCCGCGAGCGGTACCGGCACCGGCTCGACGTGCGCGGGGAGCCGCTGCACTACCTGGCCGTCGTGGCCACCAAGCACGGCGACGTGCCGGTCGCGCCCTCGGACGGCACGGACTGAGCGGCGCGAGTCCCGGCGACACGGCTGACCCGCGTCAGTCCCGGCTCACCAGCTCGGCCAGGGTCCGGGCGTCGACGCCCACCAGCGACGGGCGCGACACCCGGCGCGG
>NZ_KE387030.1:6361-10347 GCF_000430445.1 Saccharomonospora iraqiensis subsp. iraqiensis
CAGGGGCACCGAGTGCGCGGTGAACACCAGCCGGGCCCCCGGGTCCCCGAGCCGCTCGTAGGCGGCGCGCACCCCGTCGGCCAGCGCCCCGACGAACAGCGGGTGGTCGAAGAAGTGCCGTAGCTTGCGCAGGTGCGGCGCCCGCTCCCCCACGGCGGCACGGGCACGGGCGATGTCCTCGTCGTACTGCCGGCACGCGGAGTAGCCGCCGTAGGCGCTGGTGGCGAACACCAGGGCGTTGCGCACGCCGTCGTCGGCCATGCGCGCCACGGTGTCCTCCACCATCGGGTGCCAGTTGCGGTTGCCGAAGTACACCGGCAGGGACAGGCCCTGTTCGGCCAGTTCCCGCTCCACCGCCGCGATCGCCTCCCGGTTCAACCGGTTGATCGGCGACACGCCCCCGAACCGGTGGTAGTGCTCGGCGACCTCCTCCAGCCGTTCCCGGGGCACGCCCCGCCCCCGCGTGACGTTCTCCAGGAACGGCAGAACCTCGTCCTCGCCCTCGGGCCCTCCGAAGGACAACCACAGCAACGCGTCGTAGTTCACGCCGCTCATCCTCCCGCCGCCGCGGGGCACCCGCAGAGTCGGGTCCCCCGCGGGGGATCTTGGATCACACGCGGGTGCGGCTCACTGTCCGGTGGCGTGCACCCCACCGTCCACCATGATCATCGAGCCGGTGGTGGCGGGCAGCCAGTCGGACAGCACCGCGCAGATGCTCTTCGCCACCGGCTCGGGGTCGGTCGTGTCCCAGCCCAGCGGGGCGCGGTCGCCCCAGCCGTCCTCCAGCTCGGTGAAGCCGGGGATCGACTTGGCGGCCATCGTCTTCATCGGACCCGCCGACACGAGGTTGACCCGTACACCGTGTTCGCCCAGCTCGCGGGCCAGGTAGCGGTTCACCGACTCCAGCGCCGCCTTCGCCACGCCCATCCAGTTGTAGGCGGGCCAGGCCACGCGGGCGTCGAAGTCCATCCCCACCACCGACGACCCGCGGGTGAGCAGCGGCAGCACCGCCTTGGCGACCGACTTGTACGAGTGGGCCGAGATCTCCACGGCCGTGGAGACGTCCTCGGCGGGCGCGTCCAGGAAGGGCGCGCCGAGGCAGCTCGGCGGCGCGTACGCGATCGAGTGCAGCACCCCGTCGAGCCCGTCGACGTGCGCCCCGACCCGGTCGGCCAGCGTGGACAGGTGCTCGGGGTTCTGCACGTCGAGTTCGAGCACCGGCGCCGGTTCCGGCAGCCGCTTCGCGATCCGCTCGACCAGCGACAGCCGGCCGAATCCGGTGAGCACCACCGTGGCGCCCTGTTCCTGGGCGGCCCTGGCCGCGTGGAACGCCAGCGACGCGTCGGTGATCACCCCGGTGATCAGCAGTCGCTTCCCTTCGAGCAGTCCGGACACCAGTCCTCCAAGTCGGTGAGAGTCGGGAAAGTGGGGCGCGGCCCCCGCACCGCGCGCGGGAGCGGTGGGTGGTGGCCGGTCAGTGCCCCATGCCGAGCCCGCCGTCGACGGGCAGCACCGCGCCGTTGACGTAGCCGGCCTCGTCGGAGGCGAGGAACCGCACCGCGTGCGCGACCTCGGAGACCTCGCCGTAGCGGCCCGCGGGGATCCGGTCCAGCGCGGCCTGCCGCTGTTCGTCGGAGAGCTCGTCGGTCATGTCGGTGACGACGAATCCGGGGCTGACGACGTTGGCGGTGATGCCCCGCGAGCCCAGCTCGCGCGTCAGCGAGCGGGCGAGCCCGACCAGGCCGGCCTTGCTGGCCGCGTAGTTCACCTGGCCCGCACCGCCGGCGAGACCGACCACCGAGGACAGGAACACGAACCGCCCCCACCGGGCCCGCAGCATCCCCCGGGAGGCGCGTTTGGCCACCCGGTAGGCACCGCTGAGGTTGGCATCCACCACCCGGGTGAACTGGTCCTCGCTCATCCGCATCAGCAGCGTGTCGTCGTTCATGCCCGCGTTCGACACCAGCACCTCGACCGGCCCCTGGTGCTGTTCGACCTGCTTGAAGGCGGTGTCGACCTGTTCGGCGTCGGTGACGTCGGCCTCGACACCGAACAGCCCCTCGGGCGCGCCGGAGCCCCGGTGGGTCACCGCGACGCTGTGCCCGGCGTCGGCGAGGTTCCGCGCGATCGCCAGACCGATACCGCGGTTGCCTCCTGTGACCAGTACGGACCGTCCCACGTGCCTCTCCTCGCGCCGGTGATGCGATGTCTGTCCGCGCCGAGGTTATCCGTTCGCCCCCGGCGCGCACGTCCGGGATCCGTCCGCCGCGCCCACCGGGGGCCACCTCCACCGGCCGCGGCGGCACCCGGCAGGATCGGAACCCGCCAGGACGCACCCACACCACGGAGGGACGGCGGAGGTCGTGTTCCGGATCGTGTTCTACCAGCCCGAGATCCCGCCGAACACCGGCAACGCGATCCGGCTCGCCGCCAACACCGGCAGCGAACTGCACCTCGTCGAACCGCTGGGCTTCTCCATGGCGGACAAGTACCTGCGCCGGGCCGGGCTGGACTACCACGACCTGGCCCACGTCCGGGTGCACCCGGACCTGGACAGCACCTGGCGGGCGCTGGACCCGGCGCGGGTGTTCGCCTTCACCACGCAGGCGCACCGGCGCTACACCGACGTCGCCTACACGGCCGGGGACGTGCTGCTGTTCGGGCCCGAGTCGGTCGGGCTGCCCCACGAGGTGCTCGACGACCCGCGGATCACCGACCGGCTGCGGCTGCCCATGCTGGCGTCGTCGCGGTCGCTGAACATCACCAACACCGCCTCGATCGCGGTCTACGAGGCGTGGCGCCAGCACGGGTTCCCCGGCGCGGCCGGGTGAACCACCGCCCCGCCGCGCCGGGACCGGTCACGGCAGCCGCTGCCCGATCAGCAGGGAACTGCCCGCGGCCGCGAGGAGCGTGAGCGTGCCCAGCACCACCCACGGACGGGAGGCCTCGACCTCCTCGGTCTCGTACCCGATCTGCTCGCCCAGGTCGGCGTAGACCTGCCGGAGCTGTTCGGCGGTGGCCGCCTTGTAGAAGTCGCCGCCGGACAGCCGGGCGATCTCCCGCATCGACGAGTCGTCCACCTCGACGGGCACCTGCTGTCCCTCGATCTCCACGGTGCCGTAGGAGGTGCCGAACGAGATCGTCGTGATCGGGATGTCCTTCTGCTCGGCGGCGCCAGCGGCGGTGTAGGCGCCGCGGGGTGCGTACTCGTCCTGCGGGACGGTCTGCTTGCCGTCGGTCATCAGCACGATCCGGGCGGGTGGGGGTCCCTCGGCCCCGCCGACGACGGCGGAGAAGCTCTCGATCGACTGGAGCGCGGCGAAGATGCCCTCCCCGGTCGCGGTGGACTGGGCGAGCTTGAGGTTGTCGATGGCCTCGACGACACCGGCGCGTTCGGTGGTCGGGGCCACCAGCACGGTGGCGGTGCCGGCGAAGGAGATCAGCCCGAGGTTGACCCCCGGGGTGAGCCCGTCGGCGAACGACTGCGCGGCGTCCTGTGCGGCGCGCAACCGGGTGGGTTCGACGTCGGTGGCCTCCATGGACAGCGAGGTGTCCATCACCAGCATCACCGTGGCGCGGTTTCGGGGCACCTGTTGTTCGGCCGTCGGCCCGGCCAGGGCGACGGTGAGCAGCGTCAGCGACACCACCAGCAGCACGGCGGGCACGTGCCGCACCCGGCCGGGGCGCCGCGGGGCCACCCGGTCGAGCAGTTCCAGGTTGGTGAACCGCATGGTGTGTCTGCGCCGCGCCCGCACGGCCAGCACGTATCCGACCGCGACCGCGGCGACCAGGATCAGCAGCAGGAACCACCACGGCGAGGTGAAGCCGGAGATGCTCATGAGGCCGCCCCCGACCATCCGCGCTTGCGGGCCACGGCGAACCGGACGGTGTCGGCGATCCAGTCGGAGTCGGTGCGCAGCACCAGGTGTCCGGCACCCGCCTGCCGGATCGCGCGCGCCACCTCGGCGCGGTGGGCCTGCGCGGCG
>NZ_KE387030.1:10447-13726 GCF_000430445.1 Saccharomonospora iraqiensis subsp. iraqiensis
CCCGGCGCGCCGGCTGCTGCACGGCGGCCGGATCCGGGTCGCCGTGCTCACGGTGGCCGCCGCGAGCGCGGTCACCCTCATCCTGCGCGGTCTCCTCGGCTGACCGGGGCGGCCCCGGCCGACCGGGTGAGCACGAAGATCGGCAGATCGCGGCCCGCGGTCTCCCGCTCCATCCCGTATCCCGGCCAGTACGCCAGCAACCGCCGCCACATCCGGCGGTACTCCGCACCGTGCAGTTCCCGCGCCCGCACCGGGATCTCCCGTCCGGCGACGGTCACGGTCGCCTCCGGGTGCGCCCGGAGGTTGAACGTCCACCCGGGATCCCGCCGCCGTCCCCAGTTCGAGCCGACGACCACGTACCCGTCACCGTCCGGCAGGGACAGCAGGTTCGTCCCCCGCGGCGCACCGCTGCGCCGGCCGAGCGTGGTCAGGTGCACCGACGGCAGTCCGGCGAGACCCACCAGGCTGACCCGGCCGCGGAAGATCCGGTGCAGCACCCGGTCGGCCCGGACGATCACGCCGGAGCGGCGCATCACCCAGGGCCGGGTGCCCAGGACGCGGGCCAGCGTAGGTAACGGGTTCCGCACGGGGGCATTCGATCATGCCCCGGGTGGTTCAGGAAACCGCCTCCGCCAACGACACCGCGAACCGGCGTCCGGAGTCGGTCCAGAAGTGCCGGAGCGCGAACCCCGCCCCGGCGAGCTCGGCGCGCACACCCTCCTCCCGGAACTTGGCGGAGACCTCGGTGCGGATCTCCTCCCCCGCGGCGAAGGACACCTCCAGACCGGCCCCGGGGATGCGGACGGTGGTGTCCGCGCGGGCCCGCAGCCGCATCTCGATCCACTCGTTGTCCGCGTCCCAGTGTGCGACGTGGGCGAACAGACCGGGATCGAAGTCCGCGCCCAACCGGGCGTTGAGCACGTGCAGCACGTTGCGGTTGAACTCCGCGGTCACCCCCGCCGCGTCGTCGTAGGCCCGCACCAGCGTGGCCGGGTCCTTGACGATGTCGGTGCCGAGCAGGAACCACTCGCCGTCGGTGAGCACGTCGCGCACCGACGCCAGGAACTTCGCCCGCTCGTCCGGCGGGAAGTTGCCGATCGTGCCGCCCAGGAAGGCCACCAGTCGTGGGCGGCTGCCCGGCAGCGCGGCCAGGCTCGCCGTGAAGTCCCCCACGACACCGTGCACCGAGAGGTCCGGGTAGTCCCGGCTGACCGCGTCGGCCGCCTCGGTCAGGGCGGAGGCGGACACGTCCATCGGCACGAACCGGCTCAACGTGCCGTTCCCCCGCAGCGCGTCCAGCAGCGACCGGGTCTTCTCGCTCGACCCCGACCCCAGCTCGACGAGGGTGTGCGCCCCGGTCGCGGCCGCCACGGCACCCGACCGGACGCGCAGGATCTCCCGTTCGGCCCGGGTCGGGTAGTACTCGGGCAGTGCGGTGATCCGTTCGAACAGCTCGCTGCCCCGGGCGTCGTAGAACCACTTGGACGGCAGCCACTTCCGCGTCGCCGACAGGCCCTCCCGCACGTCCGCGCGCAGCGCCTCGGTGACGTCCTCGGTGCTGCCGTGGGTCTCCACCCGTACGTCGCTCACGCCTGACTCCGTTCTCCTCCGACAGTGTCGATGTCCACCCGGACCGCCGGGTGCCCGGCGCCGACGTCGGTGCCTCCACCGTCCGGGGACACCGCCCGCCGGGCGACGACGAGGCCGCCGTCGGGAACCGGCTCCCAGCAGGGGTCGGCGTCCCAGGGCTCCGAGGCGACGAACACGCCGTCCGGTCCGGACGGGGACCGCAGGACGGACAGCGCGTGCCCCCACGCGGTGGCGATCAGCAGGTCCCGCCCGACGAGCAGCAGGTTCAGCCGCGACCCCGGCGCGGCCTGCGCGACCTCCCAGGTCAGCCGCAGCACGGCATCCACCGGATCCGCCCCGTCACCCAGGCGCCGCCGCAGCAGCGCCCACAGCAGGGCGGAGTCCGTCGGCGCGGGTAACCGCAGCAGCTCCGCCACGGGCAGCTTCTCCGCCGGGGCGGAGACCGACTCCGGCCAGCCGGAGACGACGCCGTTGTGGCTGAACAGCCATTCGTCGTCGGCGAACGGCGCGCAGGCGGCCTCGGTCACCGGCATGCCGGGCGTGCCGGACCGCACCGCGGCGACCCACCGGTCCGAGAGGACCGTCTCGGCCAGCCTGGGCAGGTCCTCGTCGGACCACACCGGTGCCGGGCGGCGGTAGCGGACGGGGCGGCCGTCGTCGGCGAACCAGCCGAGGCCGAACCCGTCCACGTTGACCGTGCCGCCGCCCCGCATGTCCGCCGGGGCCCACGCCTGCACGGTCAGCGCGTGCGGCGCGCGCACCAGGGGGTGGTGCGGCGAGGTCGGCACGCCGAGATACCCCAGATGTCTACACACCCGCGCCCCCGGTGTGCCCGGTGCCGTCCCCGCGCCCGTCGACGTCCCGTGCGCACCGGAACCCCGCGAAGATCTGCCTGCGGATCGGGAAGTCCCAGTTGCGGAACGTGCCCCGGACCGCGACCGCGTCGGTGCCGAACGACCCGCCCCGCAGCACCTTGTACTCCGGTCCGAAGAACACCTCGGAGTACTCGCGGTACGGGAACGCCGTGAAGCCCGGGTACGGCCGGAAGTCGCTGCTGGTCCATTCCCACACGTCCCCGATCAGCTGGTGCACCCCCAGCGGGGAGGCACCCTCCGGGTAGGCCCCCACCGGGGCGGGCCGCAGGTGCCGCTGGCCCAGGTTGGCGTGTTCGGCGCGCGGTTCGTCGTCGCCCCACGGGTACCGTGCCGACCGGCCGGTGGACGGGTCGAACCGGGCGGCCTTCTCCCATTCGGCCTCGGTGGGCAGCCGCTTGCCCGCCCACGCCGCGTAGGCGCTCGCCTCGTGGTGGGACACGTGCATCACGGGTTCGTCGTCCGGGACGGGTTCGTGCACCCCGAACCGGCGGCGCCACCACGTCCCGTCCGCGCGGTACCAGAAGCGGGGGGCGGTGATGTCGTGCTCGGTGCGGTAGCGCCAGCCCGGCCCGCTCCACCACCGGGGGTCGTCGTATCCGCCCGCGTCGACGAACGCGGCGAACTCCGCGTTCGTCACCGGGGTGGTGTCCAGGACGAAGGTGTCGACCGACACCTCGTGGGCGGGCCGTTCGTTGTCCAGTGCCCACGGCTCCACCGAGGTCCCCATCAGGAAGGTGCCGCCGGGCACGACGACCTCCGCGGGCAGCGTGTCCGCCCGCCGGGGCGGCGGCGGGGGCGCGTGCAGCGCGGGGTC
>NZ_KE387030.1:13826-16754 GCF_000430445.1 Saccharomonospora iraqiensis subsp. iraqiensis
CACCGACGGCGGGGGGACGGCGGCCCGGTCAGGTGGCGCGGCGCCCGCCGACCGCGGCCGCGACCTGCCAGACGTAGAGCGCCGCGGACCAGAGGTACAGCACCGCGCCCCAGGTGGTGAAGGCGTACGCGAACGGACGGGCGATCTCGGCGAAGGTCGAGTCACCCTGGGTGATCATCAACAACGGCAGCGCGTACATCAGCGTGAAGGTCGCGGCCTTGCCCACGTAGGTCACCTCGGGCGCGGCGAAGCCCGCGCGGCGCAGCACCACCAGCGCGATCCCGATGGCGATCTCCCGGGCGAACAGGGTGAGCACGATCGAGGCGGGCACGATGTCGCGCAGCAGGAAGGCCAGCAGTGCGGCCATGATGTAGAGCCGGTCGGCGGCCGGATCCAGGATCCGGCCGAGCCGGCTCGTCTGATCGAGCAACCGGGCGAGCTTGCCGTCCAGCCAGTCGGTGAATCCGCCGAACACCAGCAGGGCGAGCGCCCACCCGTCCTCCCGGGGCCCCAGCAGCAGCCACAGGAACACCGGCACCCCGGCGAGCCGCAGCAGCGACAGCAGGTTGGGGACGGTGAACAGTTCCCGTGCCAGCGACTTGACCTCACCGACGGTGCGGCCGGGCGGAGCTTTCGTCACCCGCTCACCGTAGCCGGACCCGGGGTCGCCCTGATCAGGTGGAGCGCCGATAGCTCCAGCCCCGCTTCCGGAGGTCCTCCCCGGTCAGTGCCTGGGGACGCCCGTGCCGGTCCCGTCCCATCCAGCGGGGTCTGCCGGAACCGCTCTCCAGGACGTAGGGGCGGCCCCGGCTCCAGACGACGCTGCACGGGGTGGTCGGTGGGGGCGCGGCGGCCCCCGTGGTGGCCCCCGTGGTGGCCTCGGCGTCCCCCGGGTCGGTGTCGCGCCGGGTGTCACCGCCGTGCCGGGTGTCACTGTCGTGTCGGGTGCCGCTGTCGTGTTCCGTGCTCATGGTGTCCTGCACTCGGTCGGTGCTCGTCCGCCGCCGCCCGGCGGATCCGCTGTGGGAGGGGTTGCCGGTGGGCGCGTCCGACACACCCGTGGGCGCCCACTCACCCGCGACCATCGACACGTCACGACACGCTGTTAACCCGCCCGGCGCACCTCCACCCGCGAACCCCCCGATCGGACGACACCCGGTCGCACCACGCCGGTGCGGTGGTGCCCGGGGACGGCGCACGCCCGTCCCCGGGCACCACCAAGTGCCGCGGGCCGGGTCACTCGCCGGTGAACTCCGCCTCCCGGCGCTCCAGGAACGCGCGCACCGCCTCGTCGAGGTCCCGGCTCGGCAGGAACGCGGCGTTCCAGGTGGCGACGTGCCGGAGTCCGTCCCGGATCTGCTGCTCGGTGTTCACCGAGAGCACGTCCTTGACCCCCTGCACGACCAGGGGCGGGTTCGCGGCGATCTCGCGGGCCGTGGACCGGGCCGCCTCCAGCACCGCCTCCCGGTCCGGGTACACGTCGTTGACCAGGCCGATCCGCTCGGCGCGGGCCGCGTCGACGTCGCGGCCGGTCAGGGCCAGTTCCCGGAGGTGGCCGTCGCCGATGATCGGGGCGAGCCGCTGCAGGCTGCCCATGTCCGCGACGATGGCCACCTTGACCTCCCGCACGCTGAAGGTCGCCTCCGCCGACGCCAGCCGCATGTCGGCCGCGGCGATCAGGTCGACCCCGCCGCCGATGCACCAGCCGGACACCGCGGCGATCACCGGTTTGCGGGTGCGGGCCACGGCGGTGACCGCGTCCTGCATCCGGCGCACCTCGTCGAGGAAGGCCCGGCGCGGCTTCGCCAGGGCGTCGCCGCCGAGGTACTCCGACCACTGCGGCAGCATCGCCGCGAGGTCGAGGCCGTAGGAGAAGTGCTTCCCGCTGCCGGTCAGCACGACCGCGCGGACCTCCGGGTCGGTGTCCAGCGCGTCGAAGACCTCCGGCAGCTCCCGCCAGAAGTCGGGGCCCATCGCGTTGCCCTTCCCGGGGCCGAGCAGGGTGACCTCGGCGACGTGCCCGGTGCGCTCGACGCGCATCGAGACGAGGTCGTCGAACGGGGTGCCGGTGTCGCTCTGGCCGGTGTCCGGGGTGTCGTCGGTGTCGCTCATGCCCGCCATCCTCGCCCACCCCGTCGCCCGCGCCGGGGGCGGGCCGACGATCACCCGGCGGGCGCCAGCCCGGCCACCGGGCCGATCACCGTGACCGCCGGGGGCCGTACCCCCGCCGCCGCGGCCTCGTCGGCGATCTTCTCCAGCGTGGACCGCACCACCTTCTGGGCCGGGACGGTGCCGTCCTGCACCACCGCGACGGGGGTGTCCCCCGGCCTGCCCGCCGCGATCAGCGCGTCGGCGAACCGTCCGATGCGTTCGACCCCCATCATCAGCACGACGGTGCCGCGCAGCCGCCCGAGCGCGTCCCAGTCCACCAGGCTGCGCTCGTCCCCGGGCGGCACGTGCCCGGACACGACCACGACCTCGTGGGTCACGCCGCGGTGGGTCACCGGGACGTCGGCCAGGGCGGGGGCGGAGAACGCGCTCGTGATCCCGGGCACCACGGTCACCGGGACGTCGGCCTCGGTGCAGGCCAGCAGCTCCTCGAAGCCGCGGCCGAAGACGTACGGGTCGCCGCCCTTGAGCCGGACGACGAACCGGCCCGCCCGGGCGTGCTCGATCAACGTGCGGTTGATCACCTCCTGGGCCGCGGCGCGTCCGTACGGGATCTTGGCCGCGTCCACGACCTCGACGTGCGGGGGCAGCTCGTCGAGCAGCTCCCGGGGGACCAGCCGGTCCGTCACGACCACGTCGGCGCGGGCGAGCAGTCTCCGGCCCCGGACGGTGATCAGCTCCGGGTCCCCGGGTCCGCCGCCCACGAGCGCGACGCCCGCGCGGGGGGTCTCCGGCGTGTCGGCCTCCGCCGTGTCCGCG
>NZ_KE387030.1:16854-19537 GCF_000430445.1 Saccharomonospora iraqiensis subsp. iraqiensis
CCGCGGTGCGCACTCCCGCGGCGTCCTCCCCCGCGGCGCCCTCCCCCGCGGCGTCCTGCCCCGCGGTGTCCTCCCCGGAACCGCGCATCATCAGCACGAGCTGGCGCCCGCTGCCCGCGAGTCCCGCGTGGACCCCGCGCAGCACCCCGGCGAAGAACGGGTCGGCGAAGACCCGGTCCCCCGGTTCGGAGACCACCAGCGCCACCGAGTTGGTGCGCCGCGTGACCAGACTGCGGGCCGCCTCGTTGGGCACGTAGCCGACCTCGGCGATCGCCGCGGTCACCGCCCGGCGGGCGCGTCCGCTCACCCCCGGCAGGTCGTTGATCACGCGGGACACGGTCGAGCGGGAAACCCCGGCCACCCGGGCGACCTCCTCCAGCGTGGGGGTCGCCCGGTCGTCGGCCGGGTGGTCCCCGGGTTCGTTCATCGTCGTCCGTTCAGCCCGTTGTCCGCCATCACCCGGGAATACCATGACGCACTCGCCTTCGGGGTGCGGCGCTGGGTCCGGTAGTCCACGTGCACCAGGCCGAACCGTTTGGCGTAGCCCTCGGCCCACTCGAAGTTGTCCAGCAGCGACCAGTAGAAGTAGCCGCGCAGGTCCACACCCTCGGCCACGGCCTCGTGCGCGGCACGCAGATGGGCGTCGATGAACGCGATGCGGTCGTGGTCGTGCACCGCGCCGTCGGCGTCGGCCCGGTCGGGGAAGGCGGCGCCGTTCTCGGTGAGATACAGCGGCAGCCGGGGGTACTCGGTGTGCAGCCGGCGCAGCAGCGCGGTCAGCTCGCCCGCGTTGACGTCCCAGCCCGAGTCGGTCTGCGGCAGACCCCGGTCCGGGAACCCCGCGTGCTCGGCGCCGACCCACTCCGACGGCAGGCCGGACTTCTCGTCCGGGACCGCGGAGACGTACAGGTCGCGGTAGTAGTTCACCCCGAGCAGGTCGAGCGGCGTACCGATGCGGGCGGTGTCGCCGTCGGCGACCACGTCGGCCAGCCCGTACGGCGCGAGGTCGGCGAGCACGTCGTCCGGGTAGTGCCCGCGCAGCACCGGGTCGAGGAACAGCCGGTTCTGCAGCCCGTCCACCCGCCGTGCGGTGTCCCGGTCGGCGGCGTCGGCCGGGTCGACCGGGGTGACCGGGAACAGGTTGAACGTCACCCCCGCACGCGCGCCCGGCGCCAGGTCGCGGATCCGGTCGACGGCGAGCCCGTGCCCGAGCAGCAGGTGGTGCGCCGCGGCCACGGCAGCGCGCGGTTCGGTGCGCCCGGGCGCGTGCCGGCCGGAGGCGTAGCCGAGGAAGGCCGCGCACCACGGTTCGTTCAGCGTGGTCCAGGTGTCCACCCGGTCGCCGAGCCTGCCGAGCACGGCCTCGGTGTACTCGGCGAACCGGTACGCGGTCTCCCGCGCGGCCCAGCCGCCCCGCTCCTCCAGCGCCTGCGGCAGATCCCAGTGGTACAGCGTGGGCCACGGGGTGATGCCCGCCGCGAGCAGCGTGTCCACCAGCTGCTCGTAGAAGTCGAGCCCGGCGGGGTTGACCGCGCCGCCGTCCGGCCGCACCCGCGGCCAGGCCAGCGAGAACCGGTACGCGCCCACGCCCAGCTCCCGCATCAGCGCCACGTCGGCGGCGAAGCGCCGGTAGTGGTCGGCGGCGGGTTCCCCGGTGTCCCCGCCCACGACCGCACCGGGCCGCGCACAGAATTCGTCCCAGATGGACGGTCGGCGGCCGTCGGCGGCCGTCGCCCCCTCGATCTGGAACGCCGCCGTGGACACACCCCACACGAACCCCGGAGGGAACGTACACCCGTCCGTGTGGACGGAACTTTCACCGAGCACGAGTCACCCCTTCACAGCACCCTGCATGATCCCGGCCACGATCTGGCGGCCGAGCACGATAAACACGACGAGAATCGGGATGGTGGCCAGCGTCGTACCGGCCAGCACCAGCGAGTAGTCCACGTAGTGGCCGCTCTGCAGGCGTTCCAGCGCCACCTGCACGGTCGGGTTGTCCGCGCCCAGCGCGACCAGCGGCCACAGGAAGTCGTTCCACGAGGTCATGAACGTGAACATGGCCAGGAACGCCGCGGCCGGGCGCACGGCGGGCACGCACACGTGCCAGAACACGCGGATCATCGAGCAGCCGTCCGCGCGGGCGGCCTCGATCAGCTCGTACGGCACCGCGCCGACGGTGTACTGGCGCATCCAGAACACCCCGATCGCGGTGACCAGGTTGGGCACGATCACCGCCTGCAGCTGGTTGGTCCAGCCCAGTTCGGACATCGCCATGTACAGCGGGATGATGCCGAGCTGGGTCGGCACGGCCAGTGTGGCGACGACGAACACGAACAGCGGTGTGCGCCCGCGGAAGCGCAGCTTGGCGAAGGCGAACCCGGCGAGGGTGGAGAACAGCACCGTGGACACGGTCACCGACCCGGACACGATCACGCTGTTGCCGAGCGCCTTCCAGAACTCGACCGTGTCGAACACCCGCGCCGCATTGGCGAGGAAGTTCCCGCCGGGAAGCAGTGGCGGCACCGCCTCGGTGAGCATCGAGGCGTCCCGGCTGGCGACCAGGAACTGCCAGTAGAACGGGAACACCGAGCCGAGCACGAACGCGGTCAGCAACCCGTAGACCCAGAACGCGGGCCTGCTGCCCGCCGCGCCGACGGGGCCGGGACGCCGGCGGCGCCCG
>NZ_AICW01000462.1 GCF_000430445.1 Saccharomonospora iraqiensis subsp. iraqiensis
AGCAGGTCGGCGTCCAGGTGCCGGGGGCCGACCTGGGCGGCGACGTGGTCGTCCGGGTAGCCGTGCTCGGTCAGGGTCGCCCGCGCCCTCGGGTCGGCCCGCTCGCCGACGTGCCACGAGCCGAGCCCGGCGCTGACGATCTCCACCCCGTCGTCCAACCCGGCGGCGCGCAGGTGCTCGGTGAACACCGACGCCGCCATCGGCGACCGGCAGATGTTGCCGGTGCACACGAACGCGATCTTCAACGGACGGCCGCGCGTGGCGCCGCCCCCGTCCGCTCCCGCCGCGTCGGCGCCCGTCCGCGGGATCCCCGTGTCGTCGACCATGTCCCCCAGTGTGCCGCTCCCGGGTCCACCGTCGGTGCCGGGTACCGCGCGCCGTCCGTGCCCGCCCCGCCGTCCCGGACACCGCGCCCACCGTCCCGGACACCGCGCCCACCGTCCCGGACACCACGCTGACGACGTAGCGTGCCTTTTTCACAACTCGCGGTGCCACCTCTCTGGCCGTGGCGGGGTACGACCTACTACGCTCTCGGTCTCGTCGACGCGATTCGGGGGATGTCGTCGACGCGAGGCCATACTGATGTCACAGGTACATTTGGGGGCTCCCATTTCCCTGTCCGAAGGGCGGCGCGACACCGGTTCGCGCCCGCCGCTGGTCCGAGCTTCGCTCGTTCTGCTCGTCTCGGTGCTCGTCACCGGGGGCGTGTGGCTGTGGGTGTCCTGGGAAACACCCGCGGCGCACCGACCGCTGGTGGCCACTGTGGGCGGTGTGACGGCACTACTGGCGTGTGCCGCGGTGGCGTTCGCGGTGTACCGGGACGGGCAGTTGTCGTCCGCACGCGGCGAGGTGGCCGACCGGCGCGCCGAACTGGAGCGGCTGGCCGACGACACGCTCCCCGCCGCGGTGGACCGCCTGCGCGAGGGCGCCTCGGCGGACACCGTGCTGGCCGAGCTGCCGCGCCCGTCGGACGAGGTCCACACGCGCCTGCTGCGGCTGCTGGTCCGCGAGATCAGTGTCGGGGAACGCCAGCGTGCGGCGGCGATGTCGGCGTGTGCCAACGCGGCCGGGCGTGTGCAGGCGATGGCGACCAGCATGCTCGCCGACCTCCGCGAGATGGAGCACCGGCACTCCGAGGACGTGCTCGGCGATCTGCTCAGCCTGGACCACAGCACCGCGCAGGCGGGCAGGCTCGCGGACAGCATCGCCGTGCTGACCGGGGCCCGGTCCGGACGGCGCTGGACGAAGCCGATCGTCATGGAGAGCATCCTGCGCGGTGCGATGGGCCGGATCCGCGCCTACCAGCGGGTGCGCCTGCACTCGACGAGCACGTCGGCGATCGTCGGCTACGCGGCCGAGGACGTGATGCACGCGCTGGCCGAGCTGATGGACAACGCCACCAAGTTCTCCGCGCCGTCGGAGGAGGTGCACGTCTACGTCGAACAGCTGCACACCGGCATCGTCATCACGGTGGAGGACGGTGGCCTGGGGATGAAGCCGCAGGCGCTGGAGCGGGCCGAGCGTTCCGTCTCGAGCACCGTCGGCCTCGACCTGACCAAGCTGTCCGGCAGCAGGCTCGGCCTCGCGGTCGTCGGGTGCCTGGCCCGCAAGCACAAGCTCCAGGTGTACTTCCGGCCCTCGTCCCGCGGTGGCACCGGTGTGGTGCTGCGGATCCCGAACCACCTGGTGACCCAGCCCCGCCAGGAGCAGGTTCCCGCCCCGTCGGGGCAGACCACCCGCAACGCCGCGTCGGATTCCCGCACGTCCCGGGCCGAGGCGACCGTGCGGGACCGTTCCGCGGTGTCCGGTGCGCCGTCCGCCACGGCGACGCTGCCGGGGACGCGGCGGCCGGAGGGCACCTCCGCGGACACCACCA
>NZ_KE387031.1:0-1602 GCF_000430445.1 Saccharomonospora iraqiensis subsp. iraqiensis
ACGCCGCCGCCCGGGGAGCCCGTGCCGTGCCGGTGGCCGCGGCCGTGTTCACCGTGGCGTGGTGGTCATGGCGGGTGTGACGCCGCGGGACCTGCCGCTGATGGCGAACTACGGGCCCGACCTGGAGCGCGCCCAGGTCGCCATCGGTGCGGGGCTGGCGCGCGCCGAGGTGCCGGCACCCGAGCGCACCGTCGCCGTCCCGCGTCCGGGGGCGATCCCGTACCACAGCGGCTGGGAGGCACTCGACTACACCGGCCGCGTCGGCACCACCCGCGGCGACGACGACACGGACCCGACGTCCGCGGTGCGCCGGGCCCACCCCACCGTGGTGGTCGTCCCGTCCCCCGGCCCGTACGTGCCGCGGACGGCGCAGGGGCTCCGGGTGCCCGAGGCCGTCGCCGGGTACCGGCTGCTCGCCCAGGTGCGGATGCGGGAGGGGAACTGGCAGCACGTGTTCGCGCTCCCCGAGTGGGCCGCCCCCGTCACCACCGCCGTGGCCGACAGCGTCCGGGACACCGGGGACGGACGGGCACCCGAGCGGTACGAGGCCTCCCTCGACCGCTGGCTCGACCGGGTGTTCGGCCGTCTGTGACGGTGTCCGGCCGGGGGTGCCGGCCGGTCAGAGGTACTGGCCGGTGTTCATTCCCGGACCGTGCTGGTCACCGCCGCCACCGCTCTGGCCGCCCTGCCCGGGGGGAAGGCCCCGGCGCATCTGCTCCAGCTGCGTGCGTGCGGCCATCTGCTGGGCGAACAGGGCCGTCTGGATCCCGTGGAAGAGCCCCTCGAGCCAGCCGACGAGCTGTGCCTGCGCGACCCGCAGTTCCGCGTCCGAGGGGGTGCTGTCCGCGGTGAACGGCGCCACCAGACGCTCCAGCTCCTGCTGCAGCTCGGGTGCCAGGGCCTGTTCCAGCTCCTTGATGGAGGTCGCGTGGATCTCGCGCAGCCGGTTGCGGCTGGCCTCGTCCATCGGAGCGGCCCGCACCTCCTCCAGGAGCTGCTTGATCATCGTGCCGATCCGCATGACCTTGGCCGGTTCCTCGACCATGTCCCCGACCGACTCGGACTGCTCGTTCCCCTCGCCCGGATTGATCCGCGCCGTACCCATGGGCTGCCCGTCCGGGCCCACCACGACCACGTGCTGTGACCCGTCGTCTCGGCCGCCGGCTGCGTCCTCGGGGTTCGTCGGCTCCGTCATACGCTCCATCCCTGGATCGACTCGGTACGCGCCGCCGGTCCGTCCGGCGGTGGGTCGCCTCTCCTGCCTTCGCCCAGAGTAGTCGGGCCGGGCCGACACCGGACCGGACAGGGCGGCCCCCGCGTCGGGCGATGTTACCCGTCCGTACGGTGTGCGCATGGCGTTCGACGTCGCCCGGATCCGAGGGTTGTACCCCGGCCTGGGCGCCGGTGGGGTCCGCCTCGACGGCTCCGCCGGGATGCTGGTCCCCGAGGAGGTGGCCTCGGCGGTGTGCACGGCGATGCGCACCCCGGTCTCCGCGCCCGGTGGCGCGTTCCCCGCCTCCCGGCGGGCCGACGAGTTCCTCGCCGAGGCCCGCGCCGCGGTGGCCGATTTGGTCGGTGCGCGCCCGGAGACGGTGGTGCTCG
>NZ_KE387031.1:1702-3737 GCF_000430445.1 Saccharomonospora iraqiensis subsp. iraqiensis
CGGGGAGTGCGCCGACGTCATCTCCGGGCTCTCCACCCGGGAGCGGCTCGCGCAGCTGCTGGTGGTCGGGGTGCCGCCGGACGACCCGGAGGCGGCGGTGGAGCGGGTCCGCGAGCACGGGCTCGGCGGCGTGTTCATCGGGGGCAACGCCACCGCGTTGTTCACCGGGGACGCGCTCGGCCGGATGCAGGAGGCCGCGGACCTGCCGGTGTCGGTGGCCGTGGACGACGAGGGTGGCCGGGTGCAGCGCCTGGACGACCTCGTCGGCGACATCCCGAGTGCCCGGGAGATGGCCCGCACGATGTCGCCGGACGAGGTGCGCGAGCTGGCCCGCGAACGCGGTGAGCAGATGCGGGAGTACGGCGTCACCGTCGACTACGCCCCGGTGCTCGACCTGACCGAGGGCGCCGCGGGCGGGGTGATCGGCGACCGCTCGTTCAGCGCCGATCCGCAGACGGCCACCGAGTACGCGCTCGCCTTCTCCGAGGGGCTCGCGGAGGCCGGCATCCGGCCGGTGGTCAAGCACTTCCCCGGACACGGCCGCGCCGACGGCGACTCGCACCAGGAGCTGGTGACCACGCCGCCGCTCGACGAACTCCGGGAGCAGGACCTGGTGCCCTACGAGAGCCTCGGGGAGTTCCCCGCCGACACCGGTGTCATGGTCGGCCACCTGAACGTGCCGGGGCTCACCGACGGCGAACCGTCGTCGGTGTCCGCGCCCGCCTACGAGCTGCTCCGGCAGGACTACTCCTTCGACGGGGTCGTGGTCACCGACGACCTGGGCGCCATGCGGGCGATCTCCGACCGCTACCCGCTGCCGGAGGCGGTGCTGCGGGCGCTGCAGGCCGGGGCGGACCGGCCGCTGTGGTCGTCCGGGGGCGATGTCGGCCCGGTGCTCGACCGGCTGGAACGGGCCGTGGCCGACGGCGAGCTGTCCACCGAAACCGTCACCGAGTCGCTGAACCGGGTGTTGTCGGACAAGGGCGTCTGCGGCTGACCGCGCTCCGGCCGAATCGGCGGCGCCCCTGAGGCGCACCCCGGTCGGGGTGCGCCTCAGGGGCGTGCGGTGGTGAGGTTCGCGATCACCGCGTCCAGGTCGAGGTGCCGCCCCTCGGAGCCCGGCGGCACCCGGGAGAGGGTCTCGTCGAGGAACAGGCACACGTCCTGCCTGCTGATCTCCACGGTGGCGTAACCGTCGGGCGACTCCAGTTCGATGACGAGCACGTCTCCGTTCCCGTCCGGGAGGTCGTCCTGCGCCGAGAGGTCGGGGCGGATACGGATGTCGCCGATCCCCGCGGGCTCGGACAGCCCGGTGAGCAACAGGTCGCGGGCGAACTCCCACTCGACCCACTCTCCCGGCTCCACCCGGAAGGCGAGGGCCACCGTGAAGGGCTCGTCCACCGTGAAGGCGAGTCTCGACAGAACCGGGCTCGCGCAGCCGTTGAGATACACGAACTGGCTCTGCTGTACGGCGTTGTTGGCGTTGTCGTCCACGGCACGCTCCCTGTTCCTCCGTGCCGCCCGCCTGGCGCGCGCGGTCCTCTACTAAGAAAGACGTCCGAGCGGCGCTGAGGTAATGCGCCATTCGGGCGAATCTTGCCGTCGGAGACGCACAGTGAAGCAGGCCTCGGGTCTACTGCCCCGGGCGGGGAGTGGCGCGCGACCTGGGAAACCTCCCGTCTCCGACGGGTCGGTGGGTCAGGTATTCACTCGATCGAGTCGTGTTTGTCAGGTGACCGGAGTTCACGCGTGACAGCGGCCGATCGGGGCGGTAAACACCGAGTGGATCTTTTCGGTGGGCGCGTGCGTCGGGGGACGTACGGGAAGTGCAGCGAATTCGGGGGTGCGTGGTGATGGAGGGACGACCGTGATGGCGCCCGACGTTCTGCGCAGGACACCGCACGACGACGGGCTGCTCGACCGGACGGGCATTCTCTGCGCGAGCACCCCCGTCCGGCGGCACACCGCGGCCGACCCGGAGGACGATCCGCCGGACGCGGTCCCGCGGGTGCCCCGGTCCAGCCTCGCCGGAGCG
>NZ_KE387032.1:0-3085 GCF_000430445.1 Saccharomonospora iraqiensis subsp. iraqiensis
AGCACCGGTCCGGCGAGCGGGCCGAGCACCAGCGACAGTGCGGCGGCGGTGTGGGCGGTGCGCGCCGCGCCCGGTGCCCACCCGTCGTCCGGCCGGGCCGCGGTGTCGGTGCGCAGCGCCGGCGCGATCCAGCGCAGGTAGTAGAAGAGACTGGCGACGGTGTTGACCACCGCCACTGCGACCAGCCAGCCGAATCCGGCCGCGAACGCCGCCGTGAACACGATCAGTTTGCCCGCGAACACCGCCGTCGGCGGGGTGCCGACCAGACCGAGCAGGCACACCGTCAGCGCCACCCCCACGGCGGGGCGGTGCCGGAACAGGCCGCGGAAGTCCGCGAGCGTGCGCAGGCGGGGCAGGGCCGCCACGACCGCGAACGCGCCGAGGTTGGTGACCGCGTAGGCGGCCAGGTACAGCAGCAGACCCGGCAGCGCCAGGTCCGACCGCCCCGCGGCGGCCACGGCCATCAGGAGGTACCCGACCTGGCTGATCGTCGAGTACGCCAGCAGGCGCCGGACGTCGTCCTGGAAGAACGCCGCGAGGTTGCCCAGTGTCATGGTCAGTGCCGCCAGGATCGCCACCAGCACCCGCCAGTCGAGCGGGGTCGGGTCCAGCACGGTCGCGGCGAAGCGGTGGACCGCCAGGACGGCGCCCATCTTCGGCACGGTCGTCACCAGTGCGGCCACCGGGGGGCGGGCGCCCTCGGTGACGTCGGGTACCCAGAAGTGCACCGGCACCGCCCCGGCCTTGAACAGCGGCCCGGCCAGCAGCAACAGCGCCGCCACCGCCGTCACCGCCACCGACGCCCCGGGCAGCGTGCCCGCCAGGGCGGAATACCCGGTGGCGCCGGCGAGTCCGAACAGGACGGTCACCCCCACCAGCATGGTGACGCCCACGAGCGCGCCCATCAGGTAGTACTTCAGTGCCGCCTCGGTGCCGGGCGCGTCGTCGGCGAACCCGGTCAGCGCGTAGAGCGGGATGCTCGCCAGCAGGTACGCGGCGGCCAGCAGCAGCAGGTCGTCGGCACCGGCCAGCAGCACCGCACCGAGTGCGGCCAGCAGCACCAGCACGACGAACTCGGTCTCGCGGGCCGCGCCCCGGACGGACGCCCCGGACAGGCCCAGCACGAGCAGCACCGAGACCAGCACGACCACCCGGGCCGTGCCGGTGGCCGGGTCCACCGCGAAGGTGCCCTCGAACACGGCCACCCCGGCGGCCGGGGGCCAGCCGACGAGGGTGGCCCCGAGCGCGACCAGGCACGTCGTCGCCGCGAGCGCACGCACCGGCCACTGCCGGTGGCGGGGCAGGAACGAGCCCGACAGCAGTCCCACCACGGCGGCCGCGGTGAGCAACAGTTCCGGCAGGATGCGCGTGAGATCATCCAGCATCACCACACCACCTCAGCGGCCCAGCAGCGGGCCGAGGGCACGGGCGGCGGGTTCGATGACGTCCAGCAGCGGGCGCGGGAACACCCCGATCAGCACCGCCAACGCCATCAGCGGCACGATCGAGCCCGCCTCGACCGCCGTGAGGTCGTGCGGTGCCGGCCCGTCGGCCCGCCGGGGCCGCCCGAGGAAGAGACGCTGGTAGGCACGCACGAACAACGCGGCCGTGAGCAGGATGCCCAGCACCGCGAACCCGACGGCCACCGGCACGGCGACCAGTGCCCCGGTGAAGATCTGGAACTCGGCGATGAATCCGGCGAACCCGGGCAGCCCCAGGGACGCGAACACCGCCAGTGCGGTGAGCCCGGCGAATCGCGGTGTGTGGGCTGCGAGACCGCCGTAGGCGTCCATCCGGTAGCTGTGGCCCCGGTCGTGCAGCACCCCGGACAGCAGGAACAGCGACCCGGTGATCAGTCCGTGCGCCACCATCTGGGTCACCGCCCCGGTGACGGCCAGGGTGTGCGCCTGCTCCCGGTCGGTCGCGAGCAGCCCGGCGGCCCCGACGGCGAGCAGGATGTAGCCCATGTGGTTCACCGAGGTGTAGGCGACCATCCGCTTGAAGTCGCCCTGGCCGAGCGCGACGAGGGCGCCGTAGAGCACGCTCAGCACGCCGAGCACCACGATCGCGGGCGCGAAGGCCCGCCAGGCGTCGGGCAGCACGGGCATCGCGATCCGGACGAACCCGTAGGTGCCCATCTTCAGCAGCACCCCCGCCAGGATCGCCGAGCCCGCCGACGGGGCCTCGGTGTGCGCGGGGGGCAGCCAGGTGTGCACCGGCACGGCCGGGGTCTTGACCGCCAGTCCGAGCAGGATCGCCAGCAGCACCAGTGCGCCGAACGTCGACCGGCCGGCGAGCGGGTTCTGTTCGGTCAGTCGCACGATGTCGAAGGTGTGCGGCTCGGCGGCGACGTAGAGGCCGAGAAAGCCCAGCAGCAGTGCCAGCGACCCGAGGAAGGTGTAGAGGAAGAACAGTTGTGCCGCCCGCGCCGCACCCCGGTGCCCCCACCCGGCGATCACGAAGTACATCAGCACGATCGACAGGTCGAAGAAGACGAAGAACAGGATCAGATCCAGCGAGACGAACAGCCCCACCGAGACCGTCTCCAGCAGCAGGAACAGCACGGCGAAGGTCCGTACCCGGTCGGTGTGCCGCAGGGAGTGGACCGCACAGGCCAGGAACAGCACGCTCGTCATCGCGACCAGCGGCAGGCTCACGCCGTCCACCCCGAGGTGGTATCCGGAGTCGACGCTCGGGATCCAGCGGTGCTCGACCTCGTGGGCGAACCCGTTCGCCCCGGGCGCGAAGTCCGCCCACAGCCACCCGACCAGGGCCACCTCCACCGCGGTGGCGGCGACCCAGACCCACCGGGTCACCGCGGGCCCGACCCGCGGCAGCGCGAGCAACGCCGCCGCCACCGCGGCGGGCAGGAACACCACGACGCTGAGCACGCTCACCCCTCACTCCGGTACCGCCGACAGCACGGCCAGCAGCAGCGCGAGCGCGGCCAGCAGCACGACGGCCTGGGCGTAGTACTGGTGCAGTTGTCCGGTCTGCGGTCGGCGGGCGAGGCCTCCCAGCGCGCGGGCCCCGGTGGTGACCGCACGCACCCCCGCCTCCACGCCGCGCTCGCCCCGGGTGGCGG
>NZ_KE387032.1:3185-6913 GCF_000430445.1 Saccharomonospora iraqiensis subsp. iraqiensis
CTGGCGGCGACCCGCCGCATCCTGGGCACGGCGCCCGGGGCCCCGCCGGGCCCGGCCGGCGCCCGGGTCATCATCCTCACCACCTTCGACCGCGAGGACTACCTCTTCGAGGCCCTGCACGCCGGGGCGAGCGGGTTCCTGCTGAAGAACGCCGCCCCGGAGGACCTCATCGACTCGGTCCGGGTGGTGGCCCGCGGGGACGCGCTGCTCTCCCCCGAGGTGACCCGCCGCGTCATCGCCCGGTTCGCGGGGCCGGCCGCCCCCGTCCCCGGTGCCGCCGGGTGGCGCCCGCCGGAGCTGACCGACCGGGAGTACGAGGTGCTCGTGTCGCTGGCCCGTGGGGCGAGCAACGCCGAGATCGCCGGCAGGCTGTTCCTGGGGGAGACGACCGTGAAGACGCACGTGTCCCGGGTGCTGACCAAGCTGAACCTCCGGGACCGCACCCACGCCGTGGTGTACGCCTACGAGAACGGCATCGTGGCCCCCGGTCGGGAGTGACGGCGACGCGCCCGGCGCTCCCCGCCGTCCCCCGCGGGGAGGACGCACCGGGTCGGTCGCGCGCAGGACGTCGTCGGTCGGTGCCGTGTGATTGACTCCGCCGTCATGTTGACCGTGACATCGATCAGTCGGAGCTTCGGTGCGCACCGTGCGCTCGACGACGTCTCCTTCGAGGTCCGGCCGGGGCGCATGACCGGGTTCCTGGGTGCCAACGGTGCGGGCAAGACCACCGCCATGCGGATCATCCTGGGGGTGCTCGCCGCCGACTCGGGCGGTGTGACCTGGGAGGGACGTCCGGTCACGCAGGCCTCGCGCCAACGGTTCGGTTACATGCCGGAGGAGCGCGGGCTGTACCCGAAGATGCGGGTGGCCGAGCAGATCGCCTGGCTGGGGCAGCTGCACGGACTCGACCGTGCCGCCGCCCGCCGGAACACCGCCCGCCTGCTCGACCAGCTCGAACTCGCCCCGCGCGCCGACGACAAGCTGGAGGAGCTCTCGCTCGGCAACCAGCAGCGGGCGCAGGTCGCGGCGGCGCTGGTGCACGACCCGGTGCTGCTGATCCTCGACGAACCGTTCTCCGGGCTCGACCCGATCGCGGTGGAGACGGTGCTCGCCGTGCTGCGCGACCGTGCCGCCTCCGGCGTGCCCGTGCTGTTCTCCAGCCACCAGCTCGCCGTGGTCGAGCGGCTGTGCGACGACCTGATCATCATCTCCGAGGGGGAGATCGCCGCCGCGGGGGAGCGCACGGAGCTGCGCCACCGGTACGGCCGGACGCGCTACGAGATGGTGGTGGATTCCGACGCCGGATGGCTGCGGGACCTGCCCGGGGTGCGGGTGCTCGACCTCGACGGGGCCCGCGCGGTCCTCGAGCTCGACGACGCGGCGGATCCGGGGGACGGGGCCGGCGCCGACCAGGCGGTGCTGCGGGCGGCGCTGGACCGGGGAGCGGTGCGCACCTTCGCACCGGTCGTGCCGACCCTCGAGGAGATCTTCAAGGAGGTCGTGTGATGACGTCGACGGACACGCGGACCTCGACCGCCCCCGCCCCGCCGACCGGCCCGGGCACCGGGACGTCGTTCCGCTCGGCCACGTGGCTGGTGGCCGAGCGGGAGATCCGCAGCTTCCTGCGGATGAAGAGCTGGTGGATCGGCTTCGCCACCCTCGTCGTGGGACTCTTCGCGACGGCGCTGCTGCCGTCGCTGTTCGGCGGCGGGGACGCGGCCGACGACGGCAGGCCCGGGGTCGCGGTCGTGGGCACCGACCCGCCCCCGGGGCTGGAGGCGGCCGCCGACGACATCCGGATCCTCGAGGTCGACGATCCCTCGGGCGCCGGGCAACTGCTGGCCGACGGCGAGGTCCGGGCGATCGTCACACCGGACGGGACGAACGGGTCGGACGCCGGGGTGCACGTGATGGCGGCGTCCGAACCACCCCTGGTGATCCTGGACGCACTCGGCACCCTCCCACCGGTGGAGATCGTCGAGACCCCGGACGACGCGGGTGGGGGAGAGCAGGCGCTGGTCTCGCTCGTGTTCGGGCTGGTGTTCCTGATGTTCGGCATGGGGGGCATCGCGATCGCGCAGAGCACGGTCACCGAGAAGCAGACCCGCATCGTCGAGATCCTGGTCTCCACCGTCCCGGTGCGGGCGCTGCTGGCAGGGAAGATCGCCGGGCACTCCCTGCTGACGATCGGACAGGTCCTCGCGCTCGCCGTCCTCGCGCCCGTCGCGCTCCGGCTCGGGGGGCACACCGAGTTCCTGTCCGTGCTCGCCCCGGCGCTGGGGTGGTTCGTGCCGTTCATGCTCCTCGGGTTCGTGCTGCTGGCGGCGATGTGGGCGGTCGCGGGCTCCGTGGTCAGCAGGCAGGAGGATCTCGGTTCGAGCACGGGCCTGGTGATGCTGTTCGTCATGGTGCCCTACTTCGCCGTGGTGTTCTTCGGCGACAACCCGGGGGTGCTCGCCGTGCTGTCCTACGTGCCGTTCTCCGCCCCGGTGGGGATGCCGGTGCGCCTGTTCACCGGGGACGCGCAGGTCTGGGAGGCGGTCGTCTCCCTCGGGCTGCTCGTCGCGGCGCTCGTGGTGATCGTGCTGCTCGCGAGCCGGGTGTACTCCGGGGCGCTGTTGCAGACCCGTGGCCGGATCGGGCTGGCCCGGGCGTGGGCCCGCGCGGACGACCGACCGACCGGGGACCGGGCGTGACCGGCGGTAGGGTCGGCACCGACGATGATCACGAAGGAAGGGTGGAGCCGATGTCGGTGACCGGGCTCGAACTGCGGACGCTGTCGGACGAGCCGGCCACACTGGCGTCCCTCGGCGCACGGGTGTTGCTGGTGGTGAACGTGGCGTCGCGGTGCGGGCTGACCCCGCAGTACTCCGGTCTGGAACGGCTGCACGAACGCTACGCCGACCGCGGCTTCACGGTCGCGGGCTTCCCGTGCAACCAGTTCGCCGGGCAGGAACCGGGTGGGGCGGAGGAGATCGCGACGTTCTGCGCGACCACGTACGGCGTCACGTTCCCGATGTTCGCCAAGATCGACGTGAACGGCCCGGACCGGCATCCGCTGTACGCCGAGCTGGTGCGGCACCCGGACGCCGACGGCGAGGCCGGGGACGTGCAGTGGAACTTCGAGAAGTTCCTGCTCGACGACGCGGGAACGGTGCTCGCCCGGTTCCGCCCGGGCACGGAACCGGAGTCGGACGAGGTCGTCACCGCCGTGGAGGCCGCGCTGGCCCGGGGCTGACCGGGCACGGGCGGGTGGCCGGGGTACGCCCCGCGAGGGCCCGGACGGTCGCGGTCAGTCCGAACCCGGCCACCACCCCGCCCGCCAGTAGCGGCAGCCGGGCGCCGGTGGCCCTGTCGACGTCGGCGGCTTCGGTGTGCCCGGTCAGCGGCCCGAGTACCGGCCACAGCGGCACGTACTCGCCGAATGGCGCCAACCGCCGCTTGTGGTAGATCGCGACCACGCCGTCCGCCCGGTAGTGGTGGGTGCCGCAACCGGTCCGCCACGTCCGGCCGGTCGGCCGGGTCCACCGGGACGCTGCTCTGCCCCCACACCACGACGTCGACGTCGGCGTCGGCGAGTGCCGCGGTGCGCCGCAGGTGTGCCCGCAGACTGTCATCGGCCACGCCGGGCTGGACCCCGCCCACCCGTAGCGCACCCTCGGCGGGCGGAACCGTCCGCGCCAGGCCGAAGGTGACCGTCGCCGCGAGAACGCCGAGCGCGAGCACGG
>NZ_KE387032.1:7013-13522 GCF_000430445.1 Saccharomonospora iraqiensis subsp. iraqiensis
GCCGGCCCCCGACCCGGCGGAGCGCGCGGCCGCGGTGGCGCGGCTGACCGGACCGGGTTCACCCTTCGAGGTGCGCACCGAGCCGGTGCGCGGCAGGCCGATGCGCGTGTTCCGGCACCGCAGACGTTCGCTGCGGGAACTGCTCGACGCCTCCACGGCGCACGGTGCCGCGGAGTACCTCGTCTGCGGCGGGCGGCGGGTCACCTTCGCCGCGCACCACGCGGCCGTGGCCTCGGTGGCGCACGCGCTGCGCACCCGGTACAGGATCCGCCGGGGTGACCGGGTGGCGATCCTGGCGGCGAACAGCGCCGAATGGATCATGACGTTCTGGGCCTCGGCCGCGCTCGGCGCGGTCACGGTGGGGATGAACTCGCTGTGGTCGGCCCGCGAGATCGCCCACGGCGTCGCCGACAGCACCCCCTCGGTGATCGTGGCCGACGACCGGCGCCGTGCCCTGCTCGGCGCGGTAAACGTGCCGGTGCTGTCGATCGAGCACGACCTCGCCGAACTCGCCGCCGCCCACCCGGACGCCGGGTTGCCGGATTCCGGGCGGACCGAGGACCGTCCCGTCGAGGACGATCCCGCGGTGATCCTCTACACCTCCGGCACGACCGGCCGTGCCAAGGGCGCGGTGCACTCCCACCGCAACGTCCTGGCCGCCTGCGACTTCCACCTGTTCAACGATGCGCTGGCCGCCGAGCTGGGCCGCCCGCCGGGACGGCGCCGGTTCCTGTTGGCGACGCCGCTGTTCCACATCGCGGCCCTGCACAACCTCGCCGTCCCGCGGTTGGCCGCGGGCGACACCGCGGTCATCCACACCGGACGGTTCGAGGTGGACAGGGTGCTGCGGTTGATCGAACGGGAGCGGGTCACGAACTGGGGAGCGGTGCCCACGATGGTGCGCCGGGTGCTCGAACACGCCGACCTCGCCGACTACGACCTGTCCAGTCTGACGAGCCTGTCGCTGAACTCGGCACCGTCGTCGCGGGCACTGTTCGACCGGGTGCGCCGGGCCCTGCCCGGTACGGCCGCGGCACTGGGCACCAGCTACGGACTCACCGAGACCGCGACCGGGGCGACCGTCGCCACGGCCGCCGATCTCGCCGAGGATCCGGACACCGTGGGGCGCCCGGTGGTCAATGTGGACGTCGAGATCCGGGACGCCGACGGAAATCCGGTTCCGGACGGGGTGGAGGGCGAGATCCACGTGCGCGGTGCGCAGGTCATGCTCGGGTACTGGAACCGGCCCGACGCCACGGCCGGGGCGCTCGGCGCGGACGGCTGGCTGCGTACCGGGGACCTGGGCACGCTGGTCGGCGGCAGACTGCGGATCAGCAGCAGACGGTCGGACCTCATTCTGCGCGGCGGGGAGAACGTCTACCCCGTCGAGGTGGAGCACGCGCTGGCCGAACACCCCCGGGTGTCCGAGGCCGTGGTGCTCGGCACCCCACACCCCGACCTCGGCGAGGAGGTCACCGCCGTCGTGGTGACCTCCCCCGCCCCGGCACCCCCGGACGGCACGACCACCCCGGACGGCCCGGTCCCGGACGGAGCCGCACCGGACGACGTGGACGAGGACGTGCTGTCGACGTTCGTCGCCGACCGTCTGGCCCGTTACAAGGTCCCCACCCGCTGGCTGATCACCACCACCCCCCTCCCGCGCAACGCCACCGGCAAGGTCGAGCGCCCCACCGTGCGCACCTGGTTGCCGTGAAGGGCACCTTCCCTGCGTGAGCGGCTGTGAGGGGCACTTTCCCTGCGCGTGACGCAGCGAAAGTGCCCCTCACGGCAACCTCCCGGGACGCTCCCGTTGAGTGGGACCACCGGCCCCGGGGCGGGGACGGTGCGGTTGTCTCCGGGGATCGAGCACCTCGTCGAGGGTGGCCGAGGAGGAGAGATGACAGGGCGTGCGACGTCGCGGTGGTGGCCGGTGGTGTTGGCCGCCGTCCTGGTACTGGGCACGGCGTGTTCCCCGGGCGGCGACCGGGCGGATGCCGGGGCCGGCACCGCCGCGGACGGCGGTACGGACTACCGGACCGGCCTGCGCAACACCGACCCCGGAGCGGCCACACCCGACCGGGGCGGGACCTTCACGATGGCGGCCTTCTCCGAGCCACGGGTGCTGGACCCGGCGCGGACCATCGTGGCGGGATCCACCGGTGGCGTCGCCCTGGCGGCGGTCTACGACGTGCTCATGCGCTGGGACAGTGAGCGCGAGGAGGTCGTGCCGCGGTTGGCGGAGTCGCTCGAACCGGACGACGGATTCACCACCTGGACACTGCGTCTGCGGGACGGTGTGCGGTTCAGCGACGGCACCCCGCTGGACGCCGCGGCCGTCACCCACAGCATCGAGCGCTACGTCGACGCCGGGGCCGACGACGCGGCGGTGTGGACGTCGGCGGTGCGGGACATGCGCACCCCGGACGAGCACACCGTCGTGTTCGAGCTGAGCGGGAAGTGGCCCGGGTTCCCCCATCTGCTCACCGCCGGTGCGGGCATGATCGTCGCGGAGTCCGCGGGGGAGGGCGACGGGTTCCGTCCGGTGGGCGCCGGGCCGTTCACCTTCGTCCGGCACGCACCCCGGGAAGAGCTGGTTCTCGCGGCGAACGAGGACTACTGGGACGGCAGGCCGCAGCTCGACCGCGTCCGGATGGTGTTTCTCAACGACCAGCACACGGCGAGGGAGTCGTTCGACTCCGGCGGAGTGAACGCCGTCTTCCTGCGCGACCCCGACCTGGTGGACCGCGCTCTCGCCGAGGGCCGTCGCGGCTACCTCAGTCTGGTGTCCCTGGGCAACGTCGCCGTGATCAACGCCGACGAGGGCAGACCCGGCGCCGACCCCCGGGTCCGGCGGGCCATGCACCACGCGATCGATCCGGACCTGGTGCGCCGCCGGGCCTACGAGGGCGCCGGGATCGCGAGCAACGCGGTCTTTCCCGCCCAGTCCCGGTGGCACGGCGACACCGAGCCGCTGCCGTACGACCCCGCCAGGGCGGAGGAGCTGCTCCGGCAGGCCCGTGCGGACGGATTCGACGGACACATCCGCTACACCGACGCCGGGGACCCGGCCTCCCGCGCCACGGCACTGACGGTCAAGTCGGCCCTGGAGGCCGTGGGTTTCACCGTGGAACTCGACCTGGTGCGCACGATCGCCGACCAGATCACGAAGGTTTCGGTGGAACGCGACTACGACGTGGCCGGGTGGGGCATCAGCTGGCGCGAGTCCGGCCCCTACAGCCGGATGTACTCCACGCTGCACAGCGAGGGCGACCTCACGGTCGGGATGGCCACCGGTGCGGAGACCGACGCGCTGCTCGGCGAGCTGAAACGGGCCGAGACCCCCGACGAACGGGCCGCCGTCCTGGACGAGGTCCAGGCGCGGTGGAACGACCAGGTGCCCGCGCTGGTCTACGGGCCCACGGCCGAGTTCCTGGTGTGGTCCGACCGGGTCCACGGCGTGACCGACACCGCCAACAGCATGGTGCTGCTCGACGACGCCTGGATCGACGGCGGCGGTCGCTGACATCGGACGGGCACGGCGGGGAAAGGAAGGTTCCACGATGGTGTGGACCGCGTTGCGGCGCCTGGGCGAACTGGTGATCGTGCTGTTCCTCGTCAGCGCGGGCACGTTCGCACTGGTGTCGCTGATGCCGGGTGACCCGGCCGTCACGGTGCTCGGCGAGGGGCACGCCGAGCACGAGTACGCGGCGGTGCGGGCGGACATGGGGCTGGACGACCCGTTGCCCGAGCGCTACGTCGACTGGCTCGGCTCGGCCCTGCGGGGTGATCTCGGCACCTCGGTCGTCCCGCCGTACAGCGGGATCAGCGAGCGGATCGGTTCGGCACTGCCGGTGAGCGTGGAACTGGCGGTGCTCGGCCTGGGCATGGCGCTGGTGCTGTCGATTCCCCTGGCGATGTGGTCGGCCTACCACGCGGGTGGCCGGGTGGACCGGCTGATCAGTGCGGGCACCTTCGGCATGCTCTCGGTGCCCAGTTTCCTCGCCGGCCTCCTGGTGATCATGGTGTTCGCCAACGGGCTCGGCTGGTTCCCGCGGGCGGAGTGGGTGCGCCCCGGTGAGGGGCTCGTGGACAACCTCCACCACGCGTTCCTGCCCGCCCTGACGATCGCGCTGGCCGAAACGGCACTGTTCACCCGGGTCCTGCGCAACGACCTGATCACCACGCTGCGCGAGGACTACATCCTCTCGGCGCGCGCCAAGGGCATGTCCACGGTGCACATCCTGCTCAGCGACGCGCTGCGGCCCTCGTCGTTCTCCCTGATCACGGTCCTGGGCCTCAGTCTCGGCAGGCTGATCGGCAGCACCGTGATCGTGGAGTACCTGTTCGCCCTGCCCGGGATGGGGTCGTTGGTGATCAACGCGGCGAACGAGGGCGACTTCCCGATGGTGCAGGGCGCGGTCCTGGTGATCGCCTGCATCTACGTGCTCACCAACACGGTGGTCGACCTCTCGTACCACTACCTCGACCCACGGATCAGGCGGGCCCATGTCTGAGGACACGCGACAGCAGGCGCACCCGGCGGAGGCATCCGCGGCACCGGCCGGGCGGGACACCCGGTCCCGTCCGGGCCGGTCCCGTGGGGGCAGGGACCGGCCCGGCACGCTCCGCCGGTGGCGGATCCGGGCCGCGGCGCGGTTCGACATGGCCGCGTGGCTGTGCGGGGCCTGGGTGGTCCTGCTCGTGGTCGGCGCCGTGGCCGCACCGCTGCTCCCCCTGGCCGAACACCGCGACCTCACCGAGACCATGACCGCACCGGCGCTGGCCCGGCCGGACCTGTTCGGCCCGCACCCGCTGGGCACCAACAACTTCGGCCTGGACCTGCTGGCACGCCTGCTCTACGGTGCCCGCGCCTCGCTGGTCGTCTCGGTCGGCGCGGTGCTGATCGGGATGATCGTCGGTGGGGCGGTCGGTGTGCTCGCCGGGTACTTCCGGCGGCTCACCGACTCGGTCGTGGGCGTCCTGACCAACTCGCTGCTCGCCGTGCCGCCGCTGATCCTGCTCATCGCGCTGGCGACGGTGCTGGAACCGAACCTGCGCAACATCGCGTTCGCGCTGTCCGTGCTCGCCCTGCCGGGCATGATCCGGCTGGCCCGGGCGAGCACGCTCGCGGTCGCGCAGCGGGAGTTCGTCCTCGCCGCCGAGTCGATGGGCGCGTCCCGGCTGCGGGTGATGACCCGTGAGCTCGTGCCGAACGTGCTCCCGCCCCTGGCCTCGTACGGCATGGTGATGGTGTCGGTGCTGATCGTCGCCGAGGCGTCGCTGAGCTTCCTCGGCCTCGGCATCCAACAGCCGGAGCCGTCGTGGGGCAACATGATCGCCGAGGGGCAGGGCGACACGTTCGCCGACCACCCGCACCTCGTGCTGGTGCCGGGGATCGCACTCTTTCTGACCGTGTTCTCGTTCAACCTGCTCGGCGAGAAGGCGCGGAAGCGCTGGGACCCGCGCGGTGCCAAGCTCTAGGAGGCCTGCGATGCGCACCGACACCACCGCCACCGACACCAGCACCGACACGACCGCCACCGGCACCACGGGCGTGCGGCCCACCACCGGTCCCGCGGGTCCCACCGCGCGGGCGGCCGGGGAACCGCTGCTGGTCGTCGAGGACCTGCGGACCCGGCTGAGCACCGCACGGGGCGCGCTCACCGCCGTCGACGGGGTCTCGTTCACCCTGCGGGCGGGCGAGACACTGGGCGTCGTGGGCGAGTCCGGCTCGGGCAAGTCCGTGCTCGGCCGCAGCGTCATGGGGCTGCACACCACCGGGCCCGGGGTCACGGTCACCGGCCGGGTGAGCTTCGCGGGGACCGACGTGCACGCACTCCACCGGGCGGGCCGCCGGGCGTTGTGGGGCTCCCGGATCGGGATGGTCTTCCAGGACCCGATGACCGCGCTGAACCCGGTCAAGAAGATCGGGACGCACCTGACCGAGACGGTCCGCGGACACGCCCGCGTGTCCCGTGCGGCCGCTCGCGCCCGCGCGGAGGAGCTGCTGGGGCTGGTCGGCATCCCGGAGCCGCGCCGCAGGCTCGGCCAGTACCCGCACGAGCTCTCGGGTGGGATGCGGCAGCGTGTCGTGATCGCGATGGCGATCGCGAACGAGCCGGAGCTGCTGATCGCCGACGAGCCCACCACCGCACTCGACGTCACCGTGCAGAAGCAGATCCTGGACCTGCTCGGCAGGCTCCGGACGGAACTGGGCACGGCGATCGTCCTGATCAGTCACAACCTGGGCGTGGTGTCCGGCCGGGCCGACCGGGTCGCCGTGATGTACGCGGGCAGGATCGTGGAGACCGCGGGGGCGGGCGAGCTGTTCCGCAACCCCCGCCACCCCTACACCGGGGCGTTGCTGGACTCGCTGCCTGCGCTGGACCGGGCGCCGCACACCCGGCTCGACACGATCGAGGGCGCCCCGCCGGACATGGTGTCCCCGCCGCCCGGCTGCCGGTTCGCGCCCCGCTGCCGCTTCGCCCGGACGGACTGCCGCACGGTCA
>NZ_KE387032.1:13622-19768 GCF_000430445.1 Saccharomonospora iraqiensis subsp. iraqiensis
CTGCGGATGGCGCTGCGCGACGCGGGGGTGCCGGTGTGGCTGCGCACCACCATGACCGGGCTGGTCACCGACGACGACGGTGCGGTGCTCGGCGCCACCCTGGAACGGGAGGGCGAACCGGTGCGGGTGCGCGCCCGGCGCGGGGTGCTGCTGGCCACCGGCGGGTTCGAGCACAACACCGACATGCGCGACAAGTACCTGCCCGAAGGGGCCCGGGAGAACCACAGCGCGGGCGCGCGGCAGAACACCGGTGACGGCATCCGCGCGGGCGAGGCGTTGGGCGCGGAGCTGGCGTTCATGGACGACGCCTGGTGGATGCCGTCGGTGCGGCACCCCGCGGGCGCGGTGATTCCGCTGGTGTCGGAACGCTGCATCCCGCGGTCGTTGATCGTCTCCGGCGAGGGCGGGCGGTTCACCAACGAGTCCGCCCCGTACGTGAACTTCGTCCACGACCAGCTCGCCGGGGGGCACGTCCCGGCGTGGTTCGTGATGGACGCCAAGGCCCGTGCCCGGTACCCGTTCGCCCAGGTGCTGCCCGGTGCGCCGTTCCCCGGGGCGTTCTACGAACAGGGCATCGTGCACACCGCCGACACGGTCGCCGAGCTGGCCGAGCGGATCGGGGTGGACCCGGAGGCGCTGACCGCGACGGTCGAGCGGTTCAACACCGCCGCCCGCTCGGGCACCGACCCCGACTTCGGCCGGGGCGAGAGCGCCTACGACCGCTACTACGGCGACCCCACCCTGCCGAACCCGAATCTCGACGTCGTCGACGAGGCGCCGTACTACGCGGTGCGCATCGAGGTCGGGGACCTCGGCACCAAGGGCGGCCTGGTCTGCGACGAGCACGGCCGGGTCCTGCGCCCGGACGGCTCGGCCGTGGCGGGGCTGTACGCCACCGGGAACACCTCCGCGCCGGTGATGGGCAACGAGTACGCCGGTCCGGGCGCGACCATCGGACCGTCGATGGTGTTCGGCTACCTCGCCGCGCGCCACGCCGCCGGGATCACCGGCGACACCGGCGACACCGGTGACACCGGTGACCCGCAAGGTGGCTGAGCACACCAGGAAGTCGGTGCACACCGGGAGATCGGTGCACATCGGAAGGTCGGTGAACGTGATGACCGCACCCCCTGTCCTGACCCTCCGCGTGGTCGAGGTGGTCGCCGAGACCGCCGACGCGCACTCGCTGGTGCTGGAGCCGGTCGACGACACCGGGGAGACCGGGAGGCTGCACTACCGGCCGGGCCAGTTCCTCACCGTGCGGATCCCCGGTGACGGGCCCGGCGGCGCCGCGCGGTGCTACTCGCTGTGTTCCTCACCGGTCGTGGACGACAAGCCCCGGATCACCGTCAAGCGGGTCGAGGGCGGGTACGGCTCCAACCGCCTCTGCGACCGCGTCGTGGAGGGCACCACGCTGGAGGCGTTGCGCCCGGCGGGCACGTTCACCCCGTCCGGGTTCGACGCGGACCTCCTGCTGGTCGCCGGGGGCAGCGGCAGCACACCCGTGCTGTCCATCCTCAAGTCCGTGCTGCACGCCGGGACCGGTGCGGTGACCCTGGTCTACGCCAACCGGGACGAGGACTCGGTGATCTTCCGGGACGAACTGCGGGGGCTCGTCGAGGCGTTCCCGGACCGGCTGACCGTGCTGCACTGGCTGGAGTCGGTGCAGGGCAGGCCGACCGTGCCCGCGGTGCGTGAGGTGCTGCGCCCGTATGCCGACCGCGAGGTGTTCCTGTGCGGGCCGGAGGCGTTCATGGCCGCGGTCACCGACGCGCTCAGCGGCCCGCAGGGCCTCGGCGTCGACCGGGCGCGGATAAACGTTGAGACGTTCCACTCGCTGACCGGCGACCCGTTCGCCGCACCGGAGGTTCCCGCCGACCCGTCCGGCACCGCCGACACCTCGCACCCGGACGGCTCCGCCGACACCGCGGACCCCGACGGCTCCGCCGCGGCCACCGCGGAGGTCGTCCTGGACGGGCAGCGGCACACCGTGCGCTGGCCCACCTCCGCGCGGCTGCTCGACGTGCTGCTGGCCGCCGGGATCGACGCGCCGTACTCGTGCCGGGAGGGCAACTGCAGCGCCTGTGCCTGCCTGCTGCGGGACGGCGAGGTGTCGATGGACCACAACGCCGTCCTCGACTCCGGCGACCTCGACGACGGGCTGATCCTGGCCTGCCAGGCGCGTCCGGTGTCCGACCACGTCACCGTCACCTACGAGGAGTGAGGCTCTTCCCGGTCAGCGGGAGACGCACCCCGCCGCGGACGCCGCGCTGACACCGTGGCAGCACCCCGCACCGACGCACACGCGGCACCTGACACAGAAGTGGGAAGACATGGCAGACACGGTCCTGGACGCGATCGAACAGGCGGCCGACGAGCTCGCCGAACTCGGTCCGGACAACGAGAAGCTCGGCAGGCTCACCGACGACGCCGCCGCGGCCCTGCGCCGCACCGGGGTCGTCCGCATGCTGCAACCGGCGAAGCACGGCGGTGACGAGGCCCATCCCCGCGAGTTCGCCGAGGCGGTCATGGCCACGGCGCGACACGACGGGTCGAGCGGCTGGGTCGCCGGGATCGTCGGTGTCCACCCGTGGGAGATGGCGATGGCCGACCCCCGCGTGCAGGAGGAGGTCTGGCGGTCCGGTCCGGACACCTGGATCGCCTCCCCGTACGCGCCGATGGGCACGGCGCGGCCGGTGGAGGGCGGGTACGTCTTCGACGGGCGCTGGCAGTTCTCCTCCGGGACCGACCACTGTGACTGGATCTTCCTCGGCGGCCGGCTCACCGACGCGGAGGGGACACCGCTGCAGCCGATGCGGGCGGCACACTTCATCCTGCCGCGGTCGGACTACGAGATCGTCCCCGACTCCTGGGACGTGGTCGGCCTGAAGGGCACCGGGAGCAAGGACGTCGTCGTCCGGGAGGCGTTCGTCCCGGAGTACCGGGTGATCGACTTCGGGTCGCTGGTCGACGGGAAGGCGCCGAAGGAGGCCGGGCTGACCAACCCGACCTACCACGTGCCCTTCACGTGCGCGTTCCCGCTCGGCATCACCGCGGCCGTGCTCGGCATCGCCGAGGGCGCCCTGGCACACCACATGGCCTACCAACGGCAGCGGGTGCAGATCACCGGCACCAAGGTCGTCGACGACCCCTACGTGCTGACCGCGATCAGCGAGGCGGCCGCCGAGATCTCCGCCTCCCGGGTGGCGCTGCTGGACAACGCCTCCCGGATGTACGACGCCGTCGCCGCGGGCCGCGAGGTCACCTTCGACGAACGCGCCGTCGGCCGCCGGACCCAGGTGCAGGCCGCGTGGCGGGCCGTGCGGGCGGTGGACGAGATCGTGGCCCGCTCCGGCGGCAACGCGCTGCGCGGCGACAACCCCATCCAGCGGTTCTGGCGGGACGCGCACATGGGCCTGGCACACGCGATCCACGTGCCCGGTTCGGTGTTCCACGCCTCCGCACTGACCCAGCTCGGCATCGACCCGCCGCAGGGCCCGATGCGCAGCATGATCTAGGAGAACGACCGTGCACAACGTGACGCAGATCCGGGGACTCGGCTACCTGCGGGTGGCCACGACCGACCTCGCCCGGTGGCGCGAGTTCGCCGTCGACGGACTCGGCTTCGCCGAGACGTCCGGACCGGACCCGGACGGGCTGTACCTGCGGATGGACGAACGCTGGGCGCGGCTGATCCTGCTGCCCGGCGACACCGACCGGGTGCTGGCCGTGGGGTGGGAGGTGCGCGACCAGTTCGCGCTCGCGGCGGTGGGCCGCGCCGTGGAGGCGGCGGGCACCCCGGTGACGATGCTGTCCCGGCCGGAGGCCGTGGAACGCGGCGCGGAGCAGGTGCTGAGTTTCACCGACCCGGCGGGCGTGCCGGTCGAGGTGTTCTTCGCCCCGCGGCTGGACCACAGCCCGCTGCTGACCGGGAGGGGACAGCGTTTCGTCACCGGCGAGCAGGGGATGGGCCACGTCGTGCTGCCCACCACCACACCGGAGGAGACGGTGTCCTTCTACACCGAGGTGCTCGGTTTCCTGCCGCGCGGCGCCATGCGCATCGACGGCGGCAAGGGCGACGTCAGCCGGGTCGAACCGCCGCGGGTGCGGTTCCTCGGCATCAACCGGCGGCACCACAGCCTCGCCGTCGCCCCCGCACCACACGGGGAGGAGCCGGGTCTGGTGCACCTGATGGTGGAGGTGGACGGGCTGGACGCCGTGGGCCGCGCGCTGGACCGGGTGCGCGAACTCGGCTTCTCCATCTCGTCGACCCTGGGCAGACACACCAACGACAAGATGGTGTCGTTCTACGTGCGTGCCCCGGGCGGCTGGGACATCGAGTACGGCACCGACGGGATGCTCGTCGACGAGAGCCACTACACCGCCGAGGAGATCACCGCGGACAGCTACTGGGGCCACGACTGGTCCGGCTCCGAACCGCTGGCCGCGTTCACCCCACGCTGAATGCCCCCACGCCCGGGCCACCGCACGCCGGGTCCCCGGAACCCACCCCCGCCGCGAAGGAGCGCGTACCGATGACGACCTCGCCGGCCACGGTGCCGGAGTCCACCGTGCACGACTACGACCTCACCACCGACGTGCTCGTGGTCGGCTTCGGCTGCGCGGGCGCCTCGGCCGCGATCGAGGCCGCCCGGGCCGGTGCGGAGGTGACCCTGCTGGACCGGGCGGGCGGCCCCGGTGGTGCGTCGGCGATGTCCGGCGGCGAGATCTATCTCGGCGGCGGCACACCGGTGCAGAAGGCGTGCGGGTTCGACGACTCGGCCGAGGACATGTTCGCCTACCTGTCGGCGGTGCTCGGCCCGCACGCCGACACCGGGAAGCTGCGCCTGTACTGCGACGGCTCGCTGGAGCACTTCGACTGGCTGTGCTCGCACGGCCTGACGTTCGCCCCCCGCCTCTACGACGCGCCGACGTGGATGCCGCCGACCGACGACGGGCTGATGTGGCTGGGGGAGAACGCCTGGCCCTACACCGAGCTCGCCCGGCCGGTGCCGCGCGGGCACCGGCCGGAGACCGAGGCCTTCGGTGGGTGGCTGCTGATGGAGAAACTCGCCGACGCCGCCCGCGCCGAGGGCGCGCGGGTGGAACTGGACACCCGGGCACACGCCCTGGTCGTCGACGACATCGGCCGGGTGGTGGGCCTGCGCGCCCGCCGCTACGGCGACGAGATCACCGTGCGGGCGCGCCGGGGGGTGGTGCTGACCACCGGCGGATTCGTGGACGACGAGGAGATGCTGGCCCACCACGCCCCGCACCTGGCCGGGCACGGCAAGGTCAGCGCGGGCCTGGACCACGGGGACGGCATCCGGATGGCGGCCGCCCTGGGTGCGGCGACCCGGCGGATGTCGGTCACCCAGATCGCGTTGTCCGTGGTGCCCGCGATGATCGCCCGCGGGATGCTGGTGAACGCGCACGGGCAGCGCTTCCGCAACGAGGACGTCTATCCGGGGCTGATCAGTGTCGACGCCGTGCGGAACCAGCCCGCGCCGTGGTGGGTGATCCTCGACGAACAGGCCTACGACGAGATCCCCAAGGGGGAGCTTTGGGGGGTGCGCCCCCAGCACGTCACCGAGACGCTGGCCGAGCTGGAGGAGGCCACCGGCATGCCCCCGGGTGCCCTGGAGACCACCGTCGGCGTCTACAACGAGCACGCCGCGCACGGGCGGGACCCGTACTTCCACAAGGCCGCGCGGTGGCTGCGCCCGCTGCGCCCGCCGTACGCGGCGATCGACACCCGGCTCGGTTTCGACAACGCGGGCAGGCACAAACCCGGGGACAACCCCGCGATCTCCGGGTTCACCCTCGGCGGCCTGCACACCGACGTGGACGGCGTCGTGTTCGACGTGGCCGGACGTCCGATCCGCGGCCTGTTCGCGGCCGGGCGCGCGAGCTCGGGCGTGCACGGCGAGAACTACGTCAGTGGCACCTCGCTCGGCGACGGCACGTTCTTCGGCAGGCGCGCCGGGCGTGCGGCGGCCGGGAAACCCGCCGGGACGGGGGCCGGGGCATGACCGGGGACGGCACGACGGACACGGCCACGACGGACACGGCCACGACGGACACGGCCACGACGGACACGGCCACGACGGACGCGGCCACGACGGACACGGGGCCGACCGACACGG
>NZ_KE387032.1:19868-22541 GCF_000430445.1 Saccharomonospora iraqiensis subsp. iraqiensis
CGACGGAGACCGCCGCCCGCAACGGGTCGCCGGTGTTGACCGACGGGGGCGCCATCGACCACGCGGAGTCCCCGGGCACCCCGTGCCGACGGCGCAGGTCGGGGTCGCCCTCGAACCCGCCCGCCGCCAGCAGCACCCCGGCACGTGCCCCGATCCGGGTGGTGTCCCCGTCCGGGGTCGTGGCGACGACCCCGGTCACACGGCTACCGGCCCGGTCGGTGGTGAGGCCGGTGACGCGGGTGCCGGTGCGGACGGTGCCGGATCCGGTGCCGGTCACCGCCAGCAGCAGCCGCCCGATCAGTGCGCGCCCGCCGGACAACGGGCCGTGCCGGTGGCCCTTGCCGCGGCGTTCCCGCTCCACCGGGGGGCGGACCAACGGCAGGAACTCGCCCAGCTCCTCCGCGGGCAGGTCGGTCGGGACGATGGAGCGGCCCCGCTCCGGCCTGCCCGGGGCGGCGAAGTAGTCCGGGAACGCCTGCCAGGCGAACGCCATCGACGGGGCCCGCTCCAGCGACTCCACCACCTCCGGGGCGGCGGCCAGGAACGCCTCGCGGTGGTCCGCGGACTCGGGGCCCAGCAGGGCCGACAGGTAGGTGCGCGCCGATCCGGTGGAGTCGTCGACCCCCGCGCGCCGCTGCACGTCGGAACCCGGCAGCCAGCAGGCCGCGCCCGAGTACGCCGAGGTTCCCCCGACCACGTCGGCCTTCTCCAGCACCAGGGTGCGCAGCCCCGCGGCGGCCGCCGTGTGGGCACCCGCGAGCGCGCCCGCGCCGGAACCGACCACGACGACGTCGTAGCACTCGTCGTGGTGTCCGTCGCCGTCGTGTCCGTCGCCGTCGTGTCCGCGGTCGGTACCGTGCGGTCGGTCGCTCCCGTGCTCACCCGTGGCCGCCATGGGCGCCCCTCCTCGTCGTCCGGTACGTCGTCCGGTGCGTCGTCCGGCCCCCGGGATGTCGGTGGACCGGCCGGTGGTCTCCCGCGACGGGTCAGACAACCGCAGCCGCGGCGGTCGTCGGTGCCCGGATCCCACTGACCGGTACCGAGTGTTGGGCGGGAAGTGGCGTCCGGTGGGTAGGGTCGAGGCGTCGCCACAGAACCGACAGGGGGTCCTGCGTGCCGCGCATCGCCGAGGCGAGAGCCGCCGCCGAGCCGAGCTCACCCGAGCAGGTGGCCCGGCAGCACCGCATCCTGCGTGCCGCGGCGGCCCTGGCGGCGGAGAAGGGGCCGGAACGGGTCCAGATGCACGAGGTGGCGCGGGACGCGGGCGTGGCCATCGGCACGCTCTACCGGTACTTCCCCTCGAAGACGCACCTGTTCACCGCCCTGCTGGCCGAGCAGGTCGAGCGGTTCGACGAGAGCCTGGGGGAGCCTTCCGGGGAGGAGGAACCCGAGGAGGCCGTCGCCGGGGTGCTGGCCGCCGCCAGCCGGGAGCTGCTGCGCAGGCCCCTGCTGGCGACCGCGATGCTGCAGTCGTTCAACACCGCGAACGCGGCCACGGTCACCGACGTGGCCCGCATCGACCGGACCTTCGACAGCATCATCCTGCGCACCCTGGGCATCGACGAGCCCAGCGCGAAGGACCTCTCGCTGATCCGCCTGCTCCAGCAGCTCTGGTACGGCGTCCTGCAGTCGAGCCTCAACGGCCGGATCTCCCTGCCCGACGCCGAGGCCGACATCACGATGGCCTGCCGCCTCCTCCTGGCCCCCCGCTCGAACGCCCACCCGCAGACGTAGTCACCCACTGTGGTGCCGTGAAGGGCACGTTCCCTGCGCCGGACGCAGCGAGGGGCACATTCGCTGCGTCACACGCAGGGAGAGTGCCCCTCACGGCACACCCCACGGACGGGTCAGCGGGTCATGTCGAGTTGGGCGACGCTGTAGGCGGCGTAGGTCCGGCCGGGGTCGCGGTCGGCGAAGTACGGGGTGAGCTTGTCGTCCAGTTCGGACACCGAGAACACGCCGGAGTCCGCCTCGAACTTGTGCTCCACCGTCGGGGCGGCCATCAGGCCCACCATGTCGCCGTAGACGACGAAGACCTGGCCGTTGATGTCGGCCGCCGCCGGTGCGGCGAGATAGCGGACGAAGGTGCCCACCCGGTCGGGGGAGAGCAGGTCCGGCCCGCCGCCGTCCGCGGCCGCGGCGTCGCCACCGCCGTCGCCCCCGTCGAAGACGTCCGCGGTCATCGCGGTGCGCGCGCGGGGGCAGATCGCGTTGGCGCGTACACCGTACTTGGCCGCGCCCTGCGCCGTGGCCAGGGTCAGCGCCACGATGCCCGCCTTGGCGGCGGCGTAGTTGGGCTGGCCTGCCGAGCCGAACAGGAACGCCTCCGAGGAGGTGTTGATCATCCGCGCGTACACCGGGCCGTCGGCGGCCTTGCTCGCCTTCCGCCAGTACGCGGTGGCCGACTGCGAGACCGACGCGTGTCCCTTCAGGTGGACCCGCAGCACGTCGTCCCAGTCGGACTCGGTCAGGTTGAACACCATCGCGTCGCGGAGCACACCCGCGTTGTTCACCACGACGTCCAGCGAGCCGAAGGAGTCGACCGCCGCCTGCACGAGCTGATCGCCCAGGGACCACTCGCCCACGTCGCCGACCACCGCGACGGCCTGCCCGCCCGCCGCCTTGATCTCGCCGACGACCTCCTCGGCCGCGGGGCCGACGTCGTTGACGACG
>NZ_KE387032.1:22641-26179 GCF_000430445.1 Saccharomonospora iraqiensis subsp. iraqiensis
GGTGCGGGCACCCTCGCCCTGCGGCGGGAGGCCGACGGCACGGTCGTGGCCTCCGGGACGCCCGACCCGGTCTCCGGCGGCGCGACCGCCGACGTGTTCGTGCTGCCCGCCCACGACGACGGCGGCACCACGTGGGTGGTGCTGTCCCGGGCCGAGGTGGAGACCACGGAGCTGGTCAGCCACGATCCGACGCGCCGCCTGGCGCGTGTGCACGTGCCGGAGATCCGGCTGTCCCCGGACTCGGTGCTGTCCGGGACGGAGGCGGAACTGCCGCGGGAGGTGGCGGCCGTCCTGCTGGCCGCCGAGGCCTCCGGACTCGCCGAGTGGGCCACCACGACCGCCGCCGGCCACGCCGCCACCCGCGAACAGTTCGGCAGGCCGATCGGGCAGTTCCAGGGCGTGAAGCACCGCTGTGCCCGGATGCTGGTGCGCGCCGAGCAGGCCCGGGTGTGCGCCTGGGACGCCGCCCGCGCCCTCGACGCGGACACCGGGGTGGGTGCGGTGTCGGCGGAGACGTCGCTCGCCGCGGCCGTTGCCGGGGCGAGCAGCGTCGAGGCGGCCTTCGCCACCGCCAAGGACTGCATCCAGGTCCTCGGCGGGATCGGGTTCACCTGGGAGCACGACGCCGGATTCGTCCTGCGCCGTGCGCAGAGCTCGCGGCTGCTGCTCGGCCCGACCGCCGTATGGCACCGGAAGATCGCCCGTGCGGCGCTGGCCGGGGTGCGCCGGGGGATGGGCGTCGAGCTGCCGCCGGAGGCGGAGACCGTCCGCGCCCGGATCCGTGCGGAACTGCAACCGGCCCGGGAGCGGGACGCCGAGGGTGCGCGCCGGTACCTCGCCGAGCACGGCTACACCGCACCGCATCTGCCGGAGCCGTGGGGCAAGGGCGCCGACGGTCTCACCCAGCTCGTCATCGACGAGGAACTGGCGGCGGCGGACCTGTCCCCCGTGGACATGGTGATCGGCAACTGGGTGGTGCCGACGCTGATCGAGCACGGCAGTGCGCAGCAGCAGCGGCGTTTCCTCCCGTCCACCCTGCGCGGGGAGACCGTGTGGTGCCAGCTGTTCAGCGAACCCGGCGCGGGCTCCGACCTGGCGGCGCTGCGCACCCGCGCCGAGAAGGTCGAGGGGGGCTGGCGGCTGTCCGGGCAAAAGGTCTGGACCTCGGCCGCCCGCGAGGCGCACTGGGCCATCTGCCTGGCCCGCACCGACCCGTCGGTGCGCAAACACAAGGGGCTGTCCTACTTCCTGGTCGACATGTCCGCGCCCGGCATCGAGATCCGGCCGCTGCGCGAGCTCACCGGGGACGCGTTGTTCAACGAGGTCTTCCTGGACGAGGTCGTCGTCCCGGACGACGCACTCGTCGGCGAACCCGGCGACGGATGGAAACTCGCCCGCACGACCCTGGCGAACGAACGGGTGGCGTTGTCCCGGGGATCGTCACTGGGCGACGGCGGCGAGACACTGCTCGAACTGGCCGCCGCGGACGGTGCCCCCGACGCCGACCGGTTGGCCGAACTCGGGGCTCTGCTCGCCGACGCCCAGTCCGGAGGGTTGTTCCGTCTGCGCGGGGTGCTCCGGTCGTTGACCGGCGGGCAGCCCGGTGCGGAGTCGAGTGTCGGCAAGTTCCTCGGCGTGGAGCACGCCCAACGGGTCTGGGAGACGGTGATGGACTGGCGCGGCGTGGACGCCCTCGTCGGTCCGAGCTCCCGGGGCGAGAGCGCGTGGATGTTCCTCAACACCCGGTGCCTGTCCATCGCGGGCGGGACCACCGAGATCCAGCTCAACATCATCGGCGAGCGGATCCTCGGACTGCCGCGCGATCCCTGAGTTCCGGTCAGTGGGACCGCCCGGATCGCCGGTGGGGGTCCGGCCTACCGTCCGTCGGCAGTTGTGAAGCAGCGCACAACGACGTCGGTGCTCACGGTAGGGAGAGGACATGCGATCACGACCCGGGCTCGGAACCCGGATCCGCGCGGCGGCGATGGGGGGCACGCTCGTGCTCGCCGGATGCTCCGGCGGCGCCGGTGCCGGACACGACGGTGGGAATGCGGACCCCGGCACCGGGCGCGTTCCCGACGGGATGGTGGGACAACAGCCGGAACCGGGTGAGCCGGCCGCCGGCGGCACACTCACCTTCGCCGCCTACGCCGAACCCACCAGTCTCGACCCCACGGAGACCATCGCGCACGGGTCGTCCGGCGGTGCCGCGCTCGCGGCCGTCTACGACGTACTCGTGCGCTACGACCAGGACGCGGGCGAGTACGTGCCGTGGCTGGCCGAATCGCTGGAGAGCGCGGACGAAGGTCGACAGTGGACGGTCGAGCTCCCGGACGACGTCGAGTTCAGCGACGGCACCCCGCTCGACGCCGAGGCGGTGGTGGGCAGCATCGAGTACTACCTCTCCGCGGGCGGCTCGGACGCGCCGCTGCTGCAGCGCACCATCGACTCGATGACGGCCACCGGGGAGACCACGGTCGTGTTCGAGCTGACCGGGCCGTGGCCCGGGTTCCCGACCATGCTCGCGCAGGGCGCGGGGATGATCACCGCACCGGCCGCGCGCGACGGCGCGGAGTTCGAACCGATCGGGGCGGGACCGTTCACGCTCGAGAACTACGCTCCCGGTGAGGAACTGGTCCTGGCGGCCAACGAGGACTACCGGCTCGGCAGGCCACACCTCGACCGGGTGCGGTTCACCTGGTTGCCCGGACCGGAGGCGAAACGCGACGCACTGGAGTCCGGGGCGGTCGACGTGGCCTACCTGCGGGAACCGAGCCACGTGCGGCAACAGCTGGACTCCGGTGCCACCGGCTTCCTCACCACCCTGTCGGTGGGCAACTCGATCACCATCAACCAGCGGGAGGGACGGCCCGGGGCCGACCGCCGGGTGCGTCGTGCGCTGGCGCTGGCCCTGCGGCCGGAGATGGTGTCCCAGCGGGTGTTCGAGGGTGCGGCCGTGCCGTCGAAGCGGTTGTTCCCGGAGACCTCGGAGTGGTACGCGGAGGGCGTCGAGCCGCTCGGCACCGACGTCGAGCGGGCCCGGGAACTGGTGGAGCAGGCCCGGGCCGACGGCTTCGACGGGTCCGTCGAGCTGGTGAACGGGTCCGACCCGTCGGCACGCGCGGAGTCGATGGCGATCAAGGCGATGCTCGAACAGGTGGGCTTCACCGTCGAGATCTTCGCGGCACGGTCGATCTCCGAGCAGATCCAGAAGATCTACGCCACGAAGGACTTCGACCTGGCCAGTTCCGCGCTGAGCGTCGGTGACGCGGACCCGTACCCGCGGCTGACCGCGGGGCTGCACAGCGAGTCCCCGATCAACGCGGGCGGCTACGCGAACCCGGAGATGGACGAGCTGCTCGGGCGGCTGCAACGGGCCGGGACCGAGCGGGAGTCGCGGGCCGTGCTCACCGAGATCGAACGGCTCTGGCAGGCCGACGTCCCGATCCTCACGCTGTCCCCGATGCGGACGTTGATCGCGTGGAACCCGGACGTGTACGGCACCGTGCCGACCGGCGAAGGCATGATGCTGTTCCAG
>NZ_KE387032.1:26279-28428 GCF_000430445.1 Saccharomonospora iraqiensis subsp. iraqiensis
TGCAGCTCGGCGTCACCCGCGGCGCGCTCGCGCACGCGACGGGTTATCTGAGCGAGCGCACACAGTTCGGCAGGCCGTTGGGCACCTTCCAGGCGGTGGCGCACCAGCTCGCGGACTGCCACATCGACATCGAGGCGGCGGGCGTGACCCTGTGGCAGGCCGCCACCCGCCTCGACGAGGCGGACGGGGCCGACGCCGACCCCGCCGACCTCGACCGCACGGCCCTGGTCGCGAAGTGGTGGGCCACCGACGCGGGCCAGCGCGTCGTGCACCGCGTGCAACACGTGCACGGCGGGATCGGCGTGGACCTCGACTACCCGGTGCACCGGCACTACCTGTGGGGCAAGGAGATCGCGGGCACGCTCGGCGGGCCGAGCGCCGACCTCGACCGCCTCGGTGCCGTGCTCGCGACCACGGAGGTGACGGCCTCGTGACCACCCCCGCCGACCCGCACGTCCCCGTGCGGTACGCCGACATCGCCGTCGGCGACACGCTGCCCGACCTGGTGATTCCGCTGACCCGCACGTTGATCGTGGCCACCGCGATCGCCAGCCGGGACTACCAGGACGTCCACCACGACCCGGAGCTGGCGCGCGAACGCGGGTCGAAGGACGTGTTCATGAACATTTTGACCACCAACGGCCTGGTGAGCCGGTTCGTCACCGACTGGGCCGGGCCCGCGGCATCGGTGGCGCGTATCAAGGTCCGGCTCGGCGCGCCGAACTACCCGGGAGACGAGATGCGGATGACCGGCGAGGTGACCGGGGTGTCCGACGGCCGGGTGGAGGTCGCCGTGCGCGGGGACAACAGCCTCGGTCCGCACGTGACGGGCACCGTCGCGCTGCGGTTCCCGGCCGGGGACCGGGCGAGCAAGGACGAGGTGAGGTCATGACCGCGACGACCACGGACGCGACCGCGGCGGCGGGCGGGGAGTCCGCGAGCCTGACGAAGCGGGCCGCCGTCGCCGGGATCGGCGCGACCGAGTTCTCCAAGGACTCCGGCCGCAGCGAACTGCGCCTGGCGTGCGAGGCGGTGCGGGCCGCGATCGACGACGCGGGGCTCCAACCGTCCGAGGTGGACGGACTGGTGACGTTCACCGCGGACACCAACTCGGAGATCCACATCGCCCGGAACACCGGGATGGGGCAGATCCGGCACTTCTCGCGCGTCCACTACGGCGGCGGCGCGGCCTGCGGCACGGTCGCCCAGGCCGCGATGGCCGTGGCCACGGGCGCGGCCGACGTCGTGGTCTGCTACCGGGCGTTCAACGAACGCTCCGGCGTGCGCTACGGCCTCGGCCAGGCCGACCGGGCGCTCAGCGACGACGCCGACCGCGCCGCGTACTCGTGGATGACCCCGTTCGGGCTGTCCACCCCGGCGCAGTGGGTCGCCATGTTCGCCCGCCGCTACATGCACGAGTACGGCGCCACCAGCGAGGACTTCGGCCGGGTCTCGGTGACGATGCGCCGGCACGCGGCGACCAACCCGGCCGCGTGGTTCCACCAGCGCCCGATCACCCTGGCCGAGCACCAGGCCTCCCGGTGGATCGCCGAACCCCTGCACCTGCTGGACTGCTGCCAGGAGACCGACGGCGGGCAGGCGCTGGTGGTCGTCTCCGCCGACCGGGCGAAGGACCTGCCGCACCCACCGGCCTACATCGCGGGCGCGGCCCAGGGGTCCGGGCCCGACCAGCACATGATGACCAGCTACTACCGGCCGTCGATCTCCGGCATCCCGGAGATGGGGCTGGTGGGCAGCCAGCTCTACGCACAGAGCGGCCTGCGGCCGGACGACATCGCCGCGGCGATCCTGTACGACCACTTCACCCCGCTGGTGCTGCCGCAGTTGGAGGAGCTGGGCTTCTGCGGGCGGGGCGAGGCCAAGGACTTCGTCCGCGCGGGCAACCTCGAACTCGACGGGCGGCTGCCCTGCAACACCCACGGCGGCCAGCTCGGAGAGGCCTACCTGCACGGGATGAACGGCATCGCCGAGGGCGTGCGGCTGATCCGGGGCGCCTCGGTCAACCAGCCGGGCGAGGTGCCGCACGTCCTCGTCACGGCGGGCACCGGGGTCCCCACCAGCGGCCTGATTCTCGCCCGCGACCGCTGACCGGGGACGGGGGCACCGGCGCCGCCGGTGCCCCCGCGAC
>NZ_KE387033.1:0-2606 GCF_000430445.1 Saccharomonospora iraqiensis subsp. iraqiensis
CGCGCGGGCCTGTGCGGAGGTCAGGGCGCCGCCGGGTACGCGGACGCGCGCCAGCGCGCCGTCGGCGGCCTCGTGCGTGGCGACGACACCCGGGCAGGCGTCGGCATACGGACGGTTCGGTGGGGACACGGCCCCTACTGTAGAGCGTGGCCGTGCGTGCCCGTCGCCGCTCGCGTGCACGGTCGAACAGATCACCTTGACGACCACGCGCCGCCGCCACGACAGTGGAGCGGACCAGGGAGGGCTGAACGTCGTGATTCTCTTGCTGTCCACTTCGGACACAGATCTGTTGAGTGCGCGGGCCGGCGGGGCCGACTACCGACTGGCGAACCCGGCTCGTCTCGACCTCGACGAGCTGCCCGGTCTGCTGCGCGACGTGCCCGTCGTGGTGGTGCGCATCCTCGGCACCGAGCGCACCTGGGAGCAGGGGCTGCGCACCGTGCGGGAATCCGGCGCGCACGTCGTGGTGCTCGGCGGCGAGCAGACCCCGGACGCGGAGCTGATGGCCCTGTCCACCGTGCCCGCGGGCACGGCCACCGAGGCGCACGCGTACCTGGCGCACGGCGGTCCGGACAACCTCACCGAACTGCACCGCTTCCTCTCCGACACCCTCCTGCTCACCGGCGAGGGCTTCGCACCCCCGGTCCCCCAACCCTCCTGGGGCCACCTCCCCCTCCCCGGCGAGTCGACGCCCCAGGACCGCGAGTCGCCGCCCCAGGACCGCGAGTCGCCGGCCCAGGACCGCGAGTCGCCAGTCCAGGACGCCGACTCGGCGGCCCATGTCGTCGACTCGCGTGCACCGAGTGGCAACTCGGCGGCCCATGTCGTCGACTCGCGTGCACCGAGTGGCAACTCGGCGTCCCGTGGCGTCGACTCGGCGGCACCAGGTGGCGACTCGCGGGCACCAAGTGGCGACTCGCGGCCGGTGGTGGGGATCATCTACTACCGGGCGCACCATCTGGCCGGGAACACGGCGTTCGTGGAGACGCTGGCCGAGCAGGTGCGGGCCGCGGGCGGGCGGCCGATGCCGATCTTCTGCGCCTCGCTGCGCTCGCGCGAGCCGGAGATGTTGGACGAACTCCGCACGGCGGACGTCCTGCTGGTGACGGTGCTCGCCGCGGGCGGCACCCGCCCGGCGGGCGCGAGCGCGGGCGGCGACGACGAGTCCTGGGACGTGGCCGACCTGGCCGAGCTGGACGTGCCCACCCTGCAGGCGATGTGCCTGACCAGCGACCGCGCCACCTGGGAGGCCAACGACGACGGCCTGTCCCCGATGGACGCGGGCAACCAGATGGCCGTGCCGGAGTTCGACGGCAGGCTGATCACGGTGCCGTTCTCGTTCAAGGAGACCGACGCCGACGGCCTGCCCCGCTACGTCCCGGACGCCGAACGCGCCGCCCGCGTGGCCGGGATCGCGCTGGCCCACGCCCGCCTCCGGCACACCCCGCCCGAGCAGCGCCGGGTCGCGCTGATGCTGTCGGCCTACCCCACCAAGCACGCCCGCGTCGGCAACGCCGTCGGCCTGGACACCCCCGCCTCGGCGGTGGAACTGCTGCGCCGGATGCACGCGCGGGGCTACGACTTCGGCCCGGACGGCGCCGCCGCCTTCCCCGGCGTGCAGCCGACCGGCACCGACCAGCCGGACGGCGACGCGCTGATCCACGCGCTCATCGAGGCCGGCGGCCAGGACCCGGAGTGGCTCACCGAGGAACAGCTCGCCGGCAACCCGATCCGGGTGCCCGCGCAGCGCTACCGGGAGTGGTTCGACGCGCTGCCCGCCGAGCTGCGCGAGGCGATGATCGAACACTGGGGCCCGCCGCCGGGGGAGCTCTACGTCGACAACGACGAGATCGTGCTCGCCTCGCTGCGGGCGGGCAACGTGATCCTGATGATCCAGCCGCCGCGCGGGTTCGGCGAGAACCCGGTGGCGATCTACCACGATCCGGACCTGCCGCCCACCCACCACTACCTGGCCACCTACCGCTGGCTGGCGGAGGAGTTCGGCGCGCACGCCGTCGTCCACCTGGGCAAGCACGGGTCGCTGGAGTGGCTGTCCGGTAAGAGCGCGGGCCTGTCCGCCGCCTGCGCGCCGGACGCGGTGCTGGGCGACCTGCCGATGATCTACCCGTTCCTGGTCAACGACCCGGGCGAGGGCGCGCAGGCCAAACGCCGCGCGCACGCCACGATCGTCGACCACCTGGTGCCGCCGATGGCGCGCGCGGAGTCCTACGGCGACATGGCGAAGCTGGAGCAGCTGCTCGACGAGCACGCCAACATCGCCGCGATGGACCCGCCGAAGCTGCCCGCGATCCGGCAGCAGATCTGGACGCTGATCCAGGCCGCCAAGCTCGACCACGACCTCGGCATCACCGAACGCCCGCACGACGCCGAGTTCGACGACTTCCTGCTGCACGTGGACGGCTGGCTGTGCGAGGTCAAGGACGCCCAGATCCGGGACGGCCTGCACGTGCTCGGCGCCGCCCCCACCGGTGAGGCGCGGGTGAACCTGGTGCTGGCGATGCTGCGCGCCCAGCAGATCTGGGGCGGCACGGTCGCCGCGCTGCCCGGTCTGCGCAGCGCGCTGGGCCTGGCCGACGACGCCCCGG
>NZ_KE387033.1:2706-8763 GCF_000430445.1 Saccharomonospora iraqiensis subsp. iraqiensis
CGGCCAGCGCGCCCGCGGCCACCGCCACCCGTGCGGTGAGCACCCGACCGTCCAGCGCCGCGCGGGCGAGCACCGCGGCCAGCCCCACCACCAGCAGTGCGTACAGCGGGTTCTCCAGACCCGAGAACGACCAGATCACGAACGACGGCACCGCGGCCAGGACCAACCCGACCGCCAGGGTCGCCACCCACGCCCGACGCACGACCCGCCGGGTCACGGTGTGACACACGGCCAGGATCCCGGCACAACACACCAGCGCGACGGCCTTCGGGAACAGCACGTAGTCGCCGACCCCGCCGAGCGCGCCGGAGTCGAACAGCCCCAGCAGCCGCCCCACCGTCAGCACCACCAGCCACAGCGGGTTGGAGAAGCCCTCCACGGGTTCGGCACCCGGTTGCAGGACGACCCCCAGGCCCTCGGACACCGACCGCGCGTAGGCGAAGGTGATTCCCGCGTCGTCGATCAGCCAGTTGCCGTAGAGACCCGCGTGGGCACCGATCGCGCCGGTGCCGACCACGACCGCGAGTGCCGCCCGGATCAGGCCCGGGCGCGGGCGTCTCTCCCGCCGGGCCTCGGCCCCGGGCGTCTCCGCCGGATCGCCGTGGACATCGTCAGGGGCCGTCGCCGGCGCCAGGGTCATACGGGGCTCCCCCCGGTTCGGAAAAGATCGGATCGGACGATCTTCACCTTAGGAGGGGTAGGCGGACCGGGTGACCGGAAGGCACCGGTCTCCCACGGTCCAACACGGGCACGCACCTCCCGCGACGCCCCGGCACGGCCCCTCTGCCGCCCCGGCACGGAGTGGCGGTCGCTACGGCACGCCCTGCCGGACGTGGACGTAGTCGAGGCGGTGCTCCACCACGGTGCCGTCGGGCAGGTCGGCGACGAGGTCGAGCAGGTGGTCGGCCAGCCCCTCGGCGTCGAGGGACCCGTAGCCCTGCTCGGTGAGACTGGCGTCGAGCACCATGACGAAGTCCTGCCTGCTGATGCCGTCCAGGGTGCGCACGACCGCGGTGGTGGTGGCCCGGTGGGAGCTCAGCCCCGCGAAACCGCGTCCGCACCCGCAGACCCCGTCCGGGTCGTGCCGGTCGGCACGGCACGGCGGCGCGATCCACACCAGCTCCCCCTCGACACACCAGTGGTAGTCGTTGTCCCGGAACCCCTGGGTGCGCGCGGTCGCCACGAGGGCCTTCACCATCGTCGTGTCCCTTCTCCGGCGTGTGGTCGGGCGGCGTGGGGTCCCTGGTTATCAGCCGCGACCGACGAAACGGTGTCCCACTCCGGGACACCGTTTCTCGATCACCTGTCCGGGCGAAACGGGCCCCGCTTCCCCGTTCGGCCTCCGAACCCGATCACATCGACGCTCGACCGGACCGCAGGGAGCGAGACCGTCCTGGACATACGAATCTGGTATTCTTCCTGTATGACGAACGGTATGACAGTTCGGCTCGATCCCGGAACCGAGCGCAAGCTCGAAGAGTTGGCACAGGACACCTCCACGAAGACCGAGGCGGTCAAGGCGGCCATCGAAACAGCCTGGCGCCAGCGTCAGGAGCGACTGCTGGAGGAGGCCTACGCCCACGCGGTCGCCGACAACCCGAACTACCCGTACGAGGACGACACCGAACGGACGGCGTCCCGGCAGCGTCGGGCGGCGCGTGCCTCCGAGGCGACCACGTGACGGCCACCCCTGCCCGAGGCCAGGTCTATCGGGCCGACATCGGCTACGGAGCCAAACCCTGGGTGGTGGTCTCCAACAACCACCGGAACACCCATACCCGCGACGTGCTCGCCGTGCGTGCCACCACAACCCAACGGGACTTGCCCACGTGGGTGAAGCTCACCCGGGAAGACCCGCTCACCGGGTTCGTCAACACCGACAACATCGAAACGCTCGGCCGTGACGAACTCGGTGACTACCTGGGATGTCTGTGCCCGCAGTCCGTGCTCGCCCTCAACCGGGCACTGGCCATAGCCCTCGGCCTGCCGAACGGCGTTTAGCCGGACGACATACGCCCCCTGACGGGGATGATCACGCAGCCGACGGGACACCGACAGCCCGGACCCGGGGACGACAGGTCAGGAACAGACCGCGCCCTTGGCCGCCGACCCGACCAGGCGTGCGTACTTGCCCAGTACGCCCCGCCGGTCGGTGGCGGGCTGCTGCCACCCCTCGCGTCGACGGGCCAGTTCGTCGGCGTCGACCCCGAGGTCGAGCGTTTTTGTCGACAAGTCAACGACGATGGGGTCGCCGTCCCGGACGAACGCGATCGGCCCGCCGTGCGCGGCCTCCGGGGCCACGTGGCCGAGGCACAGCCCCGTCGTGCCGCCGGAGAACCGGCCGTCGGTGAGCAGCAGCACGTCGCTGCCCAGGCCCGCGCCCTTGATCGCACCGGTGACCGCCAGCATCTCCCGCATCCCGGGGCCGCCGCGCGGCCCCTCGCCGCGGATGACCACGACGTCGCCCGCCTTCAGTTCGTCCAACGCGTCCATCGCGGCCTGTTCGCCCTCGAACACGCGGGCCGTGCCCTCGAACCGGGTCGTCTCGAAGCCCGCGCTCTTCACCACCGCCCCCTCCGGGGCGAGGCTGCCGTGCAGGATGGTGACCCCGCCCGTGGGGTGGATCGGGTCGCTCAGCGCGTGGACGACCTCGCCGTCCAGCCGCGGCGGGTCCAGCTCGTCCAGGTTCTCCGCGACCGTCCGGCCGGTCACGGTGAGGCAGTCGCCGTGCAGCAGTCCCGCGTCGAGCAGCGCCCGCATCACCACCGGGACCCCGCCGACCCGGTCGACGGCGGTCATCGCGTAGCGGCCGAACGGTTTCACGTCGGCCAGGTGCGGCACCCGGTCGCCGACCCGGGAGAAGTCGTCCAGTGTCAGCTCCACGCCGGCCTCGTACGCGATCGCCAGCAGGTGCAGTACGGCGTTCGTCGAGCCGCCGAGGGCCATCACCACCGCGATCGCGTTCTCGAACGCCTCCCGGGTGAGGATGTCGCGGGCGCTGATCCCCTGTTCCAGCAGCCGCACGACGGCCTCGCCCCCGGCGCGGGCGAACGTGTCCCGGCGGCGGTCCACCGACGGCGGGCTCGCCGAGCCGGGCAGCGACATGCCCAGCGCCTCGGCGGCGCAGGCCATCGTGTTCGCGGTGTACATTCCGCCGCAGGCGCCCTCGCCCGGGCAGACCGCGCGCTCGATCCGGTCCACCTCGTCCCGTCCGATCAGCCCCCGGGAGCAGGCGCCCACCGCCTCGAACGCGTCCACGATCGTCACCTCGCGGCCGTCCACCCGCCCGGGCAGCGTCGTGCCCGCGTAGAGGAACACGGCGGCGACGTCGAGCCGGGCGGCGCCCATCAGCATGCCGGGCAGGCTCTTGTCGCAGCCCGCCAGCAGCACCGCGCCGTCGATCCGCTCGGCCTCCAGCACCGTCTCCACCGAGTCCGCGATCACCTCGCGGGAGACCAGCGAGAAGTGCATCCCCTCGTGGCCCATGCTGATCCCGTCGGAGACCGAGATCGTGCCGAACTCCAGCGGATACCCACCCCCGGCGTGCACACCGTTCTTGCTCGCCTGCGCCAGCCGCTGCAGCGAGAGGTTGCACGGGGTGATCTCGTTCCACGACGACGCGATGCCCACCTGGGGCTTGGCGAAGTCCTCGTCGCCCATCCCCACCGCGCGCAACATCCCGCGGGCGGCGGTCCGCTCGACGCCGTCGGTGACCTCATGACTGCGGGGCTTCGGATCGTGTTCCGGCATGGGCCCATCATCGACGCCGACCGGACCAGGCACAATCCGTGTCGTGGCTGACAGCACGTCCCCCGACACGTCCCTCACCGACACGATCGCCGACGAGCTCGGCGTCCGCCCCGGGCAGGTCTCCGCGACCGTCGCGCTGCTCGACGACGGCGCGACGGTGCCGTTCATCGCGCGCTACCGCAAGGAGGTGACCGGGGCGCTCGACGACACCCAGCTGCGCACGCTGGAGGAGCGCCTGCGGTACCTGCGGGAGCTGGAGGACCGCCGCGCGGTGATCCTCGACTCGATCCGGGCGCAGGGCAAGCTCACGCCGGAGCTGGAGGCCCGCATCCGGGCTGCCCGGGAGAAGGCGCGCCTGGAGGACATCTACCTGCCGTACCGGCCGAAGCGGCGGACGAAGGGCCAGATCGCCCGGGAGGCCGGGCTCGAACCGCTGGCGGACACCCTGCTGGACGACCCGACGCAGGACCCGAAGGGCACCGCGGAGGCGTTCGTCGACGCCGACGCCGGGGTCGCCGACACCGACGCCGCCCTGGCCGGGGCGCGCGCCATCCTGGTCGAGCGGTTCGCCGAGGACGCCGACCTGATCGGCGAGCTGCGCGAGCGGATGTGGTCGCGCGGCTGGATCACCGCCACGGTGCGCGAGGGCAAGGAGACCGAGGGCGCCAAGTTCGCCGACTACTTCGACTTCGCCGAACCGATGGCCAAGCTGCCCTCGCACCGCGTGCTCGCACTGCTGCGCGGGGAGAAGGAGGAGATCCTCACGGTGTCCACCGAGCCCGACGAGCCGGGCACGGACGCCGACGAGTACGAGGCCCGCATCGCCGCCCGGTTCGGCATCACCGACGAGGGCAGGCCCGCCGACCGCTGGCTGCGGGACACGGTGCGCTGGGCGTGGCGCACCAAGGTGCTGCTGCACCTGGGCATCGACCTGCGGATGCGGCTGCGGCAGGCCGCCGAGGACGAGGCGGTGCGGGTGTTCGCCGCGAACCTGCGGGACCTCCTGCTCGCGGCGCCCGCGGGCACCCGCGCGACGATCGGTCTGGACCCCGGTTACCGCACCGGGGTGAAGGTCGCGGTGGTCGACGGCACCGGCAAGGTGGTCGCCACCGACACCATCCACCCGCACAAACCGCAGGCCCGGTGGGACGAGGCGCTGGCCACGCTGGAGCGGCTGGCCCGGGAACACGGGGTGCAGCTGGTCGCCATCGGCAACGGCACCGCCTCCCGGGAGACCGACAAGCTCGCCGGGGAACTCGCCAAGCGCCACCCGGAGCTCGGCCTGAGCACGGTGATGGTGTCGGAGTCGGGTGCGTCGGTGTACTCGGCCTCGGCCTACGCCGCGCAGGAGCTGCCCGGTCTGGACGTGTCGCTGCGCGGCGCGGTCTCCATCGCGCGCCGGTTGCAGGACCCGCTGGCGGAGCTGGTGAAGATCGACCCGAAGTCCATCGGGGTCGGGCAGTACCAGCACGACGTGGCCGAGTCGAAGCTCTCCCGCTCCCTGGACGCGGTGGTGGAGGACTGCGTGAACGCGGTCGGGGTCGACCTGAACACCGCGTCCGCCCCGCTGCTGGCCCGGGTCTCCGGGATCGGCTCGGGGCTGGCGGAGAACATCGTCGGCCACCGGGACACCCACGGGCCGTTCCGCAGCCGCACCGCGCTGAAGGACGTCACCCGCCTGGGGCCGAAGGCGTTCGAGCAGTGCGCGGGCTTCCTGCGGATCCCGGACGGTGACGACCCGCTGGACGCCTCCGGCGTGCACCCGGAGTCCTACCCGGTGGTACGCCGGATCGTGGACGCGGCCGGGGTCGGCATCCGCGAGCTGATCGGCGACTCCCGGACACTGCGCACGCTGTCGCCGGAGTCGTTCGTCGACGACGCGGTCGGCCTGCCCACGGTCACCGACATCCTCGCCGAACTGGAGAAGCCCGGACGCGACCCGCGCCCCGAGTTCACCACGGCGACCTTCGCCGAGGGCGTGGAGACGATGAACGACCTCGAGCCGGGGATGCGGCTGGAGGGCGTGGTCACGAACGTGGCGGCGTTCGGGGCGTTCGTCGACGTCGGCGTGCACCAGGACGGGCTCGTCCACGTCTCGGCGATGGCGCACCGGTTCGTCGACGACCCGCGGGAGGTCGTCAAGCCCGGGGACGTGGTCACGGTCAAGGTGCTCGACGTCGACGTGGAGCGCAAGCGCATCTCGCTGACCCTGCGGCTGGACGACGAGCTCCCCTCGGCCGACGGTGGGTCCCCCCGCCGGACCGGCGGGGCGGGCCGCGGGGACGGCTCGAAGGACCGCGGCCGGGG
>NZ_KE387033.1:8863-11146 GCF_000430445.1 Saccharomonospora iraqiensis subsp. iraqiensis
CGGACGGTCCGGGCCGGAGGCGCTGGCCGAGCTGGGCGCGGTCGCGGCGGCGCTGGGTGCGTCGGTGGGGGCGACCCGCATCGTCACCGACGCGGGCTGGGCGCCCTACGAACGGCAGATCGGCACCACGGGCGTGGTCGTCGACCCGGACCTCTACGTCGCGTTCGGCGTGTCCGGTGCGGCCCAGCACACCGGTGGTCTGGGGGCGCCGCGGCACGTCGTGTCGGTGAACACCGACGCCAGTTGCCCGATGACGGCCCTGGCCGACCTCGGCATCGTCACCGACGCGCGGGCGTTGCTGACCGAACTGGCCCGTCGACTGGAGGCCGGAGATGCGTGACCGGGCGGGACCGGCGGGCGCGGCGGTGACCGTGCCCGAACCGGCGGAATACGACTTCGACGTGCTCGTGGCCGGGGCGGGCCCCGCGGGGTCGGCGGCGGCCCTCGAGGTGGCCCGCGCCGGGTACACGGTGGCGCTGCTGGAACGGGGGCCGTTCGCCGGGTCGAAGAACGTCTACGGCGGCGTGGTCTACGGGCGGGTGCTCGACGAGCTGATCCCCGACTGGTCCGAGCGGATGCCGGTGCAGCGGTGGGTCACCCGGCGCCAGACGATGGTGCTGGACGGCGAGCGCAGCTTCACCGTGGACTTCCGCAGCCAGAACTGGGGCCGCGAACCGTACAACGGCGCCACCACGCACCGCGCCGAGTTCGACCACTGGCTCGCCGGGCGGGCCGAGGCCGAGGGTGCCACGCTGGTCACCTCCACCGTCGTCACCGCGCTGCTGCGCACCGGTGCGGGCCGGGTCGTGGGGGTGCGCACCGACCGGCCGGACGGCGACCTGACCGCGCGGGTGGTGATCGCCTGCGACGGGGTGAACTCCTTCCTCGCGAAGCAGGCGGGCCTGCACACGGGCGTGGAGGCCGCACACACCACGCTCGGGGTGAAGGAGACGCTGGCGCTGCCGCGGGCCACGATCGAGGAACGCTTCGGGGTGCACGGCAGCGACGGGGTCGACATCGAGATCCTCGGCGGGACCGGCGAGATCCCGGGCGGGGCGTTCGTCTACACCAACCGGGAGACGGTGGCCGTCGGGCTCGTCCTCGGGTTGGAGGGGCTGTCCGCGGCGGGTCGTCGTCCGGAGGACCTGCTGACCGAGCTCAAGGAGCACCCGTCCGTGCGGCCGTTGGTGCGGGGCGGCGAGGTGGTCGAGTACTCGGCGCACCTCATCCCCGAGGGCGGCTACCGCAGCATGCCCACGCTCGTCGGCGACGGGATCCTCGTGGCGGGCGACGCGGCCGCGATGTGCCTGGCGGCCGGAATCTGGCTGGAGGGGGTGAACTTCGCCCTCGGCTCCGGGATGTACGCGGGCCGGGCCGCCGCCGAGGCGGTGCGCACGGGCGAGCCCCGCAGGGTCGCGCGGTACCGGACGCTGCTGGAGGACTCGTTCGTGCTGGGCGATCACCGCAAGCTGCGGGACGCGCCCGGCCTGGTGCTGTCCGACCGGATGCAGCGGCGCTACCCCGGCCTGATCTGCGACCTGGCCGAGGGGATGTTCACCGTGGACAATCCGCGCCCGAAGCCCGGCCTGCGCCGGTTGCTGCGCCGCGCGCTCCGCCGCCACCGGCTGCGCCGCCGCGACCTCGCCCGCGACACCCTCACCGCCCTCCGCACCTTCGGCTGAACCCACCCCCCACCCGAGGAGGTCCCCGATGCTTTGGCAGCCCCGTTGTTGTGCCGTGAAGGGCACTTTCCCTGCGCCACACGCAGCGAGGGGCACATTCACTGCATCACACGCAGGGAAAGTGCCCTTCACGGCAACCCCGGTGACCGGGGACGGGCGGTGAGTGGCGTGAGTGGCGGTGGGTTCGCCGAGGTGGGGTTCGACGAGCGGATGGGGCGGGTCGAGTTCCGGGTGGCCGACGAGCCGCACATCGTGGTGGACACCGACGTGTGCCGCACCTGCCCGACGAAGGCGTGCGTGCACGCCTGCCCGGCGGATCTGTTCGTGCCCACCTCCGACGGCGGCATCCTGTTCAACTACGAGCAGTGCTTCGAGTGCGGCACCTGCTACCTCGTCTGCGACGGGGGCACGCCCGAGCGGCCCGCGATCCGGTGGAGCTACCCGGACGGCGGGCAGGGGGTGGTGTTCCGGCATGGCTGAGCCGACCGGGCACACCCCACCGCTGGTCGTGGTGGCCCTGCACCGGGTGGACGCGCACGCCCGCGTCGACCCGCTCACCGGGCGGGTGGACACCGACCCCCGGGCCGCGGCCCCGGGCGCG
>NZ_KE387033.1:11246-12680 GCF_000430445.1 Saccharomonospora iraqiensis subsp. iraqiensis
GGGCCGCGGCGGTGCGGCGACCGGAGCCGCCACGCGCGTGCGCAGGGACGCGGTCAGCGGGCGGGCCGCGGGGTCGCCACCGGGACACCCTTGCGTCCGGTTCGTCCACCCAGCACAATTCATGAATCCAATTCATGTCTACGATGGGGTAGGTTGTCATGCGACAGCGACTCGGGCGCGTGTGCGCACTGGCCGCCACGGTCGTGCTCACCGCGACGCTCACCGGCACGCCGGTGGCCCACGCGCAACCGGACCGCGACGTGATGTTCGTCGGGAACAACTGGGACGGCACCGTCGACCTGATCGACGCCCGCACCCTGGAGAAGTACCAGCGCATCGACGTGGTTCCGGACCTGATCGACCGCAAGTCCGAGATGCGGGTGGACCAGTACATCGCCATGCAGGTCATCCGGGAGACCGCGGGCGAGGGCCACGACCAGCTCGTGGACGACATCATGGTCGCCCCCGACGGCCGGACGATGTACGTCTCCCGGCCCAGCCTCGGCGACGTCGCCGCGTTCGACATCGAGAGCGGCGACCAGCTGTGGTTCAACCGGGTCGACGGCTACCGGTCCGACCACATGGCGCTGTCCCTGGACGGGGAGACCCTGCTGGTCTCGGCCACCACGGCGGACACGGTCAACGCGCTCGACCCGGCCACCGGTGAGATCGTCGGGCGGTTCGACGCCGGGGACTTCCCGCACGAGAACCGCTACTCCGCCGACGGGGACACGATCTACAACGCCTCCATCGGCAACGTCATCGCCCCGGACGCGGAGATCCTCGACCCGGTCAAGGGCAACCGCGAACTCACCATCGCCGACGCGGAGACCTTCGAGGTCACCGACACGATCGAGTTCGAGGCGGGCATCCGCCCGTTCGTCGTGCTGCCCGACGAGCGCACGATGTACGCGCAGCTGTCGTTCCACAACGGCTTCATCGAGTACGACCTCGAGGAGAAGCGCCGGACCCGGACGGTGCACCTGCCGCTGTCCGAACAGGCACGGGAGATGGACCGCAGCGACTACCCGCTGGACTCCGCGCACCACGGCCTCGCGATGAACAACGACCACAGCAAGATCTGCGACGCGGGAACGATCTCCGACTACGCCGCCGTGCTGTCCGTGCCCGAGCTGACGGTGGACTCGATCGTCGACGTCGGGGACAAGCCGTACTGGGCCGCCACCTCCCCCGACGGCCGGTACTGCTTCCTGTCCAACAGCGACAGCGACGACATCTCCGTGGTCTCCTACGACGACCCGCGCGAAATCGCCCGCATCCCCGTGGGGGACCACCCGCAGCGGGTGCGCGGCTACACCGTCCCCTCCGACGTCCTGATCCGATGAGGGCCCGACTCCTGGCGGCGGGCGCACTGGCCGCCGCCGCACTCGTCGGCGCCACCACCCTCCCGCCGGTCGTGCCCGCCCACGCGGC
>NZ_KE387034.1:0-2480 GCF_000430445.1 Saccharomonospora iraqiensis subsp. iraqiensis
GAGCGCCCCCGCCGCGCCGAGCGCGGGCGCGCCGCGCACGGCCAGCCGTCGGATCGCGTCGATCAGGTCGTCGACCGTGCGCAGCCGCAGCGTCCGGTGGGTGGCCGGGAGTGCGCACTGGTCGACGATCACGACGGCGTTCCCGTCCCAGTCGATCGTCCTGTCCACGCCGCCATTGTCCCGCGCCGTTGACACGGACGGGTGAGGGACCGGGGTGGGAGACCCACCCCCACCGCACCGGCCCGGTGCCCCGGCGTCAGCGGTGCCGCGCCGACGGCCGCGGGTGCGCGACTACCCTTGGGACACGATGACCTACCTCGACCACGCGGCCACCACCCCGATGGTGTCCGAGGCGCTCGCGGCGATGACCGAGACCCTGCCCACCCTGGGCAACGCCTCGTCGCTGCACTCGTCCGGGCGCCGGGCCCGGCGCGTGGTGGAGGAGGCGCGCGAGTCCGTGGCCGAGGCCCTGGGCGCCCGGCCCTCCGAGGTGATCTTCACCGCCGGGGGCACCGAGAGCGACAACCTCGCCCTGAAGGGCATCTACTGGGCCCGCAGGCAGGCCGCACCGCACCGGCGCCGGGTCCTGGCGAGCGCGGTGGAGCATCACGCCGTGCTCGACACCGTCGAATGGCTGGCCGAGCACGAAGGCGCCGAGGTCATTTGGCTGGAGGTCGACCGGCACGGGCGGCTGGCCCCGGAGACGCTGCGCGCCGCCGTCGAGGCCGCGCCGGACGAGGTCGCCCTGGTCACGGCCATGTGGGCGAACAACGAGGTCGGCACGGTGAACCCGCTGCCCGATCTGGCGGCGGTGTGCGCCGAGTACGACATCCCGCTGCACACGGACGCCGTGCAGGCCGTGGGGTCGGTGGACATCCGGTTCGGGGACAGCGGTGCGGGGGCGCTCACCCTCACCGGGCACAAACTCGGCGGTCCGTACGGGGTCGGCGCGCTGCTGCTGAACCGCGACACCCCGTGCGTCCCGCTGTTGCACGGCGGCGGGCAGGAACGCGAGGTGCGCTCGGGCACCCTGGACGTGCCGGGGATCCACGCGTTCGCCACGGCCCTGCGGGCGAGTGTGCGGGACCGTGCCGACCACGTCGAGCGGGTGGGCAAGCTGCGCGCCGAACTCGTCGCCGCGGTGCGGGCCGAGGTGCCGGACGCGGTCCTCAACGGCCCGTCCCCCGACGCGCCGGACGCCGTCGACCGGCTGCCCGGGATCGCGCACTTCACCTTTCCCGGCTGCGCCGGGGACAGCCTGCTGATGCTGCTCGACGCCCGGGGCATCGAGTGCTCCACCGGCTCGGCCTGCACCGCGGGGGTCGCCGAGCCGAGCCACGTGCTGCTGGCGATGGGGGCCGACGCCGCGTCGGCCCGGAGTTCGCTGCGCTTCTCCCTCGGGCACAGTTCCACCCGCGAGGACGTGGAGGCGCTGGCCGCCGAGATCGGCGGGGCGGTCGCGCGGGCCCGGCAGGCGGGGTTGTCCGGTATGCGTAAGTTCCGATCCGAGCAGGAGGTGTAGGCGGTGCGGGTACTGGCCGCGATGAGCGGGGGAGTGGACTCGGCGGTGGCCGCCGCCCGGGCCGTCGAGGCGGGCCACGACGTCACCGGCGTGCACCTGGCGCTGTCGGCCAAACCGGGCACGCTGCGCACCGGATCACGCGGGTGCTGCACGATCGAGGACTCGCACGACGCGCGCCGCGCCGCCGATCTGCTCGACATCCCGTTCTACGTGTGGGACTTCGCCGAGCGGTTCACCGAGGAGGTCGTGGAGACCTTCGTCGGCGAGTACGCCGCGGGGCGGACGCCGAACCCGTGCGTGACCTGCAACGAGAAGATCAAGTTCGAGGCGTTGCTGGAGAAGGCCGTCGCGCTCGGGTTCGACGCCGTGTGCACCGGCCACTACGCGCGTCTGGTGCTCGTGGACGACGCGCCGGAGCTGCGCCGCAGTGCGGACGAGGGCAAGGACCAGTCGTACGTGCTGGCCTCGCTCACGCCGGAGCAGCTGCGGCACGCGATGTTCCCGCTCGGCGGCTCCCGCAAGCCGGAGGTACGGGCCGAGGCGGAGCGGCGCGGGCTGCCGGTGGCGAGCAAGCCGGACAGCCACGACATCTGCTTCATCCCGGACGGCGACACCAAGTCGTTCCTGGACGACCGGATCGGTCAGAGCCCGGGGGAGCTGGTCGACGCCGAGACCGGCGCCGTGCTGGGGCACCACACCGGGGTCCACGGATTCACCGTCGGCCAGCGCAAGGGCCTCGGCATCGACGCGCCCGCCCCGGACGGGCGACCCCGGTACGTGCTGTCGCTGGAGCCGGTGTCCGGCACGGTCACCGTCGGGTCCGCCGAGGAGCTGAAGGTCGACCGGATCGACGCCGACCGGCCGATCTGGCCGGACGGGCGCCCCCTGGCGGGACCCACCGAGTGCGTGGCGCAGGTGCGCGCGCACGGCGGCACGGCGCCGGCGGTGGCGGAGTGCG
>NZ_KE387034.1:2580-6054 GCF_000430445.1 Saccharomonospora iraqiensis subsp. iraqiensis
GCTCCCGGGTCACGGGTCCGTAGTCGGCGCGGCCTCAGTCCGGTCCGGAGCCGGACGCGGGCTGGCGCACGATGAGCACGACGCGGTCGTCGCTGGAGACCGGCTCCCCGCCGTCCTTGTTCGCCGTCCCCGCGACGGCGATGTCACTGGTGACGGTGGCCAGACTGCCGTACCGGCCGTAGTCCGGGCCCTGCTCGCCGTCCATGGTCACCTGGGGCTCGCCACCGACCGAGCCGTCCCGGTTCAGCGGCAGGTTCTGCACGTTCGCGGCGTCGGCCATCGCCACCACGAGGACGTCGCCCCAGTCCGCGCAGCCGGTGACCCCGGGCCGGTCCGGCCAGGTCCACGCCGGGGTGGACAGGGTGCCGCCCTCGTCGACCCGGTACACGGCGTCCCGTCCCGTCCCCCGGTCGGTCACCCACGTCCGGGAGCCCTCCTCGTCGGCACACAGGCCGCCGGGGGAGTGGACCCCGCTCGCGTACACGGGGGAGTCCGGGGTCGGGTTGCCCTCCGCGGGGGCACCCGAGGTGTCGATCCGGAGCACCTTGCCCGCCAGCGACCCCGCGTCGCGCGCCGCCGCCGGGTCGCCCGCGTCACCGGTGGCGACGAGCAGGGTGTCCCCGTCGGTGGCGAGCAGCGCGCCACCGTTGCCGGATTCCCCCTTCGGGATGCCCGTGAGCACGGGCTTGGCGGGCCTGCCCTCGGCGAAGCGCACGACGCGGTTGTCGGTGTCGGTGGTCACATAGGCGTAGACCAGCCGGTCCTCGGCGTACGACGGGGACAGCGTCAGGGCGGTGAGGCCGCCGTCCCCGCCGGCCGTGACGTCCAGCGTGGCGATCTCCTCCTGATCGCCGTCGGTGCCCACCCGCAGGACCCGGCCGCTGCGCCGCTCGCCGGCCAGGGCCGTGATCGTCGACCCGTCGGTGGGCAGGGCCGTCACGGCGGAAACCGTGTCCAGGCAGGTGGCGAGGACGGCCTTGTCGTAGTCGGTGCACCCGTCGGGGGGAGGGACGGGTTCGCGGGAGGTGTCCGGACCCTGCGGGATCTCGCGCCGGTCGACCTCGGGCAGGTCGGGCTGCGGACCCGCCTCGGGGGTCAGTTGCGGGGCGGGCCGCCAGCTCTGCTCCCCGGCGGAGTCGTCGAACTCGGCGCACCCGGCCAGCAGCAGGACACCGCACGCCACGGCCGCGACCGGCCCCGGCCTCCCGCGAACTCGCGTGCGCACGCCGTCCAGCGTAGGCGCACGCAGGTGAACCTCCGGTAAGCGGGGCGGTGCGGGCGGTGCGGGCCGTGCGTGTCCGGCACGATGGAGGGGTGACGATCACGGTGTTGGTACCGGACGACGACGGGGTCCGGGCCCTGTCCGAGGTCGACGGCGTGTGCCCGGTGCGCTACGCGCACGACGGGCCGTTGCCGGACGCGGCGGCCGAGGCGGAGGTGCTGATCCCGGGCGCGCGGGCCGCCCAGTTGGCTCCCGCCCTGCGGTGGATGCCCCGGTTGCGGCTCATCCAGCTGCTCTCGGCGGGCGCCGAGGACTGGGCGGACGTCCTGCCGTCCGGGGTGCTGTTGTCCACCTGCCGGGGGGCACACGGAGCCAGCACCGCCGAGTGGGTGATGGCGGCCGTCCTGTCCCTGTGCCGGGACCTCGGCCGGTTCGACGCCGCCCGGCGCCGGGGCGCGTGGTCCCCCGGGACCACGGACACGCTGCAGGGCAAACGGGTGCTCGTGGTCGGCGCGGGCGACGTGGGTCGGCAGCTCGCGCGCCGGCTCGACCCGTTCGACACCCGCGTGCGCATGGTCGGCCTCACCGCCCGTGGGGACGTCCACGGGGTGGACGAACTGCCCGCGCTGCTGCCCGACAGCGACGTGGTCGTGCTGCTGGTGCCGCTGACCTCCCGCACACGCGGAATGGTCGACGAGACCTTCCTCGCCGCGATCCCGGACGGCGGGATGCTGGTCAACGCCTCGCGGGGAGCGGTGGTGGACACCGCGGCCCTGCTGCGGCACGTGACGCCCGGCAGGCTGCGTGCCGCGCTCGACGTCACCGACCCGGAGCCGCTGCCGCCGGAGCATCCGTTGTGGACACTGCCGAACGTGCTCGTCACCCCGCACGTGGCGGGCGCGGTGCACGGGGCGCGCCGCCGCTCGTACGCGGTGGCGGCGACCGAGATCGCCCGGTACGTCCAGGGGGAACTCCCGGAGAACCTCGTCCACGGGGAGTACTGAGGACCACTGGAAGCCCCGCCCGGCCGCGGATTCCGGCCGGGCGGGGCTCCCGGGAGACCGGGGCTTCCGGGAGACGGGATCAGCGCAGGATCGACCCGCCGCCGAAGTCGTCGTCCGGGTCGTCCTCCTCCGCGGCGTCGTCGCGCTCGTTCCCCCGTTCCGGCTGCGGCCGGTCGATCGCGACCGGCGGGGCGCCCGGCTCGATGATCTCGTCGAGGTCGTGCCCCTCCTGGAGCATCGTGTGCGCCTGGCGCATGCCCTCGACGCCGCCCTCCAGTGCCGCGCGCACCCCCGGGTCGTCCAGGAACCGGCCCGCGGCGAGGTCGCTCCAGGACAGCTCGCCGTCGTCGATGCGCTGCTGGAGCTCACGCAGCTCCGGGGGCGCGTTCCGGCCGCGGGCGTGCTCCTCGATCTGCTCGATGTCCTCCTGGGACAGCCCGCCCGGCGGCATCGTCTGTTGGAGTTGCTCGGCCTCGGAGATGGCACGGTCGAGGGAGAGTTCGGCCCGTTCCAGGTCGGCCATCGCCTCCTGGATGCGCGGGTCCGTCGAGGGGTCGGGCACGGTCATCGCACGCCTCCCGGGGTCGTGGTTTCGCGGCTGTGGTCAGGTGCTCTCCGCCTGCGGGAGAACCTCGGTGATGACGGCGTCCGCGACGGGTCTCGGACCTTCGAGCACGACCAGTTCGGCCCCCTCCCGGAGGTACGGCCGTGCCTGGTCCGGGGCGAGGAAGCCGACCGTCGCCAGCTCCACCTCACACGGTGCAGGACCGATCCGCTGCAGCAGCACACTCGTCGTCCGAGGGTCGGTGGCGGGCCAACCGGGGTCCCGCTCCACCGGGTCGCCCGTCCGGAACGTCGCGGTGGCGGCGTGGACCGGTCCGGTCGGGGGGCCGGAGGCCCGTCCGCCCTCGTCTGCCGGGATCCACCGCACCCGGGCCGTGGCCACCGGGTTGCCGATCTCGGAGAGCACGTCACCGTCCGCCTCCGCGGATCCCGATGCCCGCGTCGCGTCCGCCCGCCTGTCCGGCGGAACCCGGGTCGGAGTGCCCGGCCGGGCCGGTGCCGTCCAGACTCCCACCGGGGTGGGCATGGAGGTCTCCACCGGAGGGTTGCGGGACGGTGCCCCCGGTGGGGGTTCCGTCGCCCTGGTTGAGCACCGCACCCCAGCCGTCGGCGTGTCCCCCGTTCGCGGCGAGCATCCCCTCCTGTCCGCCGCCACCGCCGGCGGGGCCCTGGCCGGCCACCGCA
>NZ_KE387034.1:6154-8479 GCF_000430445.1 Saccharomonospora iraqiensis subsp. iraqiensis
CCGTCGTCGTCCGGCGCCCCGGACCCGGACCGCGGTGCGACCCCCGCCGGGGCCGGGGTCGCGGAGCGTGGTCGGGAGCGGTGTGCCCGCCGTCACGGTGTGCTCTACCGTGGCCCCCCATGAGCGAGCGGATCCCGGCCGGGGACGAGAAGGCGGACGTCCGTGACCGGCTCGACCTGCGGTCGGCGCGGTGGCGGCCACTGCACACCCGTGCGGGCTCCGCGGGCCCCGTGGGACCCGCCGGGTCCGACCCCGGGCCCGGAGTCGGAAATCACGGCACGGCCACGGTGGAGTTCGCCTTCCTCACCCAGGGCGACGGGGCCACCTACGTGGCTCTGCGCCGCGCGGGGGATCCGGACGGCACTGTGCTCGTCTTCACACCGTCCGAGTGGGACGCCTTTCTCGCCGGCGTGCGGGACGGGGAGTTCGACCGTCCGGAGGCGCTCTGACGCGGGGCGAGAGCCGGACGCGGAGGGATTCGTGCGCCTCCGGACGGACGGGTGGTGCACCGGCCCGGTGCGGCCGATCCGGGTGCTCCCGCTCGCGTGACCATTGGACCCGCAGGTCCCCGGGGCTAGACTGCGGCGCATCGCGGGCACAGCGTCGTGGCCCGATTCAGCGCGTGGTGCGAATGAACCCGATCTGACGAAAGGCGCATCGTGAGCAATTCCAGCCAGCCCGTCGTTCTCCTCGCCGAGAAGCTCGCCGAGTCCGCGGTCAGCGTGTTCGGCGACGAGGTCGAGGTCCGGCACGTGGACGGAACCGACCGCGCCGCCCTGCTCGAGGCGGTGAAGGAGGCGGATGCGCTGCTCGTGAGGTCCGCGACCAAGGTCGACGCCGAGGTGCTGGCCGCGAGCGACCGGCTGAAGGTCGTCGCGCGGGCGGGTGTCGGGCTCGACAATGTCGAGGTCCCGGCCGCGACCGAACGCGGTGTGCTGGTGGTCAACGCCCCGACGTCGAACATCGTCTCGGCCGCCGAGCACGCCGTGGCGCTGCTGCTGTCCGTGCTGCGGCGGGTGCCCGCGGCCGACCAGACCCTGCGCGGCGGCGAGTGGAAGCGCTCGTCCTACACCGGTGTCGAGCTCAACGGCAAGACCGTCGGTGTCGTCGGATTCGGCAAGATCGGCCAGCTCGTGGCCACCCGGCTCGGCGCGTTCGACACCGAGCTGCTCTCCTACGACCCCTACGCCTCGGCCTCGCGTGCCGGGCAGCTCGGGGTCGAGCTGGTGGAGCTGGACGAGCTGCTGCGCCGCGCGGACATCATCACGATCCACCTGCCCAAGACGCCCGAGACCAAGGGTCTGATCGACGCCACGGCGCTGTCCAAGATCAAGAAGGGTGCCATCGTCGTCAACGCGGCCCGCGGCGGTCTGGTGGACGAGGACGCGCTGGCCGAGGCCGTCCGCGACGGCCGGGTCGGCGGTGCGGGCGTGGACGTGTTCGCCGAGGAGCCGACCACCTCCAGCCCGCTGTTCGACCTGCCCAACGTCGTGGTCACCCCGCACCTGGGCGCCTCCACCCACGAGGCGCAGGACCGGGCGGGCACCGACGTGGCCCACTCGACGCTGGCGGCCCTGCGCGGGGACTTCGTGCCGGACGCGGTGAACGTCGCGGGCGGTGCCGTCGGCGAGGAGGTGCGGCCGTACGTGCCGCTGGCCCAGAAGCTGGGCACCGTGCTGTCGGCGTTCAGCGCGAAGGCGCCGGCGTCGGTCTCCGTCGTGGCCGGTGGCGAGCTCTCCGGCGAGGACGTCAGCGTGCTGCAGCTGGCGGCGCTGCGCGGGGTGTTCTCCGGTGTCGTCGAGGACCAGGTGACCTTCGTCAACGCGCCCCGGCTGGCCGAGGACCTGGGCGTCGAGGCGAGCGTGACCACCCGGCCGGAGAGCGACAACTACCGCAGCCAGCTCACCGTGACCGTCGTGCACGCCGACGGCACGAAGCACTCGGTCTCCGGCACGGTCTCCGGCAAGGACGAGGTGCCGAAGCTGATCGAGGTCAACGGCAGGCACTTCGACATCCGCGCCGAGGGCCACATGCTGCTCATGGAGTACCCGGACCGGCCCGGGATCATGGGCCGGGTCGGCACCCTGCTCGGCGAGGCGGGCATCAACATCGAGGCGGCCCAGATCAGCCAGACCACGGACCGCTCGGACGCCGTGATGCTGCTGCGTGTGGACCGTGCCGTGGACAACCACCTGTTGGAGCCGATCGGCGCCACGGTCGACGCCCAGCGCATCCGCACGGTCGACTTCGACTGACCGGCGCCCGACCGCCCGGTCCCCGACGAGGCCGCCCGGTTCCGCCGTGCCGCGGGACCGGGCGGCCTCG
>NZ_KE387035.1:0-1860 GCF_000430445.1 Saccharomonospora iraqiensis subsp. iraqiensis
CGGGGCCCCGGGCCCGGCGCCGCTCGTGCGGCGGGGGGCCGGACCCCGGCTCGGGCGTCCACTTCCGCCTGCCCCTGCGACCGGAACGCATAGACCAATCCTGCCGTACCCGACCCCGCCCGGCGGGGTCTCAACCCTGTGGGACGAACCTCACCCGGAACATCGTGGGCCACAGCTTGCCGGTGAGCAGGAACTCGTCCGATCCCGGGTACTTCGCCACCCCGTTCAGCACGTCGGCGTCGGCACGCTCGTCCGGCGTGAGCAGGCCGGAGGCGTCGATGCGGGCGGTCACCCGTCCGCTGTCGACGTCGATGCGCCGCAGCACGTCGCTGTGCCACACATTGGCGTAGACCGCGTCCCCGACGCACTCCAGCTCGTTGAGCTCGGCCAGTTCCGTGCCGGACTCGGTCACCGTGACGGACCCGGTGACGGAGAAGTCCGCCGGGTCGCGGAAGGTCAGTCGGGCCGAGCCGTCGCTCATCACCAGCTCGTCGGCCTCCTCCCGGTGGCACAGCCCCCACCCCTCGCCGTCGTAGCCGACGCGGCGCCGCTCGGCGAGGGTGTCCCGGTCGCGTTCGATCGCGACGCCCGCCTGCCAGGTGAGCTGCCACACCCGGTCGCCGACCACGGTGAGGCCCTCGCCGAACAACGGCTCCGGCAGCGGCCGCACGATCTCCGGCTCCCCGCCGACCGGGCCCGCGCGTACGGATGATTCACCGACCAGTCCGGTTCCCTCGTACAGCGTGTCCCCGGCGATCTCCAGGCCCTGCGTGAACGCCTCCGGGTCGTGCGGGAGTTCCTCGACCACCTCGACGTCGAGCCGTTCCACCCCCACCCCGGACGTCGGGGAACCCGTCCCGTCCCCGTCGTCCGGGGTCGGGGCGCAGGCGGTCAGCACGGCCAGGGCGAGCCCCCCGCTGATCATCCGTCGCACGCCGACCAGCCTGGCAGAACCCACCGGATCGGCGGAACGCCCAAATGCTGCACAATTGGGGTATGGCCCTGCTGCTCACCCACGACGACGGCACGATCCGCCGCAAGCTGGCCGAGGCGGTCCCGACGGCGCGGGAGGCCGCCGTCCTGGACGCGGGGGAGCACAACGTCGGTGCGCACGTCGACGTCGAACACGAGGACGCCGTGACGGCGACCCACCTGTTCGACTCGCTGCTGCCGGGGTACCGCGGTTGGCGCTGGGCGGTGACCGTGGCCCTCGCGGCCACCGACCCCGACGCCGACGTCACGGTCAGCGAGGTCACCCTGCTGCCCGGGCCGGACGCGATCCTGGCGCCCCGGTGGGTGCCCTGGGAGCGCCGGGTGCGGCACGGCGACCTCGGGGTGGGCGACCTGTTCCCCACCCGGGAGGACGACCCGCGGGTGGTCCCGGCCTACGCCACCACGGACGACCCCGAGGTGGAGGACGTCGCCCACGAGATCGGCCTGGGGCGGGAGCGGGTCATGTCCCGCTACGGCCGCGAGGAGACCGCGACCCGCTGGTACCGCGGCGAGTACGGCCCGCGTTCGGACATGGCGCGCAGCGCGCCGGGCGCGTGCGGCACGTGCGCGTTCTACCTCGGCCTCGCCGGGTCGCTGCGCGCGGCGTTCGGGGTGTGCGGCAACGAGATCTCGCCCGCCGACGGGCACGTCGTCCACGCGGAGTTCGGCTGCGGCGCGCACTCCGAGGTGGAGATGGAACGTCGGTCGCCGGTCCCGGTGGCCGAGGTGGTCTACGACGACTCGCTGCTGGACAGCGATATGCCGCAGGCGGCCGACACCCCGCAGACGGCCGACGACCCGCGGGCGAACGACGGCGCCGACGCGCCCACCCGCGGCTGACGCCGGGTGGAGCCGGAGGCGCGGGAG
>NZ_KE387035.1:1960-7628 GCF_000430445.1 Saccharomonospora iraqiensis subsp. iraqiensis
CTCACCGTCTCGCTGTTCTTCGCGGTGGTCGCCTTCGTCACGATGGTGGCGCTGGCCCGGTCCCTGGCGGCCGAGGCGGCGGGCTGGGTGGCGGTCGCCGCCGCCGCGCTGCTCACCTCCGGGGTGACGCCGTCCCTGTGGCTGGGGCGCCGCATCGCCGTGGTCCGGTGGATCGTGCTCGGCACGGCCGCGGGCCTGGCGCTGGCCTGGCCGGGTGTGCTACTCATCGCGTTCGGCTGAGCGAGCTGCGCTGACCAGGTGAAACCCGTGGCCGGCCGGACGGGCACGGGCGTGGACACCGGCCGCCGGGTTGACAGGATCCGGGCGAGGGTACCTTAACCCGCATGTCGTCGCGCACCAATCCGACCGAGGCAACCCCCGCGCACGTCGTGGTCACCGGTGGTTGCGGATTCATCGGCCGTGCGGTCGTCGCGGCCTTCCGGCGCCGTGGCGCCCGGGTGACGGTCGTCGACCGGGAACCGATCGACGTGGCCGACGAGGGCGTCGTGGCGGTCCAGGGCGATCTCGCCGACCCCGAGGTCCGCGAACGCGCGGTCGTGCCCGGTATCGACGGCATCATCCACCTCGCCGCCGTCACGTCGGTGCTCAAGTCGGTGGAGATGCCCGCCCGGACCTACGCGCAGAACGTCGCGATCACCCACGAACTGCTCGAACTCGCGCGCATGCACGGCGTGGGCCGGTTCGTGTTCGCCTCGACCAACGCGGTGGTGGGCGATGTCGGCACCGCCACCATCTCGGAGGACATGCCGCTGGCGCCGCTGACGCCGTACGGGGCCACCAAGGCCGCGTGCGAGATGCTGATGTCCGGGTACGCGGGCGCCTACGGGATGACCACGACCGCGCTGCGGTTCACCAACGTGTACGGGCCGGGGATGAGCCACAAGGACAGCTTCGTGCCCCGGCTGATGCGGGCCGCGCTCACCGGCGAGGGCGTCAAGGTCTACGGCGACGGGCGGCAGTCGCGGGATCTGGTCTTCCTCGACGACGTGGTGCGCGGAATCGAACTGGCCTGGGACTCCGGGCACGTCGGCCGGGCCGTCGTCGGGGCGGGCCGCTCGGTCTCGGTGCTGGAACTGATCGAGACGGTCCGCGAGGTGACGGGCAGCGCCCTCCCGGTCGAGCACGTACCCGCCCCCGGCGGGGAGATGCCCGCGGTGGTGGTCGACCTCGCCCGCAGTGCCGAAACGATCGGCTACCGGCCCGCGCACAGCCTGCGCGACGGGCTGGCCGCCACCTGGCAGTACTTCCTCGACCACGACAGGCAGAAAGTGTTCTGAGTGACCGCGTTCCTCCGTCGGCACTGGCTGCTGGGTGTTCTGCTGGCCGGTGGCGTCACGCTGCGTGTGCTGGTGTGGCTGGCGTACCAGCCCGCCCTGCTCTACATCGACACGTTCCGCTACCTGAACAACGTCGACGCGCTCCGGCCGCACGACCTCAACCCGGTCGGCTACGCGGCCGTGCTGAAGGTGCTGTTCGAGTTCGGCGGCTTCTCGTTCGTCGCGGCCGTCCAGCACGTGCTCGGGGTGCTGCTCGCGGTCGCGTTGTACGCGCTGACCCTGCGCTACACCAGCCGCACCTGGCTCGCCGCGCTCGTGGCGGCCCCCGTGCTGCTCGACGCGTACCAGCTCCAGATCGAAGAAATGATCATGTCGGAGGTCTGGTTCCAGGCGCTGCTGGTGGGCGCGTTGTGGGCGCTCGCGGGCCGGGGGGAACCGACCTGGCAGCGCGCGGGGCTGGCCGGGATGCTGATCGCGTTCTCCGTGCTCACCCGCACCATCGGCATCACCATGCTGGTGCCGATGGCCGTGTACCTGGTGCTGGCGGGCGGAGCCTGGCGCGGCCGTGCCGGCTGGAGACGGATCGGCGTGCGGCTGGCCGGCGGGGCCGCGGGCGTCACCGCGGTGCTGCTGCCGTACGCCGCGTACTTCCACGCCGTCTCCGGGGAGTGGGGACTCTCCGGCGCGACCGGCAACGTGCTCTACGGACGCACCGCGACCGTGGCCGACTGCGCGCAGTTGCCACCGGACGACCCGGCTCTGCAGATCTTCTGCCCGGACGAACCCCTCGACGACCGGCGGGCGATCGACTACTACACCCACTACGTCTACGGCGACCCGGACTGGCCGGAGCAGGAACTCCCGCCCGGGCGGACCAAGGAGGACCTGGCCAACGAGTTCGCGACGGAGGTCATCACCAACCAGCCGATCGCGTTCACCGCGTCCGTGCTGGGTGACTTCGTCAAGAACTTCGACCCGATCAAGCGCACGCACGCCAAGGACGTCCCGGCCGAGCGGTGGCAGTTCCAGGTCACCTACCCGTACTACAACCTCGGCCCGGAAACGCTCGAACGGTACAACGCCACCGTGTACGAGCGGGACGGCATCGTGCCGCACGCCGATACCGACCTCAGCGGCTTCCTGCGCGCCTACCAGCTGAACGGGGGCTATACCTGGGGGCCCGCGCTGGCGGTGGCGTCGCTGCTCGGCATCCTCGCCACGGTCGGCGTCGGCAGGGCACGGCATTCGGGACTGCGGTCGGCGGCGTTGTTGGCCACCGGCAGCGGACTGATCATGCTGTTGGGCTCGGCGGCGTTCGAATTCTCCTGGCGCTACCAGATACCCGCGTTGGTGCTGCTGCCCCTGGGAGGTGCGCTCGGCCTGGCCGCGCTCCTCGGATGGCGGCCCGAGAGACCCGGCGTTGCCGGAGGACGGAGACCGACCATGGACGACTACCCCGACGCCGTCGACTCCGAGGCGGTGGCCGAGTTCCGGATCCGTTACGGCGACCGGCCGCTGACGCCGCTCGTCGTGGTGATCGCGGCGTACAACGAGGCCAGGGGCATCGCCGGGGTGGTGCGGGACATGCCGACCGCCTGCGGCGACCTGCCGGTGTCCACGCTGGTCGTGGTGGACGGCGCCACCGACGACACGGCGCAGGTGGCCCGGGAGGCGGGCGCGTACGTGTGCGTCGCCGGCCGCAACCGGGGCCAGGGGGCCGCCCTGCGGCTGGGCTACCACCTCGCCCACGAGTGCGGCGCGGAGTACCTCGTCACCACCGACGCCGACGGGCAGTACGACAACCACGAGATGCCCATGCTGGTCAAGCCGCTGCTGGACGACACGGCCGACTTCGTCACCGGCTCCCGCAGGCTCGGCAGCTACCAGCACGACAGCGCGATCCGCTGGCTCGGGGTGCGGGTGTTCTCCTGGATCGCCTCGGTGCTCACCCTGCGCCGGATCACCGACACCTCGTTCGGGTTCCGCGCGATGCGCGCCGACCTGGCCACCTCGGTGACCCTGCGCGAGCCGCAGTACCAGTCCTCCGAGCTGCTGCTCGGGGTGCTGGCCCGGAGGGCGCGGCTGCTGGAGGTGCCGATGACCATGCGCCTGCGCAGCAACGGGGCCAGCAAGAAGGGGCGCAGCATCCCCTACGGGGCGAACTACGCGCGGGTGATGCTCACGACGTGGATCCGGGAGTTCGTCCTGCGTCGCGGAACACGAGCCGGTCGAGCAGAGCGAACTTCAGCATGAACACCAGCGCGTAACTGCCGAGGAAGACGACGTCGAGCACCACGACACGCCAGAACCCGGACAGCGCCAGTGGTTCGATGAGGTGGCCGGTGAGGGTGGTCAGGCCCACCGCGGTGAGGCCGGTCGCGGCGATGACGGCGACGTAGGGGAGCAGCTCCCGCCGCAGCGCCGGGGTCCCGGACCGTCCCCACGCCCACCGACGGGCGAGGAGGAAGTTCGGTACCGCGCCCGCGAGGAACGCCAGGGTGCTGGTCAGGGCGGGCGTGGCACCCCACACGGACAGCCCGATGAAGGTCAGCTGGCTGACCCCGGTGGCCAGCGCCGAGCTCGTGCCCGCGCGGAGGAAGCGGGCCACCGGGCCGCGGCGGTCGGACCCGGCTTGTGGAGGCTCCGCCGAGGCGGCGGTCGCGGTACGCACGCCACCATTGTGCACACCCGCCCGCCGGTCGTGCCGTGCGCGTTGCGTATCCTCCGAGCGGGTTGATCCGTGTGCCCGGGTGGTAGACGGTGGAGGACCCGTGTTTCAGTGAGTGCGGTTGCTGGGGGGAACCCGGCGCTGGAAGAGAAAGACGATGGAGGCAGTCGAGTCGTGCGAGTCCTGGTTCTCGGTGGTGACGGATATCTGGGGTGGCCGACCGCCCTCCACCTCTCCGACAGTGGGCATGAGATCGCTGTCGTCGACAACTTCGCGCGCAGGGGGTACGACACGGAGCTGGGGTCGCAGAGCCTGGTCCCGATCGAGGACCTCGACGTGCGGGTCGCGGCGTGGAAGGAGGTCTCCGGCAACGAGATCACGTCCTACGTCGGTGACCTGCTCGACGCCGAATTCGTCTACTCCGTCGTCCGCGAGTTCCGGCCGGACACGATCATCCACTTCGCCGAGCAGCGGGCGGCGCCGTACTCGATGATCGACCGCGAGCACGCCGTCTACACGCAGCACAACAACGTGATCGGCAACCTCAACGTCATGTACGCCATCGCCGAGATCGACCCGGAGATCCACCTGGTCAAGCTCGGCACCATGGGCGAGTACGGCACCCCGAACATCGACATCGAGGAGGGGTGGATCGAGATCGAGCACAACGGTCGTTCCGACCGGATGCTCTACCCGAAGAAGCCGGGCTCGTTCTACCACCTGACGAAGGTGCACGACTCGCACAACATCGAGTTCGGGTGCCGTATCTGGGGGATGCGCGCGACCGACCTGAACCAGGGTGTGGTCTACGGCCAGACGACCGAGCAGACCGCACGCGACCCGCGCCTGGCGACGCGGCTGGACTACGACGCCGTGTTCGGCACCGTGCTCAACCGCTTCATCATCCAGGCCGTGCTGGGGCAGCCGCTCACCGTCTACGGCAAGGGCGGTCAGACCCGCGGGATGCTGGACATCCGGGACACGGTCGAGTGCCTGCGGCTGGCGGTGGAGAACCCCGCCGACCGGGGTGAGTTCCGCGTGTTCAACCAGATGACCGAGAGCTTCTCGGTCAAGCAGGTCGCCGAGCTGGTGGCGGAGACCTTCCCCGGCCCGGTGCAGATCGACTACCTGGAGAACCCGCGTTGGGAGCTCGAGGAGCACTACTACAACGTCAAGCACACCGGTCTGGTCGACCTCGGCCTGAAGCCGCACCTGCTCTCCGACACGCTCATCGAGTCCCTCTTCCCGATCGTGGAGGAGAACAAGCACCGCGTGGAGCACAACCTCATGCTCCCCAAGGTGAAGTGGGCGAGCGCGAAGAACTGACCCCGCCGCCCACCCGGGTGGTGCCGTGAGGGGCACATTCCCTGCGCCGAGCGCAGTGAATGTGCCCCTCGCTGCGTTCTGTGCAGGGAAGGTGCCCCTCACGGTCACCTGGCGCCGGTGGAACGCGCGAAAGCCCCTCCCCGTGGCCGGTGCCGGGGGAGGGGCTTCGGGGAAGCGTGTGGTTCAGCCGCGCTGGCTGCGCACACCCAACAGGACGTCCTCCCAGGCGGGGACCGCCGGGTGGGTGCCCTTCCTGCGTGGCTTGTTCCGGCCGGTGGCCGGGTGGCCCGCCTGCTCGGGGACCAGCTGTTCGTCCGCGGGGCTCTCGTCCGCGGTCGCCGCGGGCACGTCGACCGCCGCACCGCCGTCGTCCGCC
>NZ_KE387035.1:7728-10050 GCF_000430445.1 Saccharomonospora iraqiensis subsp. iraqiensis
ACGACCGCGACGCGCCGGGCCCCTGCCGCCAGCGCACCGCGCAACCGCGGACCCAGCACACCGGGCACCCGCGGACCCAGCACACCGGGCACCCGCGGACCCAGCACACCGGGCGCCCGCGGACACGCACCGTCGTCGCGGTGACGGCCCACCGTGCCCGGTATCGTCCGGGCATGGCGAATCCGACGGGGGAACAGTTCGAGCTGATCCGGGGCGGGGCCCGCGCCGTGATCACCGAGATCGGGGCGGGGCTGCGGGCCTTCGAGATCAACGGCGTGCCGTACGTGGAGACGTTCGACGCGGCGGCCGAACCGCCGAAGGCCGCGGGCCAGGTCCTGCTGCCGTGGCCGAACCGCACGCGCGGCGCACGGTGGACCCACGACGGACAGCCGCAGGAACTGGAGGTCACGGAGGCCGAACGCGGCAACGCCATCCACGGGCTCGTGCGCCACCGGGAGTGGCAACTGCTCGAACACGGCGAGTCGTTCATCCGGCTGGAGGTCGACATCACCGACGAACCCGGCTGGCCGGTCCCGCTGCACACCGGGATCGTCTACGACCTCGCCCCCCGCGGCCTCGTGGTCACCCACGAGGTCACCAACACCGGCACGGAGGCCGTCGGGTTCGGCGTCGGCACCCACCCGTACCTGCGGATCGGCGACACCCCCACCGACGAGCTCACCCTGACGGTGCCGGCCACCCGCATGTGGCCGCACGTCGACGACGACTGGCCGTTCGGCGAGGAGACCGACGTCGACGGCACCCCGGCCGACCTGCGCTCCGGCCGGATCGTCGGCGGTCTCGACCTGGACACCGCCTTCGGCGGGCTGGTGCCGGGCGCCGACGGCCGGTACCACCACCGGCTGTCCCACCACGACACCACGGTGGAGCTGTGGGCCGGGCCGGACTTCGGGTGGGCCCAGGTGTTCACCCCGGAGCGTCTCGGCGACCGGGGGCGGGCCGTCGCCGTGGAACCCATGACCTGCCCACCCGACGCGCTGAACTCGGGCACCGGGCTGATCACCCTGGAACCGGGCGAGTCGTGGCGGGGAAGCTGGGGCATCCGGGTCGACCGACCACTAGCGTGAGCACCATGACGACAGCGATCACCAACGGCTACGTGGTCCCCGTCGACGGCGATCCCGTCGACGGCGGCACGGTGCTGATCTCGGACGGAAAGATCACCGCGGTGGGGGCGGACGTGCCCGTCCCCGCCGACGCGGAGGTCGTGGACGCGGCGGGCGCGTGGGTGCTGCCCGGCTTCCTCGACGCGCACGCCCACCTCGGCGTGAGCGAGGAGGGCGAGGGCTGGTCCGGCGAGGACGTCAACGAGATGACCGACCCGAACGGCGCCCGCTTCCGCGCCATCGACGGCATCGACCCCTACGAGGTGGGCTTCGACGACGCGCTCGCGGGCGGGGTCACCAGCGTCGTGGTCAAGCCGGGCTCGGGCAACCCCATCGGCGGGCAGACGGTCGGCGTCAAGACCTGGGGCCGCACCGTGCTGGACATGCTCTTCGCCGAGTCGGTCAGCGTGAAGAGCGCGCTGGGGGAGAACCCGAAGCGCGTCTGGGGCGAGAAGGACCGGACGCCGGCCACCCGGCTCGGGGTCGCAGCCACGCTGCGCGAGGCGTTCACGAAGGCCCGCAACTACGCCGCCCAGCGCGACCACGCCCGCGCCGAGGGCAAGCCGTTCGACGTGGACCTCACCCTGGAGGCACTGACCCGGGTGCTCGACGGCGAGCTGTACTGGGACCAGCACACCCACCGCGCCGACGACATCGTGACCGCGGTGCGGCTGGCCGAGGAGTTCGGCTACCGACTCGTGGTCAACCACGGCACCGAGGGCCACCTGGTCGCCGACTTCCTCGCCGAGCACGACGTCCCCGTGATCCTGGGCCCGTTGTTCACCACACGGTCGAAGGTGGAGGTGCGCAACCGGACCCTGCGCTCGGCCGGGGTGCTCGCCCGCGCCGGGGTGCCGATCGCGTTGACCACCGACCACCCGGTCATCCCCATCGACTTCCTCGTGTACGAGGCGGCCCTGGCGGTCAAGTACGGGCTCGACCGGGAGACCGCGCTGCGCGCGCTGACCGTCAACCCGGCGCGGATGCTCGGGCTCGACGACCGGGTCGGGGCACTGCGGCCCGGGCTGGACGCCGACGTGGTGCTGTGGTCGGGCTACCCGCTGGACGTGATGAACCACGCCGACCGGGTGTTCGTGCGCGGTCGCGAGGTGTACCGGTTCGACGCCGACCGCGGTGAGGGCGTCGTGGCCGACCGCCGCTACCGGGAGTGACTCCGCCGCCCGTCCGCCGTCCG
>NZ_KE387035.1:10150-14421 GCF_000430445.1 Saccharomonospora iraqiensis subsp. iraqiensis
TGACCCACCCACCGGTGACGTCGCCGGTGTCCGGGGCGGACCGGGCCACCGACGCCGCCTGCGGTGGCGGGGGGCCGCGCGAATACGCTCACCCGGACCGGGTGGGTCTCCCGGCGTTGCCGGACCGCGACCGTGCCCGGGTTTCGACGGGTACCTCGACCTCGTGAGGAGTGGTGCGGATGGCCACGCAGTTACCGGTGCCGATCGAGTTCCGGCTTCCGGAGGGATGGCGCTCGGCGCCGCCGGACGAGGTCGGCGCGCCGGGGGTGGCGTTCGTGGCGCTGCACCCGTACTCCGGCGACGGGTTCACCGCGAACATCACCATCTCCGGACGGCTGCGTGCCGACGGCGAGGACCTGGACGCCACCGGCGACGAGTCGGTGGAGCGCATCCGGCAGCAGGCCGCGGGACCGGTGACCCTGCGCGACCGGACGAGGATCGGCTCGGCGGAGTCGCCCGGGCTCACCCAGATGCTGGACTTCGCCACCCTGGTCGACGACCGGCCGCTGGCGTTGACCCAGTGCCAGGTGTACCTGTCCATGGAGGACGTCTCCGAACCCGTCACGAGGGCGTTGATCGAGGTCGTGCTCACCTGCGCACGGGATCAGCTCGACGGTGTGCTCGGTGAGTTCCGGCAGTTCCTCACGACCCTGACGGTGAGCCGGGACGGGTGAGCCGGGGAGGCCGACCGGTGGCCGACCTCCCCGGCGGTGGCTCGCCACCGGTCGGCGGGACGGTCAGGGGCGCGTGACGCGGTCGAACCCGGCCACCTCGCCCGGGTCGCGCGGTGCGGGCCCGACGTAGCTCGCCGACGGGCGGACCAGCCTGCCGGTGCGCTTCTGCTCCAGGATGTGCGCGGCCCAGCCCGCGGTCCGCGCGGAGGTGAACAGCGCGGGCATCATCGACGTCGGCACGCGGGCGAAGTCGAGGATGACCGCGGCCCAGAACTCGACGTTCGTCTCGATGGCCCGGTCGGGGCGGCGCTCCCGCAGCTCGGCCAGCGCCGCCTGCTCCAGCGCCTCGGCGGCCTCGTACCGTTCGGCGCCCAGTTCCCGACAGGTCCGCCGGAGCACGCGCGCCCGCGGGTCCTCGGCGCGGTACACCCGGTGACCGAAGCCCATCAGGCGCTCGTTGCGGTCGAGGATGCCCTTGACCACGGCGCGGGCGTCGCCGGTGCGTTCGACCTCCTCGATCATCGGCAGGACCCGCGCGGGGGCGCCGCCGTGCAGCGGTCCGGACATCGCACCGATCGCCCCGGACATCGCGGCCGCCACGTCGGCCCCCGTGGAGGCGATGACCCGGGCGGTGAAGGTGGAGGCGTTGAGGCCGTGTTCGGCGGCCGAGACCCAGTAGGCGTCGATCGCCTTGACGTGCGCCGGGTCGGGTTCGCCGCGCCAGCGCGTCATGAACCGTTCGGTGACGGTGCGCGCCGCGTCGACGCGGGACTGCGGGACCGCGGGTTCGCCCGTGCCGCGCGCGGACTGCGCGACCCAGGACAGCGCCATCGCCGAGACGCGGGCGAGCTGCTCCCGGGCCTCGTCGTCGGTGATGTCCAGCAGCGGGGCGCAGCCCCAGTGCTGGGCGAGCGTGGGCAGGGCGGACTGCACGTCCACCCGGACGTCCCCGCTGCGGACCGGGACCGGGAACGGTTCGGCGGGGGCCAGCCCGTTTTCGAAATGTCCGTCGACGAGCAACCCCCAGACGTCGCCGAAGTTCACTTTCCCGGCGAGTTCCTCGATGTCCACGCCCCGGTATCGCAGCGCGCCGCCGTCCCGGTCCGGTTCGGCGATCTCGGTGCGGAAGGCGACCACACCTTCGAGGCCGGGCCGGAAACCGTCGTCGACCTGTGCCCCGTTCGCGGTGGCCTGATCTGTCGTCGATGTCACTGAAGTGGACCTTTCGTCGCGAATCCCCGGTAGGCGGTCACCGCGCGAGGCCCACACACGCGCGCGCCTCGTCGCACGGTGAATGAGACTCTGCACCGATTACCGAGCGGTATCAATCGAAGTCGGCGGTGGTTTCGGTCACGATTCCGAGAACGATTCAGAAAACCGTGCGGGCCGAATCGTGCGGTCGGCCCCGCGGGGAGGCTCCCGTGGTCGGTGGTGCCCGTCACGACGGGCGCGGTTTCGCCCCGCCGCGGGACCATTTACCGTCTTGCGGGAAGGTGGGTCGCGCCGCTGCGCACGGTGTGCGCCCACGGTCGTGCGGGGTAGTGCGGGAGGTCGGTATGACGGAACTGGACAACGCCGGGGAGGCCGCCGTACGGCTGCCCGGGATGCGGGTGACGTACAACGGCACGGGCCTGGACGAGTCCGATCTCGCCGACACCTGGCATCAGCAGCTCCAGCGGTGGCTCGACGAGGCCGTCGCGGCCGAGGACGCGGTCGTGCCCGAGCCGAACGCGATGGTGCTGGCCACGGCCGACAGCGAGGGACTGCCGTCCTCGCGCACGGTGTTGTGCAAGGGGCTGGACGAGCGGGGTGTGGTGTTCTACACGAACTACACCTCGGCCAAGAGCCACGACCTCACGGCGACGCGGTACGCCTCGGCGACCTTCCCCTGGTACGGGCTCCACCGGCAGGTCCACGTGCGCGGCGAGGTGGAGAAGGTCCCCCCCGCCGAGACCGCCGCCTACTGGGCGTCCCGGCCGCGGGGGTCGCAGCTCGGGGCGTGGGCGTCCCCGCAGTCGCGTACGGTGGCCGCGCGGCGGGACCTGGACACCGCGCTCCAGTCGATCGAGCGGCGGTTCGACGGGGTGGAGCAGGTCCCCGTGCCGCCGCACTGGGGCGGATGGCGGATCCGGCCGGAGATGGTCGAGTTCTGGCAGGGCAGGCGGGACCGCATGCACGACCGCCTCCGCTTCGTCCGCACCGAGGACGGCTGGCGCATCCGCCGCGTCGCCCCGTGACGAGCTGGTCACCCTCCGTGTTTCCGTGAAGGGCACCTTCCCTGCGTGTGACGCAGTGAATGTGCCCCTCGCTGCGCTGAGCGCAGGGAAGGTGCCCTTCACGGCACAACCCGGGTGAGTGGGTGCCCGGGTGGATCGTTAGCCACGCTAAGGTTTGCGGGCGTGGGTGCGGAGAGGTCGGTCGCGGGCCGGGAGACGTCGGGGACGGCCCGGGCCGGACGGGTGCGGAAGGTGCTGGACAGCGTGGTCGCCGATCGGCGGCCGTTGCGGATCCCGGCGTTCCGCCGACTGTGGCTGAGCACGCTGGTCACCGCGGTCGGCAGCCAGCTCACCGCGGTCGCGGTCCCGAAGCAGCTCTACGACCTCACCGGCTCCTCGGCCTACGTCGGTCTCGCCGGGCTGTTCGGCCTGGTGCCGCTGCTGGTGTTCGGCCTCTGGGGCGGAGCCGTGGCCGACACCGTCGACCGCCGCACCCTCCTGCTGGTGACCAACACCGGCATCGCCGCGACGGCGTGCCTGCTGTGGGCACAGGCGCTGCTTGACGTCGGGTCGGTGTGGGTGGTGCTCGGCCTGCTCAGCGTCAACCAGGCGTTCTTCGCCGTCAACATGCCCACCCGCAACGCCGTCGTGGCCCGGGTCGTGCCGGAGGACCTGCTGCCCTCCGCGGCGGCCCTGAGCGGCACCGTCACGACGTTCGGCGCCGTGTTCGGACCGATGGCCGCGGGCGCGCTGCTCCCGGTGGTGGGCCTGTCCAGTCTGTATCTTGTCGACACCTTCGCGCTGGCCGCCGTGCTCTGGGCGGTGTGGCGGCTGCCGTCCCTGCCGCCCACCTCGGGCCCGGCCCGCCGCGCCGGGCTGCGCGACGTCGTCGACGGCTTCCGGTACATGGCCGCGCAGAAGGTGCTGCTCGCCTCGTTCGTCGTGGACATCGTGGCGATGGTGGCCGGGATGCCGAGGGCCCTCTTCCCGGAGATGGCCGAGCGCACCTTCGGCGACCCGCCGGGCGGCGGCTTCGCCCTCGGTTGGCTGTTCGCCGCGATCCCGCTCGGTGCCATGCTGATCGGCGGTACCTCCGGGTGGGTCCGCCGGATCCACCGGCACGGCGTCGCGGTCGTCGCCGCGATCGCGGTGTGGGGGCTGGCGGTGGCGGGGTTCGGCCTGACCTCGTCCCTGTGGGCGGCCGTGCTGTTCCTCGTGCTCGCGGGGGCCGCGGACATGGTGAGCTCGATCTTCCGCATGGCGATCCTGCAGACCGCGGCCACCGACGAGATGCGTGGCCGTACCCAGGGCGCGTTCACCGTGGTCGTCGCCGGCGGGCCGCGGCTGGCCGACCTCGTGCACGGCTGGGCCGCCGCGGGGG
>NZ_KE387035.1:14521-25324 GCF_000430445.1 Saccharomonospora iraqiensis subsp. iraqiensis
GGGACCGTCCGCGCCGGCGGGGTGCGCGCGACGGTGCGGCCGTGGCTCGACGCGGGACCGGCCGCGGTGGTCCTGACCGCCGGTGCGGACGGTCTCTCGGTGATCACCGCCCGCGGTCACGAGGTGACGGTGCCCACCGTCGCGGTGGAGGTGGGCGACACGATCGGCGCAGGGGATACGGTGCAGGGTGCGATGCTGGCCTGGTTCGTACGACACGGGGTCGACGACCCCGGCGCCCTCTCGGTCGGGGACTGGCGGGACGTGCTGTCCTTCGCCGCGCGTGCGGCGGCGGTCACGGTGTCCCGTCGCGGTGCGGAGCCGCCGACGGCCGCGGAGATGGTGCCCAGCGTGTGAACCTGGTCGCACAGCGTCAGGCGTGGGTAACACCACGGCTGCATGACAGGGCTCTTCTGGATTAGCGTAAAGAGGAATTCAACCCCAGCGGGACGGTGTGCGAGAGTCTGTGACCCGCACGACCTGCGGTCGCAGCCGGCCCGTGTGACCGTGAGAGGCATGTGCATGTCCGACGCGACTGCGGCGCAGACCGGGGGCGAGAAGGCGCAGCTCCGCCTGCCGGATGGCGAGCACGAGTTGAACGTCGTTCGCGCCGTGGAAGGCGCGCCCGGTGTCGAGCTGGGAAAGCTGCTCGCCCAGACCGGCTACATCACCTACGACCCCGGATTCGTCAACACCGGCGCGACCTCGTCGTCGATCACCTATATCGACGGTGAGCAGGGCATCCTGCGTTACCGGGGCTACCCGATCGAACAGCTGGCGCGGAACTCGAACTTCATCGAGGTCTCCTACCTGCTGATCTACGGTGAGCTGCCCACGGCCGACCAGCTCGACGAGTTCAAGTCGAGGGTCAACCGGCACACGCTGCTGCACGAGGATCTGAAGCGGTTCTTCGACGGGTTCCCGCGGGACGCCCACCCGATGCCGGTGCTGTCCAGCGCGGTGTCCGCGCTGTCGACGTTCTACCAGGACTCGCTCGACCCGTTCGACCAGTCGAGCGTCGAGCTGTCCACGGTCCGGCTGCTGGCGAAGGTGCCCACGATCGCCGCCTACGCCTACAAGAAGTCCCTCGGGCAGCCGTTCCTCTACCCGGACAACTCGCTGGGCCTGGTGGAGAACTACCTGCGGATGACCTTCGGGCTGCCCGCCGAGCCGTACGAGATCGACCCGGACATCGCCAAGGCGCTGGACCTGCTGTTCATCCTGCACGCCGACCACGAGCAGAACTGCTCCACCTCGACGGTGCGGCTGGTGGGCTCGTCCGAGGCGAACCTGTTCGCCAGCATCTCGGCCGGGATCATGGCCCTGTTCGGCCCGCTGCACGGCGGCGCGAACAGTGCGGTGCTGGACATGCTCTCGGGTATCAAGGCCGACGGCGGCGACGTGGACGACTTCGTGCGGCGGGTGAAGAACCGCGAGGAGGGCGTGCGCCTGATGGGCTTCGGCCACCGGGTGTACAAGAACTACGACCCGCGCGCGAAGATCATCAAGCAGACCGCCGACGACATCCTGGCGAAGATCTCCGGTGGCGACGAGCTGCTCGACATCGCCAAGCGGCTGGAGGAGCGGGCGCTGTCGGACGACTACTTCATCGAGCGCAAGCTCTACCCGAACGTCGACTTCTACACCGGTCTGATCTACCGGGCGCTGGGCTTCCCGACGAAGTACTTCACCGTGCTGTTCGCCCTCGGCCGGCTGCCGGGTTGGATCGCGCACTGGCGCGAGATGATGACCGACCCGGCCACCAAGATCGGCCGTCCCCGCCAGATCTACACCGGCGAGAAGCAGCGCGACTACAAGCCCCTCTCGGAGCGCTGAGCGCGCCACCTTCCGACCGGGGTTGTGCCGTGAGGGGCACTTTCCCTGCACATGACGCAGGGAAAGTGCCCCTCGCTGCGTCCGACGCAGGGAAGGTGCCCTTCACGGTCACATCCGCACCGGGGTGGGTCAGGGGGTGAACTCCCGGGCCTTGGTCCTGGCGCCCTGGGTGAGGACGTGCCAGGCGTTCGGGTCGCCCTTGAGCAGCGCCTCCGTGGTGGACTTGATCTGTTCGAACGTGGCGTGCGGGGGGATCGGCGGCACCTCCGGGTCGCAGTGCACGTCGAGGACGACCGGGCCGTCGGCGGTCAGGGCGCGGTCCCACGCGCCGCCGAGCTCGTCCGGGTCGGTGACGGTGACGCCGTCCAGCCCCACGGCGCGGGCGAAGTCGGCGTAGGACACCGGCGGCAGGCTCTGCGACTCGGTGAACTTCGGCGCCCCGCCCATCGCCCGCAGCTCCCAGGTCACCTGGTTGAGGTCGTGGTTGGTGAACACACACACCACCAGCCGCGGGTCGGACCACAGTGGACGGTAACGCGCGATCGTCAGCAGTTCCGCCATGCCGTTCATCTGCATGGCGCCGTCCCCGACCAGCGCGACGACGGGCCGGTCCGGGTGCGCGAACTTCGCCCCGACCGCGTACGGCACCCCGGCGCCCATCGTGGCCAACGTGCCGGACAGTGACCCACGCATCCGCCCGCGCATCTTCAGGTTCCGTGCGTACCAGTTCGTCGACGACCCCGAGTCCGCGGTGACGATCGCGTCCGTCGGGATCCGCTCGGACAGTTCGTGGACCACCCGCATCGGGTTCACCGGGTCGGCGTCGAGCATGGCCTGGTCACGCAGCGTCTTCCACCACGATCCGACGTTGCGCTCGACGGTCTGCCGCCAGGCGCGGTCCGGTTTCGGCTCGAGCAGGGGCAGCAGTGCCCGCAGTGTGGCCTTGGCCTCCCCGACGAGGTTGACCTCCGTGGGATACCGCATGCCGATCATGCCGCCGTCGATGTCGATCTGCACCGCGCGGGCCTGTCCGAACTCCGGGAGGAACTGCGAGTACGGCAGGTTCGACCCGACGATCAGCAGGGTGTCGCAGTCCCGCATGAGCTCGTAGCTCGGTCGCGTCCCGAGCAGGCCGATCGACCCGGTCACGTACGGCAGGTCGTCCGGCAGCACGTCCTTGCCGAGCAGCGCCTTCGCGACCCCGGCCCCGGTCGTCTCCGCGACGCGGGTCAGCTCCTCGGCCGCGTTGCGGGCTCCCTGCCCGGCGAGGATCGCCACCCGGCTGCCCGCGTTGAGCACCGCCGCGGCCTCCGCGAGCTCGTCCTCGGGCGGGGTGACGACGGCCCGCACGCTGCCCGGCGGGGACGACGGCACGTGCTTGAAGGTGTGCGCCGGGGCGGTGTACTCCAGTTCCTGCACGTCGGCGGGGACGATCAGCGCGGTCGGGCACCGTCGGGCCAGCGCGGTGCGTACGGCCCGGTCCAGGACGTTCGGCAGCTGCTCCGGCACGTCGACCTCGACCAGGTACTCCGAGGCCACGTCCTTGAACAGCGCGCCCAGATCTAGCTCCTGCTGGTAGCTGCCGCCCTGCGCGCTGCGGGCGGTCTGGCCGACCAACGCCACGACCGGCACGTGGTCGAGCTTGGCGTCGTAGAGCCCGTTGAGCAGATGCACCGCGCCCGGCCCGGACGTTGCCGCGCACACGCCCAGGGTCCCGCTGAACTTCGCGTATCCGACGGCCTCGAACGCCGCCATCTCCTCGTGCCGGGCCTGCACGAACCGTGGCGAGTTGTCCGCCTCGCCGAAGGCGGCGACGAGCCCGTTGATCCCGTCCCCGGGGTAGCCGAACACCTGCTGGACGTCCCACTCGCGGAGTCGTCGCAGCATGTGGTCGGCGACCGTCTCGGCCATGGTGCCTCCCTCGCGCCTCACGCCGGTCGGGAACCGGCTACCCCGGGGCCCGGGATCCAATCCGTGCCGAGGTGGGCACGATGCGGGGGCAAGGGTGTGGAGTGCGTCACCGAGGCGTCACGAACCGGCCGACCGTGGTGTCTGTCCGTGACAGCGACAAAACGCACACGGGGGATGTTTGTGATGCGAACGGACCAGGTCTGTACGGAGATGACGGTGATCGACTACGCTGCGCGGTGCAGTCGTGTAGGCCAGTCGAGTAGCCGGTCTTTCTCCGCGTGTCGGCGATGTGGAGGTGGTGCCGTTGCCGCACCGACGTCGCCGGACACCGGGGCCGGCACGCTGACCCCCGACTTCCCGCCACTCCCGTCGACCATCAGGTGATCATGACCCTCTCATCGGCTGTGCCGCGTCGCCCGAGGAGCACGGTCGTCGCACTGTGCGGCGCGGCGATCGTCTCCTACGTCGTCGCGACCGGGATCGTGTTGTCCACGGGCGACGGTGGCAGCGCACTCTGGCTGATTCCCGCCGTGGTGGTGCTGGCCGCCGTGGTCCTGCCCGTGGTGCTGTTCCGCGCCCGGGCACGGGAGAACCGGGCCCGACGGGACGAGTACGAACAGCTCCGGGCGCGGTACCACGCCCAGCTCGACGTACACGACCGGTTCCTGACCTACATGGAGAAGGTCAACGAGAACGACATGCTCCCGGAACTCCCCGCGCGTCCGGACGACCCGGAGGTGCAGGAGGAGTTCGACCGGTACATGGCGATCATCGTGCGGATCCGCGAGCTGTACGCCGCGCAGCGCAGCGCGGTGCACGCCTCGGTGGTCTCGCTGACCCGGAAGATCCAGACCACCGCGCACCGGGTGCAGGAGGAGGCGGGACGCATGATCTCCCGGCACCCGAACGACCCCGACGTGCTGGAGACCAGCATGCGGGTCGATCACGCGGCGGCCCAGCAGGCACGCTACGCGCAGTCGGTGTCCACCCTGTGCGGGGAGTGGCCCGGTCAGCAGTGGCACGATCCGCTGGCGGTCTCCGACGTCGTGCGCGGCGCCGCGGGCCGCATCACCGCCTACCAGCGCGTGGAGCTGTCCGGTGACCCCGGCGTGGCGGTCGCGCCGCGCGTGGTCGAGCCGCTGATCCACCTGGTCGCGGAGCTGCTGGGCAACGCCGCGCAGTCGTCCCCGCCCACCACCAACGTCCTGGTGACCCTGCGCCATGTGCAGCGGGGTGCCGTCATCGAGGTCGACGACTGCGGGGTCGGCATGGACGAACGCAGGTTGGAGGCGGCCCGCGAGATCGTCTCGGGCAGGCGCGAGATCGACCTGTTCACCCTCGGCGAGCTCCCGCAGACCGGCTTCGCGGCCGTCGGCGCCTACGTCCGGCGGTACGGGTTCCGGGTCGACCTGGCCGAGTCCGTCTACGGCGGGGTGCGCGCCACGGTGCTCGTGCCGTCCGAGCTGACCGAACCGCTGCCGCCGGACGGCGCGGTCACCGGGGGGAGCCAACTGCCGTTGGCCCGGCGGTCCTCGACCAGCGCCACGATGCCGTCGGTGCCCGCGGTGCCGGCCACACCGTCCGCGGCGGAACCGTCCCCGGCGGAACCGTCCCCGGCGGGACCCGCCCCGGCGGGACCCGCCCCGGCGGGACACGCCGCAACGGAACTGCCCGCGACGGACACACCGAGGGACAGGACCGCGCCGATGGCGGGATCGAAACGGGGAACCATCGACCACAGCGACCGGGACGAGGGCACCGACCACCGCACACCGGGCCGGGCGGCGGAGAACGGTGGGGCCTCCGACACACCGCTGCCCCGCCGTCGCTCGCGCCGCGGGGAGGCGGCCCCGGAACCTCCCCGGCCCGGTGGTGAGGCACCGCGCGGTGCGCAACCCACCGCCGAGCAGGCCGCGCAGTGGATGGGCGCGTTCCTCCGCACCGACCTCCCGGACTCGCGCGGCAGGTCCGACGCCGCGGGCACCGGCCCGCATCCCGACGTGTACAACCCGGAGGAGTAATGACTGCTCAAGCTGGCGACAACAGCTGGATGCTGGACGAGATCAGGAGCGTCCGCGGTGTGCGACACGCGGTGGTCCTGACCTCGGACGGGCTGCTGAAGGTGCGCACCGAGCACACGGACGGCGACATCGCCGACAAACTCGCCGCCGCGTGCGCGGGCCTGACCTCGCTGGGACGCGGCATCAGTGACGAGTTCGGCAGCGGTGGTGAGCCCCGGCAGGTGATGGTCGAGTTCGAGGGCGGATTCCTGTTCGTCCGCGAGGCGGGGGACGGTTCCCGGCTGGCCGTGGTGACCGAGTCGGTGATCGACCCGGCCCTGATCGCCCAGCAGATGCAGATGCAGGTGCTGCAGATCGGTGAACGCACGCTGAGCACGCCGACCCGGAACTCCTGATCATGTCCGCGTCCGACGAGTATCGCGACCGACCGGTCCGGCCGTACGTCATCACGGAGGGGCGGGCACACCCGACGCGCAACACGCTGCGCCCGGAGACGTTGCTGCTCGCCAATCCGGAGGCGTTCCTCCCGCTCTCGGCGAGCCGGGAGAAGCGGGCACTGGTCGAGATGTGTCACGGGGTGCTGTCGGTCGCCGAGGCGGCCGCACATCTGTCCCTGCCGGTGAGCATGGTCACCGTGCTCGCGTCGGATCTGATCGACGGGGGTCAGCTGGTGGTCCGGTCCGCTCCCACACAGCAACTGCCGGAAATCGATGTCCTGGAGAAAGTGCTCAATGGACTCCGAAAGCTCTGACCGCTATGTGAGCTCCACCGTCGAGCAGTCGGTCAAGATCCTCGTGGTGGGCGCGTTCGGCGTCGGCAAGACGACCCTGATCGGGTCGGTCAGCGAGATCATGCCGCTGCGGACCGAGGAGACGATGACCGCGGCCAGCGTCGGGGTCGACTCGCTGGCCGGACTGGACAGCAAGAGCACGACCACCGTGGCGATGGACTTCGGCCGTATCACGATCAGCCCGGAGATCGTGCTGTACCTGTTCGGCACGCCCGGACAGAAGCGGTTCTGGAACCTCTGGGAGGGACTGTCCGACGGTTCGGTCGGGGCACTGGTCATTGTGGACCCGAGGCGGCTGGAGGACAGCTTCGAGGTGTTCGACCAGCTCGAACTGCGCACCAGGATCCCGTTCGCGGTCGCGGTGAACGAGTTCCCCGACTCGCCCCGGTACGAGCCGGAGCAGCTGCGGGACGCACTCGACCTGCTCCCCGAGACGCCCATCGTGTACTGCGACGCCCGCCGTCGCGAGGACTCCGCGAACGCGCTGATCACCCTGGTGCAGCACGCGCTCGAAGTCCGCAAACAGTCGAAAGCGCTGGCATGACGACGACCCCCCGACAGAACCCGTCCCTGGCCGAGATGACGGACCTGATGCCGCTGTCGGCCACGACGAACTGCGCGGACCCCCAGTCCGCCTACAGTGAACTCCGGGCCCGGTGGGGTCAGGTGGCGCCCGTCGAGCTCGAACCGGGGATTCCCGGCTGGCTCGTGCTGGGACACCCGGAGATCTGCAACGTCGCGCGCAACGAACGGTTGTTCTCCCGCGACCCGCACAACTGGCGGATGTACTACGAGGGCATCGTCTCCCCGGAGTCCGGCCTCGGCCCGATGATGTTCCCGCGGGACAACGCCTACTTCGCCGACGGCGACAAGCACCGCAGGCTTCGCGCGCCGATCGAGGACGCGCTGGAGGGAATGCCGGAACACCAGCTGGCCGCCATGGTCCGGCAGACCTGCACCGACCTGATCGGACGGTTCGTCGACCGGGGCGCCGGTGACCTGGTGGCCGACTACGCCGCCGTGATCCCGATGCTGGTCGTGGGCCGGATGTTCGGGTTCGGCATGGATCAGGCCGAACAGTTCCGGCAGGGGCTGCTCGCGCTGTTCGGCTCGGGCGAGGACTCCCAGGCGGGGAACCGGCGGGTCGAGGAGATGCTCACCGAGATTATCCACGCGCGGCGGGTGGAGCGCGCGTCCGACGTGACCAGCGCCTTCCTCGACAACACGAACCTGCGCGACGACTACGAGATCGAGCAGTCCATGGTGCTGATGGTCTCGGCGGGTTACGAGACCACGATGACCTGGATCGCGCAGACGTTGCGGCTGATGCTCACCGACGAGCGGTTCGGCGGCAGACTGCGCGGCGGACGCCTCGGCCTCGACGAGGCGCTGGACGAGGTGCTGTGGCGGGACCCGCCCATGACGAACATGCCCGCGCGGTACGCCCTGGCCGACTGCGACCTGGCGGGCCGCCGGATCGAGCGCGGGGACGCGTTGATCCTCGGGCTCGCCGCCGCGAACGCGGACTCCCGTGTCCACAGTGGTGACCCGTGGCTGGAGGTGGGCAACCGGTCCTATCTGGCCTACAGCACGGGACCGCACACCTGTCCGGCACAACGGACGTCGCGGATCATCACCCGCATCGCGGTCGACACCGCCCTCCACCTGCTACACGATGTAGTCGTGGCAGTACCCGCGGAAGAGATCACTCCGATCCCGTCTCCGTGGACCCGCTGCCCTGCCAGTCTGCCCGTGCGCTTCGCGCGTTCGGCAACCGTCCACAACTGACGCTGGAGGAGCGAATGACCGACGTGGTGACCGACGAGGTACCCGTCGTCCGACTCGACCCGACCGGGTCCGACCACCACGGCGAGGCCGCGCGGATGCGCGAGGCGGGCCCGGTGATCCGCGCGATCCTGCCGGGTGAGGTCACGGTGTGGGCCGTCACCCGGCACGATCTACTGGCCGACCTGCTGACCGATTCCCGGGTGTCCAAGGACTGGCGCAACTGGTCGGCGATCCGGCGCGGCGAGATCTCCGACGACTGGCCGCTGATCGGGATGGTCAAGGTGACCAACATGGTCACCAGTGACGGCGCGACGCACCAGCGGCTGCGCAGGCCGGTGACCAAGACGTTCACCCGCGGCCGGGTGGAGCGGATGCGACCGGACATCGAGCGGATCGTGCACGGCCTGCTCGACGACCTGCCGAACCACGCCGCCGCGGACGGTTCGGTGGACCTGCGGCAGCACTACGCCTACCCGGTCCCGATGAACGTGATCTGCGAGCTGGTGGGCGTGCCGGAGCCGTGGCGGCCGCGCCTGCGGGAGCTGGTGGACAGCATCTTCCGCACCGACACCACCCCGGAGGAGGTGGTGCGCACCCAGACCGACCGGCAGCAGATGCTCAAGGACCTGGTCGAGCTGCGCACCCGGGAACCGGGCGAGGACCTCACCAGCGCCCTGATCGCGACCCGTGAGCAGGACGCCGAGTCGTTCACCGACGAGGAGCTCACCGACACGATCTGGCTGCTGCTCACCGCCGGGCACGAGACGACGCTGAGCCTGCTCGTCAACGGCGTCCGGGCGCTGCTCACGCACCCGGACCAGCTGGAGGCGGCCCGGGAGGGCGGCGAGCAGAAGTGGTCCGAGGTGATCGAGGAGGTGCTGCGCTGGGACGCCCCGATCGGCAACTTCATGGCGCGCTACCCCCTGGAGGACATCACCATCGCGGGCGTCACGATCCCGCAGGGTGAGGCGATCATCGCCCCGTACAGCGGGGTCGGCCGCGATCCGGAGCAGCACGGCGCGGACGCCGACCGGTTCGACATCGAGCGGGAGCAGCAGCGCCACCTGGCCTTCGGGGGCGGCCCACACGTCTGCCTGGGCGCGCACCTGGCCCGGATGGAGGCTCAGGTCGCCCTGCCCGCGCTGTTCGAGCGCTACCCGAACCTGAAGGCGGCCACCGACATCGACTCCCTGGTCCCGGTCCCGTCCTTCTTCTCGAACTCGGCCAGCACCTTCCCGGTCCACCTGCACTGACCGCCCGGTGTGTGGGGGTGGCCCCCACGGACCACCCCCACACCACCCCGCGAGTCGCCACCCCATGCCCGCGAGTCGCCATCTCATGCCCGCGAGTTGCCACCCCAGGATGCCGAGTCGACGGCTCCGGACGTCGAGTCGTCCGTCGCGACCGCACACCCCCGAGCCGCCGCACCTTCGCGGGCCGCGGTGCGTCCCTGCGGACGCGGCAGCACGAGCGGGCTTCCGGTGAGCGGGTCCTCGATCACCGTGCACGGCAGCGAGAACACCGACTCCACCGTCCCGGCGGTCACCACCTCGGACGGCGTCCCCTCGGCGACGACACCGCCGTCGCGCATCGCGACGAGGTGGTGGGCGTAGCGCGCGGCCAGGTCGAGGTCGTGCAGCACCAGCACCACGGTGCGCCCGGAGGCGGCGTTGAGCCCGGTCAGCAGCTCCAGCACGTCGATCTGGTGCGCGAGGTCGAGGTGCGCGGTCGGCTCGTCGAGCAGCATCACCTCCGGTTCCTGGGCCAGCGCGAGCGCGATCCACGCCCGCTGCCGTTGTCCGCCGGAGAGTTCGTCCACCGGCCGGTCGGCGAGTTCCGCGACGCCGGTGGCGGCCAGTGCCGAGTCGATCGCCGCGGCGTCGGCGTCGGTGAACTGCCGGAACCACCGCTGGTGTGGATGCCGTCCCCGTCCGACGAGGTCGGCGACGGTGATCCCGTCCGGCGCGATCGGCTGTTGCGGCAGCAGGCCGAGGCGGCGCGCGACGGTCTTCGTCGGCAGCCGGGCGAGGTCGTGGCCGTCGAGCAGGACGCTCCCGGTCCGCGGTGCGAGGAGCCGGGCGAGACCACGCAGCAGGGTGGACTTGCCGCACCCGTTCGCGCCGACGATCACCGTGATCCTGCCGGGCGGCAGCGTCGTCGACACGGAGTCGACGACCGGGCCGGCCCCGTAGTCCAGGCTGAGGGCCTCGGCGGTCAGCGCGGCCGCGGGAGTGGAGGAGTGGTTCATCCGGTGTGTCCGATCCGGTTCGCGCGGGCGAGCAGGTACAGCAGGACCGGCGCGCCGAGGACACCGGTCACCACCCCGACGGGGAGTTCCGTCGGGGCGAACAGCAGGCGCCCCACCAGGTCCGAGGCGACCACGAGCAGGGCGCCGACGGCCGCGGACGGGCCGGTCAGGGCCCCACGCCCGGGGAGCAGCCGCCGGGCGATCTGCGGGGC
>NZ_KE387035.1:25424-30901 GCF_000430445.1 Saccharomonospora iraqiensis subsp. iraqiensis
CGCCGGGCGATCTGCGGGGCGACCAGCGCGACGAAGGCGATCGGCCCGGCCGCCGCGGTGGCCGACGCGGCGAGCAGCACTGCCAGGACGACCAGGGCGACCCGGCTGCGCCCCGCCCGACCGGACAACACCGTGGCGAGGTCGTCACCGAGTTCGAGCAGCCGGAGCTTGCGGGCCAGCACCGTCAGCACGGGTACCGCCGACGCCAGGGCGAGTCCGATCGTCGTGACGTGCGTACCGTCGCGGTTGGCGAGACTGCCGCTCAGCCAGGCCGCGGCGCTGAGCAGGCGGTGGTAGTCGGCCTGGGTGAGCAGGTAGGAGACGGCCGAGCTGAGCATCGCCGCCGTCCCGATGCCGACGAGCACGAGCCGGTACCCGGTCAGCCCGCGCCTGACGGAGATCGCGACGATGGCCACCGCGGTGAGCAGCGCCCCGGTCAGCGCGCCGAACACGGTGGCCACCCCCGTGCCGCCGAGGACGGTCAGCACCACCAGGGCGCCGACCGCGGCGCCGGTGTTCACGCCGATGACGTCCGGGCTCACGAGCGGATTCGACGCGATCCGCTGCAGGATCGCGCCGGAGAGCGCGAAGGCCGCGCCGACCCCGAGTCCGGTGACCGCGCGGGGCAGGCGGTTGCCGACGACGACGTCGTACTCGACGAGCGAGCCGCCGCCCCCCAGGATCCGCAGGACGTCGGTGACGGCGACGTCGAACCGGCCCAGGGTCAACGACAGCGTGGCGAGGATGACGGCGGCCGACCACGTGAGCACCGTCAGCACGGTGGAACGCCGGTCGAACCGGAACACGACCGCGTCCCCACGGGTGCGCAGCAGCAGGGTGCCCGAGCCTGCGGTGCTCACAGCTGCGCCACCTTCCGGTTGCGCACCAGGTGCAGGAAGAACGGTGCGCCCACCAGTCCCAGGACGATGCCGACCTGGAGTTGCTCGGGCCGGACCAGCACCCGGCCGAGCACGTCGGCCAGCAGCAGAACGGTCGGTGCCAGCAGCACGCACCACGGCAGGATCCACCGGTAGTCCGGCCCGGCCAGAGCGCGGGCGAGGTGCGGCACCGCGAGCCCCACGAACACGATCGGCCCCGCGACCGCCGTCGCCGAGCCGGCCAGCAGCAGCACCGCCACCGCCGCCAGGATCCGGGTGGTGACCAGCCGCGTCCCCAGGCTGCGGGCCAGGTCGTCGCCGAGGGCCACCGTGTTGAGCCGACGGCTGACGGTCAGCGCCGCACCGAGCCCCAGGATCACGAACGGGGCGACCGTGCCCAGCTCGCCGGTACTCGCGCGGGTGAGCGAACCGACGGCCCAGAACCGGTACTCCTCCAGCGTGGCGGCGTCGAGCAGGGTGACGGCGGTGGTCAGGGAGCCGATCATCGCGGTGAACGCGGCCCCGGCCAGGGCGAGTTTGACCGGCGTCGCACCACCCCGGCCGAGCGACCCCAACGTGTGGACGACCACCGCCGACACCGCGGCCCCGGCGAAGGCGAACCACAGGTGGCCATCCACCGACGTCAGTCCGATTCCCGCCATGGCGAGCACCACGGCGAACGACGCGCCCGCGTTGATGCCCAGGATGCCCGGGCCCGCCAGCGGGTTGCGGGTCAGCCCCTGCATCACCGCGCCCGCCACGCCCAGGCCGACCCCGGCGAGCAGGCCGGTGACCGTCCTCGGCAGCCGCACGTACCGCACGATCCGGTCGACGTCGTTGTCCGCGGGAGAAAGCAGCGCGGGCAGGATGTCGGCCGGGGACACCGGATAGCTGCCGACCGCGAACGACAACACGCAGGCGCCGAACAGGACGGCCCCGGCCACGAACAGGCCGCCGGTCCTGCCGGTCCCACCGGTCAGCAGACCGTCCCGTCGGGCGCGCGCGGCACCGGGCCGCGCGGCGGGTGCCGTGGTCACCGTGGTCGTCACCGCCCGGACTCGACCCGATCGGGATGCAGGTAGGAGGCGACCAGCTCGATGCTGTGCGCGGCACGGATCCCCGCCGACCGGTCGGCGAACAGGAACGGGTGCACCGCGTCCCCGGCGACCGCCGTGACGCCCGCGAGGGCGGGACGTTCCTTGATGGCCCGGACCTCGCTCTCCGCGTCCTGCCTGGTCAACTCGGCGTCGCAGCAGAGGTCGGTGAGGATGACGTCGGGGTCGCGGGCCACGAGCTCCTCGACACCCACGTCGAGGTTGCGTTTGTCGGTCAGGTCGCCGAACGCGTTGGTCCCGCCCGCGCGTTCGATGATGCGCGAGCCGAAGTCGATCCCGCCCGCGACCCGGAAGCCACCGTCGTCGCCGGGGGAGACGATCGCCACCGACGGCCGCGACGCCCCGGCGACCGCGTCCTCGACCGCGGCGATGCGCCGTTCGAGGTCACCGATCACCCGCTCCGCGTTCTCCTCGACGTCGAACAGCGCGCCGAGGTCGCGCAGGTCCCGGTAGACGGTGTCGACGCGGACCGACCCGGGGTCGATCGACCGGTCGGTGCGGCCGTCCTCGCTCGGACACAGCGGGCTCAGGATCCAGCTCTGCACCCCGAGTTCCCGCAGACTCGCCCTGGTGCCGACCGAGCTGTCCGCACCACCCCGGGCGAAGAAGCCGTTGAACCCGGAGAGCACGAAGTCGGGATCGGCCTGCAGCAGTTCCTCCCTGCCGGGCAGGCTGGGCCGGTAGTCGGTGCCCGCCTGCTGATCGGCGTACTCCGGCAGCACCCGCGCGTCCAGGAAGGCGGTGCCGACCAGCCGGTCGCTGATCCCGAGCGCGTGCGCCATCTCGATCGCGGGTTGGTACGCCGCGTACACGCGCTCCGGCGGTCCGTCGACGGCGACGTCGATACCGCAATTGGTGCGGGTGACCGTGCCCGGGCCGGACGCCGCCGTCTCCGGTGCGGGTGGGGCGCACCCCAGCAGCGCGAGGAGGAGCACAGCGCCGGAGGCGAACAGGGTGCGGGTACGCGATGCGGTGCGAGTCATCCAGACCGCCCTTCCAGGTCCTCGTGGAACGGGTCACTCGGGTGCCGTGGCCGGTCTCCTGGCTGACGGGTGCTGCCGCGCTGTGCCTGCCTTCCCGGGGCTTCGCCCCAGTGGCCCGCCCGTCGGGCGGACGGCACAACACTTCCCGATCACAGTGGCGAGGGCCGCGCCGGTGTCCCACCGGCTTCCCGTGCACCACGGCACGATCGACGCTAGCAGGTCCGGTCCACCGCGTGTGGGCGTCGTGCGGACCGGGCCGCCGGTTGCGGTGCGACCGGCGGGCATGTCGGCGCGGTTTGCCCTGGTGGGAGGCGGGTTGCGGCGCCGGGGCGCCCGGGGTCGATTCCGGCGAAGGCCCGGTGTAAGCGGTGTGTGCTCGGTACACTGCGCTCGGCGTCCGGTGGCACCGAACTGCGGAAGGGGTGGTGTGCGATGCCGACCTACGAGGACCCGGAGTTGACGAAGGACTCCTCCGGCCCGATCTCCGAGGGATCCGGGGCGATCTTCGGGGCGATGGGCGGCGGTGGCCAGGTGGCCGAGATGGCGTCCGAGGCGGAGAAGATGGTCTCCTCCGCCGAGTCGGGCGGCTTCATGGTCAGCGAGGACGCGGGCCAACCGATCCGCGATTCTCTCGCGAGAATTCAGGAAAGTGTGCGGACGACGCTTTTTGAGTTCGAGAACCTGATCAGTGCGGAACCACCATTGGGTGACCATCCTTATGGACGACAGGTCGCTCGGCGGCAGCGGGAGATCCTGGTGGACGACGCTGGGTCGCCGCTGGAGATGTTGCGGGAGCTGGAGCGCGTGTTGGGGGACGCTGATGAAGCTCTGAAGATAGCCATGAAGAGGTACAAGGAATCTGAGTCAGCGGCATCGGGTTCGATCGCTCATCACCAAGTCTGAAGAAGTGGATGGGGCAAGTGCGCAATGTATCGCTCGGCCTGCTCGTTCTCGTATCTCTCGTGTCGGCGAGTTGCTCCGAAGCCATGTCCGGATCGCCCCAGTCCGATGTGACTGGGGAGGTATCGCGTAGCGCATCGGGTGTGACGGCCGAGAAACCTGGGCCGGCGGCAAACAGTGACATCTCCACCGTCGAACCGTGTGACCTGGTCGACGATTCTACGTTGTCTCGTTTCGCGGAGTTCGTGGAAAAAAAGGCGAAGAAGACCCAAACGGGCGAGCCGTACTGCACGTGGTCTGCTTCTCGAACCAGTGCCAGCAGTGAAGAATGGCCGCCTATGGTGGGAGTTCTGATCGATCCGGACGCAGGGCTGGACCAGTTTCAGGATCGAGGCGGCGGCCTGCAACGAGGAAAGACCGATAACGGGCGTCCGATCATACGGACGACGAGCGACTCCGGATGTGCTGTCGGTATGGCGGTAGAAGACGATGTCCATGTCGTCGTCTCCGCCGGAATCAAAGATATCGAGGAGAGTTGTCGGGTTGCCGATCAGCTGGTCGAGGTAGTTGACCAAAAAATTCCTTGGGTGTGATGGTGATCATGAGTCCGGAAAACGGCAGTGATGGAGTATCCGCAGAAGAGTTTCTGGCGATGTCGCCGGGTGAGGCGCGCCAGTACCTGGAAAGTGGAAAGCCGTTGCCCGCTCTGTCCGACACGCAGAAAGCGCAACTCGCGCCGGGGTTGGCGGAGGACTATACGTATTCCTACGGCAGCGGTCGTGCAGGATGGTTCGGGCGAACTCTGGAGACTGTAACGGACGCCGCGGAAGTCCACGAGATTCGAGCGCGGCGTCGTGAGGAGTTGGCGTCAGGCGACTACGAGTATCACGAAGGTGTCGCACCGTCGGATGGCAACTACAGGGCGATCGAACATCAGAAGATCGCGGAATGGGTCAGACCGATCGAGGGCCAAGGTATCATGGTCTATTCCGACGGGTACCACAATCTGTCCAAGGTCATGGAGGAGATCGCCACCGATCTGCGGGAGAGCATCGGCAAGTCGAAACAGGGTTGGCAGGGCGCCGCGGCGGACAGGGCACACGGGTACTTCACGGGCCTGAGCGAGTGGGCTGAGGGAAACTCGCAGAATGCGAAGAAGGCCTCCGAGGTCGTGTACCGGGAGTCCGAGGCGGCGACCGCAGCGAAGAACAGCATGCCCGAGCCGGTCCCGTTCGACATGCGGCAGGAGGCTTCGCAGTGGTTGACCGACCCGTTGTCGTTCGATGACAGGATCACCGAGACGATCGAGAAGCATCAGCGGAGTCAGGACGCGCATGACGAGGCCGCGCGGGTGATGAGTCAGTACGACGCGGACCTCAACGAGGCGGGGAACAGTCAGCCGGTCTTCGCCAAGCCGCCGACGTTTACCGGCTCCGACAGCGGTGCCGGTGATGCGGGCAGCGGTGTGCGGAACATTTCCGGTACGGGCACGCAGACGAGTGCGTCCGGTTTCGCCGGGGGAGCACCGGGTGGTGGTGTCCCCGCGCCGGCCGGAGGTGCAGGGGGAAGTTATTCCCCCGCGCCGATGCCGGGCGGAGCGA
>NZ_KE387035.1:31001-33688 GCF_000430445.1 Saccharomonospora iraqiensis subsp. iraqiensis
CCGGGACACCGGCGCGTGCCGCGCGTGCCGGCGGTGTGGTGCGGCGATACCGCGGCACCACACCGCCGGCGTCGGTACGGTTCCTCTCTGCGGTCGGGCCCGGCGGACTACCCCTCGGCCTGTGCGTCGTCGCGTTCGCGGAGGGCCACCGGCACGCCCGCCAGGTCCTCCTCGTTGCACAACAGTTTCAGGTCGTAGTAGGGGTAGCCGTCCCGTTCGTCGTAGTCGAGGTGGACGGCGAGCACGTCCACCGGCTCACCGAGCCACCGCTGGGCCTGCTTGAGCCACCCGGCGCAGCGTTCCATCGCCGCCGGGAGATCGTCGTCGCGGAACTCCACCGGGCGATAGGGCACGTCCTGTACCTGGTCCCGCGGGTCCGAGGGCGTCGGAAGCCCCGGGGAGACACCCGCATCGTTGAGTTCCAGCTGGATGATTTCCTCACTCACCCCCTGAGCGTCCCTCAGCGGAGGGCGCAGGGCAAGCTCCCAGGACACGCAGAGCGATGTCGGCGTGGGCCCCGGCCAGGTCACCGAGCGACAGGCTTCCCCCGGCCGAGTACCAGTGCGCGACCCCGGTGCACATCTGCAGCAGCGCGATCCGGGTGACGTGCGGGTGTGCGGTACGGAACACACCGGCCTCCACCCCCTCGGCGATGGTGTCCGACCACACGCGCTCGTACCCGTCGCGCAGGGACACCACCTCGTCCCGCACCTCCGGCGGCAGGGCGTGCAGCTCGTGGTCGACGATGCGGGTCTCCCGCGGCATCCGGGCGTGCGCGTCGACGTGCCCGGTCACCAGCCGCCGGATCCGCTCGCGCGGGTCGGCCACGGTGTCGGCCACGGCGGTGGCCGCGTCGAGCAGGTCCCGCAGGCACGTCCGCATGATGCCGGCGAGCAGGTCCTCCTTGGCGCCCATGTAGTGGTAGAGACTCGCGGTGGACACGCCCGACGCGCGGGCGAGGTCCCGGATGCCGGTGCCGTGGAAGCCCCTGGTGGCGAACAACTCCACGGCCGCCTCGTGGACCCGCTCCCGGGTGTCTACCGCCACCGGCCCTCCCTGCTGTCGTAACACCCCGCGACGGGGTCACCGTCGTCCGTGCGCAGCGCCCCCTTGGCGACCCGCTCGGAGTCGGTCATCGGGAGCGAGTCCACCACCGCCCAGTAGCGCGGCACCTTGAACGCGGCGAGTTTGCCTGCGCAGAACGCGGCCAGCTCGGCCGGGTCGGGGGTGGTCTCCCCGGTGTTCGCGGCGTCCGCGCCGCGGGGCCCGGTACCGGTGCCGGTGGCGGGGACCACCCACGCCTTGACCTCCTCGCCGCGCAGCTCGTCGTCGACGCCGACGACGGCGGCGGCGCGCACGCCGGGATGGCGCAACAGCGCCCGCTCGACCTCCTCGGCGGCGATGTTCTCCCCGCTGCGGCGGATCATGTCCTTGGTGCGGCCGACGAAGAACACGCGCCCGTCGGCGTCCATCGTGGCGAGGTCCCCGGTGCGGAACCACCCGCCGTGGAACGCCCGGGCCGTGGCCTCGGGGGCGTCGTGGTAGCCGTGCATCATCCCGACCCCGCGCAGCAGCAGCTCGCCCTGTTCCCCGCGGGGCACCGGGCGGCCGTGCCCGTCGGCGACCATCACCTCCCGCCCCGGCGCGGGCCTGCCGAGGCAGCCCGTGCCCACGAAGTCGTCGTGCTCGTCCGGCGGCATGCGGAGGTCCGAGCCGGTCTCGGTCATGCCGAACGCCTCGTACCACGGCACGCCCCAGCGGCGTTCGAGTTCGGCGTGCAGCTCCGCCGGGATCGCCGACGCGCTGACCGCCCGCACGCGGTGGCGGGTGTCGTCGGGTTCCGGCGGCATCCGCAGCAGCAGGGTGGGCATCAGCCCGAGGCAGTAGAACCAGGTCACGCCGTACTCGCGGACCCGGTGCCAGAAGGTCGACGGGTGGAAGCCGTCCAGCACGACCAGCCGCGCCCCGGAGTACAGTCCCAACGCGACGTTCCACTGTGGATCGATGTAGTGGAACGGCTGGGCGGTGAGCACCGTGTCGTCGGCACCGATGTGCGGGAAGTCGGTGACCAGCCCGCGCGCCAGCGTCGTCCAGTAGCGCTGGGGCAGCACACAGCCCTTCGGGGCGCCGGTGGTGCCCGAGGTGTACTGGATGTTCGCCGGGAGCTCGCCCGTGCCTCCGGACGGGGCCCCGGTCGCCGTGCCCACGGTGCCCGTGCCCGCGGTCTCCGTGCCCGTGGCGAGGTCGTCGACGGTCAGTACCCGCTCCACGGCGGTCGCGGGGGCGATCGACTCCAGCAGGTCGCGGAACTCGTCGGTGGTCACCGCCAGCCGCGCGCCGGAGTGCGCGAGCACGTGTTCCCCGTCCAGCTCCCGGTACCGGGTGTTCACCGGCACCAGCACGGCACCCAGCCGGGCCAGGGCCAGCCACAGCAGCGGGAACTCCGGCCGGTTGCGCAGCATCACAGCCACCCGGTCGCCCCGGCCCACCCCGAGCCCGGCCAGCGCGGTGGCGAACGCGTCGGTGTGCGCGGCGACCTCGGCGAAGGTGAACCGTTGCCCGGTCTCGTCGAACACCCACGCCTCGCGGTCCGGCCACCGGGACGCCGCGTGGTCGAGGAGACCGACCAGGTCGTCGGGGTCGTCCGGCGTGCCGCGCACGGCCGCCTCCGCCGGGCCCGGCGTCCG
>NZ_KE387035.1:33788-39463 GCF_000430445.1 Saccharomonospora iraqiensis subsp. iraqiensis
CCCCGGGCACCTCGTCGTCGGACGTCCCGCCGGAGGGTGCGTCGCCGGAGGGTGCGTCGCCGGAAGGGGCGGCACCGGGTCGCGCCGGGACACCGTCGGCCGAGCACACCCAGCCGATCCGGAGCGCGCGGCCGGTCGAGCACACGCAGCCCATCGACCGCACCGACTGAGTCGTACCTCCCCCGCCGACGGCCCCGCGCACCGCGGACGGTGTGTGGGGCCGTTTGCCGTGCGCCGCCCTCGCGTGGGCTTGTACCCCTAGGGGGTATGGGTATAGTGTCAGTCCGTCGACACGGCACGAAGGGACGACCCATGCGTGGTTACACCGGGGAGAAGGACGCGGTTCTCGCGCGGCTGCGCCGCGTCGAGGGGCAGGTGCGTGGCCTGCAGCGGATGGTGGAGAACGACGAGTACTGCATCGACGTGCTCACCCAGGTCTCGGCCGTGACCAAGGCGCTGCAGTCGGTCTCGCTCGGCCTGCTCGACGACCATCTCAAGCACTGTGTGGCCGAGGCGCTCACCGAGGGCGGTGACGCCGCCGACGAGAAGGTGCGGGAGGCCAGCGAGGCGATCGCGCGGCTCGTACGGTCCTGAGTCGACCGGTCCCACGCAACGACACACACGACGACCGCCGCCACACCGGCGGCGACGAAGGAGGTTCCGCGATGACGGCGACGACCGAGGCGACCTACACGGTCACCGGAATGACCTGCGAGCACTGCGTCCGTTCGGTCACCGAGGAGGTCGGGGAGATCCCGGGCGTGACCGACGTCGACGTCGACCTGGCCAGTGGCCGGGTGACGGTCCGCAGCCGGGGTGAGGTCGACAGCGGGGCGGTCCGCGCGGCCGTCGAGGAAGCCGGATACCAGCTCAGCGCCTGACCACCCGGGTGCCACGGGCCCGGACGGCAGGCCGACAGGGAGGAGCGCGCGATGACGTCGGAGACGACCGACGGCGGATCGGTGTCGACGGAGGCACCCCGGCACGAGGTGGAACTCGCGATCAGCGGGATGACGTGCGCGTCGTGTGCCAACCGTGTCGAACGCAAGCTGAACAAGCTGGACGGGGTGCAGGCCACGGTCAACTACGCGACCGAGAAGGCCACCGTCAGCTACGCCGACGGGGTGGCCCCGGACACGCTGATCGGCCAGGTCGAGGCCGCCGGGTACTCGGCCGCGCTGCCGCCGCCCCCGGCCGACACCGGGAACACCACGACCACGGGGGAGACCGGCGCCGCCGTGCGCGGCGGCACGTCCGGGGACCTCACCGCGAACGCGGAGGCGGACAGCGACGACACGGCCCTGCGCTCGCTGCGGCAGCGCCTGATCGGCGCGGTGGTGCTGTCCGTGCCGGTGATCCTGCTGGCCATGGTCCCGCCGCTGCAGTTCACGTACTGGCAGTGGATCTCGCTCACGCTCGCCGCGCCGGTCGTGGTGTGGGCGGCGTGGCCGTTCCACCGGGCGGCGTGGACGAATTTGCGGCACGGCGCCGCGACGATGGACACGCTCATCTCCATGGGCACCCTCGCGGCGCTGCTGTGGTCGCTGTACGCGCTGCTGTTCGGCGGAGCCGGGGTGCCGGGGATGACCCACCCGTTCGAGTTCACGATCGAACGCGCGGACGGTGGGGCGAACATCTACCTGGAGGTGGCGGCCGGGGTCACCACCTTCATCCTGGCCGGGCGCTACTTCGAGTCGCGGGCGAAACGGCGCGCGGGCGCCGCCCTGCACGCGCTGCTCGAACTCGGCGCCAAGGACGTCTCGGTGCTGCGCGACGGTGTCGAGCACCGGGTGCCCGTGGCGGAGCTCGCGGTCGGCGACCGGTTCGTCGTCCGGCCGGGCGAGAAGATCGCCACCGACGGGGTCGTCGAGGACGGCAGCTCCGCGGTGGACGAGAGCATGCTCACCGGCGAGTCCGTGCCGGTGGAGGTGGCACCGGGGGACACGGTCGCCGGCGCCACCGTGAACGCGGGCGGGCGCCTGATCGTGCGCGTGTCCAAGGTCGGCCGGGACACCCAGCTCGCGCAGATGGCGCGGCTGGTCGAGCAGGCGCAGACCGGCAAGGCGCAGGTGCAACGGCTCGCCGACCGCGTCTCCGGGGTGTTCGTGCCGATCGTGATCGCACTGGCCCTGGGCACGCTGGCGTTCTGGCTGGTCACCGGGGCGCCCGCGTCGGCGGCGTTCACGGCCGCGGTCGCCGTGCTGATCATCGCCTGCCCGTGTGCGCTCGGGCTGGCCACGCCGACGGCGCTGCTCGTCGGCACCGGGCGGGGTGCCCAGCTCGGCATCCTGATCAAGGGGCCGGAGGTGCTCGAATCGACCCGGCGGATCGACACCGTGGTGCTCGACAAGACCGGCACCGTGACCACCGGTCGGATGGAACTGGTGGACGTGCACACGGCCGACGGCGAGGACCCCACCGGGGTACTGCGGCTGGCGGGCGCGCTGGAGAACGCCTCCGAACACCCCGTCGCGGCGGCCGTGGCCCGGGGTGCCGCCGAACGGGCCGGTGAACTGCCCGCGGTGGAGGAGTTCGCCGCCGTGGAGGGCCTCGGCGTGGAGGGGGTCGTGGACGGCACCGCGGTCGTCGTCGGACGGCCCGCCCTGCTCGAACGGTGGAGCCTGGAGCTGCCACCGGAGTTGGCCGAGGTCCGCGCCGCGGCCGAGGAGAAGGGCCGGACCGCGATCGTCGTGGCCGTCGACGGCCGGGTCCGCGCGGTGCTGTCGGTGGCCGACACGGTCAAGCCCGGCTCCGCCGAGGCCGTGGCCCGGTTGCGGGAGCTGGGCCTGTCCCCGGTGCTGCTCACCGGGGACAACGGGGCCGTGGCCCGTGCCGTGGCCGACGAGGTCGGCATCGACGAGGTGATCGCCGAGGTGCTGCCCGCGGACAAGGTCGCCGTCGTCGAGCGGCTGCGCTCCGAGGGGCGGGCCGTGGCGATGGTGGGTGACGGCATCAACGACGCCCCCGCGCTCGCCGCGGCGGACCTGGGCCTGTCCATGGGCACCGGCACCGACGTCGCGATCGAGGCGGCCGACCTCACGCTCGTGCGGGGTGACCTGCGCGTGGCCGCGGACGCGATCCGGCTGTCCCGGCGCACCCTCGGCACCATCCGGGGCAACCTGTTCTGGGCGTTCGCCTACAACGTCGCCGCGCTGCCACTGGCGGCGGCCGGGCTGCTCAACCCGATGATCGCGGGTGCGGCGATGGCGCTGAGCTCGGTGTTCGTGGTCAGCAACAGCCTGCGGCTGCGCACGTTCCGCTGAGAACGGTCCCTCCGACGTCCCCTCGCGGGTAGCGCGTTTACCGCGTGGTACCCGCGAGGGGACGTGAGGGGAGGGACATGACCGCGGAGGCTCCTCGGGAACTGCTCGGCAGCAACGACATCGCCGGGCTCGAACGGTGGCTCGCCGACCACGCGCCGTACGAGATCGCCGACGAGCTGGCCCGCGCCGAGGAGGTCGAGGCGGTCCTGCTGTTCCGGCTGCTCGACAAGGACCGCGCCCTCACGGTGTTCGAGGAGCTGGACCCCGTCGACCAGCACAAGGTGCTCTCCGGGCTCCGCGACCGCGCGTTCCGTGACGTCGTCGAGGCGATGGATCCCGACGACCGCGCGCGGTTGCTGGGGGAGGCGCCCGCGAAGTTCGCCCGGCACGTCCTGGCCGGGCTGAGTCCGCGGGAACGCGGCCTGACGGCCGCGCTGCTCGGCTACCCGGAACACACCGTCGGCCGGTACATGAGCCCGGAGACGGTGGCGGTGCGGCACCGGTTCACCGCGGACGAGGCGCTCGGGGTGGTCCGGCAACGGGGCCCCGACGCGGAGACCGTCTACACCCTGCCGGTGATCGACGAACGACGGTGTTTCCTGGGCACCGTCTCCCTGCGGGACCTGGTGCTCAGTCCCCCGGACCTGCCCGTGGCCGAGATCGCCGACGGTTTCACCCCGCGGGTGCGGGCCACCGACGACGTCGAGGAGGCCGCGCGCCTGATGCAGGACGCGAACCTGCTGGCACTGCCGGTGGTGGACAGTGAGGACCGGGTGCTCGGGTTGCTGACCATCGACGACGCCCTGGAGGTCATCGAGGCCGCCGACACCGAGGACATCGCCCGCCAGTCGGCCGCGACCCCGTGGACCGGGCATTACATGTCGGCGAGCGTGGTGGCGCTGGCGCGGTCGCGGGCGCTGTGGCTGCTGCTGCTCATCGTGGCCGCGACCCTGACGGTGAACGTGCTCCAGTTCTTCGAGAGCACGCTGGAGCGCATCACGGCGCTGGCGTTGTTCATCCCCCTGCTCGTCGGCACGGGCGGCAACGCGGGGGCCCAGGCGGCGACGGCGGCGGTGCGGGCCCTGGCCGTGGGCGAGGTCCGCACCCGGGACGTGCCCCGGGTCGCCTGGCGGGAGTGCCGGGTGGGGCTGCTCCTCGGCGCCATGCTCGCCGTGGTGGGCCTGGTGATCGGGACGGTGATCGTGCAGTTCACCGTCGCGGCCAGCGTGGCCGTGTCCCTGGTGCTGGTGTGCGCCTGGGCGGCCACGATCGGCGCGACGATGCCGCTGCTGGCCCGGTGGGTGGGCATCGACCCCGCCGTGATCTCCGCACCGCTGGTGACCACGCTCGTCGACGCCACCGGCCTGGTCATCTACTTCCTCGTGGCCCGGTTCGTGTTCGGGCTGTGAACGGAGACGGGCGCGGCGCCGGAACCCCGGCACCGCGCCCGCGACATGGTGCTGCGGGCCGCCCCCGCCGCGTCCGTGGCGGCGAAGGCGGCCCGCACGTCTCGGCGCAGGATCAGTAGCGCAGGCCGAAGCGGCCCAGCCACTCCTGCGGGTCGATCTTCTCGCCGTTCTCCACCACACCGAAGTGCAGGTGCGGGCCGGTGGACTGGCCACGGTTGCCGAGCGTGGCGATCTCCTGGCCCGCCTCGACCTCCTGGCCGACGGAGACCAGCGACTCGTTGATGTGGCCGTAGAGGGTGGTCAGGCCGTCGTCGCGCTGGACCCGCACCCACAGGCCGAAGCCGCTCGCCGGGCCGGAGGAGACCACCGTGCCCGAGTGGGCCGCGACGATCGGGGTGCCGATGTCGTTGGCGATGTCGATGCCGAGGTGCGAGCTGCCCCAGCGGGCGCCGTACCCGGAGGTGAACTCACCCTGGGCGGGTTGCACCACACCGGCGGCCGGTGCGGCGGCACCACCCGGTGTCCGGGCGGCCTTCTCCGCGGCGAGCTCGTCGACCCGGGCCTGGGCGGCGTCCAGGTCGGCGACGGTGGCGCCGTGTGCCTGCTCCGCGTCGGCCAGCGTGTTGGCGGCCTTCTTCTCGGCGTTGCGGGTCTGCTTCAGCTTCGCCTGCGCGGCCTGCTCGGTGTCCTGCTGCGCCTCGAGGCGGTCGGTGAGGTCGCCGGTCGGGTCCGCGCTGCTGTTGCCGGCCACGTTCAGCGACGTCCCGGCCCGCTCGTCCTCGTCGGCGCTGAGGTAGCCGAGGACCGGGCCGACGAGGCTGCCGAAACGGTATTCGCTGCCGGCGTACTGCTCGGCGCGTTGGGCGGCCTTGTCCAGCTGGTTCCGGGTCTGCTGGATCGCCGTCCCGAGGTCGTCGACGCGCTGTTGGGCGTCGGCGGCCCGGCCGGTCGCCCGCTCGTGCGCGGCGACGGCGGCGTCGAGCTCCTCCCGTGCGGCGGCCTC
>NZ_KE387035.1:39563-50819 GCF_000430445.1 Saccharomonospora iraqiensis subsp. iraqiensis
GCACCGGCACCGACGACGACCGCCTCGGCCCCCGCCGACCCCGCGGGGGTGCCCGCCACACGGGGTGCGGCGGAGGACGAGGTGACCGAGGACGTCGCCCCGGTCGACCCACCACCGCACCCGCCGACGCCCCGGCACACCCCGAACCTGCCCCACCCCGCGCACGAGGGCCGGTGACCATCCCGACGACCGTGGAGGACGAACCGTGCGGTTACCCGAACACCTGGCGTTGCTGGTCGCCGCGGAGACCGCGCTCGCCGACGCCTTCACCGAGGTGGCCGACGGGCACGCCGCCGAGCCCGACGTGGTGACCCTGGGCTCGCGGTTCGCGGACCTCGGCCGTGCCCACGTGCGCCGGCTGGAGCCCGTGGTGGCGTACTACGGCGAGGCGGTGCTCGGTGCCTCCCCGGTGGTCTCGACCCCGGGCGCCGAACTGCCCGCCGGGCCGCGTGGCGCGGGCGCGGGTCTGGTGTGGGACCTGCAGAACCTCGTCGTGCGCGCCGCCCTGGTGGAGATCACCTGGACGGCGGTGGGCCAGGCGGCCCAGGCACTGCGTGACCGGGAGCTGCTGTCGATCACCGACTCGTGTGTGGCCGACACCCGCTCGGCGGTGGCGTGGCTGCGGACCCGGATCGGACAGGCCGCTCCACAGGCGCTGATCGCGGCCGCGTGAGCACCCGGTCCGGGTCGGACCACGGGGCGCGACCCGGACCGGGAGCGGGAGGGGCCATGTCGGAGACACCGGACGGTGCCGGAGGCCTGCTCGGCGCGGCCGAACGCCGGTTCGGGCGGTTCGGCCGGGCCGGATACACGCTGGTCCTCAGTGCGGTGACACTCGGTGCGGTCGGCGCACTCGGCCTCGCGACGAACCAGCCGTACGTGTTCCCCAGCCTCGGGCCGACCGTGCTGCTGTTCTTCGAGTCACCGCTGCGCAGGTCGGCGAGTGCACTGTGCACGGTGGTCGGGCACGCCGTCGCCATGGCTGCGGGGGTCGGTGCGCTGTGGGCCTACGGGCTCACCGACACGCCGTCCGTGCTCACCCAGGGGCTGACCGTGCCGCGTGTCGCCGCAGCGGCCACGGCGGTGGGCCTGACCGCACTCGTGTTGCTCGCGGTGCGCTGTCCGCACCCACCCGCCGGGGCGACGACGTTGCTGATCTGCCTGGGCATGCTCACCACCGGCGCGGACCTGCTGACGATCGGGATCGGGGTCCTCCTCGTCACCGTGGTCGGGCTCGCGCTGAACCGGCTCCTGGGCGTGCCACAGGCGGTCGTCCCGCCCCGGGACCGGCGATGACCGTCCGGTTCGCGGTACCGGAGCGTCGACTCGCGGTGTTGGCGCGTCGACTCGCGGGCATGGAGTGGCGACTCGCGGGTATGGGGTGGCGACTCGGGGTTGTGGCAGAGTGGTGCTGATCATCGACGAGTGCCACCGCCAGTGACGAGGAGTCCCCACCGTGCCGGACGAGCGCCCTCCCTCGACCAGGATCGACACCACACGGCCAAGCATCGCCCGCGTCTACGACGCCGGGCTGGGTGGTAAGGACAACTACGCCGTGGACCGGCAGGTGATCGAGCAGGTCAACGCGATCGCGCAGCACCAGACCGAGGTGGCGTGGATGAACCGGTCCTTCCTGGTCCGCGTGGTCCGGTACCTGTCCGCGCAGGTGGGGATGGACCAGTTCCTCGACCTCGGCAGCGGGTTGCCGACGGTGCAGAACACCCACCAGGTCGCCCAGGCGCACCGTCCGGACGCGCGGGTGGTGTACGTGGACAACGACCCGGTGTGCAACGCGCACGGGCGTGCGCTGCTGGAGGAGAACGACCGGACGACCTTCGTGGAGGCCGACCTGACCGGGCCGAAGGAGCTGTTGGCCCACCCGGAGGTGACCGGCAATCTCGATCTGTCGAAGCCGCTGGTGCTGATGCAGATCGGCACGTTGCACCACGTCTCCGACGAGCAGGACCCGGCCGCGATCATGCGCGAGTACGTCGACGCGCTGCCGTCGGGCTCGTACGTGGCGATGACCCATTTCTGGGATCCGGGCGACGAGAACCCGGACCTGCACCGGGTCGCGGACGAGGCGCAGCGCCGGATGGGGGACGCCGGGATGGTCACCGGCTGGTTCCGCGGCCGTGAGGAGATCGCGACGATGTTCGGGGACCTGGAGCCGCTCCCGCCGGGACTGGTGGAGCTGCACGAGTGGTGGCCGGACGGCCCGGCGACCCGGGAGCTGTGGCCGGAGGAGCACCTCATGCTCGGCGGACTCGCCCACAAGCCGTGAATCCGGGACCGTGCGTTCCGCGCGCGGCCGGACTCATGGCAGGGTGACCGGTCACTGACCGTCGGTGATCGAAAGAAGAGTGAGCATGCGGGACGAGCGTCCACCGTCGGCCGAGCTGGACACCACGCGACCGAGTATCGCCCGGGTCTACGACGCCTTCCTGGGTGGCAAGGACAACTACGCCGTGGACAGGGCGGTCTACGAGCAGGTCAAAAAGGTCGTGCCGCATCAGGCCGAGGTCGGTTGGATGAACCGGGCCTTTCTCGTCCGCGTGGTGCGCTACCTCGCCGACGTGGTCGGAGTCGACCAGTTCCTCGACCTCGGCAGCGGGTTGCCGACGGTGCAGAACACCCACCAGGTCGCCCAGGCGCACCGTCCGGACGCCCGGGTGGTGTACGTGGACAACGACCCGGTGTGCAACGCGCACGGGCGCGCGCTGCTGGAGGAGAACGACCGCACGCACTTCGTCGAGGCCGACCTGACCGAGCCGAAGGCCCTGCTGGCGCATCCGGGAGTCACCGCGCATCTCGACCTGACGCGGCCGGTGGCGCTGATGCAGATCGGCACCCTGCACCACGTCTCCGACGAGCAGGACCCGGCCGCGATCATGCGGGAGTACGTCGACGCGCTGCCCTCGGGCTCGTACGTGACCCTGACCCACTTCTGGGACCCGGGCGACGAGGACCCCGAGTTGCACCGCCGTGCCGTGGAGCTGGAACGCACGGTGTGGGAGACCGGCATGGGCACGGGCTGGTGGCGCGGCCGGGACGCGATCGGGGCGCTGTTCGGGGGCCTGGAGCCGGTACCGCCGGGGCTGGTGGAGCTGCACGAGTGGTGGCCGGACGGCCCCGCCACGCGGGATCCGTGGCCGGAGGAACACCTCATGCTCGGCGGCCTCGCCCGCAAGCCCTGAGCGCGGATCCCCGCTGCGGCCCCGGCCGGGAATCCGCTCGCGGCCGGGCCTTCCCCGAACTACGCTCCGGTGGCATGTACCAGTTGTACCTCTGAGGTGAGCGCGCCGCCCATGGCCGTTCGTCCCGCAGGGCGAACGGCCATGGCGATCCTCCGCTGTTCGTCCTGTCGGCGAACAGCGAGACCGCCGTATCCAACCGCAGGGACAACTGGAGGTCCCATGGCCCATTTCCTCATGGTCGCCGTCGGCGCGCACGGCCACCTCAACCCGCATCTGCCCGTGCTCGCCGAGCTGGTGGAGCGCGGGCATCGCGTCACCGTCGCCGTACCCGCCCCGTTCGCCGACCTCGCCGCCACGTCCGGTGCCCGGCCGCTGGTCGTCTCCTCCGACCTGCCCGACGAGGCACGGGGTGAGCAGTGGCCGGAGGGCGGTGTCGAGGCCGTCGAACTGTTCCTCGACGAGGGGCGCGGCGTCCTCCCGCAACTGGAGCAGGCACTCGACGGGGACGTTCGTGGGCCCGGCACTCGACCACCGTGCCGCCCTGCGCGCCGAGGGCGGAGCCGCTGCGGCGGCGGATGTGGCCGAGGCACTACTCGATCGGGAGGACATTCCGTGCGGAAACTGACCTATCTCGTGGCGTCGACGATCGACGGCCGGATCACCGATCCGGGCGGCGGGAACCCCGACTTCTTCCTGGCCGAAGGCGACCATGCCGTGTCCCTCGTCGAGGAGTACCCCGAGATCGTTCCCAGCCACGTCCGCCCGCTGCTCGGGCTCACCGACGCGGGGAACACCCGGTTCGACACCGTGCTCCAGGGGCGGGGGAGTTACGAGATCGGCCTGCGCGAGGGCGTCACGAACGCCTACCGGCACCTGCGCAGCCTCGTGTTCTCCACGACGATGACGAAAAGTCCGGACCCGACGGTCGAGCTCGTGCGCGGCGATCCGGTCCCCGCGGTGCGTGAACTCAAGCGGGAGAACGGGGCGGGTATCTGGCTCTGCGGCGGCGGGAAACTCGCCGCGGCACTACGTTCCGAGATCGACGAGCTGATCGTCAAGCTACATCCCGTCGTGGTGGGGGACGGGATCCCGCTGTTCGACGGGGGGTTCGCCCCCGAGCGCTTCGACCTCGTCGACACGCGGGTGTTCCGCAGCGGTGTCCTGCACCTCACCTACCGGCGTGGTGGGTGAGGCGAAGCATCGACGCGCCCTACCCCGCCCGCACCGACGACGCCGACCGGGGCACCCGCTGACCGACGGCCCGGCGGGGGTTCTCGTCCGGCTCCACCGGGTCGTCCCGATCGGCGGGACCCCGCCACCCGCGACGTAGCCGGACAGACGAAGACCCGCCACGCGAATGCGTGGCGGGTCTTCTCACCGGTCAGCCGTCGCGGCGTCGGGTGTCCGGACCCCGGCCGCCCGGGCCTGGTCGCTCAGCGCCGGTCCGTCAGGGTGGGCAGCGCCTTCTGCGGGTCCGTGGCCTTCTTCGGCCGGTTGTGCGGCAGCAGGGCCAGCACCTTGGACATCGCGCAGGTGTTGCTCAGCGCGGCGAAGGTCAGGCCGCCGCCGACGAACCCGGCGATCCACTTCAGCGGCTCGAAGGCGATGCTGCTCAGCACGCCGGTGAGCACGAGCAGCCCGGCGGTCAGCCGCACCTGGCGCTCCATCGGCCACACGTTGCTGCCGCGCTCGACGGTCCCGCCGTCCTGCTCCCAGCGGGAGACACCGCCGGAGAGCACCCGCAGCTGCGTGGCACCCGAGGACTCCAGCAGGTTCCGCGCCTGCTCGGCACGCGCACCGGAGGCGCACGCGAGCACGATCGGCTCGTCGTGCCGCACGGTCAGGTTGTCCTGGGCGCGCAGCACGTCCAGCGGCAGGTTCACCGAGCCGGGGATGTGCACCGCCTCGAACTCGCCCGGGGTCCGCACGTCGATGACGCGCACCGGGGAGCCGTTGTCGAGCAGTTCCTTCAGGCCGGAGGTGTCCAGCGTGGTCGGAGATGCGGTGGTCGACATATGTTCCTTTCGTTCCCACAGGGGGACACCGCGGACGGGGGTGGTCCGCGGTGTCCGGTTCGGTCGGTCGTTCGGTCGGTCGGGGTCAGGACCCGTGGGTCAGCTCGACGCCGGAGTCGGCGGCGTTGCCGAACAGGTCGTCGATCAGGACGGCGTCGCGGCCCGCGCTCTCCAGCACGGAGGCGGCCGCCGCCGCGCGGTACCCGCTGCCGCAGTGCACCCAGACGGCGCCCGCGGGCAGCTCGTGGACGCGGTCCTTCAGCTCGTAGAGCGGGATGTGGGCCGCGTCGGTGACGTGCGCGGAGTTGAACTCGTTGTTCGTGCGCACATCGAGGACGACGTCCGGGTTCGGCAGGCCGTCGGCGCCGCCGTTCTTGCGGGCCTCGGCGAGGTCGACGAACGTGGCCGTCGGCAGCTGGGCCAGCTGTGCGCGGTCGGCCGCCAGCTCCTCCGGCGTGCCGGTGGCCGCGCCGGCGAACTCGTCGATGCCGATCCGGGCCAGCTCCCGCTGGGCGGTGGCCACCTGCTCGGAGGTCTCCCCGAGCAGGGTGATCGGGGCACCCCAGTCGATCATCCAGCCGAGCCAGGTCACCATCGGCCCGTCCAGGCCGAGGCTGATCGTGCCCGCGAGGTGCGAGCGCACGTACGCCTTGCGGGAGCGCAGGTCCACGACCCACTCCCCGGCCTCCAGCCTGCGCCGGAGCTCGTCCGGGTCGGCCTGGGTCGGCGCCCGCAGGTCGATCGGCGCGGGCCCCTGGGCGTTCTTCACGCCCATGTGTGCGTAGTAGGCCGGGTAGGCGTCGAGGCCGGAGAGGGTCTGCTCGACGAACTCGTCCCGGGCCAGGGTCAACGCCGGGTTGTTCTGCTGCTCGTCACCGATGGTGCCGGAGTCACCCTCGGCCTGGGTGGCCGAGCAGAAGCTGCCGAACCCGTGCGTCGGGTAGATGTGGGTGGCTTGCGGCAGCATGTCGGCGAGCTTGCGGGCGGAGGCGTGCTGGTGCCGGGCCAGCGGCTCGCTGTCGTCCTCGCTGACCAGGTCGGTCCGCCCGGTCGTGCCGTAGAGCAGGGAACCGCCGGTGAACACGGCCACCGGCCCCTCCGAGCCCTCCAGCACGTAGGACAGGTGGTGATAGGTGTGTCCCGGCGTCTTCACCGCCCGCACCCGCAGCCGGTCCGAGACGTCGACGACCTCATCGTCGGTGAGCCCGCGACGGTGGAACGGGACCTCGTCCTCGGCGGAGAGTGCGTACTCGGCGCCGGTCAGCCGGGACAGTTCCAGGCCGCCGGAGACGTAGTCGTTGTGTACGTGGGTCTCCAGCACCAACGCGATCCGCACACCGAGTCGTCCGGCGAGCGCGACCACCCGGTCGATGTCCCGCTGCGGGTCGACCACCACGGCGACGTCGCCGTCGGTGGCCAGGTAACTGCGGTCGCCCAGCGACGAGGTCTCCACGACCTCGACGGCCAGTCCGCCCGCGAGCTGATGCTGCTGCGCTGTCTGCGCGGTCATCATCCACGCCCTTTCTTCTCGTCTCGGCGCTTGTCCGTCTCGGCGCCGGGTCGGTTCCCGGGGTTGCCGTCTTCCTCGACTATACCCCCCGGGGTATCCGACGCATGTCGGTGTCCACCTATTCCCGGGCGCGATCCGTCAGGCCAGCGAGAGGAACAGTCGTTCGAGCTCCTGCTCGGTCATCTCGGGCTCGTCACCGTTCTCGCGGGCCTGTCCGCAGTACCGCATCCCGCTGGCGACGATCTTGAATCCCGCCCGGTCCAGCGCACGGGACACGGCGGCCAGTTGGGTGAGGACCTGGGCGCAGTCGCCACCCTCCTCCATCGCCTCGATCACTCCGGCCAGTTGGCCCTGCGCACGACGCAGGCGTGTGAGCGCGTCCCCGGTCAGTTCCGGCCTCAGCTCCATGGCAATCACCTCCGAATCAATCATACCCAAGGGGGTATGTGTTCTGCCTGCGAATCCCGGCATCCGGAACGCGACAACGCCCCGAGATGTTCCCCCGGCGTGGGGTGTAGCGTGATAGCAGATCCAGCGGTAGGGACACGAACTGGGGAGATCGGTGCCACGGAAGGTCGGTGAGATAATTAGGCTGATCGAGGAAGACGGGTGGTTCCTCGTCACGACTCGGGGTAGTCACCGTCAGTACAAGCATCCGACGAAGCCTGGGCGTGTGACCATTCCGGGCAAGGTGAGTCGGGACTTGTCGCCGGCGTTGGAGCGGAGCATCCTGAGGCAGGCGCGGCTGTGAGCGGAGGCAACGTGAGCGACTACGTCATTCTCGTCGAGCGGACAGGCGACGGCGGATACGGGGCGTGGGCGCCTGACCTGCCCGGTTGTGTCGCACTGGGGGACACCTACAGCGAGGTTGTCACCGCGATGGCCGACGCTGTGCGGCTGCACCTGGAAGGGCTCCGCGAGGACGGCATCGCGGCGCCTGAGCCGACCACCGTCGGAGCCACCACGATCGCGGCCTGACACGGCAAGCAGGGTCGCACACGTCCGGCAACAGGGCGCGGTGCCGGTCAGGGGCGCCCGTCGCCGAGGGTGTGGCGGAGGTCGGTGCGGATCTCCAGCAGGTGGGCGATCAGCGGGTCGGTGTCGACGGTGGCGAAGCGTGCGGTCGGCAGGGCCACGGACAGCGCCACGTGTCGGCCGTCCACGGTCCCGGCGGAGGCGCCGAGCGCGGTCACACCCGGCTCGCTCTCGTCGTGGTTGATGCCGTAGTGCGTGCGGCGCACCGTGGCGATCTCGCCGTGCAAGGTGGCCGCCGAGTCCGGTTCCCCGTGCGCGGCGGTGGCCAGCAGGGTGTCGACCTCGGCCGGGTCGAGGTCGGCGAGCATGGCCTTGCCGCCGGAGGTGCGGGCCGCGGGCATCCGCACGCCGGTGCGCAGGCCGACGCGTAACGGTCGGCGTCCCTCGATGCCGTCCAGGAAATGGACCTCGGCGCCCGTGCGGACCATCAGGTGCACGGTCTCGCCGACGGCGTCGAAGAGGCGTTCGAGGTACGGGCGCAGCCGTGCCGACAGCGGGCGGACGCCGTCCCGCTCCGTCAGCCCGAGCAGGGCCGGTCCGGGTGCGTACCGACGGCCCTCGGCGCGGACGGCGAACTCCCGGTGGCGCAGCGTGGACAACAGCCGGTGCGCCGTCGACGGGGTGACCCCCAGTGCGCGGCCCGCCTCGGTGACGCTCAGTTCGCCCTGCTCCGCCAGCAGTGTCAACAGGGTCAGTGCGCGGTCGACCGACTCCACGCGGTACGGCTCATCTTTCTGCTCCACAGAAAAACTGTATCGGCATCTTTGCGCGATGCAAAACACTGCCTAGGCTGCTGCGGCAGCACGGCGGTGCCGGGACGACCGTCCGCGGTGGCTGCCGACCAGGCTTGGAGGAGAAGGTCATGCCCACGGATCAAGTGATCATCGCCGGAGGCGGGATCGGTGGCCTCGGGGCGGCGGTGATGCTCGCCCAACGGGGGGTGCGGGTCCGGGTCCTCGAACGCGCGCCCGAGTTCGGCGAGGTGGGGGCGGGTCTGCAGCTCGCCCCGAACGTCACCCGGCTGCTCGACGAGGTCGGCGTACTGGAGAAGATCCTGCCGCTGTCCCTCGCGCCCAGCAGGCTGGTGTTCCGTAACGCCGCCAGCGGCGAGGAACTGACGCATCTCGACCTCGCCGACGCCCGCGAGCGCTACGGCGGGCCCTATCTGGTGCTGCACCGCAGTGACCTGCTGCGCGCCCTGCTCGAAGCGGCCGAGGCGGAGCCCGGGATCACCCTGCACACCGGCCACCACGTCAGCGGGGTGCAGGACCGGGGAGAGGACGTCGTCGTGCGCTGCGACAACGGTGCCGAGTTCACCGGCGAGCTGGTCGTCGGCGCCGACGGGCTGCACTCCACGCTGCGCGCCGAACTCGTCGACGACGAGCCGATCTGCTCCGGTTACGTGGCCTACCGGGGTGCGGTGCCCGTCGAGGACGTCGACCGGCGCTCGTCCCTGGACGACGTCGCGGTCTGGATGGGGCCCGGCCTGCACCTGGTGCAGTACCCGGTGCGCGCGGGCAAGCTCTACAACCAGGTCGCGGTGTTCCGCAGCCAGGAGTACCTCGACGGCAAGCAGGACTGGGGCACCCCCGAGGAGCTGGACCGCACCTACGCGGGCATGTGCGAGGGCGTGCGCGGGGCGATTCCGTCGCTGCGGCGGGACAACCGGTGGCCGATGTACGACCGCAGGCCGATCGGGACCTGGACCAAGGGCCGGATCACCCTGCTCGGCGACGCCGCGCACCCGATGCTGCAGTACCTCGCGCAGGGCGCGGGGCAGTCGCTGTTGGACGGGGTGGCGCTGGCCGGGCCGTTGTCCGGTCTCGGTGACGGGCCCTGGTCGGCCGGCGACCTGGCCCGGGCGCTGGAGGTCTACGAACGGGAGCGGGTCGAGTTCGCGGGCACGGTGCAGGAGCGCGCCCGGACCTGGGGCGACATCTGGCACGTGGACGACTACGTCTCCACCCTGTTGCGCGACGAGGTCTTCCGCAGCCGCGACATCCACGACTACCACCTCGTCGACTGGCTGTACCGCCCCGTGGACGAGCCGACCCTGCCCACCTCCACCACCCCTCCCGCGGGAGGTGTGTCGTGAAGGGCACTTTCCCTGCGCCACATGCAGTGAATGTGCCCCTCGCTGCGTCCCGCGCAGGGAATGTGCCCTTCACGGCAACCCCGGGACGGGCGGTACGGGGTGGACATGCAGCAGGCGCACTGTGACACCGAGGACGACGGAGGAGACGTTATGTCGGTGAACCCGGGTGAGGAGATCGACCACGACTCGGTCGACAACCGGATGACCGCGGAGGACAGCCCCGAGCTGGAGAAGCTCTACCGGGACTTCGACGACGAACACCTGGTTCCGCTGTGGACCCAGATCGGCGACCTGATGCCGATGACCCCGAAACCCCGGGCCGTGCCGCACGTGTGGCGGTGGTCGTCGCTCTACCCGCTCGCGCAGCAGGCGGGCGACCTGGTTCCGGTCGGGCGCGGTGGGGAACGCCGCGCGATCGCGCTGGCCAATCCCGGCCTCGACGGCAGCGCCTACGCCACCCCGACCCTGTGGGCGGCGATCCAGTACCTCGGGCCGCGGGAGACGGCCCCCGAACACCGGCACGCCCAGAACGCCTTCCGCTTCGTCGTGGAGGGCGAGGGGGTGTGGACGGTGGTCGACGGTGACCCGGTGCGGATGTCGCGCGGCGACTTCCTGCTCACCCCGGGCTGGCACTTCCACGGCCACCACAACGAGACCGACCGGCCGATGGCATGGCTGGACGGCCTGGACATCCCGTTCTCGCACTACACCGACGTGGGCTTCTTCGAGTTCGGCGCGGACCGGGTCACCGACTACTCCACACCGAACTTCTCCCGCAGCGAGCGCCTGTGGGCGCATCCCGGGTTGCGGCCGCTCTCCGGCCTGCGGAACACGGTGTCGTCCCCGATCGGCGCCTACCGCTGGGAGCACACCGACGCCGCGCTGACCCAGCAGCTGCTGCTGGAGGACGAGGGCCAGCCCGCCACGGTCGACCAGGGCCACGCCGCCGTGCGATTCGTCAACCCCACCACCGGCGGCGACGTCATGCCGACGATCCGCGCCGAGTTCCACCGCCTGCGCGCGGGCGCGGCCACCCCGGCCCGGCGGGAGGTCGGCTCCAGCGTGTTCCAGGTGTTCGAGGGGCGTGGTCAGGTCGTGCTGGACGGCGTCGAGCACCCGCTGGAGAAGGGCGACCTGTTCGTCGTGCCGTCCTGGGCCGAGTACTCGCTGCAGGGTGAGCAGCAGTTCGACCTGTTCCGCTTCTCCGACGCCCCGATCATGGAGCGTCTGCATTTCAACCGGATCCACACCGAAGGAGAGCAAGCATGAGGCTGGCGACCATCCGCCGGGGCGGCACGACCGCCGCCGTGCGCGTCGAGGGCACGACGGCCGTCGAGACCGGACACCCGGACGTCGGGGCGCTGTTGCGGGACGGCGACCTCGACGCGGCGGCCGCCGCCGACG
>NZ_KE387035.1:50919-61371 GCF_000430445.1 Saccharomonospora iraqiensis subsp. iraqiensis
CCGCCGGTTCGTGGCCCTGGCGCGCGACGGCGACGGCCGGGCCACCGGGGTGCTCGGCTGGAACATGCCCAAACAGACGCGCCTGCACCGGCAAGAGGTCGTCGACACGTTCACCGGGGCGCCCGCACCGACGCGGTAGCCCCGGCACACCGCCGCGTCCGGCACCGTCGCCGGGCGCGGCCAGCAGACTGGGAGGACACAACATGAGTGGTGCCGTGGGCACGGCCGACGCCGAGGCGGCCGAACTGCCGGAGTACCCGATGACGCGGGCGTCCGGGTGCCCGTTCGACCCGCCGCCGGAACTGAAGGCCGCGCAGCGGGAGGGCCCGCTGCGCCGGGTGCGGCTGTGGGACGGCAGCACCCCGTGGTTGGTGACCCGCTATGCCGACCAGCGCGCCCTGCTGGCCGATTCGCGGATCAGCGCCGACGTCATGCGACCCGGCTACCCGAGCCCGAGCGAGGTGCCGAAGGAGGGGTCGCCGATCAGCTTCATCCTGATGGACGACCCGGAGCACGGTCGGCTGCGGCGGATGGTGACCCCGCCGTTCAGCGTCAAGCGGGTGGAGGCGCTGCGGCCCGCGATCCAGCGGATCGCCGACGACCTCATCGACACCATGCTGGCCGGGTCGAAGCCCGCCGACCTGGTGGACGCGTTCGCGCTGCCGCTGCCGTCGCTGGTGATCTGCGAACTGCTCGGCGTGCCGTACGCCGACCACGACTTCTTCCAGGAGAACAGCAAGCAGGTCATCAACCGGGACACCACCCCGGAACAGAAGCAGAACGCGCTGGTGGAGCTCGGGCGCTACCTGTACGAGCTGATGGGGCGCAAGCTCGAGGAGCCGGGCGACGACCTGCTGTCCGAGCTCACCGGACGGATCAACAACGGCGAGATCACGCAGGCCGACGCCGCCCAGATGGGGGTGCTGCTGCTCATCGCCGGGCACGAGACCACCGCCAACATGATCGCCCTGGGCACACTGGCGCTGTTCGAGCACCCGGAGCAGTTCGCGCTGCTGCGCGACTCGGACGACCCGGAGCTGACCGCCTCGGCGGTGGAGGAGCTGCTGCGCTACCTGCACATCACGCACAACGGGCGGCGCCGGGTGGCGATCGAGGACATCGAGATCGCGGGGGAGACGATCCGCGCCGGGGAAGGGGTGATCATCCCCAACGACATCGGCAACCGGGACCCGGAGGTGTTCGACGACCCGGACTCGCTCGACGTCCGGCGCGGCGACCACCGGCACCTCGCGTTCGGCTTCGGCGTCCACCAGTGCCTGGGCCAGCAGCTCGCCCGGGTTGAGCTGCAGGTCGTGTACAACACCCTGTACAAGCGCATCCCCACCCTCCAGCCGGCCACGTCCCTGGAGAACATCCCCTTCAAACACGATGGCTCCGTCTACGGCGTCTACGAACTCCCCGTCACCTGGTGACCCGGGTCCCGTAGGTTGCCGTGAGGGGCACATTCACTGCGTCATATGCAGTGGATGTGCCCCTCACGGCACCACACGCAGGGAACGTGCCCTTCACGGCACCACGGTGACGGGAGTGCGCAGTGGGTGCCGCCGGTGGGGACAATGGGCGGCATGAGCACGACGATGCCGATGGTTCCGTTGTCCGACTCGGTGGCGATCCCCCAGCTCGGGCTGGGCGTGTACAAGGTGCCGCCGGGGCAGACCGCCGAGGTGGTCCGGCACGCCCTCGCCCACGGCTACACCGCGGTCGACACCGCCACCCTGTACGGCAACGAACGCGAGGTCGGCGAGGCCGTCCGGGACAGCGGCCTGGCGCGGGAGGACGTGTTCGTCACCACGAAGCTGTGGAACGACGCGCACGGCTACGACGAGGCCCTGCGCGCCTTCGACCGCAGCGCCGCCGAACTCGACCTCGACCACGTCGACCTCTACCTGATCCACTGGCCGGTGCCGGACCAGGACCGCTACGTCGAGACGTGGCAGGCACTGCGTCGGCTGCGGGACGAGGGCCGCGTGCGCGCCGTCGGCGTGTCCAACTTCGAGCCGGAACACCTGCGCAGGCTGGCCGACGAGACCGGCGAGGTGCCCGCGATCAACCAGGTGGAGCTGCACCCGCTGCTGCAACAGCGCCCCCTGCGCGAAGCGCACGCCGAGCTGGGCGTGGTCACCGAGGCGTGGGCGCCGCTGGCGCGGGGGCAGCTGGTGGAGCACGACACCATCCGGCGGCTGGCCGACAAGCACGGCCGCACGCCGAGCCAGATCATCCTCCGCTGGCACCTGGACCTCGGCAACGTGGTCATCCCGAAGTCGGTCACCCCGGCGCGCATCGAGGAGAACATCGACGTCTTCGACTTCTCCCTGGACACCGACGACGTCGCCGCCATCGACGCCCTGGACTCCGACGGCCGCACCGGCCGCCACCCCAACGACCGCTGGTGAGGGGAGAACGGGGTATGACATCGAGCGTGCCGTTCCGGCTCGGTGCCGAGACGGAACGGAAACTGGCGGACCGGGCCGACATCGACGGCGTCAGTGCGCCGGCGTTGCTGGAACGCCTGGTCATCGAGGGTGTCGACCAGTTGCGTCATCCCGGAATCGTGTACCGGGGCCCCGCACATGCCCGGCGCGCTGCGTTGTCGGCGGGCCCGGATGTGTGGGAGGTGATCGCTCGTCTCCGGGAGCTGGACGGTTCGGAGGAAGAGCGGATCGTGGTGCTGTGTGCGGAATCGGCTCTTCACCCGCGACTCATCCGTGCGGCTGTCGACTACGCCGCGGAGCATGGAGAAGAAATCGAGTCCCGTATCGACCGGAACCGGAGGGTGGCCGAGAACAGCCGCCGGGCGGTGCAGGAGCGCGCGAGACTGTTCGTCTGACGTAACGACCGTGTTCCGTCGCTTTCGCGCGGTGGTCCGGGCGCCGCGGGAGCCGTGTATTGGGCGCACAGCGCACGCGGAGCGTGAAGTCCGGCGCGCCACGGGCACCAGGCGGGTGAGTGCGTGGTGCCCGTGGCCCCGGGCATGCACCACTACCAACGGCGGCCGACGTCGCTGTCCCGGGCGTCGCGCCAGTTGTTCCAGGCGTCGGCGGGCAGCAGGTAGCCCGCCCGCACGTTGTGCCGGTCGACCGCCTTCACCGCGCGCAGGTAGCTGCCCCGGGTGGGGTAGAGCGTGTCCAGCGTGTCGTCGGTGAACGGTTCGTGGGTGCCGAACAGCACGCAGAACGTCTCCCCGGTGTTGTGGCCGGTGTTGCGCGCGGTGGGCACGGCGTGCTGGGACAGCCGGATGCCGCCCTCGGCCAGCCCCAGCTCGTCGCGCCGTTTGGTGCCGTCGTCGGTGAACTCCAGCGGCTCGGCCGTCGGCGGTGGGGTGCCGTCCTCCACCCAGCGCACGAGGTGGTGGTTCGCGGCGGCGAGCACGTGGTGCAGCGGGGTGCGGCTGAACGGCGGCTCGTCGCAGTCGAATTCCGGTGCGGCGCCGAGGTCGCGCTCGGAGATCGGCTCGCGGTACCGCTGCCCCCGGTACCCGGAGTGCGCGGCACCGGCGACCTCCCACCGGCGGAACCGCTCGTTGTCGGCCGGACGCCGTGGTGAGCGCACGTCCGTTTCGGACAGCACGGTGAACACCGGTGCCTCGCCCTCGCGGGACGGTGCCGTGCCGACGGCGAAGTTGTACCCGTCGAACACCGGCTCGGTCCGCGGCAGGATGTGGTCGTAGTAGACGCTCATCCGCCCGGCCGACTGCGACGCCCCGAGGGCGAGCACGGTGCGCGCGTCGAGCCCGCCCAGCACCGAGTCCGGACCGGGGTCGGCCACCGCCCGGCCCGCCTCGGCGAAGATGTCGTAGGAGAGCTCGTCGGCCGGGTACTCGCCGCCGCCGGTGACGTCGAGATCGCCGTACCGGGTCGGGCTCCACTCCCGCAGGTGATCGACCCCGACACGCTGTGCGGACACGCCGACCCAGGCGTAGCCGGCGCGGGTCATGGCGTCGAAGTCCCACAGCGCGTCGAGGTCGTAGCCCGCGGAGACGTTCTGCCACTCGACCAGCGCCGTGCCGTTGAACCGTCGTTCGTCGGCGGGGCGGCGCACGACGACGCGGGTGGTGTAGTCGACGTCGGTGGCGACCCGCTCGCCGTCGGGGGCGTAGCCGTCGGCGGCGCCGGAGAGCAGGAATTCCTCCTCGACGTAGCCGCGGGCGGCCAGCGGGTCCGGGGTGGAGAAGAACGGGTAGGTGTCGGCGAGCTCGTCGGCGAGCGGATCACCGGGCACGGTGCCCGGCAGGGGGCCGGTGACCTCCCCACCCGCGGTGGACACGGTGGGGACGGGTGAGGATGTGGTGGTCGTGGACGGTGCGGCCGCACCGACGGCCGGGACCAACGCGGCCGACGTCGCGGCCGCGAGGGTCAGGGTGCCGAGGCGGCGCCACGGGTTGCTCATCATCGCGCTCCCGGGTCCGTGGGTGGATGGTCCGTTCAGCGAAGCAAGCACCCCTGCCCCGGACCAGGGCCGGACGTAAACCTGCGACGCCCGTCGCCGGGCGCACGAACCCATGCTCCAACGGCGGTCCCGGTCCCGGAACGGGTGAGCCGCGTTGACATGCAAGTGAAAGCTTGCCTATTGTCGTCGTGTGACGGACGTGTTCAAGGCGCTCGCCGATCCCACCCGACGGGCGATCCTGGACGAACTCACCGAGCGCGACGGCCAGACGCTGTTCGAGCTGTGCGGCCGGCTGCTGAGCCGGCGCGGGGTGAGCTCGTCCCGGCAGGCGCTGTCCCAGCATCTCGACGTCCTGGAGGCCGCCGGTCTCGTCGTCACCCACCGGGAGGGCCGGTACAAGTTCCACCGGATCGACACCTCGCCACTGCGCGCCGTGGTCGACCGGTGGCCGATCGATCAGTGAAGGAGTCACCCGTGCGGATCACCCTGACGAACGTGTTCGTCGACGACCAGGCCAAGGCCCTGCGCTTCTACACCGAGGTGCTCGGATTCGCGGGGAAGGAGGACGTCCCGCTGGGGGAGGACCGGTGGCTGACCGTGGTCTCGGCCGAACACCCGGACGGGCCCGAGTTGCTGCTGGAGCCGGACGGGCACCCGGCCGTGCGGCCGTTCAAGGAGGCCCTGGCCAACGACGGCATCCCGGCCGCGCAGTTCACCGTCGACGACGTGCGGGCGGAGTACGAACGGCTCACCGCACTGGGCGTGCGGTTCACCCAGGAGCCGCTGGACATGGGGCCGGTCACCACCGCCGTCCTCGACGACACCTGCGGCAACCTCATCCAGATCGCCGCGCGGAAATGAGTTTCCCGTGATCCGGTTACACGACTTCGAGAAGAGTGGCCGTCGACCGTGGTGAGCACAGTGGACGACACCGAAGTTCCTCTCAGCCGCCTGTGGCAGCGGAAGGTTCGGCCGTCGATCCTCCTAGGAGTTGACTGACACGCTGCGGGGAGATGTCGAGGACCACTGCGATCTCGCGACCGGTGAGCCCGGTGTCCCGGAGCTCTTCGGCGGCTTCCCGTTGCTTAGCTGCGGCTTCTCGCTGCTTCTGCGCTGCTGCTTTGACCTCATCGCGGGCGGTGCGGACGCGCTGGGTCAAAGCGGCATCGAGCTGGGGAACGATGTCAATGTCGAAAGATGTCTCATCGTCGAGGTCGAGCGCGAGGGAAATGTACTCGCGGGCCATGCTCTCGGCTGAGGAAAGCGAACGTGCCTGGGTGACGCCGACGTTCTCGATGTGCAGCTCCCACCCGTGAGCCCAGCGTCTGGCGGTAACGGTGTAGGTCGTCACTGCAACCATCCCTTCGGCAGGCAGCTCAACTTGTCCATGAGGTCACGGACAACGCCAGGGGAGACGATCTTGTGATTCGGGACGATGACCATGTGGGCTCCGCATGCGCAGGTCCACTTCTCGTGGCTCCCTCGCGTCGACTTGTGCGTGCAGCCATGTCGGACGAGCGCTCTACGAACGTCCCGATACCTCATCTCCTTGACCATTCACCCTAGTCTAGTCCCGCTTGATGATGCAATATCTAGGCGGGGTAGACGTCGTCCGTCTGTTCCAGTGTGCGGTTACTCTTCGTGTGCTTCCCCTGCCTCCTGGCCGTCGAACAGTGCGGTGATCTCCTCGGCGGCGACGGGGCGTAGTTCCCAGGCGTCGAGGCCGACGTGCAGCTGCCTGCCGTGCAGCCGGTCGGTGCTGTGCACGTGGCCGTGCAGCAGCCGGTCGCCGAGGTCCGGCAGGCGCCACTCGCGGTAGCGGTCGGTGGCGGTGTGGTCGCCGACGTAGGGGTAGTGCGACAGCAGCACGGTGTGCCCGTCGAGCCGGAGACGGGCGAACGGCTGGACGCTGGTGAGGAACTCCAGCCAGGCGCGCTGGTGGCGGTGGGCGTCCCGGCGCACGCCGGGTGCGCACCGGTCGTGGTTGCCGGTGACGAGGTGGATGCGGCCGTGCAGCCGCCGCACGGTATCGACCCACCGGGCGGGATCGCCCATGCCGAGATCACCCAGATGCCACACCTCGTCGTCCGGTGCGACGAGGTCGTTCCAGTTGTCCACCAGCGCGGCGTCGTGTCCGGCCGGGGCGGCGAATCCGCGGTTCCCGGCGACCAGCCGGTGGTCGAAATGGGTGTCGCTGGTGAACCAGACCCGCATGTGTTTCCCGTCGTCGGCGTGTCGTCCGGGCGGAACCTGCCCGGCCTCCCGGCCCCGTAGCTTATGCATCTCGCACAACCGGCCGCGCGAACTTCGTCCCGGTCGGACCTAGGAACTCCGCCACCCGCTCCGTAGTGTCGGGGGCCACATTCGGTGTGACCCAGAACACGACGAGGTGGTGGGAGAAGGCATGGAGCTGCGCTATCTGCCGTGGGACCCCGCGAGCCCCCTGCGCGGTCGCCGGGAGCATGTGGGGCTCCGCGACGACCGGGTCGAACTCACCTACGCCCAGTTCGACGCGCGGGTGGAGGCCTTCGCCGAGCAACTCGCCGAACACGACTTCGGCCGTGGTGACGTGCTGGCGATCGTGCTGCCGAACCGGGTCGAGTTGCTGGTCGCGATGTTCGCCGCCTGGCGGCTGGGCGGGGCCGCCACCCCGGTCAACCCGGTGTTCACCGAGGACGAGGCGCGGTATCAGATCACCGACGCCGGGGCGGCGCTCGTGGTCAACTCCGGCCCGGACGCGCCCACCGGGGGCAGGCCCGCCGTGCACGTCGACGACATGCGCACCGCCCGCCGGGGGAGTTCCCGGCCGCCCGCCGAGCTGTCCGCCGACGACCTCGCCCTGCTCATCTACACCAGCGGCTCCACCGGCAGGCCCAAGGGCGTCATGCTCGACCACCGGCACGCCGAGGCCATGTCCGCGACGATGGCGCAGCACCTCGCGCTGACCGGGGACGACCACTGTCTGCTCGTCCTGCCGCTGTTCCACGTCAACGCGATCATGGTGAGTGTGCTGGCGCCGATGCGGCGCGGCGGGCAGGTCAGCATCGTCGGGCGGTTCTCCGCGGACACGTTCTTCGACCACGTCGAGCGGTTGCGGCCGACGTACTTCTCGGCGGTGCCCACCATCTACGCCGTGCTCGCCGCGCTGCCCGAGGACGTGCGGCCGGACACGTCGTCGCTGCGGTTCGTGATCTGCGGCGCCGCCCCCGTCTCCCGGGAGCTGCTCGTCCGCTCGCAGGAGCGGTACGGGTTCGTGATCGTCGAGGGCTACGGGCTCACCGAGGGCACCTGCGCCTCGGCGTGCAACCCGGTGGACGGGGTCCGCAAGATCGGCACGGTCGGCCCGGCCCTGCCCGGTCAGGAGATCGCCGTCGTCGGCCCGGACGGTGCGTTCCTCCCGCCCGGCGAGGACGGCGAGGTCATGATCTCCGGCCCGACGGTGATGCGCGGCTACCTCAACCGGCCGGAGGCCACCGCCGAGACGATCGTTGACGGGTGGCTGCACACCGGCGACGTCGGGCACCTCGACGAGGACGGCTATCTGACCATTGTGGACCGGCTCAAGGACATGATCATCCGCGGTGGGGAGAACCTCTATCCCAAGGAGATCGAGAGCGTGCTCACCGCCGTGGACGACGTCCTCGAAGCCGCCGTCGTCGGCCGCCCGGACGAGGTCTACGGCGAGGTCCCCACCGCCTACGTCAGCGTCTACCCCGGCTCGGCGCTCAGCGAGTCCGAGCTGCTCGACCACTGTCGACGTCACCTCACGAGGGTGAAGGTGCCCGAGCGCATCCACGTCGTCGACGCCCTCCCGAAGAACCCCGTCGGCAAGATCGACAAACCCGCGCTCCGGCGGAACCCGGACACCCAACCGGCCTGAGGCGGAACCCGGCCCCGGCCCTGCCCTTCCCGTGACGCGAGGCCACCTCGCGCGCACCACCCTGCCCTGTCGAAGGAGAGCACCGTGGGATTCAGGACTCCAGACATGCCGCCGGGGGACCCGGCGGAGTTCGAGTCGACACCCGTGATGGACCGGCTGCGGATGTTGGCGACGCACTGGACCGAGTACGGCTTCGGCGGCCCGAAGCAGATGCACGCCCTCTACATCGTCAAGACCGTGCTGTTCGTGCTGGGTGGCTGGCTGATCGTCGGCCTGACCACCCCGGGGATCGGCCTCACCGACCTCTCCGCCTGGTGGGGCGAGCTGATCGTCTACGAGAAGCTCATGGTCTGGACGGTGCTGTGGGAGATCACCGGGCACGCCGCGTCCTGGGGTCCCCTGGCGTTCAAGTTCGGCCCGATGATCGGCGGCTGGCGCTACTGGACGAAACCGGGGACGCTGCGCCTGCCGCCGTACCCGGGCCGGGTCCCCGGAACCGCCGGGGACGCGCGCACCCTGTTCGACGTCGGGCTGTACCTGGTGCTCGTGGCGAACCTGCTGTTCCTGCTGGTCACGCCGGGTGTGCAGAACGCCGCCGCCTACAGCGAGGCCGGACTGCTGCCGGGCTGGGCACTGATCAGCTACGTGGCGCTGCTGCTGGTGATGGGGTTCCGGGACAAGGTCGTCTTCCTCGCCTCCCGCCCCGAGCAGTACGCGGTGTGCCTGCTGGCCTTCGGCGTGCTGGCGAGCCACGTCGACATGGTGCTCATCGCCAAGATCGCCATGGTCACCATCTGGCTCGGTGCCGGGGTGTCCAAGTTCGGACACCACTTCAGCCTCGTGGTGCAGGCGATGATGAGCAACACGCCGTGGCTGACGTCGAAGCGGTTCAAGCGTTCGCTCTACCGCGACCCGCCGAACGACCTGCGCCCGTCGACGACGGCGCTGGGCTGGGCGCACGTCGGCGGCACCGTGGTGGAGCTGACCCTGCCGCTGGTGTTGTTGTTCTCCACGAACGCGACGGTGACCTGGCTGGCCATCGCCGGCATGGTGCTGTTCCACATCTTCATCTACTCGACGTACCCGCTCGCGGTGCCACTGGAGTGGAACGTCCTGTTCGTGTTCGTCACGCCGTTCCTGTTCGGCGGCTTCTTCGCCGGCGACGGCTACGGCGTCACCGACTTCAGCAGGGGCTGGATCCTCGCCGCGGCGCTCGTGTTGTTCCTGACGGGCCCCGTGCTCGGCAACCTCAAGCCGGAGTGGGTCTCGTTCCTGATCTCGATGCGGCAGTACGCGGGCAACTGGGCGTCGGCGACGATGGCGTTCCGCATGAACGGTGCCGAGGACAAGCTGGACACCGGGCTGACGAAGACGCTGCGCACCCAGCGGCAGCAGCTCACCGACCTGTACGGGTCGGACGTGGCCGAGATCTTCCTGCAGAAGTGCGTGGCCTTCCGCAGCATGCACAGCCACGGCCGGGCGCACCTGTCCCTGCTGCAACGGCACCTGGATCAGCTGGAGAACTACCGGCTGCGCGAGGGCGAGGTCGTTTGCACCGTGCTCGTCGGCTGGCAGTTCGGCGACGGGCACCTGTTCGACGAGCGCACGATCGCGGCCGTGCAGCAGCGTTGCCACTTCGAACCCGGTGAGTTCGTCATGGCCTGGACCGAGTCGCAGCCTATCCACACGCCCCGGGTTCGCTACAAGGTCGTCGACGCCGCGCTCGGCGTCGTGGAACTCGGTTACTACGACGTCCGCGACGCGGTGGCCGAGCAGCCGTGGATCCCGAACGGACCGATCCCGCACCGGGTGACCTGGCGCAAACCGGGTTACCAGCCGGCCGGGGACTTCGTCCATCCCGAGCCGATCCCCGAGGGCGTGGGGCGCGACTCTGGTCCCGAGGGGCGTCCCGATGGCATGGTCACCGGATGACGAGAGCGGTCGTGGTCGGCAGCGGGCCCAACGGGCTCGCTGCCGCCCTCACCCTCGCGGCCGAGGGCGTGGACGTCGAGGTGCTGGAGGCCGCCCCCACCGTCGGCGGCGGCACCCGCAGCGCCGAACTCACCCTGCCCGGCCTGCTGCACGACGAGTGCTCCGGCTTCCACCCGCTGGCCGTGGACACGCCGTTCTCCCGCCGGTTCGACCTGGCCCGGCACGGTCTGCGC
>NZ_KE387035.1:61471-74082 GCF_000430445.1 Saccharomonospora iraqiensis subsp. iraqiensis
CGGCGCGTCGCCGGTGCCGCACACCGGCGACGGTGCGGGACGCGCGAACCATTCCGTCGTGCCTTTCGTGGCGATTCTGCCCTGCGCAGCGGAGACGGACGAACCGGAACCGGAGACTGCTGTGACGGACGTCCAGACACGGGAAGAGGAACACGAACGCCGGCATCTCGCCGGGACGATCGAACTGTTGTCCGCCGAGTTGGAAAAGCTCACCGGTGAGATCGACGCCGCCACCACCTCGATCGACGAGCGCAAGAAGCACCTGTGGGACAACCTGCGGGACATGGACTTCGCCGAGAAGGCGAACTACCGCGGCGCGGTGGACATGTCGGTGCGGCTGGCCGAACACGCGATGATGCTGCGCAAACGGGTCGAGCGGCTGTTGGACTCGCCGTACTTCGGGCGCGTCGACTTCCACACCTCCGGCGAGGACGGGGCGAAGACCCACTACATCGGCATCCACAACTTCTCGCACCCGGAGACCCAGGACGTCGTCATCCACGACTGGCGGGCGCCGGTGTCGAGCCTCTACTACGACTTCGAGTCGGGCGAAGCGCACTTCGCCACACCCCAGGGGACCACGCACGGCGAGATCACCGGCAAGCGCCAGTACAAGATCCGGGGTGGTCGCCTGGAGTACCTGTTCGACAGCACGGTGAACATCGACGACGAGATCCTGCAGCGCGAGCTCAGCCAGTCCGCCGACGACCGGATGAAAGACATCGTCGCCACGATCCAGCGGGAACAGAACGCCGTGATCCGCAACGAGACGGCGCGGGTGCTGATCCTGCAGGGCGTGGCGGGCTCCGGCAAGACCTCCATCGCGCTGCACCGGGTGGCGTTCCTGCTCTACCGCTTCAAGGACACCCTGTCCTCGGACAATGTCATGATCCTCTCGCCGAACAAGGTGTTCGGCGACTACATCGCCGACGTGTTGCCCGACCTTGGTGAGGACCACGTCGCCGAGATCGACTTCGAGCGGATCGCGGACAGGGTGCTCGGCACGGTCACCGGGTACCAGACGTTCAGCGAGCAGGTGGCCACACTGCTGGAGAACGTCGACGACGCGGCGGCCGAACGCATGCGCTACAAGGCCACCCCCGAGTTCGTCACCCTCCTCGATGACTGGATCACCGCGCAGACCGGGGAGTTCACCCCCACCGACATCGCCCAGAAGCACCGGCGCCTGTCGGCCGAGTGGGTCGCGGACATGTTCCACGAGTCGGCCTCGCTGCCGATTTTCACGCGGATCGACCACGTCGCCAACACCGCGGTCCACCAGCTGAAGAACGAGATCCGGGACAAGGGCGGCCGGTGGACCACCGCCGACACGAACAGCGTCCGCAAACAGGTCCGCGCCATGTTCCCGTACAAGGACCCGTTCGCGATGTACAAGGCCTTCTACAAGGCCGACCCCGCCCGCAGACGACTGTTCAAGCCGCTCGCCGCGAAGAAGATCGAGTACGCCGACGTCTTCCCGCTGATCTACACCATGCTGAGGACGTCCCGGCAGGAGAGCTTCAGCCACATCCGGCACCTGCTGGTGGACGAGATGCAGGACTACACGCCCGTCCAGTACGCGGTGCTGCGGGAGCTGTTCTCCTGCACGATGACGATCCTCGGCGACGCGAACCAGTCGGTGAACCCGTTCAGCTCGTCGTCGCCGGCCACGATCCACAGTATCTTCCCCGACGCCGACACCCTGGAGCTGTGCAAGAGCTACCGCTCCACGGCCGAGATCACCGAGTTCACGCAGAACATCTCCCGCAACGACAAGCTCGTCCCGGTGGCCCGGCACGGCATGCCCCCGCAGGTGCTGGCCTGCGCGGACGGCGCGGACGAGCGGGCACAGATCCTCGACCTCGTCGCGCAGCACCGCGCGGGGGAGAACCGCTCGCTCGGCATCGTCTGCAAGACGGTGCCCCGGGCGAAGGCACTCTACGAGGCGCTGTCCGCGGCCGGGGTCGAGCTGACCTTCCTCGACTACGACAGCACGGCCTTCAGCGCGGGCATCATCGTCACCTCGGCGCACATCGCCAAGGGGCTGGAGTTCGACGCCGTGATCGTCCCGGAGGTGGACGCGCGGAACTACGCGAACGAGATGGACAGGAGCATGCTCTACATCGCCTGCACGAGGGCCATGCACGAGCTGTATCTGACGCACGAGGGCGAGCTCTCCCCGCACCTGGCGTTCGCCAAGGAGGCCACCACCGGCGGCGCCTGAGCGATCATCGCCGCCCGGGTTCCCGTTCACCGTCGGCGTGGATGCCGGTGCGGGAGAGGATCTCGTCCACGGTCTGCTCCACGGTCCGCTCCGTGTTGTCGATCCAGAGTCCCTCGTTCGGGATCTGTCCCCGCATCGCTTCGTCGAGGAAGGACCAGTCCTCGACGAGTACCTTCTCCCGCCCACGGTTGCGCTCAGCGGCCACCGCGGGGTCCGGGGACAGCACGACGAGGTGCAGCGGCTGCACCCGCACCGAGTCGCGGTAGAAGTCCAGGTGCGGTTTCAGTACGACGACGTCGTCGATCACCGGCAGGACACCGGCGTCGGCGAAGCTGTCCGCGAGCAGCCCCGCGTTCCGGGCGCGGAGGAAGAGCTGCCGGTCGGCTTCCTCCTCCGGCTCCGGCCCCGGCCAGCGCCCGCCGGAGACGACGAACTCCTGCAGCCGGTCGACCTCGATGTGGGCGCCGAGCGTGAACCGCTTGGCGAGCGCGTCGGCGATGGTCGACTTGCCGCTGCCGGGAATGCCGGTGACCAGGAAAACGCCCGGAGCCGGCGTGCGGTCCACCGGAACGTACCCGAACTCCTGCACCGTGCGGCCCCCTCGAGATCGATGGCGGATCGCGGGCATTCTCGCGCACCCGGCCGTGCGGTGCACCCTCCGTCGCGTCGCAGGCGATCCGCTGGTGTTGCTCACCCGAGGTGGTCGTTGCGACCGCTGACCCAGGCGATGTAGCGCTCGGCGGAGCGGCGCACCGCGCCGTGGGCGTCGGCGGCCACCGTGGCGCCCTGCAGGCTGTGCAGGCGTTCGAACGGATACGGTTCGAGCGCGTCGACGATCCGCTGCACCAGCCCCGCCGACAGCGGGAGCCGGTTGGGGAAGCTGCGCAGGAAGGTGACCCAGCCCTTCCGGGCCACCGGCACGATGGCGTCCCCGGTGAGCAGCGTGCCCGCACCGTCGGAGCCGTGGCGCAGGTGGGCGACGGTGGATCCGGGGAAGTGCCCGCCCACCTCGACGAGCGTGACGCCGGGCAGCACCTCTTCCGTGCCGCGCCACTCCCGGAGGACGGGATCCTCGCGCCGTACCCACTCGCGGTCGGCGGCGTGCACCAGCACCGGGACGTCACCGAGCCGGTGGCTCCAGCTCACCTGACACCCGTACATGTGCGGGTGGCTGGCCACGATCACCGCCGCCCCGCCGAGCTTCTCGACCTCCTCGACCAGCGGCGGGTCGATGTGGTTGGGCGGATCCCACAGCAGGTTCCCCCGCGGCGTCTGCACCAGGTAGGTCCACTGGCCGATGCCGAAGGACGGGTCGCGGTTGAACCGGTGCAGGCCCGGTTCGAGCTGTTCGTGCACGGGCGTGGCCGCCTGATCGGCGAGCTCGGCCGGTGTCGTCCAGGACTGGCCGGACTCGGGCACCCACTGGCGCTCGTCGGCGCAGATTACGCAGTCGGACTCGGGCGGGCGTTCGGTGTCGGGGTGTTCGACCCCGCAGGTGGCGCAGATCCAGACGGTCATGCGTCGAGTGTGCGACCTTGAGCACGGTCGAGCTCAAGACACGGCCGGGTGATCGGCCGGGCTCGTGCCGCGAGAGGTGGCAGGTGCTCACACAGAGTCGGACATCGGCGGGACCGCCTGACGCTGCCGGACCCGCTCACAGAGTGGGTCCGATGGCGGCACGACGGCTCGAGACGAGACGACATCCGCCTCGGCAGGCAGGCACCGACGCGCGCGCCTACCGCATCGGAGTGAGCTTTCCGCCCCCTGTATGCCACCCTAGCCGCGGCAGTACCGCCTGCCCCGGAAGAGAGCGCTACAGCCGAAACGAGCGGAAGGACGCGGGAAGGATCGGGTTGAACAGGCTCACTCGCGATCGATTTTGGACTATATTCGCAGTGGCCTTGATGGCGCCTGCAGTCGTCCATTTGGTTGCCTTCGTCTTCGAACGGGAACGAACGAACATCGTTATCGGCGGTGTGGCACTGTTGATGGCGATCATCTGTTTTCTGATCGCGAGAGTCAGTAGAGCAGGTAAGGCGGATGGTCGCAGCGGGACGACTGACTCGGCCCCATGAATTTTTTTGTTGGATTGGTCGTCAGTCGTCCCGGGACGACCACACCGCAAGTTCTCCACCCGGCATGCAGACGATTCGCTCTCCTGCGGGGCCGGACAGCGTCCAGGACTCGAACGCTGGGTCCGGTTCGACGGACAAGCGGCTGTCGTCAGCGAATGTCAGGGAGAGGGAGTTCTGCGGGTCGGTTCGCACCATCACCACTGGCAGCCCCGTGAGCGCTGACAGTGCCTCATGACCAGCGCCAGGGTCCGTGCCCGGTGAGAGTCGAACGTCCTGACCGGCGGTGCGTACCGCGACATCGCTTTCGATGGCGAGGGTGTAGTTCCCGCTGAACGAGAGAGAAAGCGTGTAATTGTACTCATACGAGTTCATTGCCCTCCCGTTCAGTTCGTTGATATCCATCAGAAGCATCCATCTGGTGTGGGGTAGGAGCCCTCCGGCGCTCTCGATCCGACGCCTTCCGGTGCGGTAGCGAGGGAGGATCCCCCCATGTAAACCCCGGCGCCGCGGGTCCGGGTCAGGCCCGGCCGCCCGCGCCCCAGTAGAACGGTCCGGTGGTGGTGGCGGTGACCGTGATCCGCCAGCCCAGGTCGGTCAGTCGCCGCTGTAGCTCGGCGGGCTCGTGCGGGACCTTCACCGCCCGGTACGCGGTCCCGTCGTTGGTGCGTCGGCGCACGACGGGGGAGTCGTCCCCGTCGACGAGCTCGTCCGGGGTCCGATACCCGTCGTCGACGAAGAACACCCGGCCACCGGGGGTGAGGCAGTCGGCCACCAGCGTCCAGAAGGAGTCGAACAGCTCTTCCGGCACGTGGGAGATCCAGAAGCCGAAGAACACCACGTCGTAGCGGCGGTCGGGCGTGAAGTCGAAGATGTCCGAGTGGACGTACCGCACCCGCTCGGTGCCGTGCCGGTCGGCGGCGTGGGCGAGCATCTCCGGCGAGGAGTCGACGGCGGTGACCTCGGTGGCGTGCCGGAGCAGTCGGCCGGTCCAGGTACCGGGCCCGCAGGCGAGTTCGAGCACGCTCCCGGTGGGGCGGAACTCGTCCAGGGCGGTGATGACCTCGTCGCCGCCGGAGAACGGTAGGCGGTGATCGCCGTATTCCCGGGCCAGGGCGCGGTAATAGGTGATCTGCTCGTCGAGCAGTTGTCCGGTTACGTCGGATCCGTCCGCCGATCTCATGGGAAGGACCGAACCAGCCCCGGCACCCGGGCGCAAGCCGCCGATCGTCGGAACGCGGCGGGCGCTGCGCCGGGGCGCGGCCGGCGTCGGCACGCCGGTGGGGCCGTTGCCGTCGGAGGAGGATCCGGTGCTCTCAGGAAGTGTTGCCGAGCGCCCGGATGAGCTGGTCGACGGTGGGTGCGCCGGAGAGGCCGTCCGGTGTCGGGTAGACCCGGCAGGCCAGGCAGTCGGTCTCCGCCGCGGCGGGGAAGAGATCGTTCCCGTTCACGCGGATCGTGGGCGAGCCGGGCACCCGCAGGGCCCGGGCTTCCTCGTCCGTCTCGACGGCGCGGAGGGTGACCTGCGGGGCGGAGCGGCCCACGGCCGTCAGGGCCTCGTTGAGGCGTTCCCGCGCGAGTTGCCAGTTCGGGCAGCTGGCGAAGTAGAACAGCTCGACGTCCACGCGCCCATGATGCCTCCAACCGGGCGGCGGGGCCGGGACCGCCGGCGGGAGGTGCCGCACCTTCACCGCCGGCCGGTCCTGTATCGGCGCAGTGCTCACCCGAGGCTCAGAGGTCGAACTCGCCGTCCTTGACACCGGCGATGAAGGCCCGCCATTCGGAGGCGGTGTAGGTGATGGTGCCGTCGTCGGGGCGGTTGCTGTTGCGCACCTGGACACCCCCGTCGGCCGTCCGGCGGAACTCCACGCAGTTGTCGGTGTTGGCGCTGAAGCTCGATTTGCGCCATTCCCCAGCGATCTCGGGCATCCTCATGGTGTTGTCTCCTTGCCGTCGACGACGCGGGCGATGAGCGCTATGGACTCCTCGACGCTCATGGCCGTCTTGTGCACCTTATCCACCGCGCTCTGATACACCTCGACCTCGTCGGGTTCGTGCAGGAACAACCCTGAGATGCGGTTCTCCAGATGCACTACCGGACCACGGTCAGATGCTTCGGCGATGCTGAAGGGACCATCCAGACCGGGATGCCAATCGGATCGCGTCGGGATGATTCGAATCTCGATGTTCGGCCGCTTGGTCGTGTCGAGCAGGGCGTCGAGCTGGTCTGCCATCACCTCCGGCCCTCCGATCTCCGCGTGTAACACCGACTCTCCGAGGTATGCGACGAGCTGCGCCGGGTTTCGGCCTGTGATCGCCTCACGTCGGCCGAGCCGGACCGCTACGCGGGTATCGACTTCACCGGCGGGCACGTCGGCCGCGTGCATGATGGCTCTGGCGTAGTCGCCGGTCTGTAACAGCCCAGGAATCAGCAGGGTCGATACCGTTGTGATCCGTGTGGCTGTGCGCTCGACTTCGAGTAGCCCCGCGAGTTGCCGTTGTTGTTCGGGCATCCCGACCGACAACCAGTGTGGCCCGTCCGCGTCGCGTGCGAGATCGATGAGCTGCTGCCTGACCTCGGCTGAGGCTCCGACCTTGGCCGCGTAGGCGGAGACGTCTTCCGGAAGCGGCGAGCGTTGGCCGGTTTCCCACCGCGAGATCGTGGCGTGCGGGGTCTCCAACATCGCGGCGAGTTCCCGGACGCCGAGCTTGGCGGCCTGGCGCGCCTTGCGAAGTTCTGCCCCGAGCGCCCGTGCTTTCGGCGTGGTACCAGCCATGCACCACAGCATACGTAGGTGCCGCGTTTCCTATGGGTAGCCCGTTCGGTGCATTGACCCAGGTGACACTAACTGTCACTGTCGGTGCTGTACCACTGGTACCGCTGGTACCAATTGCACAGGTGGAGGGCCGATGAGAGTTGTCCGATGCGACAAGCGAGCAGCGGCGATACCGCCCGATACGTGGGTCACGCGGGGTGGGGAGCAGCATCGTGCGGTGGGCTGGACCTGGAGCGAGGCCGGTGGCGCGGCGGTGGTCACCGCATGCGGACGCATCTCCCCACTGGCCGAGGTGGCTCCCGATCCGCACGCCACGCCGTGTCGGGGGTGCCGGTGATGCGGCGGTGGCAGTGGCAGCAGGCCGGCGGCAGGCGGCACGCCTACGACGCCGAGACCACCCGGCCGCAGGTCGGAGACCCGCTGCCGGTGCTGTGCGGCCACGACGTCGTGCCCGGCGAGGCCGATCTCCTCGGCAAGTGGCTGGAACCCACCTGCTGGGCGTGCGACCGCGAGGTCCGGGTGCGGGAGAACTTCCCCGCCGCCGAGATCCCACCCCTGCCCGAGCCGTCGTCCGCGCCCGAAGCCCCGTCTCCGAGGACTCTCGATGTGTCACCCCGACCGCCCCACCCCCGCGGGCCCCACTGAGACCACCCTGCGGCTGCCGCCGCTGCACGCCGCGGACACCACCGTGCTGCACCGCATCTCCGACCTCTGGCCCGCCACCGACCCGGATGCCGAGCGGGCCCGCGCCCGGCAGGCCCTACGGCGGACCGAGGCCCCCGGCATGGACGTGCTGCGTCGCGTGCTCTCCGGACTGCGGGCGCTCCCGCCACGGCCGTGCGCCCTCTGTGCCGCCGAACCGGTGGCCCGTCCGGACCAGCCGTACGACACCGTCGACGGCCGCTTCTGCGGTGGTTGCATCCAACGGTGCCTCGACGACTGCAGCCGCAACCACTGGTGCCCCGTCGACGCACTCGGCTCGGCAGAACTCTGAGCTGCCGACCCGCGGAGACCGGGACACCCCGCTCGTGTGCGTCAGCAGTGCGGCGTCGGCAGCGGTGGCCGAGGCCGTCGACGAAACTGATCCGTGATCGACACGGCCTTCGCGGAAAAGTACGGTGAGTCCACCGAATCCGACGTCGAGACGCTGAGACCGAAAGGCGAGTGGTGGCGAACCTTGGTGTGGCCACGGTGTGGGAGGAATTCACCGTGCCACACCGGCTCCTGTCGGAGGTTTTCGGCGGCTCGGTGAGCGTCGGTTCGTGAGTCGTAACCATTCCGCCCGCCGGGCGACGTGTGTGCAAGGGGAGTCTGTGCTGTATTCCTGTGCGGATTCGCGGAGCGAGGCGGCATTGTTGCCGACTCTCGGTGCCGGACACACGCGCCTGCCGGGCGGCGAGGGGGGAGAAGTATGAGCATCGTGCCGCACTACCGCACCATCCAGGAACTTCTGCAGTCGCGATCCTTCGCGATCGACGAGTACCAGCGGGAGTACAAGTGGGAGCGTGCGAACCTCGAAGAGCTGGTCACCGACCTGCAGAACAAGTTCGCGTCGGACTACCGCTCCGACCACACACCGCAGGACGTCAGTCGTTACGGTGACTACTTCCTCGGGTCGATCATCGTCACCCAGCGGGACAACAAGAGTTACCTGGTCGACGGGCAGCAGCGTGTCACGTCGCTGACGTTGCTCCTGATTTATCTGTATCGCCATGCGCACGAACGCGGCCTCGGGGTGGCCACGACGGTCGGGTTCCTGATCTTCTCCGACTCCCTCGGCGAGAAGAAATTCAACCTCGACATTCCCGAACGCGTGCCCGTCCTCCGGGCGCTGTTCAACGGCGAGGACTACGACGCCGCGGGCGAGGACGAGTCGGTCCGGGCCATCAAGGCCCGCTACGACGATCTGGTCTCGATCGACCTTGCCGGTGAGCTCGGCGACGGGCTGGAGCCGTTCCTCTACTGGCTGATGCACAAAGTCGGACTGATCGAGATCGCGACCGAGACCGACTCGCACGCCTACGCGATCTTCGAGACGATGAACGACCGGGGCAAGCCGCTGAGCCCGGTCGACATGCTCAAGGCCTACCTGCTCGGGGCGATCTCCGACTCCACCGATCGGGCCCACGCCAACCGGGTCTGGAAGAAGACCGTCTCCGAACTCGTCTCCTGGGAACCCGCCCCGGACGCCGAACGGGACGCGACCTTCGTCAAGGCGTGGCTGCGCGCCCGCTACGCCGAGTCGATCCGGGAACGTCGTGCCGGTGCAGTGGACCGCGACTGGGAACTCATCGGGTCCACGTTCCACCGCTGGGTCCGGGACAACGCCGTGCGGGTCGGCGTCGGCGACGCGGCGAAGAACCGCGCGCTGATGACCGACGAGATGCCGTTCTTCAAGCGCGCCTACCTGAAGGTGCTGGCCGCAAGTCAGCACTACACCCCCGGGCTCGAACCCGTGTTCTACAACGCGCACAACGACTTCACCTGGCAGGGCACCGTACTGCTTGCGCCGCTCAACGTCGGTGACGACGACGAGACGGTGCGCCGCAAGCTCGCCGCCACGGCGACCTACCTCGACATCTGGGTCATGCGCCGGGCCGTCAACTACATCCGGGTCGGCTATTCCAGCGTCAGCTACGCCATGTGGGCGCTGTGCCGGGAGATCCGAGGCCTGGCCCTGCCGGAACTGATCGACACGCTGCGCGCGAAGCTGGCGCAGGACGAGACGGACGTGTCGTTCGAGGGAAGCAGCAGCCGGGGTAGGTACGGCATCCCGGACCTGGGCGTGAACCAGTTCAGCAAGCGCTACATCTACCACCTGCTGGCCCGACTGACCGCCTACACCGCACTGGAGTCCGGACAACCGGACCCGTTCGGCGAACTCGTGGACCGGAGCCTGAAGAACCCCTGGGACATCGAGCACATCTGGGCCGACGACCACGAGCGTTACGCCGACGAGTGTCCCACCCGGGAGGAGTTCGACCGTTACCGCGACCACGTCGCCGGGTTGGTGCTCCTGCCCGCCGACGTCAACCGGAGCTATCAGGACAGGCCGTTCGAGGAGAAGGCACCGCACTACGCGAAACAGAACCTCTACGCCGCCAGCCTGACCGCGGCGACGTACGAGCACCAGCCGCAGTTCACCGCCTTCCTGGCCCGGGAGGGCCTGCCGTTCCGGCCCTACGACCGCTTCGGCAAGGCCGAACACGCCGAGCGCACCGAACTGGTGCGGGCCCTGGTCCACCGAGTCTGGGACCCCGAGCGTCTCGAGCAGTACCGCCCCTGAAGATAAGCATTATGAGCCAACTCCTCCGAATGCTTATAACACCAGGTAGCCGCACATGAGGAGGGACGTCGTCGCCACGATGTTGAGAGCCGGAGGGTGAGCTCCGCGAGGCGATCCACCGTACTACCGCGAAACGGCCCCGACCGGGAGAGCGTCTGTTCCGGGCGGGAGCCCGGTTCACCCGCCGACCCGTGTCGGGCACCGTTGCGCGGTCGCGCCTCCCGCTACACCTCAGGTAGGTCCTTGTCGGTGTACTCGCCGGGTGGGGTGGCGTCGGCGTCCGGGTGCAGTTCGTCCTCGCGGCCGCGGAGTTCGACGCGGCGGATCTTGCCGGAGATGGTCTTCGGCAGTTCGGCGAATTCGAGCCTGCGGATGCGCTTGTACGGGGCGAGGTGTTCGCGGGCGAACCGGAGGATGGACAGCGCGGTCTCCCGGTCGGCCGCGTGCCCGGCGGCCACCGTGATGTAGGCCTTCGGCACGGCCAGCCGCACCGGGTCGGGGGACGGCACGACGGCCGCCTCGGCGACCGCCTCGTGCTCGATCAGCACGCTCTCCAGCTCGAACGGGCTGATCCGGTAGTCGCTGGCCTTGAACACGTCGTCGGCGCGGCCGACGTAGGTGAGGTAGCCGTCGCTGTCGCGGCTGCCGATGTCGCCGGTGTGGTAGTAGCCGTCGCGCATCACCTCGGCGGTGCGGTCCTCGTCGTCGCGGTAGCCGACCATCAGGCCGAGCGGGCGGGCCGCGAGGTCGAGACAGATCTCGCCCTCGTCGCCCGGGGTGCCGGTGGCCGGGTCGACGAGCGCCACGGTGAACCCGGGCAGCGGCCTGCCCATCGACCCGGGCTTGACCTTCTGGCCCGGGGTGTTGGCGATCTGCACGGTGGTCTCGGTCTGGCCGAAGCCGTCGCGGATGGTGATCCCCCAGGCGCGGCGGACCTGCTCGATGATCTCGGGGTTCAGCGGCTCCCCGGCGCCCACCACCTTCGCCGGCGGGGTCCTCAGCGTGGTCAGGTCGGCCTGGATCAGCATCCGCCACACCGTCGGCGGGGCGCAGAAACTCGTCACCCCGCACCGCTGCATGTGGCCGAGCAGCGCGTCGGCGTCGAAGCGGCTGTAGTTGTAGAGGAACACGCACGCGCCCGCGTTCCACGGGGCGAACACGTTGCTCCAGGCGTGCTTGGCCCAGCCGGGCGAGGAGATGTTCAGGTGCACGTCCCCGGGCTCCAGCCCGATCCAGTACATCGTGGACAGATGCCCCACCGGGTAGGTGGCGTGGGTGTGCTCCACCAGCTTCGGCGCCGCGGTGGTGCCGGAGGTGAAGTACAGCAGCAGCGTGTCGTCGGCCCGGGTCGCCCCGTCCGGGGTGAACGCGGCGTCGGCGGAGGCGGAGTCGGCGTAGTCGAGCCAGCCGTCCACGGGGCCGCCCACGGCGATGCGGGTGTAGTCGCCGGGCACGTCGGCGAACTTCGCGGCGTCCTCGGCGCGGGCGACGACGTGCCGCACGGCGCCGCGGCGCACCCGGTCGGCCAAATCCGCGGGCGCCAGCAGCGTCGAGGCGGGGATCAGCACCGCGCCCAGCTTCATCGCCGCCAGGATCGTCTCCCACAGCTCCACCTGATTACCCAGCATCAGGATCACGCGGTCGCCGCGGCGCACCCCCTGCGCGCGCAGCCAGTTCGCCACCCGGTCGGAGCGTTCGGCCATCCCGGCGAAGGTCACCTTCGTCTCGGTGCCGTCCTGCTCCACGATCCACAGCGCCGGGCTCGTCGCGAAGGCCGGGTCGGCGGCCAGGCGGTCGAACCAGTCCAACGCCCAGTTGAACTCGTCCAGCTCCGGCCAGGCGAACTCGGCGGCGGCGCTGTCGTAGTCCTCCCGGTACCGGAGCAGCAGCTCCCGGGCGGCGAGGAAGGCGTCCCGCGAGCGCTGCGAGGTCGAGGTCATCGAAGGCACTCCCTTGTGACGTTCGGCTGGGTGGGTGTGCGCCGGGGCACAGCCGTCATGGTCGTGCCCGGCCGGAGGCGGCGCTACCCCCGAGGGGGTAGTGACCGGCGTTACCATGCGGCCACCAGGAACGACCGTTTCGAGGGTGGCGAGGATGCGGACCCACGGCGACGACGCCCGGGCCGGTGACGGCGGGCTGTTCCGCTCCGCCCTGGCGTCCGTGCGGCGGCACACCGGTGTCGACATCGCGTTCGGCGGCCCGGTCGCCGACGGCACGCTGCGCCTGGCGGAGTTCCACGGCGCGCGCACCCG
>NZ_KE387035.1:74182-85720 GCF_000430445.1 Saccharomonospora iraqiensis subsp. iraqiensis
CTGCGGGCCTGCGCCCGGGCCGACGGGGACGACAGCCCGGACGCGGTGGAGGCGCTCGCGCCCCGGGAACGCGACGTGCTGGCCGAGGTCGCGCGGGGGCTGACCAACGCGGAGATCGCGGAGCGGCTGACGCTGCGGCCGGAGACCGTCAAGGCGTATCTGCGCAGCGCCATGCGCAAGCTCGACGTCCACTCCCGCCACCACGCGGTCGCCGCCGCCCGGCGGGCGGGGCTGTTGCCCTGACCATCCGACCGGTCACCTTCGGTCGGCATTACTGAGCATCGCTCACTGAACTGGGGACGTCGATTTCCCGTGCGCAGGCTCAGTGCCGCGCCCACGGCCGTCCGGCACGGACGCTGCCGGGCCGGGCGGACCAGTCCTCACGTTCGGTATCCCGCCACGGTCGTGACCGTGCTTCGTTCCGTGCGGACGTTCGTATCCGTTCGCCGTCGTCGTCCCTCTGCGACGAGGAAGGAGCCGCGTGACCACCACGAGAACACCTACGAGGCGGCACCGGAAGCATTGTCGTAGCCCGACATCGACTCATCCGGCGACGCGCCCGACGACACGGCCGTGTCCTGTTCCCTCCGCTTCGCGGTGAGGAACCGGGTGATCACGAAACCGGCGCCCACCGTGGCGGCGACCCACACAATCATCCGTGGCCAGGTCACGAACGGAGTCACGATGGAGTTGCTCAACCAATCCAGGGTTGTCCCGAGGACCGCCCCGACCGGGAGCGTCAAGCCGGCGAGCAGGCCGGCCACCCCCGGGCGCCTGATGGCCGCGCCGACCACACCGAGCACCGGTCCGAGGACCACGCTCGCGATCCACCACAACCGCAGTTCGGGCCAGTACTGGGCGAGCGGAACTTCCCGCAGCACGGTGTCCAGTCCGTAGTACGCCGCCGTCGCGGCGAACAGGGTCAGCGCACCAACCAGGGCCGCGCGCGCACCGGAACGGGCGAGCCAGCCGGCGACCATAGCCAGGCCCGCCCACGCCCATCCGACGCCGATCAGCCGACTCGTGATCTGCGCTGCCCAGGCCAAGGGCGTGTCCGCGACGTGGTGCCCGATCATCCCGTAGAGCGAGGACACGTCGTTGACGAGTGATGTGATCGCACCGTACGCCGCACCGAGCACGAGGGCGGCCATACTGTTCCGGAGTGTCACCTTTCGGCACGTTCCTCGGTAGCGTGCCACCGTCGACGGGCAGGCTGCCCCTGCGACCAGCGCGCCCACCCGACCTCCCGCAGGTCGACCTCGAACAGCACCATCGCCTCGGACAGGTGCGCACCACTCCGCGCCCCGGCCACGGCCGCCGTCCGGGCCCGGTCACCCTCGACCTCCCGAACGACACCCCGCACCGCGAACTCCTCGTCGTCCGGTGGAACAACCGTCGAGTGAAGCGCGATCCGTGGTTCCCGCCGGAGATCGGCCAGCTTCGGGGACCTGTGGGTGATCGCCACGCACAGCCCGCCCGCGCCGAGGATCGGGGCGATCGGATGGATCCGGGGGCTCCCGTCGGCGGCCACCGTCGACAGGAACGTGTACCCGTGGTTCTCGTCGAGCAGCCGTTCACCGAGGCGGGCCAGTTCGGGCTCCCGCTGCGCGAACACCGTCCACAACATCGACGTAAGCTAGCAAACCACCCGACATGACGGCACCGCTTCCGGCGGAGCTGTCCGGCATCGGCCACTCCTGCGGCGTCGGTCGTCCGCCGGTCTGTTGCTCTCGACAGCGGCGGGTGCGACCACTCCGGCGGTGTGTGGGCAGTGCGTCATGTGCACTGCATCTCGAGCCACGTCGCGTCGAAGTCGCCCGCCTGTAGATGTGCGTCGTGGGCCACGAAATAGAGCATCCCGCTGTCCCCCCATTCCCAGCCGAGGTGCTCGTCGCTGTCCAACTGGAGCAGCAGCCGCCACGGCACCCCGTCGTCCCCGTTGGACGAATGGTCCGGTGCGGAGTCGGTCTCCACGTCCCCGAATACCGGAGCCTGCACGGGAGTCGGCCATCCGCCGATCCGATGGTCGTGATGCCCCAGTTCGGTGCCGATAAGTTCGTCCCATACCTCGGTCACCTCGGTATAGACGTCGATCCGATCTTCGCGGTCGGCCGGATGCGGCGTGTCGGCAACGTCGAGTGTGCGGGGCACGATCTCGTCCTCCCACGCGGGCAGGGTGAGAACCGGCGCGAACTCGACGGTTCGGGCTGAACGGACCCGGACGTTGTCCGGAGCGGAGCGTTCCACGGCATCGGCTCCGGCGGGGAGCACACGCCAGGTGGCGGACGAATCGGGCGTCGTCCACAACAGCTCGGGCTGATCGACGAGGAAGACGCTGAGGAAACGCACTCCCGAGGGCGTTACGGGAAGGTCGCACGGCCCGAGGTCGGCCAAGTCGATGACCGCCAGCGGGTCGAGCGGTACGTCGCGGCAAGTGGGCCATGGTGTCCCGTCGTCGAGCCGGGGCAGCCCGCCGAGACGGGAGTGCCCCGCGTCGCCGGACCGTCCCGGCACCAGGCGTAGTCCCGTGCGGGTCAGCGCGAGAAGACGGTCGGCGGTCACGGTGTCGAACACATCGCCGAGCAGGTCACGCAGTCGCGTGCGTTGATGATCGAGGGTCCACATGGCGGTGCAGGATGCCACGGTGCACCGACAATTCGTCCGGTCCTGCGCGGGGAACCCTTTCTCGACCGACGTGTGTGAGCCACCACTGCAGGGCGATGGCGAGGTGCGTCGTAGTGGACGAGGTGCCCGGCTCCGGCGATGCTCTCCGGGTCGGCGCCGGGGATGACCTCGGCAAGTCGGTTGACAGTCACAAAAGCGAACCCCACTTCCCGGTCCGGTCAGCCGCCTGCCGGTGCCGCAGGAGTGGAGCCCGAAGTGACGGCAGGGACAAGATGGCAGCCGGTCCCGGAGGAAAGGATGGTCGCCTTTTTCGTGCCCAGGGTTATTCCACCACCGTAGGAGTCGTAAACCCTGACAAGATGGTCGCCCGGCCCGTCCACGACGACCTGGAGCTGATCGAAACCATGCCCAGCGGTGACTTCGGTCAGCACCTCTTGTGCCTGGGACCAGCGATTCTCGGGGATCGGATCGTCATGGACCCAGGTGACCATGTTGACCGAGACGGCCTCCCCAAGGGTCGAATAAGGCGCGCTACACGGGTTCTCGGATTCCCACGCACTCTCGGGCAGCTCCCATTCCTCCGGGAGGCCGACCTCGTCGACGAGACGCGCCCGGATCTCGGTTCGAAGTCGTTCGTACCGGTCGAGCATGGCGTCGATATCCGGTCGCTTCCCGAGCTCGGCGAGCTTTTCTTGTTCTGACGCGTCGGTCATGTTGGCAGGGTCCCCGCTCGGTGCTCCGTCGGTGCAGGCCGTCAACAGCGTCCCCAGGAACACGATGATCATCACCCCACACAGCGCTGAGCGTGGTAGCACTATGAGGTCGTCGGGAGCACTCGAACGATGGGAAAGCGAGGACGGGAGTGAGAGTTCAGGACGGCGCATCAGATGTATCTCCGGGGTGCGCATCCGCAGTCGGATGGCAGCCTGTATCCAACGACAGCATGGTGGCTTTCTTCGTGCCCAGAGAGATCGCACCGCCATAAGCGTCGGAGGCCCTGATCAGATGATCATTCGGCGCGTCGGTAACGACTTGGAGATCGCCGAATCCATGGCGTCCAGTGATCCGCTTGAACAGGGACTGTGCATGGTCCCACTGGTCCTCGGGTATCTCAGCGTTGTTCACCCAGTTCGCCATGTAGACGTTGACTGCGTTCGGGACATCGGAGTGCGGGCTGCCGCACAGTCCTTCAGCCGGCTCGCGAGGCTTCCTCCACTTTCCGGCCAGGTCAAGCTCGGCGGAAAGACGAACACGCATTTCAGTGCGAATCCGCTCGTACTGGTCGAGCATCGTGTCGATGTCAGGCCGTTCCAACAGATCTGGCATCTTTTCACTCGATACCGTGTCGGACATCGTGTAGCCGGGTCGTCCGCTTGACAGTCCGGCACCGCACGCGGCCAAGAGTGAACCCAGTAGCGTGGTAACGATGGTTGTGCGCATGTGGGTCATTTGGTGACCTGCGCGGGGCTGTGTGGTGCGTGCATGCTGTCTACCGGCCGTCACGTTGAGCACCGGAATCATTTATGGTCTTTGCCGGGATGTGCGCGGGGAATGAGATGACAGTCGGTGCGTGACGACAAGATGGTGGCGACCTCTGTTCCCAGCATGATGCTTCCGCCGTGGTCGTCGTACACTCTGATCTCATGCTTGGTCGGCCTGTCCACCACCACGTGTGGGTCGCCGAATCCGTATCGCCGCGTGATTTCTGTGAAGAGCTCTTGCGCACGGTCCCATCTGTCTTCGGCGATCCGTGCGTCGTTTGCCCAGCCGGCCATCTGGATCGCGATGGCGTCCCCGATCTTCGAATAGGGGCGGCTACATGGCGTTTCGGACTCGCTGTAGGGTTGATACCAATCATCGGGCATCCCTACCTCTTCGATCAGGCGCTGGCGGATCTCTGTACGCACGTTCTCGTACCGGGCGAGCACGGTGTCAATAACGGGCCGCTTCGCCAGCTCGGCGATCTTCTCCTGTGGTGACGCGTCGGTCATGGCGTCGGTCTTTCCGCCGTCGGAACAAGCTGTCAGGAGTGCAGTGAGCATGGCTACGCGAAAAAGAGGACGTGTTGCTCTGTGATCGAGGCTCACTGTCTTCCTAGAAGCTTGGCGAGAGTGGATCGAGCTGAGTGATGCCGCCCTCTCACGCACCCGACGTCGGGTCCCGACAAGACATGTCCGGCCGGGCAACGGACAGCGCCCCAGGGACGGGTGCCGCGGAGGTCACAGGCTGCCCGTTAGTCACGGCCGACGGCACCGCACGGTCCCGGAGGCAGGATGGTGGCGCTTCTCCCGTGACCGGCTGTCCGGCGGAACTCGCCGTCAAGAGGGTGCGAGGACCGCGGGCGGGGTAGATCAGCCCGGTGCGGGAGTGGCCTCGCCGGAACCTGCTCCCTGGATGAGGTGGCAGCCGGTCCCCGAGGAGAGGACAGTGGCTTTCTCGGTGCCGAGCATGATGTCCCCGCCGAAACGGTCGCGTACGCGGATCTCGTGGTTTCCCGGTTCGTTCACGATGACTCTGGGGTCGCCGAATCCGTACCGTCCCGCGATCTCGACGAACAGCTCCTTCGCGCGCGGCCACTCGTCGTCAGGAATGTGCGTGTCATTCGCCGAGCTCGCCATCTGTACCGCGACAGCGTCACCGATGTCCGAGTACGGTCGGCCGCACGGAGTTTCGGACTCGTTGTACGGCCTGCGCCACTCGCCGGCAAGGCCTAGTTCCTCGGCTAGACGCTCGCGAATCTCGGTGCGGATACGCTCGTATTGGTCGAGCACGGTGTCGATGTCGGGCCGTTTCGCCAGTTCTGCGATCTTCTCCTGCGGTGACGCGTCGGTCATGCTGTCTCCAGGTTCTCCGCTCTGTTCTCCGTCTACACATGCTGCGAGGAGTGCTCCCAGCAGGGCAGCGATTGTGACGGCGCGCATGGTGCTACGTGGCTTTCCGGGGGTTCGATTCACTGGTTACCTACCCTGCTGGATTCAGTCGCAGATCCGGAGACCCGATGATTACCCGGCTCATGCCATATTCGCTGGTCTGATACTGGCCATCGCCGGTCAGGTACTCGCTGTGCCCTGTCGAAGCCACAGTTCTGTCGCCGGACGGTGTCCGGTACTCCTCGGTGGACATGTGATGGACGTCGTTGAGCCCGGCGGGATCGAGTCCATGGTGTCCAGTCATGTTGCCGATGTCGGCGACCGGGTCGTCACGTGCTTCCCAGACGTAGGCGTGACCTTCAGGGAGGTTGAGCTCATCGGTGCTGTCAACCCCGATTCCGGGGGAACCGAAAAATCCGGCTTCGTCCACGCCGGTGACATGGTTGTTCAAGGCATCGCCGGTCGTCAGCGAGCCGTAGGAGTGTCCGAGCGCGGTCAGATGTGGATCGGTGGAACGTGCCGCGTCGATACCGTTGTAGAACCTCGCGAGCTTCTCGCCACCGTCTTCGGCTTCGCTGCCTGTCACGATATCCGACCATGTTCCGGATTGCCCGGTTTGGGGCGGTTCGTATCCGAGCCACGTCACCGTGGCCACCGATTCATCACCGCGTTCCTGCTTGAGTAGCTCGACCTGCGCATGTCGTTGTAGCTCAGCAGTGTCCCTGACGTACCCACCGAGACTCCCGTCCACGGTCGCGTTCATGCCCGGGGTGAACACGGCGACGTGGTCGGCCGTGTCGACGTCGCCGTTGGCGATGGCGGCCTTGGCCTTGTCCCCGGTCAGGTCCAGCGACATCAACTGCTTGTCCGGGTCCGGGTTGCCGTGCCGGTCGTGCATGATCTCATCGACCGCGGTCAGCGAGCGCAGTTTCGCCTCGATCCGGTCGAGTTCTCCTCGAAGGATGGACTCGTCGAGCCGACTGCCGGGCCCACCCAGCCCGGCGAGCTGATCCCGGATCGTCTCCGCTCGCTGATTCAGGTCGACGCGCTGCTCACCGACCAGCCGTAGGTTGGCTCGGCTCCGGTCCTCGGCCGGCACGCCGTCACGGTTGCCGACCAGTTCCGGGTTCGTCTCGATGAGTTTCGCCCGTTGTGCCGGTGACAGTGCTGCCCACCAGCCGGCGTTGTCGGTCGGTGCGGCACCGGGCGGCGGTGGTGCCACGATCGAGAGCGAACCGGCGAGTTCGCCGGTGTTCGCCCAGGCACCGAGACTGGATGGCTCGGTCGACTCACCGTCCGCGGAGACGGTCTCGCCCGCGGCCGCTGTCCGCAGCACGCCCGCGAGGTCGGCGTCCAGGTCGTCGGCCTGGCGGAGGCACTGTTCGACACGATCCACGAGCTCGGCCCGGATCCGGTCCCGCTCGACCCGGACCTCCTCCGCTACCGGTTCGGTACCGCAATAGGCCTCCAGGACGTCGCCGCCCTCGGTGACGAGGAACTGGTGCGCGGCGGCGAGGGACTCGATCTCCCGCACAGCGTTGCCCACTCCGGTCACCGCGTCGGCCACGTCTCCGACCGCCCGCCGAACCGCGCCGATCTCGCCGGCCCATTCCTGGCACCGGTCCACCAGGTCGCCACGACGTCTCCCGGCGGATTCAGAAGCTGCTCCGGTCCACTGAACCGGAGCAGCGGAGGCGTCCAACTCGTCCGAGGCTCCGGTGAGCTCGTTGCACTCGCCGTTGAGCCCGCCCACCAGGTCGTGCAGCGGGGCCGGATCCCAGCGCTGTACCTCGGACCAGGTGACCACCGGTCACACCGCCTTCGGGCCGCCGGTCGGGCGGTCGTCGATCGACGGATCGAGCTCCTCACCTGCGGTGGCCTCGCTCGCGGCGTATCTCTCCGCTGCCGAACGCAGGGCATCGCCGAACCCGCGCATCCCGTCGGCGAGCTCCCGTCCGCGCCCCTGCCACGCTTCCCGCAGCGCCCCGGCCGCACCTGTCGACTCCGACGCGCCCGGCAGCGCCGACCCGACCGCGGAGACGAGCTTGCCCCCCGGATCGACCTTCGCCAGCTGGTCCGCAGCACTGTCCGCAGCCTCGGCCGCGTCGAACATCGAACTGATCACCACGTCATAACCGCTCACCCGGACCTCCCCCTCCGATCCGTCGGGTACGAGCGTTGCCCTCCCCGCGTGAAGCAACATGCACACCGTAATGACGCGGTTCGATGCTGTCAGCCGATTCCGAACACCGACGACTTCGACCGCGAGCACCGCAGGATGTCCGAGGCGGTCGTTCCGTCAGCGTTGGTCGCGCGTGTGTCGAGCGCTCGGCTCCCTCAGGAAACGGCCTGGGACGGCTGGTACGTCGCCATCAGCACTCCGGTGGCGGTCGGCGTGCAGTCGACGAGTCGCAGCCGGTGCGCGTCGTCGTCCGGGCCGAACAAGCGGTGACCGGAGCCGAGGACGAGCGGGTGGATCATCAGGAACAGCTCGTCGACGAGGCCGTGGGGGAGCAGGGAGCGAACGAGCCGGCCGCTACCCATGATCACGAGGTTGCCGCCCGGTCGACTCCGCAGAGCGGCCACCTCAGCGGGGACGTCGCCGCTGAGGAGCGTGGAGTTCGGCCAGGGCAGCTCGGCGTCGGGCCTGGAGGAGGCGACGTACTTCCTCGCCTCGTTGAGGCCGTCCTTGAACGGGCCGCCCGCCTCGTTCCAGTAACTGAGCATGCCGTCGTAGCTGCGTCGGCCGAACAGCCAGGAGAACTCCCGGCCCATACGCTCGCCCATGGCGGCGACCATCGCCGGATCGTTGGCCTGCTGAGCCCACCCGCCGTGCCGGAAGCCGTCCCGGGTGTCTTCGTCGGGATGGCCCGGAGCCTGCAGGACGCCGTCGAGGCTGACATGGTTCACGACCAGAACACGCACGGAGACTCCTGGTGGCCGGGGTTTGCAGGTGCTCCCGGACAGCGCACACGGTGTCCGCGCGCCGCGCAACTCGCTCAGCCGTGCGAGGCGCCCCCCTGCGAGGAGGTGGCGCTGTGCTCGGGTACGGCGACCGGTCGGAGGCGGTCGAGCAGCCACAGCAGGATGCCGCAGAGCACCGACGCCGCCGCGAGCAGTTGCAGCACCCCGGACAACCCGAGCACGGGCACGAACGCGCCCACCGCCGCCGGGGCGGCGATCGAGCTGACGGCACCGACCACCAGCGCCACGGTGAAGCCGTCACCGGGTCGGTCCGCGACCGCTTCGGCGGTCCAGATCGCGAGTACCGCCGAGCCGACCATGTACGCCGCTCCGAACAGCAGTGCGGACACCAGCACCAGGGGCAGCGAGGCCTCCCCGAGGGCGAGCAGGGCGAGTGACACACCGACCACGGCGAGGCACGCCGCACCCGTTCTCGCCGACCCGAGCACACCGGTGATGGTGCCCGTGCGCAATCCGAGCAGTCCGCTGACACCGAGCACCGCGATCAGAGTGGCGCCGGCGGCGGCGCCGAGCCCGCCACTGCGGACCGCATCGCTGGCGTAGGTGAAGTAGATGGTGCACGCCGCGAAGTAGACGACGGCGTAGGCCAGCGGCCGCACCATGCTGCGGCGTAGCGGTGGACGCAGGGTGCCGGATCCGCCCGGCGCCGGGGGCAGGCGCGGCACCGTGCGCAGGTTCACCACGGCCGCCACCGCCGCGGCGAGCGCGATACCCGCCCAGGCGACCCGCCAGGAGGTCAGCGTCCCGACGATGCCGAGCACCCCGAGTCCGATCAAGCCGCCACCGGTACCGGTGGTGATCACTGCCAGCAGGGTCGGTCGGTCGCGCGGCGGTGCCACCGCCGTCACGATGTCGGAGTACGGTGCCCAGACCCAGCCCGCGGAGCTGCCCGCGAGCACCGCCCCCGCGGCCAGCAGCCCCGGCGTGGGCGCGAACGCGACCGTCGCCGCACCCGCCACGCCGCACAGTCCGCCGATGGTCGTCGGCGCCCGGTGGCCGAAGCGGGCGGCGACGGAGGGGACGCACAGCAGCCCGATCAGGTAGCCGACGAAGGTGCCGCTGGCGATCAGCCCGAGCAGCAGCTCCGAGAGCCCGAACTCCGCACGCACGTCGGGCAGCGTCAGGCCGTAGGCGTACCGGGCCATGCCGAAGGCGACACCGACGACGGCGGCACCGCCGACACCGAGCCGCATCGTCGAGGAATCCACACACTCCACGTTCCCAGGCGGGGGTTTATGGACTCCGCGGGGCGGCGCAGGCTGCTGTCCCCGTCACACCGCGGTGCAACGGCTGGTGGTCGGCGGACGCCCCGTGCTCACCGGGTCGTCCCGTCCTCGGCTTCAGTGGAGAACGAGTCCCGCCGCAGACCACGGTCCACCTGTCCCATGGGAGTTGCTGGCGGGGTCTTCCGGTGGCCCACTCGCCACTGCCGTAATGAACACGTGCGGACTCCTCCGTGGATCACCACGCACCCGACAGTTCCGCGATGCGTCGATGCCCGGCCCGCACTGCGAGGGTGCTGCTGTCCTCGCCCTGAATCCGGGCGAGGGCATCGTCGATCTCGTCGGAGAGGTCCTGCGTTTCCAGGTCGGCCAGGTAGCGTTGAGCGGCCCGCGTGTAGAACTCCGAGCGGCTGACCCCCAAGGCCGTCGCGCGCTGCTCCACCTTCTCGAACGTCGTGTCCGGGACCGAGATCGCAGTCTCCATGCGGTCAGTATGACCGGGTAAACGCACGGCGTGGGCAGTCCAACCGAACCTGGGCGCCCCCGGCAGGATTCGAACCTGCGACACCCGCTTTAGGAGGGCGCTACAGGCACCGCGTCAGCCTGCGTGGACGGTGGGTGCACTTCTGTGTACCGAGGTGACGTCGAGCGTTGATTGCCGTCGTTCGTCGCTGTTCCTCGATGACGTGTGCCCCATACGTGCCCCAGCGTCTGTGCTCGAATGCTGGCGATCAAACAGTGGAGACCATCTTCTCCCGGGATCGTGCGCGAATTGTTACTTCCAGCATGGTTGCGAGTCATTCTGCGACCTGGTCGACGTGACTGGCTCGTGGATGGCGTCCGTGAGCGTGTTAGATCATGGGTCGATCTGAGGTGCGTGGTCGTGGCAAGGTCTATGAGGTGGACTACTTAGACTTGGTATTCTCGATGGTGGCTGCTTTCGCTGGAGTCGTTACGGTCTTCTGGATGTGGATGGACAGGCCTCGGCGTGCTTGGCGGATAGCAATTCGGCGATACACTCTGAAAGAAGTGTCAGAGCAAGGTGTTACGAGGCTCGTGGAGCGCAACTCGGAGGAAGCTCATAGAGCTCGCGTCACCATCCGTGCTGTTGGTACAGCCACTATGCATCGTGTAGAAATACGTACGTATAACGCTGAATTCGCGTTCCCTGACGAATCCACATTCGTGGATCGCATGGTCCCAGGTGGTGAGCCGATCGAGGTTGAGCTGAACCTGCGAGATGCTGAACAGGGTCCTGCATACATAGAAATTCTGTGGCCTAAGGCTCGGCCCTTGGTTATGGCCGGCGAACGAATGGACCTGCGATCGCAGCGGTTCTGGGATTGGAAATGGAAGTGGAGCAGTATCAGATGGATACGGACACCTGGAAAACGGTGGCGGGGACGCTGGGGTAGAAGTAAGGGGAAGTGGATTGAGCGGAGGAAGCCACCTCGAGTGCCCATACCTGAGGGGGCTTGAAAGCTCAATGGAGAGTGTGGTGGCCCCGGTGTGCCATCCCGTCGACCTGGCGCAAGCCCGATCACGCCGTGTCAAGGGGGCAACCTTTGCGCGGTGGTGACGGGCGTGACCAGGCTTGCCCCCTTGATGCGGCGTGATAGCCCTCTGGGAGGTCGACGGGATGGCACACCCCACGGGACCACCCACGGACCGCAGCGCACGCGCCTTTCCCGGCCCATCCCGGAGACCTGCCCGTCCGGCGAGGACATCTCTTCTTCGCTCGGCGACCGGTGCTGTCCGGCCTCGCCTAACAGCCGGCCGGCGCGCGGGACCGGCGGCAGCCGCACGCCCGCGCTTGCCGGCCGGGCAGAGGAGAC
>NZ_KE387035.1:85820-92453 GCF_000430445.1 Saccharomonospora iraqiensis subsp. iraqiensis
CCGCCGGCGGACGGCTCGTCGCCGACCGGTCCGGAGCTGGTGTCCCGGCTGCGGCTTCCCGCGGACCTCGCCGACCGGGTCGGTGCGGCAGTCGACCGGGCGCACCGGGAAGGCCGACACCCGACGGCGGCCGACATCCGCTCGGCGGCGCGGGTCTCCGACGAGATGGCCGACCGCATTCTCGAGCAGCTCGGCCCGGTCGCGCGGAACGGACATCCGCTGCCCGCCTGACCGCACACCGTCCCGCTGCGGGGCGGGGCACCCACCACCTCCGGTGACGTGCTCCGCCCCGTTTTCTCTCTCGTATTAAGGAGTGTGCTTCGTGCTGACGCTCGAACAACGTCTGTCCGCGCGGCTGCGGTCGCCGGACTACCAGGCCTGGCGTGCCAAGGTGCGCACCGTGGGCGGCTGTGCCCGACCGGTGCGGCTGTTCGGCTCCCACCGGCTGCAGGACGCTGCGACGGGCGCGGTCCTGCACGAGACCGGAGGCAGCATCTTCGCGCCCTGCGGCAACCGCCGGGACAGCGTGTGCCCGGCCTGCTCGGACCGCTACGCGGCCGACGCCTTCCACCTCGTCCGGGCCGGCGTCGTGGGCGGCGCCAAGGGCGTCCCGGAGTCGGTGACGGCCCGGCCGCGGGCGTTCGTCACCCTGACCGCGCCGTCGTTCGGCCGGGTCCACACCCGGCGCGTGTCCGCTCGGGGCCGGGTGATGCCCTGCGGCTGTGGGGAGCGGCATCGCAGCGAGGACGATCCGCGGGTCGGCACTCCGCTCGATCCGGAGTCCTACGACTACGTCGGCGCCGTGCTGTGGCAGGCACACGCGGGCGTGCTGTGGCAGCGGTTCACCATGCGATTGCGCCGCGAGCTGGCCCATCGGGCGGGGCTGCGTGCCCGCGAGTTCGCCGACCACGCGCGGCTGTCCTACAGCAAGGTCGCCGAGTATCAACGGCGCGGCCTGGTCCACTTCCACGCCCTCGTCCGTCTCGACGGCCCCGGCGGCGCCACCGACCCAGCGCCGTCCTGGGCCGGTCCGGGCCTGCTGAACGAAGCCGTCACGGCGGCCGCGCGGGCGGTCACCGTCACCATCACCCGGCCCGGCGGTGCCCGGCTGGCGCTGACCTGGGGTGAACAGCTCGACATCCGCCCCGTCGACACCGAGGACACCGTCGGCGGCGAGGGCATCGCCGACGACGCCCTGGCCGGCTACATCGCCAAGTACGCCACCAAGGGCACCGGCACCACCGAGGGCGCCGACCGGCGGATCCGCTCGCAACTCGATATCGACCACCTACGGGTCTCGGACCATCACAGGCGGCTGATCCAGACCTGCTGGGACCTCGGCGGCCTGCAGGCCTACGAGCATCTGAACCTGCGGCGTTGGGCGCACATGCTCGGCTTCCGCGGCCACTTCCTCACCAAGAGCCGCGCCTACTCGACCACCTTCCGCGCCATCCGCGACGACCGGCGCGCGTTCCGCCTGGCCGAAACCCTCGAGGCGCTCGACCTCGACCCCGACGCGGTCGTGGTGGTCAACGACTGGCAGTTCACCGGCACCGGCTACCGCAACGACGCCGAACGCGAACTCGCCGCGGGCATCGCCGACCGAATCCGCGACCAACGCCGTCAGCAGTACCGAGAGGAGAACCTGCGATGAGCAGCAAACTCATGACCATCCGCGATGTCGCCGACTACCTCGGCGTCCCCGTGAACACGCTCTACCAGTGGCGCACCAAGGGTTACGGCCCTGCGGGCCGCCGCATCGGCAAGTACGTCCGCTACCGGCCCCAGGACGTCGAGGCGTGGGTCGAACAGCAGGGGGAGATCTGACGTGGCCGACATCGACGACCGCTGGTACCGGCGCGGCCCGGACGGCCGGCGGGAGAAGACCGAACGGCACGGCCAGGGGGCACGGTGGCTCGTGCGGTGGCGCGATCCGCAGGGCCGGCAGCGGAAGAAGAGCTTCAAGCGCAAGGCGGAGGCCGAGAGCTACGCGGCCAGTCTCGAGCACGGGCTCCGTTCCGGCTCGTACATCGCCCCGGACGCGGGCCGGGTCTCGGTGGGGGAGTGGGCGACGCGGTGGCTCGACGGTCAAGCTCACCTCGCGCCGTCCACGCTCGCCCGGTACCGGGATGTGATCGAGACGCACATCGTGCCCCGGTGGGGCAGCGTCCACCTTTCCTCGATCACGCATGCGGACGTCCAGACGTGGATCTCCGGACTGGTCGGTCGCCTCGCGTCGACCTCGGTGGCCAAGGTGCACCGGGTGTTCTCGCTGATGCTGGCCTGGGCGGTGCGGGATGCCCGGTTGGCTCGCAATCCCGCCGAGGGGGTGCGGCTGCCGCGGCCGGAGCAACCGGAACACCGCTACCTCGACCACGACCAGGTCGCGGCCCTCGCGGAACGCTGCGGTGACCACGGTGTCGTCGTGCGCTTCCTCGCCTACACCGGCCTGCGGTGGGGCGAGCTGGCCGCGCTCACGGTCGGCCGGGTGGACCTGCGTCGTCGCCGGGTCCTCGTCGCCGAGTCCGTCACCGAGGTCGGAGGGCGGCTGGTCTGGGGGAGCCCGAAGACGCACGAACGGCGCTCGGTGCCGCTGCCGCGCTTCCTGGCCGAGGAGTTGCGGCCGCGGGTCGAGGGCCGGCGTGCGGACGCGCTGGTGTTCCCGTCACCGCGGGGGGACGTGCTGCGGGTGCGCAACTTCCGGCGGCGGGTGTTCGATGCGGCCGTGCGCGAGGTCGGGCCGGAGGGCTTCCATCCGCACGAGCTCCGGCACACGGCGGCCTCGCTCGCGATCGCCTCCGGGGCGGACGTGAAGATCGTGCAACAGATGCTCGGGCACAAGACCGCGACGATGACGCTCGACCTCTACGGGCACCTGTTCCCGGACCGGTTGAACGATATCGCGGACCGGATGGATCAGATCGTGTGTGCCCCGGATGTGCCCCGGGAGTGATCACGAGACCTGCGGTAACGCGGTGACCTGGGCGCCCCCGGCAGGATTCGAACCTGCGACACCCGCTTTAGGAGAGCGGTGCTCTATCCCCTGAGCTACGAGGGCTTGCTGGAGTACGTCGGCTCCCTCCACACCCTAGCGCGTCCGCCCGCTGCGCCCGAACGGGCCTTGACTCAGCGCTCTGTGCTCACTGTAATGCCTTTACTACCTAACAGTAACTAACCTGATGCGGAGGCGGTGATCCCGTCTCCGCCCGGCGGCCGGAGGCGCTCGTGCTGAAAGTGATGTTCGCCGACGACGAGGAGCTGGTGCGGTCCGGGTTACGCGCGATGGTGACCCCCGCCCCGGACATCGAGGTCGTCGGCGAGGCGGCCGACGGCAGGACCGCCGTGGAGGCCGCACGCCGGTTCCACCCGGACGTGGCGCTGCTCGACATCCGCATGCGCACCCCGGACGACGGGATCCGCGCGCTGCGGGCGATGCAGGGGCTGCCGGAACCACCGAAGGTGGCGATGCTGACGACGTTCGACATCGACGAGTACGTCAGCCTCGCGCTGCGGTTCGGGGCCAACGGGTTCCTGCTCAAGGACATCGAACCGGCCGTGCTGGTGCGCGCGATCCGCGACCTGGCGCGGGGTGGCGCGGTGCTCGACCCGAGTGTGGCTGCGCGGATGGTCAACGCGCGCCGGGACGAACAGCGGGCCGCCGCGCCCGCGCGGGAGATGCTGTCCTCGCTGTCCGAGCGGGAGCGGGAGGTGGTGACGTTGATCGGGCAGGGGTTGTCGAACGCCGAGATCGGGGGGCGGCTGCATCTGTCGGAGGCCACCGTCAAGGGATACGTCTCGGCGGTGCTGTCCAAGATCGGGGCGGGCAACCGGGTGCAGGCGGCCCTGCTCGCCTACCGGGGCGGTCTGGTGAGCTGACGCCCGCTTGCCCCCGGAACGGGACAGCCGGGACGGCCCGGCGGCGCTCAGCATGCTCTCAGCCGGGCGGGCCAGACTGGAACCCATGCGCATACTCGTTGTCGACGACGACCGGGCGGTGCGGGACTCGCTGCGGCGGTCGCTCGCGTTCAACGGCTACGAGGTCGAGCTGGCCAGCGACGGCGCGCAGGCCCTGGAGATGGTCGCCGCCGACCGGCCGGACGCGATGGTGCTGGACGTGATGATGCCCCGCCTGGACGGGCTGGAGGTCGCCCGGCGGCTGCGCGGCATCGGGGACGACCTGCCGATCCTGGTGCTCACCGCCCGCGACGAGGTCTCCGACCGGGTCTCCGGGCTGGACGCGGGCGCCGACGACTACCTGCCCAAGCCGTTCGCCCTGGAGGAGCTGCTCGCCCGGCTGCGCGCACTGCTGCGGCGCACCGGCGGCGAGGCCACCGGGGGGCGGTCGGAGACGTTGACCTTCGCCGACCTGTCGCTGGACCCGGACACCCGGGAGGTCACCCGCGGGTCGCGCGCGATCAGCCTGACCCGCACCGAGTTCTCCCTGCTGGAACTGTTCCTCGCGCACCCGAAGCAGGTGCTCAGCCGCACCCGCATCCTGGAGGAGGTGTGGGGCTACGACTTCCCGACCTCCGGCAACGCCCTGGAGGTCTACGTCGGGTACCTGCGGCGCAAGACCGAGGCCGACGGCGAGCCCCGGCTGATCCACACCGTGCGCGGGGTCGGGTACGTGCTGCGGGAGACCCCACCGTGACGATCCCGGGCGGCCCCGCCCCGCACGACCCGCAGCCCGGCGGCCCACCGCCCGGGAGCACTCCCGGGACGGATCCCACGCCGCCGCCCGCACCCGGATCCCCGGCCCCGGAGCCGGTGCCGTCGGGTGCACGCGCCGCGGGCATGCGCCGCATGTCGTTGCGCAAGCGTTTGCTGCTGCTGGTGGCGCTGTGCGTGGGGTGCACCGTCGCGCTGGTGTCCCTGGGGGCGTACTTCACCGTGCGGAGCAACCTCTACCAGGCCTTCGACGAGAACCTGATCGACCGGGCCACCGCGGCGGTGCGCAGCCCGACGGTGGAGTCGCGGGTGGAGTCGGTTCCGGGCGCGTTCCTGGTCAGCAGCGACATCCAGATCGGACTGCTCACCGCGCGGGGCGAGATGGTGTATCCCCGGGCCGGTGACCCGCCGCCCTGGGGCCGGGACGAGCTGGCCGTCGCCCGCGGGGAGAGCGAGTCGTCCCTGCGCACCGACCGGGACACGGACATGCGGGTGGTGGCGCTGCCGTCCGGCAACGGGGTGGCGATGGTGCTGGCGCAGTCCCTGGCCCCGACCGAGCGCACCCTGCGCGAGCTCGCGCTGGTGCTGCTGTTCTTCGGCGGTCTCGGCGTGCTGGTCGCCACGGCGGCGGGCACCGCGGTGGTCCGCGCCGGTCTGCGGCCGGTGGAGCGGCTGACCTCGGCGACCGAGCGGGTGAGCCGCACGATGGACCTGCGCCCGATCCCGGTGAGCGGGGACGACGAGCTCGCCCGGCTCACGCACAGCTTCAACACCATGCTCGGCGCGGTCGCCGAGTCGCAGGAGCGGCAGCGCCGGCTGGTCGCCGACGCCGGACACGAACTGCGCACACCGCTGACGTCGCTGCGCACCAACCTGGAGCTGCTGTTGGCGGCCGACCGGCAGGGGGCGCCGTCGCTGTCGGACACCGACCGCGCGGAGATCGAGTCGGACATCCGCGCCCAGCTGGACGAGGTGACCCAGCTGATCGGGGACCTGTCCGAACTGGCGCGGGAGGACGTGCCGCAGGCGCGGGCCGAGCGGGTCGACCTGGTCGAGGTGGTCGAGCGGGCGCTGGAGCGGGCCCGCAGACGCGCGGGCGACGTCGACTTCACCACGACCCTCACCCCGTGGGTGCTCACCGGCGAGCCCGGCGCGCTGGAACGTGCGGTGCTGAACCTGCTGGACAACGCGGTGAAGTTCTCCCCGGAGGGGAGCACGGTGTCGGTCGTCGCGCGTCCGCTGGGGGACGGCACCGCCGTGGTCGAGGTCGCCGACTCCGGTCCGGGCATCGCCGAGGCCGACCTGCCGCGGGTCTTCGACCGCTTCTACCGCTCGTCGGAGGCGCGCACCCTGCCGGGTTCGGGGCTGGGCCTGGCCATCGTCAAGCAGGCCGCCGAACGGCACGGCGGCGCGGTCTACGCGGCCAACCGCCCGGAGGGCGGGGCCCTGCTGGCGATCCGCCTGCCCGGCTCTCCCGGCGATGCCCCCGATCCCGGGTCGGAAGGACGGTGACCCGAGGTGGACCGCGCGCGTGGTCTCCGGTATGCAGAGCCGCATGCGTAGTCGACGTCCCGCCTCCCGGTCACGCCACGTGTGGGTGATCGTACCGGGAGTTGCCCGATTCGCGTAAAATCTGTGGTGGTCGGCCGTTCGCGCGGGACGGAGTGAGCCATGCTGGCGCGACAACGACAAGAAGTCATTCTGGAAGAGACCCTGCGGACCGGCGCGGTGCGGGTCAGCGAGCTCGTCTCGCGGCTCGGGGTGTCCGACATGACGATCCGGCGGGACCTGGACGCGCTCGCGGGCCGGGGACTGGTCGAGAAGGTGTACGGCGGGGCCACCGCGGCCCGGCCGTCGGGACACGACGGCGTCACGCACGGCGGTACCCACGACGTCGCCCGGGACGTCGCCCACGGTGCCGGGCTGTCCCCCGGTGCGCTGCCGTCGGGTGGGCGCACGCGCCTG
>NZ_KE387035.1:92553-94397 GCF_000430445.1 Saccharomonospora iraqiensis subsp. iraqiensis
GATCGCGGCGGCCGCCGCGCGGTGGGTGCGTCCGGGGTCGGCCGTGGGGATCTCCGCGGGACCCGCGTCGCGGGCGCTCGCGCGAGCACTGGCCCACGTCGCCGACCTCACCGTGGTCACCAACTCCGTACGGGTGGCCGACATCCTCGGTTCGGCGGGGCGGCGGGACCGGCACGTGGTGCTCACCGGCGGGGCACGGGTCGACGCCGACGTGCTCGTCGGGCCGGTCGCCGTGCAGAGCCTGCGGGGTCTGCACCTGGACCGGGTCTTCCTCGGTGTGCACGGCATGGCCGAGGGCCCCGGGTTCACCATCGGCGACCTGAGCGAGAGCGAGACCGACCGGGCGCTGATCGACGCGGGCCGGGAGCTGCTGATCCTGGCCGAGCACACCCGGTTCGACACCGTCGGCCTGTCCACCGTCGCCGCGCTGGCCGAGGCGCACGTCCTGGTCACCGACGACGGCCTGGGCGAGCGCGCCCGCCGGGTGCTGTCGGCCCACGTCGGGGAGCTGGTGCTCGCGCCCGGCCCGATCGGGGCGGACGGGTGATCCGAACCGACCGCACCCTCGCGGACGGGCGCCGCATCCGGTACTACGACGACGGCCCGGAGCCGCGGCCCCGGGACCGTGCGGACCCACGGGATCTGGCCCCCACCGCCGCGGTGACCGACATCCGGCACGACCCGTTGACCGGAGAGCCCGTGGTGATCGCCGCACACCGGCAGGACCGCACGCACAAACCCGCCGCCGACCACTGCCCACTGTGCCCGGGGCGGCCGGACGCCCCCGGTGAGATCCCCGAGCCGCACTACGACGTCGTCGTGTTCGAGAACCGGTTCCCGGCGTTCGCCGGGGGGCAGGGCCGCGCCGAGGTGGTGTGCTTCACCGACGAACACGACACGTCGTTCGCCGAGCTGTCGCCCACCCGGGTGCGGACGGTGCTGGACGCGCTGGCCGACCGCACCGCCGAACTCTCGGGCACCGACGGGGTGCGGCAGGTCTTCCCGTTCGAGAACCGCGGCGAGGAGATCGGGGTGACCCTGCACCACCCGCACGGACAGATCTACGGCTACCCGTTCGTGCCGCCGCGCACCGCCCGCATGCTGGAGCACGCCCGCGCCCGGCTCACCACGCACGGCACCCACCCGCTCGGCGACCTGCTGGCGGCCGAACGCGCCGACGGCACCCGGGTGGTCACCCGCGGACGACACTGGACGGCGTTCGTGCCGCCCGCCGCCCGGTGGCCGGTGCAGGTGCTGATCGTGCCGCACCGCCGGGTGGCCGACCTGTCCGAGCTGACCGCCGACGAGCGCGACGACGTCGCCGGGGTGTCCCTCGACGTGCTCCGCCGGTGCGACGCGCTGTACGACCGGCCGTTGCCGTACGTGGCGGGCTGGCACCAGGCGCCGGCCGTCGGCGACCGGGAGGCGGCGTGGCTGCACCTGGAGGTGTTCTCGGTGCGGCGCGCGGCGGACAAGCTCAAATACCTCGCCGGGTCCGAGTCCGGGATGGCCGTATGGGTGAACGACGTCACACCGGAGCGGATCGCGGAGAACCTCCGGGACACGCGTCCGGGTCGGTAGCGATTCTCGCCGCGGTCACAGCACGGGTTCAGCGAGTTCTCAGGACTCCGGCGCATCATGGACGCATGACCGACAACGATCCCTTCGCTCGACAGAACCCGGACCCGTCCGCGTCGGGGACGCCGGAGTCCGGTGCCGGGCCGGGGCACGAACAGCCGAGCCCCTGGGCTCCGCCGGGCCGGACGGAGCAGCCCGGGGAGTCGGAGGCATCGCCGGAGCAGGCAGCTCCGCGGCAGGCGCCGCCGGAGACGACGCCGCCGGAG
>NZ_KE387035.1:94497-102715 GCF_000430445.1 Saccharomonospora iraqiensis subsp. iraqiensis
CGCACCGAGCCGCCGCCCGTCGACCTGGGCGGGGCGGGTGAACACGCCGGTGGGGCGGACCGCACCGGGCAGGTCGACCACCCGGACGTCGTCGGCGGTCAGCGTGGCTCCCGTGGGCAGGTCGCGGGCGGTCACCAGCGTCGGACGACCGGACCCGGCGTTCCCACCCGGGACGGCGAGCACGATCCCGGAGGTGACGAACAACACGACGGCGAGGACACGGCGGAGGACGGTGGCCGGGTGGACCCGCCACCCCGTGCGGAGGCGGGTCGTCCGGCGTCGCCGGCCCGCCCGGTCGTTGTCCGGTCCGCCCATGTCGTCCCCCTCACCCCGGTCACGTCGGGGTGACCGGCTCCTCGGTGGAGGGCCGTCCACCCCCCGTCGACTCCGACGGTAGGGACGGGACGGACACCGCGACACCGCGGCACGGCGGGGTTGTGGACAACCCGGACCCTGTGGACGGCGGCGGCGACGACGTCACCGGATGTGCCGCCCACCGCCCGCCGTCGACGCGGGCGGGGTGGTCCGCAGGGTCAGGAGGCGGCCGCCGCCGTGCTGGGCGAACCGCCCGAGCTTCCCGACGAGGACGAGCCGGACGAGCCGGAGGACGAGTTGCCGGAGTTCGAGGACGAGGCGGACCCACCGGAGCCGTTCGAGCTCGCCGAGCCGGCCTGGTCGGACGAACCGGACGAGGTCGAGGAGGACCCGGACGACTCCGAACTCCCGGAGGCCGCGTCGGACGACCCGCTCGACGAGCCGTTGGAGGAAGTCGACTTCGACTCGGAGCGGGAGTCGTTGCGGTAGAACCCGCTGCCCTTGAAGATGACCCCGACGGAGCCGAACAGCTTGCGCAACCTGCCCTGGCACTCCGGGCAGTCGGTCAGACTCGAATCGGAGAACGACTGGACCGTCTCGAACCGGTGGTCGCAGTCCTTGCAGGCGTACTGGTAGGTCGGCACGGGAACTCCTTCAGGCGTTCTGGCACTCTCTCGGTGCGAGTGCCAACGCAATTCTGCGGGATCGGATTCCCGGTGCGCAATCAGGCCCCGGTCACACCGGGGACAGGCACCGGGCGGGGCACACCGGGGCCGGTCACGGCAGGCGGTGCAGGCCCCGGTCCGGGGTGAGCACCGCGTGCATCCGCACGTCGTGCGGCTCGGCGGGCAGTTCGTCCACCAGTTCGGCGTCCCGGATCACCGCGATCAGGTCCGTCCCCGGGGAGGTCAGCACCAGTGACCGGTCGTAGTAGCCCGCGCCCTTGCCCAGTCGCACGCCCCGCTTGTCGACGGCGAGTGCCGGGGTGAGCACCACGTCGGCGTCGGCGATGGCCTCCGGCCCGAGCCGGGGACCCTGCGGTTCGAGCACGGGCATGAACTCGCCCTTGCCCAGCGTCTCGGTGCCGGTGTACTCGGCCCAGTCCAGCGGCCCGCGCTCGGGCGGGATCACCGGGAGCAGCACCCTGCTGCCCTGCTCGCGCAACCGGTCGAGCAGCGCCAGCGACCCGGGCTCGGAGCCGTACGGCACGTAACAGCACACGACACCGGCGTCCAGGTCGGCGACCGCGGCCACCAGCCGCGACGACTCGCTGACCTGCTGTTGTGCCGTGACCGCCGTGCGTGCGGCCTGGATCGAGCGGCGCCACTGCGTCTTGCCACCCTCGAGGGGGCTGTCGTTGTCGGTGTGAGTCACGGGACCAGGCTAGGCTTTGCGGCCATGACGGGCGCCACGAGTGAGACCACGTTCCGGACCGCCATCGTGCCTGCCGCCGGGTTGGGTACGAGATTTCTGCCGACCACCAAGGCCGTGCCCAAGGAACTTCTCCCGGTCGTCGACACACCGGGGATCGAACTCGTCGCGGACGAGGCGGCACAGGCCGGGGCGAGCCGTATGGTGATCGTCACATCCCCGGGCAAGGAGGCGGTGGCCGACTACTTCCGCGACAGCCCCGAGCTGGAGCACGCGCTGGAGAGCAAGGGCAAGACCGAACTGCTCGCCCGCATCCGCCGCGCACCCGGGCTGCTCGACGTCGAGACGGCCCTGCAGGAGCAGGCGCTCGGCCTCGGGCACGCCGTCGCACAGGCCGAACCGAACCTGACCGACGACGATGCCGCCGTCGCCGTCCTGCTGCCGGACGACCTGGTGCTGCCCACCGGGGTGCTGTCCAAGATGGCCGAGGTCCGCGCCCGGCACGGCGGCAGCGTGCTGTGTGCCTTCGACATCCCGAAGGACCGGATCTCGCCGTACGGCGTGTTCGACGTCTCCGACACCGACGACGGCGATGTCAAACGGGTGCACGGCATGGTCGAGAAACCCGCGCCGGACGAGGCCCCCTCCACCTACGCCGCCGCGGGCCGGTACCTGCTCGACCGCGCGGTCTTCGACGCGCTGAAGCGGATCGGCCCCGGCTCCGGCGGCGAACTGCAGCTCACCGATGCCGTCGCGCTGCTGATCTCCGAGGGGCACCCGGTGCACGTCGTGGTCCACCGCGGGGGCAGGCACGACCTGGGCAACCCGGGGGGCTTCCTGCGGGCGGCCGTCGACTTCGCCCTGGACGACCCGGAGTACGGACCGGCCCTGCGCGAGTGGCTGACCGACCGGATCGGTGGTACCGCCGACTGATGACCGGAACCGAGCCGACCGCCGACACCCCGCCCGAGGCCACCGGGCTCCGCTCGGTGGACGACCAGCTCAGGCTGCTGCTCGACGCCGCCGTGCGGCCACGCCCGGTGCGGGTGGCGATCTCCGAGGCCCAGGGGCTGCTGTGTGCGGAGGAGGTCGTCGCCGAGCAGGCGCTGCCCGGCTTCGACCAGGCCGCCGTGGACGGGTACGCGGTGCGCAGCGTCGACGTGCGCGCCGCGGCCGAGGAGCCGGTGCAGATGCCGGTCGTGGGTGAGATCCCCGCCGGGTCGCGCCAGCCCCGCAGACTCCAGCCGGGCCAGGCCGTCAAGGTCGCCACCGGTGCGCCACTGCCCACCCTCGCCGACGCCGTCGTCCCCGCCGCCTACACCGACGGGGGTGTGGCGAAGGTGGAGGTGGCGCACGCGGTGCCGTCCCACGGCTACGTCCGCCGCACCGGCGAGGACGTGCAGATCGGGGACGTCGCCGTCCGCCGGGGTGACACGATCGGGTCAGCCCAGGTCGGGCTGCTGGCGGCCGTGGGGCGGGCGAAGGTCCTGGTCCACCCGCGCCCCCGCGTGTCGATCATCTCGGTGGGCGACGAGCTGGTGGACGTCGACCGCTCGCCCGCCGCGGGTCAGATCTACGACGTCAACTCCTACGCCCTCGCCGCGGCGGCCCGGGACGCCGGCGCCGAGGTGAGCCGGGTGGGCATCGTGCCGCTCGATCCCCGGCGGCTGCGGGAGACGGTCGAGGGCAGGCTGCTGATGTCCGAGGTCGTCGTGGTCGCGGGCGGGGCGGGTGGCTCGATCGGGGAGGAGGTGCAGGCCGCACTGTCCGACCTCGGCGACGTGGACACCACGCGGGTGGCCATGCACCCGGGCTCGACGCAGGCGTTCGGCCGGCTCGGCCCGGACGCCGTGCCCACCTTCCTCATCCCGGCCAACCCGATGAGCGCACTGGTGGTCTTCGAGATCATGGTCCGGCCGTTGATCCGGGCGGCGCGGGGCACCCGGAACCCGCACCGCCGCGCGGTCCAGGCACGCCTGCTGTCGCCGATCACGTCGACACCCGGACGCCGCGGTTTCCTGCGCGGGCAGTTGCTGCGCGACGAGAGCAACGGCGAGTACCTGGTCCAGCCGCTCGGCACGGGCGGGACGCACCTGCTCGCCTCGCTCGCCGAGGCGAACTGCCTGATCAACGTGCCGGAGGGACTCACCGAGGTGGCGGCGGGCGAGCAGGTCCGGGTCGCCTTCCTCGCCCAGCGCGCGTAGTGGGGAACGACGACCCGTAGTGGGGGGCGATGACGTCGACGGGTTACGGCACCCCGTACGGCTCGGAGCCGCGCCATCCCGGCTGGCCCGCCCGGCTCGGACCGGTGACGGTGCCCGGTGGCGTGGTGCGGGTGCGGCCGGTCCGGCTGCGGGACGGCACCGAGTGGAGCCGCATCCGGGTGCGCGACCGCGAGTACCTGCGGCCCTGGGAACCGACCCAGGAGCAGCCGTGGGAGGAGCGCAACGCGCCCTGGATGTGGCCGTCGCAGTGGTCGGCGCTGCGCAGGCTCGCCCGGCGCGGGCAGTGTCTGCCGTTCGCCATCACCGTGGACGGGAGGTTCGCCGGGCAGATCACCGTGGGCAACATCATCCGCGCGTCGCTGCGCTCGGCGTGGGTCGGCTACTGGGTGGCGTCCACGCTGGCGGGGTCGGGGGTGGCGACCGCCGCCGTGGCGCTGGTGACCGACCACGCCTTCGGCGCGGCGCGGTTGCACCGCCTGGAGGCCACCGTGCGCCCGGAGAACCTCGCCAGTGTCCGGGTGCTGACCAAGGTCGGGTACCGGCGGGAGGGGCTGCTGCGCCGGTACCTCGACGTGGAGGGTGACTGGCGCGACCATCTGTGCTTCGCGATCACCACGGAGGAGAGCGGTGACGGACTTGTCACCCGCCTCGTTGACTCCGGTCGGGCGATGTGGTCCTGACCAGCGGTGACGGCGCGTAAATGGCTTTCCTGTGAGCCGGTCGGGTGGTCAAACCACCCGGCGAGTCTCCGCGTTTTCTGTTACTCCTGTGACTAGCGTGGCGACGGTCGGGGTTCGGCACACAGCGTGCGCGGTCGACGGCAGCCGGGCGGGTCCCGGGGCCGGGGGCTGCGGTCGCCGCGTGTGGCGACGAGGAGTATCGGTCGGGGGAGGTGACGGGAGATGCCCAGCTCGTTGATCATCGTGGGGCTGGCTGCGGCATGGTTGGCCGTCCTCGTACCCATGGTCGCCCGCAAGCGGCAGGTGGTCACACAGACCAACGACGCGGCACTGGCCGCGCGGGTCGTGCGCAGCGGGAGCACGCGGGGTGCGGGACACGGTGGATTCACGGACGGGGCCGGGCTGGACGACCGGGAGCCCGGTGGCCGGGATGTCGCCGGTGTCGGCCCGGACGACCGGGTCGACGTCGGGTTCGGTGACCGCGCACCGCTGGGGGACGGCGCGTACGCGGACCACGACGGGATCCACCCCGACGACCCGTACCCCGACGACGGGTACGACCTGCCCGACGACGGGCGCGCCGCCCCGGAGTACGACGACGGGTATGGCGACGACCGGTACGACGACGACCGGTACGACGACGACCGGTACGACGACGGATATGACGACCACGGGTACCCGGTCGACGACGGGCCCGACGACGGTTGGGCACCCGACGAAACCGCCACCGGGGACGGCAGGTCCGCAGGCCCCGTCCCCGGGCGTCCCCGGCGGTACCGGCCCGGCCGCGGCGGCTTCGACCCGGAGGCCGCGGCGCGTACGGCGAAGGCGAAGTACTCCTTCCGCCAGCGGGTGGTGATCCTGCTGCTGCTCACGGCCGCGACGACGGGTGTGGTCGCCGGGGTGACGCTGCCGGTGCTGTGGTGGGCACACGGTGTCGTCGACGCCGTCCTGATCGGCTACCTCGGTTACCTGCGCAGGCAGGTGCGGATCGAGGAGGAGATCCGGCAGCGCAGGCTCGCCCGGATGCGCGCGGCAAGCAGGCGCACGCCGAGCAGGCCGGACCCGCTCGCCGAGATCGAGGTGCTGCGCTCCGACGGTGTCGGGGTGGTCGGCAACGAGCGCAAGCCGATGCCGACCTCGCGCGTGCGCAGGCAGGCCGTGGTGGTGGACCTGGAGGACGAGGACCCAGCCTTCCACGAACTGGACGACCCCGGTCACCTGCCCTATCGGCGGGCCGTGGGGGAGTAGGGACCCCCCGCTTCGACCGGGTCGCGTCGGTTGCTATGCTGTTCCGGCAACCGATAAGGGGCTGTAGCGCAGTTGGTAGCGCGTCTCGTTCGCATCGAGAAGGTCAGGGGTTCGATTCCCCTCAGCTCCACGCGATCGAAGGCGCATCCTGCTCGGCGGGGTGCGCCTTCGCTCTGTTCGGTCCTTCCCCGTGCCGACGCCGACCGGCGGCGTATCGCGCTTCGCGCGCACCCGCCGCGGGTCAACTTCCAGGCCATCCACTCCTGACCCGCATCGAAGTACTCTTCCTCGCCCCGGTAGGTGACGTAGCCGGGGTCGCAGCGTCATCGACCGGCGGTACCGGAGCCCCGCGTCGCGCGCTGGTAGTGGACGACCGCGAGGCCCAGCAGGATCCCCCAGAGCACGAACCACGGGTCCCACAGCGCGAGGTGCCAGTAGAAGGCGTACCAGTCGACTCCCGTGGGGGCCGCCAACACACCGGTGGCCACGAGGAGTTCGGTGCCGACCGTCACGCCTCCGTAGCCGAGCAGCAGCACGGTGGCGGCCCACCCGCCGGCCAGCATCAGGCCGCGGGGGAGGATCCGCCCCCATCGCTGCACCAGGGCCAGGGAATAGACCACGCCGACGACCTTGATGATCGTCGCGCCCCGGACGAGCGGACCGGCCTCGCCGGCGCGCGCCATCCGCTCGAGCTCGCCTCCGATGGTCTCGATCCCGACGAGCCCGCCGAGGGCCCAGTAGAGGCTGATCATCGCGAAGAGGCCGCCCCAGACCGCCGAGGCGTAAGCGGCCCACACGGGCTGCCGACGCTCGCCTCGCGTGGCCGACTCGGTCATGCTCCGCATCGTCCCCGTTCCGCTCCTCGTCGGCCGGTGCGGGCCGTGATCCTCTCGTCAGCGGATCATTCGCTGCCCCAGTCGAGGCGGTCCGCGAGACCCGCCGTGCGGAAGGCCTGCTCCAGATCGTCGCGGCCTTCGGTGAAGTGTGCCCAGCCCTCGTAGTGGACTGGCACGACGCGACGGGCGTCGAGGATCCGGGTCGCCTCGGCGGCTCCGGCGCTGTCGAGGACCAACGGTGCGCCGTCGAAGAGCATGGGGAAACGCGGCGCCCCGGCGAAGAGGAGGGCGGTGTCGATCGGGGCGAAGCGCTCGGCGATCTCGCGAACCGGTTCGAGTGCGGCGTTGTCGCCGCTGACGTACACGGTCGGGAGCCCCTCGCCGGTGAGGACGAAGCCGACGACCTGACCGGCGACGGCTTCGACCTCCTCGCGGGACGCGGGGCCGTGGATCGCGGGGACGGCCGTCACGGTGACCGTTCCCCCGCCCGGTCGATCGAGTTCTGCAGCCTCCCAGTCCTTCATGCCCCGGGCCCGGTCACCCAGACGTTCGCCGCCTCCCGGGGTGGTGAGCGTGAGTGGAATGTCGGGGAGCAGGGCGCGCCCGGCGTCGTCGAGGTTGTCGGCGTGCTCGTCGTGGGAGAGCAGCACCACGTCGACGCGCCCGAGGTCGACCGGGGTGCCGCGCGCGGGGCTCGTCTTGGTGAGGACGGGTCCGACGCTCTCGTGTTCCCCGGGATCGTCGAAGGTCGGGTCGGTCAGGAAACGCAGGCCACCGTACTCGAACAGGGCGGTCGGGCCGCCGAATACGCGAACGGGGTCTGCGGTCGCGGATGCGGACATGAAGGTACCTCTCACGGATGATGTCGTTTTGAACCGTGAGCAGGACGGTACCGATGGATCACGGATAATCGCAAGCTCATACGTGAGAATCATGGATGAGTGATGCGTTACCATGAGGCTATGGACGAGATCGCGACGGTGCAGGCCGACCTGCCACCCGCGCCGGGGGAGGAGGGGTACCTCTCTCTCGCACTCGCCAACAGCGTGGTCACACTTCCCGGGGGGCACCACGTCGACTTCCTGGGGACACCGGAAGCGACCACGCACTGGTTGACGCAGCGCGACCTGGCGCCCGTCGACACGGGCATCCGGGAGATGTGCGCGGCGCAGTTGCGTTCACTTCGCGAACAGGTCAGAGCGCTGTTCTCCGCGCGCGCCGAGTCCCTGCCCGGCCTCCCCGCCGCTGTCGCCGCGGTCAACGACGCGCTGACACGGGTGCCGACCGCTCCGCTCCTGCGGTGGGACGACGACACCGGCCCCTACCGGGCCGCGCCGCACCCGACCACCCGGGTTATCGACCACGCCCTGGCGACGCTCGCGGCGGACGCGGCGGACCTGCTCACCTCGGACGACGCCGAACGGCTCACGTCCTGCGGTTCCGCCCCGTGCACCCGGTTCCTGCTGCGTCGCGGCCGCCGCCACTGGTGTTCGACACGCTGCGGCGACCGTGCGCGCGCCGCCCGCGCCTACGCCCGACG
>NZ_KE387035.1:102815-105237 GCF_000430445.1 Saccharomonospora iraqiensis subsp. iraqiensis
CGCCCACGGTCACGCCGACGGGTCCCCGGTGGCCCGGTCGGATCGGCGGTGGGTCTCGTACATCCGGACGGCGACGCCGAGCCCGGAGAGCAGGCTGACCGCGGCGGCGGCCCAGACCGCGGCCCGCAGGTCCCAGAGGTCGGCCACCACTCCACCGAGGACGGCGCCCGCGGCGTAGCCGCTGTCCCGCCAGAGCCGGTAGACGCCCACGGAGCGGGCCCGCCAGCTCGGATGGGCGACGTCGCCGATCGCGGCGAGCAGGGTCGGGTAGACCATCGCGGTCCCGGCCCCCAGCAGGACGGTCGCGGCCGTCCACGCGCCGAAGGTGTCGACGAGAGCGATCAGGGCCAGGGCCGCCGCCTGGGTCAGCATGCCGCCGGTGATGAGGTGTTTGCGCCCCCACCGGTCGGACAGGGCGCCGGTGACGAGTTGCCCGAGACCCCACACCGCCGGGTAGACGGCCACCAGGATGCCCACCCGGTCCACGGCCAGCCCCGCGCCGGCGAACAGCAGCGGGAACAGGCCCCAGGACAGCCCGAAGTTCAGGTTGTTCACCAGGCCGGCCTGACTGGCCGAGGACAGGGCCGGGTCGGTGAGGGTGGTGCGGGTGAACACCTGCCGGTCGGTGAGCCGGGCGTGCCCGGCCGCGGAGCCGTCGGTGGGGTGGGCGGCGGCCTCCAGGCGGGCGTGTTCGCGGGTCTCCCGGACGGCGAGCACGGACAGGCCGAGGCCGATGACGGCGTAGGACAGGCCGAGCAGGAACGGCGCGGGCCGGAGTCCGAACTCCTCGGCGAGGTAGCCGGCGAGCGCCGACGTGACCGCGATCGCGCCGTATCCGGCCGCCTCGTTGAAGCCCATCGCGAGTCCGCGCCGGCGGGGGCCGACCAGGTCGACCTTCATGATCACGGTGGTCGACCAGGTCAGACCCTGGTTGATGCCGAGCAGGAGGTTGGCGGCCACGACCCAGCCCCAATCGGGTGCCCAGATCAGCATCAGGGGCACGGGGAGCGCGATCAGCCACCCCGCGATGAGGACCGGTCTGCGTCCGAAGCGGTCGGCCCAGGTGCCCGCCAGGTAGTTGGTGGCGGCCTTGCTCAGCCCGAAGACGAGCACGTAGGTCAGCAGGAACGTGTAGCCGGTCAGGCCGAACTCCCGCTCGGCCAGCAGGGGCAGCACCGTCTGCTCCTGACCCACCATCCCGCCGACGAGGGCGTTCACCGCCACGAGCAGGCCGAACTGGGCGAGGTTGGCGCGCAGCCCCAGCCGTACCGGGTGGGTGCTCATGGTCACGACCTCCAACGAATTCGCGTCGTCCCGGCTCGGTCCGTCCGCGGGACATTCCCCGGGGGCGGTCGGCTCACCGCCGATTCTCGTTCGTATACTAATCCATGGATTATTGGAGGATTGATGGGTGACCCGGACGCGAAGACGGCTCTGTTCGACCAGTTCGCCCGCGTCGGCAAGGCGCTGGGCAGTGGGAAGCGGTTGGAGCTGCTCGACCTGCTCGCCCAGGGGGAGCGCACCGTCGAGTCGCTCGCCCGCGCGGCCGGGCTCGGCCTGACCACCGCCTCCGCGCATCTGCAGGCCCTCAAGCGGGTGAATCTGGTCCGTACGCGCCGGGAGGGCACCCGGATCCACTACCGGCTCGCCGGTGCCGATGTGGCCGCGCTGTACGCGTTGCTGCGCACCGTCGCCGGGGCGCACCTGCCCGAGGTGGACGCCGCGGGCGCCGCGTACCTGGGTCCCGACGACGCCGAACAGGTGAGCCGGGAGGAACTGCTGCGTCGGGTGGCCTCCGGGGACGTGGTCGTGCTCGACGTCCGACCGCGCGAGGAGTACGACGCCGGACACATCCCGGGTGCGGTCTCGGTGCCGGTGGAGGAGCTCGTCGACCAGCTCGATGCCCTCCCGGCCGACCAGGAGATCGTCGCCTACTGCCGGGGGAGCTGGTGCGTGCTCGCCCACGACGCGGTCCGGCTGCTCACCGCACACGGGCGCACGGCCCGCCGCCTCACCGACGGGATGCTCGAATGGCGGCTCGCCGACCTGCCCGTCGCGACGCCCTGAGTCCGCACCGATCCGGTTCACCGCGATGCCGCCCCCGTCCCTCCCCGCCCCGTCCACCCCGGCCGGGGCCGCTCCGCCGCAGGAAGGCCCTTCCGTGACCGACGCCCCTCTGCACCCCGCCTATCGGCGGGTCCTCGTGGTCCTCGTGGCCGCCCAGATCCTCAGCGGGGCGGGCCTGGCCGCCGGCATCACCGTCGGCGCCCTGCTCGCCGAGGACATGCTGGGCAGTACGAGCCTGTCCGGCCTGCCCAGCGCGCTGTTCACCATCGGCTCCGCGGCCGCGGCGGTCCTCGTCGGACGCGCCTCGCAACGCCGGGGGCGCCGGATCGGGCTCTCGGCGGGCTACGGCGCGGGC
>NZ_KE387035.1:105337-107086 GCF_000430445.1 Saccharomonospora iraqiensis subsp. iraqiensis
CCGTGGTGTCCGCGGTCGGCAGGCTGCCGAAGGCGCAACGGCGGGCGGCCGAGCTGTGCCTGCTCGGTGAGCTCCCGGTCGCCGAGGCCGCCGCCGAGCTCGGGCTCGCCGAAGTCACCGTCCGCTCCCACCTCTCCCGGGCCCGTGCCCGGCTGCGCACCCTGCTGGAGGAATCATGACCGAACGCGAGAACGCCAACGAGTTCGACCTGCCGCCGCACCACACGCTCCCACCTCACGTGCGGGACCGGATGCTGACCGGGGTGCGCGAGGATCTGCACCGGCCGCAACGCCGGGTCAAGGCCCCGGTCGGGGCGGCCGCCGCCGTCGCGGTGCTGGCCGGTGGTGCCTTCGTGGTCACCGGCACGACCGGGGACGGGGACCCGACCGTGTCCCCCGCCGCCGGGGGGAGCGCGGAACGGGACCGCTGTGCGGCCGCGGTGGAGAGTGCGGGCCGCACGGCCGACTTCCCCGACCGCGCGTCCTGGGAGGTCGTGTCCAGTGCGGAGCTGGATCTGACCACCGTGACCGAGTTCCGGGCGGGGGAGACGAGGGTGTTCTGCGAGACGTCCGAGACGTCCGTGTCGCTGTCCGCCCCGGTCGCGGCCGGTGAAACCCCGGACGGCACCGGTGTCCGCGGCGCGATGACCACGCCGAACGGCACCGTGGTGGGGCTCGCCGGGGACGCGGTCGACGGGGTCCACCTCGCCGTGCCCGCCGACGACGGCACGGAGGACGCGGCCGAACGCGGCGAGCTGAGGGTGCGCGGCACGGGCCCGCACCTCAACGTCGTCCCCGTGGAGAACGGCGTGTTCCGCACCGCCCTGGCCCACCACGACATCACCGACCGCACCCTCAGCGCGCACATCACGCCGAGCGGGGAGAACCGGAACGGCTCCACCGTCGCGCGGAAGGGTCAGCCGCTGCCGCCGGTGCCGCCGGAGCTGGTCGTGACCGACCGTCCCGCGCAGGAGCCGGACCGCTCCTCCGCGGAGGGTCGGATGCTCACGGAGTGCCTGACGGGGCCGGGCGACGGTCGCGGCGGTGCGGTGGTCGACGCCCGCACCTGGCGCACGGGGGCGACGCTGCGCGAGCAGGTCGAGACCGGGATCGAGACCGAGGAGGGCACGACCGGCCTCGATCACGAGATCGCGTTCGTCATGGGGGTCAACGACCGGGCCGTCGGTATCTGCAGCCCGGAGCCGAGCTGGCACTTCACCGCGCACCCGTCGCCGGACGAGGCCACCTCGCCGGAGAAGCCGGTCGCCCCGGTGCAGGGCTCCTACGAGGGCGGCGGAATCTGGGTCGCGGGGGTTCTCGACGAGGGCATCGCCTGGGTGGAGCTCTCCGGCGGGGACACCGAGGTGTCGGCCGAGGCCCGGGAGCGGACGTTCGCCGCCTTCGTGCCGGGCGTCGGGCTCGAGGACACGACGGACACGGCCGAGGCGGGGCTGTCCGTCCGCGCGTACGACGCCGACGGCGCCCCGGTCCACGAGGGACCGTTGCCCACGCTCCCGGAGAAGTAGTCGTTTCTCCGGTGTCGACCGGATGAGGAGGGGCCCGCCGTTCGTGGCGGGCCCCTTCAGGGCGTCGTGGCGACAGCCGGGGAACGGAGCCCGGCCTGGGCGAACCCGGCCACGCCGTCGCGGAACGAGGTCGTCGCGGTGAAGCCCAGCAGTTCCCGGGCACGGGTCGGGTCGGCGACGACGTGGCGCACGTCGGCCGGGCGGGCACCGCCCACGACGCGCGG
>NZ_KE387035.1:107186-109272 GCF_000430445.1 Saccharomonospora iraqiensis subsp. iraqiensis
GGCACCGCCCACGACGCGCGGCGCGGGGCCGCCGCAGGCCCCGGCCAGTTCGGTGGCCAGCTCGCCGACGGTGTGCGGTTCGCCGGAGCAGATGTTGACCGGGGTCAGCGTGCCCGGGTCGGGCGCGGTGCGCAGGGCGAGCAGGTTCGCCCGGGCGACGTCGGAGACGTGCACGAAGTCCCGGCGCTGGCGCCCGTCCTCCAGCACCGTGGGCGCCTCGCCCCGGCGCAGCGCCGACCGGAACAGCGAGGCGACCCCGGCGTACGGGGTGTCCGACGGCATCCGGGGCCCGTAGACGTTGTGGTACCGCAGTGCCCACACGGTGCCGCCGGTCTGCCGCGCCCACGCCGCCGCCAGGTGTTCCTGCGCCAGCTTGGTGGCCGCGTAGACGCTGCGCGGGCGGAGCGGGGCGTCCTCACCGACCGGCCGGGACTCCGGGATTCCCCCGCACCCGGGGCACCGCGGGTCGTAGACGCCCGCCTCCACGTCCGCGCGGGACCGGGGCGCGGGTTCGACGTCGCCGTGTTCCGGGCACACGTACCGGCCCTCGCCGTAGACGACCATCGACGAGGCCAGCACCAGCCGCGACACGCCCGTTTCGTGCATGGCGGCCAGCAGCACCGCGGTGCCGTGGTCGTTGTTGAAGGTGTAGGTCGGCAGGTCGGAGGGGTCGAGCCCGTGCCCCACGACCGCCGCCTGGTGGCAGACGGCGTCCACCCCGGACAGCAGGTCCCGGACCAGCGCGTCGTCGGTGACGTCACCGCGGACCAACCGGTGCGGACCGGTGTGGTCCGGACCGTGGTCGTGCGGGTCGTGGTCGTCCGTGCCGTGAGCGGTGGGCACGAGCCCGTCGAGGGGGACCGGCTCGTGGCCGGACTCGGCGAGCAGATCCGCGATGTGGGAGCCGATGAATCCGGCCCCGCCGGTGACGAGAACACGCACCCGCCTCACGCTAGGGCGCCCCCGGACGCACCGCAGGGCGGACACGGGCGGGTGGCTTCCGTCCGGGTCGTTCCGCCGGTGACGCGGTGGTCGGCTCGCTGCCTGTCGCCCGCGGTGTCGCGGGTACTACGGTGGCCGCATGGAGCGGGATTCGCAGCGGCTCGGCCGCGCGCTGGTGGTGATCGTGGACGACCGGACGGCCTCGGGTGAGGTCGAGGACAGCATGGGCCCCCTGGTCACCGAACTGTTGGAGGAGGCCGGTTTCATCGTCGACGGCACCGTGGTGGTGCGGGCCGACACCGTCGAGATCCGCAACGCGCTGAACACGGCCGTGATCGGCGGTGTCGACGTGGTGATCACGGTGGGCGCGACGGGGGTCTCCCCGCGCGACGTCACCCCGGACGCCACCTCCGGGGTGCTCGACCGGCCGGTCCCCGGCATCGCGGAGGCGCTGCGGGCCTCCGGCCTGAGCGCGGGCGCGGTCGACGCCGGGATCTCGCGGGGACTGGTCGGTGTCTCCGGCAGTACCCTCGTGGTCAACCTCGCGGGATCGCGGGCCGCCGTGCGCGACAGCATGGCCACACTGTCCTCGCTGGTCCCGCACGTCATCGACGAACTCTCCGGCCTCGACGCGAACTGAGCCGCGGCACGGGCCGGGGAAACCACGAACCCACGGGAGACGGGGACGGACGACAGTGGTGGGACGGGACGAGGCGGACCACGCCCGGCGGCGTGGACGGATCGACGACGTGTTCGGTGAGGTGCTCCCCCGCACCTCGGCCGACGAACGCGACCCCGGGTCGGACCGGGCACGGGAGAGCCCGGACGACTGGTACCGGGACAACCGGCCCCCGCACCACGACCGCTGAGCCGGCCCCGTCCGGTCGGTCCCGTCCGCATCCCGTCGGGACCGGCGCCTCCCGTCGGCGCCGGTCCCGTGGTGCCGTCACTCCCACAGCACCGTGACCGGACGGTCCAGCGAGGCGGCGGCCACCTGCGGTGCCTCGTTCTCGGCGACGGCCACCAGGGCCAGCGGGTCGGCGCGTGTCCCGTCCGGAACGGCACCGGCCGCCCCGGCGGCGGTGTCCGTGCCGAACACCGTGACCACGGTCGCCCGCTCGGCGAGGACCTCGGGCCGGGCGTT
>NZ_KE387035.1:109372-119394 GCF_000430445.1 Saccharomonospora iraqiensis subsp. iraqiensis
GGAGCCGCGCCCGCCGTTGTGTGCGGGCGCGGCTCCACGCGTGTGCCGCGGACCCGGTGCGGTGCGACGTACCGGTCTCAACGCCGCCAGAAGAAGTGGTGCTCGACGCCGCTCGGGCTGGGCACGCGTTCCAGGTGGTAGCGGTCGGTGAGTTCCTCGGGGCTGTCCCAGAGCCGCAGGCCGCTGCCGAGTTCGTACGGGGCGACGGCGATGTGCAGCTCGTCGATCAGGTCGGCGTCGAGGAACTCCCGGATGGTCGTGACGCCGCCGCCGATGCGCACGTCCCGCCCGTCCGCGGCGGTCTTCGCCCGGTCCAGCGCCTCGTGCGGCGAGGCGTCGAGGAAGTGGAACGTCGTGTCGCCCAGGGTGAACGACGGCCGTTCGTGGTGGGTGAGGACGAACACGGGGGTGTGAAACGGGGGCTCGTCGCCCCACCAGCCCTGCCACTCGTGGTCCGGCCAAGGGCCGCGGACCGGGCCGAACTTGTTGCGGCCCATGATCTCGGCGCCGATGTCGCGGGTGAAGTCGCGGACGACGTAGTCGTCGAGGCCCCGGGTGCCGCCGGGCTCGGTGCGGTTGACCCAGTTGGCGGTGGCCCCGGCCCAGGCGAACAGGTCGCCCGGGTCGGCGTGGCCGAACGGGTGCTCGTAGCTCTGGTCCTCGCCCGCCCCGATCCCGTCCCGGGTGACGGAGAAGCAGTGGACCCGGACCCGCTGTGGCATGGACGACCTCCGTGCGTGGTGGAACCGGTTCGTCGCGACCGGCGTGCGCGGTTGCGCTGTGGTCGGAACAGTGTCGCCCGGGGGTACGACAAACGGTGGGGCGCTTCCCGACGAGGGGCCCGATCGTGGGGCGTCACGTCCGCCGGATCGGTGACGGCCTCGTCGACCTCGCCCCACGTCGTCAGAGCACTTCCCCGGCGGTGTTCTCCGCGTCCCGGACGCGGATCCGGCCGGACAGCAGCAGGGGGAGCAGCTCGTCGCGGGTCCGGGCGAGGGTGCGGGACTCGGCGCGTACGGCGCGCATCAGGGCGAACCGGTGCCGCAGGCTCGCCGCGAGCGAGGCCAGCACGTCGTCGTCGGGAACCCGGACCGTCTGCCGGTAGGCCTCCTCCCGGTTGAGTCCCGGAACGGCGGAGTCCGAGTCCAGCGCGCCGAGCCGTACGGTCCGGAGGAGGTGGTAGAGCACCTCGTCGGTTCCGGGTCGGACCGGTTGCACGGAGTAGGTGGTGTCGATGGGGAAGTGCGGACCGTCCGCCCAGTGGACCGCGCCGACCGTGCCCTTGCGGCCCACGACGATCCCCGGCCGGTCCACCAGTGCCACCGAGTGGTGTCCGCACCGGCCGCCGCTGCCGTACACGGGGACGGGCCCCGGGACGCGCCTCGCCGCAGGCAACGACCTGCCGTAGGCCAGGGTCAGCACGTCCCGCAGGGGGCGTGGGGTGCCGGATTCCGCGCTCGCCTTCGCGGTGTCCGCGGCGCAGAGCCGGTCGGTGACGAGCACGATGCGGTCGTTGTTCGCGATCTTGTCGTCGAGCGCGCCCAGCACCTCCGCGATCGCCCGCTGGGTGCCCGGGCCCGGGACGGTGAGTGGCAGTTGTCGCAGGACTCGCTCGTTCAGGGAGGGCATCGTCGTCCCGGCGGCGTTCCGGAGCAACCATTCCCGGACGGCGGGGGACCGGAACTGGTAGGCCATGAACCGGGAATGGACGCCCTCGGCGAACCGGATCCGGATCCCGTCGGAGCCGAGGAAGTATCCGTCCTCCTCCGGCCGCACCCAGGCGGAACGATCGACGGCGCCCTTGCGTCCGAGCACGACGTCCCCCGGCCGCAGCAGGTACTCGGGGATCCTGTCCGTGGTGTCCGCATCCACCCGCGGCGTCGTCTCCCGGAGGCGGATCGCGCCGTGGTCGAGTTCGCCGACGGAGACCACCGGAACGCCGTGTGCGGTGTATTCCGCCGCGCTGAGGACGGTGCCGAACGGGCCGGTCCTGATCGAACCGCCCGTCGCGGCGAGGAGCGCACCCAATGTCTCACCCATCGGTGCGTTCCAGCTGCGCACGGACGGCTTTCTCCAACCGCGCCGATTCGTCGAACGCCGCCAGCAGTTCGGTGTGCAGCCGCCGGATCTTCGCGTCGATCGGCTCGCCGTCGTCCTCGATCGCGGGTGTGCCGACGTACCGGCCGGGGGTCAGTGCGTAGTCGGCGGCCCGGATTCCGGCCAGATCGACCGACCTGCAGAAGCCTGGCACGTCCGCGTACCCGAGTTCCCTCTCGGTGGCCGACCGGGTGCCGCGCCAGGCGCGGTAGGTGTCGGCGATGGCGGCGATGTCGTCGTCGGACAGTGCGCGTTCGGCGCGGTCGACCAGGTGGCCGAGGTGGCGGGCGTCGATGAACAGGACCTCACCGGTGCGGTCCACCGCGCCACCCGGCCCCGCGGTCTTGTCCCGGGAGAAGAACCACAGGCACACCGGGATGCCGGTGCTGCGGAACAGCTGGGTCGGCAGGGCCACCATGCACGAGACGAGGTCGGCCTCGACGAGGTTCGCGCGGATGTCGCCTTCGGTGCCGGATCGGCTGGTCATGGAGCCGTTGGCCAGGACGACACCGGCGCTGCCGGTGGGACTCAGCTTCCACAGGATGTGCTGGATCCAGGCGTAGTTCGCGTTGGTGGCGGGCGGAACACCGAACTGCCAGCGCGGATCCCGTTCGTCGCGCGTCCAGTGCTTGATGTTGAACGGGGGGTTGGCCAGCACGTAGTCCATCCGCACGCCCGCATGATGATCGTGGGCGAACGTGTCGTCCCAGCGGGCGCCGAGGCCGGAGTTGTCGAGGCCGTGGACGGCGAGGTTCATCGTCGCCATCCGCCAGGTTTCCTCGTTGCTCTCCTGGCCGTGGACGGTGATGTTCGTCGGATCCCCGTTGTGCTCGTGGAGGAACTTCTCGGTCTGGACGAACATGCCGCCGGAACCGCAGCACGGGTCGTACACCCGGCCGCTCGACGGTTCGAGCACCTCGACGAGCACCTTGACCACGCTCGGCGGGGTGAAGAACTCCCCGCCCCGCTTGCCCTCGGCACGGGCGAACCGGCCGAGGAAGTACTCGTACACCTCACCCATCAGGTCGCGGGCGCGGTGCGCGCCCCGCCTGCTGAACCGCGCACCGTCGAACAGGTCGAGCAGTTCGCCGAGTCGGCGCTGGTCGATGGTCTCCCCGTCGTACAGCCGGGGGAGCGTGCCCCGGAGCGTGGGGTTGGCCGCCATGACCGACTCCATCGCCTCGTCGATCAATTGGCCGACGGTCCGGGCGGGTCCGGTGTGGCCGGCGGGCTCACCCTTCGCGTGCGCCGCCAGGTACGACCAGCGGGCCGCGGGCGGGACGACGAACACACCGTGGTCCCGACACGTCGCCGGGTCGTCGACCAGCCCGGCGATCCGGTCCTCGTCGTGGCCCTGAGCGGACAATTCCGCGCGGATCGTCTCGCGGTGCTCGTCGTAGGCATCGGAGACGTACTTCAGGAAGACCAGGCCGAGGATGACGTCCTTGTACCGGCTGGCGGGCAGTGATCCGCGCAGCCGGTCCGCCGCCTTCCACAGCGTGTCCTTGAGCTCCGACACCGTCGACGGCACCGACGGTCCCTTCTTCGCACGCGGTGGCATGAGTGCTGTCCCCCTCCTGCAGTCGTACGGCGGGTTCAGGGAACGGTCCGGACATCGCTGAGTCCTCCGCCTCGTGACACGAGCAGCATCATGAGTTGCCGGCCCGCTCGGCGTCCTCGGCGGCGAAGATCGATTCGATCTCGGCGGGGGTGAGGTCGACGCCACCCGGACGCTCACTCGGGACGAGTGGTAACCGCACCCGTACGGGTGGCGGAGCGACTGTCGCACTCAGCTCGTGGACGACCGCCCGGGTGAGGAACTCATTCAGCGTCTCACCTCGGGCAGCGGCATCGGCCTCGGCCGCACGCAGCAGGTCCGGAGGCAGTTCCACCGTGGTACGCATGGACGCATACTGCCATCGGTACGCCCACCGTGGCGGATTCGCTCCGGACAGCCGCGAGTCGACAGCTGTGTCAATGCGTCCCACCAAGTCGCCGACCGGTATCGAGACCTGAAGGAATGATCGACATGACCGACCGGACACTCCTCTCCCGACTCACGGCCGAAGCCGACCTCGACGGCGTGCAGCAGCTCGTCGTCGGTGGTGTCGTCCAGCACGACGGAAAGGTGCTGCTGCTCCAGCGTCCCGAGGGCGACTTCATGGGGAGCATCGTCGAGCTGCCCAGCGGCAAGGTCGAAGCAGGCGAATCGCTCGACGCGGCCCTGATCCGCGAAGTCAGGGAGGAGACCGGGCTGGACGTGACCGCTGTCCGCGACTACCTCGGTAGCTTCGACTACGTCGGTGGGAGCGGCAGGAGGAGCCGCCAGTTCAACTTCGCCGTGGAGGTCCGCGTGCCGGAGCCGATCGAGCTTCGGGAACACGACGCCTACACCTGGACGGCACTCGTCGAGGACCCGCCCGTCACCGACGCGGTGAAGGATGTGTTGAGCACGTACCGGGAGGTCGTCAACACCTGAGCTGCTGCCAGCCGTGTGAGCCGTGGCGGACGGCGTTTGGTCTCGATCCTCTCGCCGCCCGAGTCGCCGGAGCCGCGCGGGTCACCGATGACGGGGACGTAGTCCTCCGCGAACACCTCGACCGTCCCCGCCGTGCCGTGGTCGGCTCCTTCCTCACGGTGGGTTCAGCACGGGAAGTGCACGGTGGATCCGGGGTCGAGCAGAGCGGTCTCCCCGCGGCAGGCGATCTCGACCGGGCGCTGCGACCCGGTACCGGCGGCGACGTCGATCCGCCGGCCGTTGACCCGGATGTGCAGCGGGTGCTCGTGGTAGAGGACGGTGAATTCGAGCGTGCCGAGTGATGCGGGCCAGTACGGGTTGAACACCAGCCGGCCGTCCCGGGTCTGGAGACCGGCGAAGCAGCGCTGCAGCAGGTCGACGCTGCCGGCCATGGCCGCGAGGTGGATGCCCTCGGCCGTGGTGCCGCCCTGGATGTCGGTCACGTCCGAGGCCAGCGCGTGCCGGAAGAACTCCGGTGCCCGGTCCCGGTGGGACCGGGCCAGTACCCAGGCGTGGACCACGGCGGACAGCGTGGACCCGTGGGTGGTGCGGGCGAGGTAGTAGTCGACGGTGCGGGGGATCGTGTCCGGGGCCGGGCGGTAGCCGAGTCGGCGGAACAGCCCGGCCAGTTCGTCGGCAGAGAACAGGTAGAACAGCATCAGCACGTCGGCCTGCTTGGCGACCCGGTACCGGTTGACGTCGTCGTTCTCGGCCTCGAGGATCCGGTCGAGCCGCTGGATGTCGCCGTAGCGCCGCCGGTAGGCGGCCCAGTCCAGCTCCGCCAGGTCGGCGTAGCCCTCGAACTGGCTGGGCACGCCGTCGTGGAACGGGACGAACATGCCGCGGCTGATGTCGTCCCACCGCTGGAGCTCCTCGGGCCGCAGATCGAGTCGCTGCACCAGTTCCGAGCGGACCCGGTCGGGCAGGGCCTCCAGTGCCTCCGCCGCCCGGAGCAGGGTCCACACGGTCAGGACATTGGTGTAGGTGTTGTTGTCCACCCCGGCGCCGGGCGCGTCCGGGTACCCGGAGTGGAACTCGTCCGGGCCCATCACGCCACGGATGACATACCGGTCGCGGGCCCGGTCGTAGGTGGCCAGGTCGGACCAGAACCGGGCGATCTCGATCAGCATCTCGGCCCCGTGGTGGGTGAGGAACTCCCGGTCGCCCGTGGCCTGGTAGTACTGCCAGCAGTTGTGGGCGATGGCGAGCCCGATGTGGTGCTGTCGCCGTGTCGGGTCGGGGATCCAGCGGCCCGAGTGCGGGTTGAGGTGCAGCCGTTGACTCTCCTCCCGGCCGTCGCTGCCGGACTGCCACGGGAACATCGCGCCCCGGTACCCGTGCTCGCGCGCCGCCTGGAGCGCCTCGGGCAGTCGCCGATGGCGGTAGCGCAGCAGGGACCGGGTCAGCGCGGGCAGCCGGAGGTTCAGCAGCGGGAACACGAACAGCTCGTCCCACAGCACGTGCCCGCGGTAGGCCTCCCCGTGCAGCCCCCGGGCGGGGACCCCGGCGTCCAGTTCGGCCGTGTTCGGCGAGACCGTCTGCAGCAGGTGCAGCAGGTGCAGACGGATGACGCGCAGTTCCTCCGGCCGGTTCTCCAGGTCGAGGTGGAAGCGGTCCCACAGGTGGGCCCAGGCCAGCGTGTGACTTTCCAGCAGGGTGTCGAACGGGCCGAGCCGGGGGAGCCAGCGGGCGGCCTCGACGGCGGGTTCGGAGATCGCCCGGTCCCGTCCGGTGTAGACGGTGACGGTCTTCTCCAGGGTCACCGACTGTCCCGCGGTCACGTCGACGGCGAGGTCGTGCCCGATCCACGGGCCGTCCGTGACGAGGCGGTGCGCGTCCGCGTCCCGTCCGTCGTCGACGCGCACCGTGTTGCCCGCCGCCATCGCCACCGGGATCCGGGACTGGGTGGTCGCCGTTTCCAGCAGCACACCGGTACCGGGCAGTTCCCGTGCGGCGACGAGGTCCAGGTGCCGGCCCGCGAGATCGCGGTAGCGTTCCACGAGGCTGTTGTCGACGCCGCCGTCGAGGCCGGAGCGGAATTCCAGGCGGCCGGACCAGTCGTGCGCCGCCACCGTGGTCTCCAGTGCGCAGACGTGCGGGAACCGCATGTGCGCGAACCGGCGCTGGGTGACCGTCGTGGTGCGCCCCGCGGGGTCCCGGAACCGCAGGTGGCGCACCAGCAACGCCCGCCGGAGATCGAGGTACTGGCGGTACTCCAGCAATTCCATCGAGTCCGGGGTGAACCAGGGGCCGTCGTCGATCCGGAAGGTCACCGGCAGCCAGTTCGGCAGGTTCACCAGGCATTCGTTCTCCACGGTGGTACCGGCGACGTCGGTGCGCAGCCGGTTGTACACCCCGGCGGCGTAGGTGCCCGGGTAGTGGGTGCCGTCGGCCGCGGCCTCCGGGGCCGCGCCGCGGGTGGCCAGATAGCCGTTGCCGACGGTGCACAGCGCCTCGCGCAACCGTTCCTCGGCCGGGGCGTAGCCGGTGTAGCGCAGGCTCCACTCACTCACTCGGGTCCTTCTCCCGTCCTGTGCCGCCCCGCAGGGCCCGGACTCACGCGACGGTGACCGTGGAGTCGAGATAGACGTCCTGGATGGCGTGCAGCATGTCGATCCCCTCGTCCGTCGGGCGTTGGAACACCTTGCGGCCGGCGATGACGCCCATCCCGCCCGCCCGCTTGTTGACGACCGCCGTGCGGACCGCGTCGTGCAGGTCGGAGGCGCCGGAGGAGGCTCCGCCGGAATTGATCATCCCGACCCGCCCCGCGTAGCTGTTCAGCACCTGCCAGCGGCAGCGGTCGATCGGGTTGTCCCCGATGTAGCGGTCGTACACCGCCGGATGGGTCTTCCCGAACGACAGGGCGGGGTATCCGCCGTTGTTCTCCGGGAGTTTCTGTTTCACCAGGTCCGCTTCCAACGTCACGCCCAGGTGGTTGGCCTGCCCGGTCAGGTCGGCCGAGACGTGGTAGTCGGCGTCCTCGGTCGCGAACGCCGGGTTGCGGGTGTAGCACCACAGGACCGTGGCCATGCCCAGTGAGTGCGCCTCCGCGAACGCCGCGCTGATCTCGGTGAGTTCCCGGCGGGAGACCTCGGCGCCCCAGTACACCGTCGCCCCCACCGCCACGGCACCGAGGTCGAACGCCTGGCGCACCGAGGCGAACAGCGTCTGGTCGTGGATGTTCGGGTAGGTGAGCAGCTCGTTGTGGTTCAGTTTCAGGATCATCGGGATCCGGTGCGCGTACCGGCGGGCCACGGAGCCGAGCACCCCCAGGGTGGACGCCACCGCGTTGCACCCGCCCTCCAGGGCGAGTCGGACGATGTTCTCCGGGTCGAAGTACCGGGGGTTCGGCGCGAACGCGGACGCGCCGGAGTGTTCCACGCCCTGATCGACGGGGAGGATCGACAGGTAGCCGCTCCCGCCGAGCCTGCCGTGCCCGGTCAACGTCGCGAGACTGCGCAGCACGCGCGGGCCGCGGTCGGAGTCCTGCCAGATCCGGTCGAGGAAGTCCGGCCCGGGCAGGTGCAGGTCGTCCTTCGGCATGCTCCCGCACTCGTGGTGCAGCAGCTGCTCGGCGTCGTCGCCCAGCACCGCGGCGAGGTCGGTCGCCATTTCCGCCCCTCCGGTCGCTGTCGTGTCGGCTCGCGCTCGGGTCGGATTTCTGCTGGTCGCGTATTACCCGGGTCCGGCCTGCGCAAACCGGGTGCGCCCGGTCGGCCCCGGACGTCTCCGACAGATACCCCGGGGGGTATCATCGACCGCGCCAGGGCCCCGCGGCCTCGGCGCCCCGACCACTGGAGGAGGAGCGATGTCCGAACAGGTACCGGAGATCGGTGTGCACGACTTCGCCGCCGTGTGGCGGCAGGGGAGCCGGGTGATCGATGTGCGTTCCCCGGAGGAATTCGCGTCCGGGCACGTCCCGGGGGCGGTCAACGTGCCCCTGGAGGACGTGCTGGCCTCCCCCGGCCGGTTCACCGGCGAGGAGGTGCACGTGATCTGCCGTTCCGGACGGCGCAGTCTGACCGCGGCGGAGGCGATGAACGCCGCCGGTGCGCGGGCGGTCTCGGTCGCCGGCGGCACGGTGGACTGGAGCGAGGCCGGCTACCAGGTCGAACAGGAGGGGTGACTCATGTGTCGTCGTGTCGCGTGCCGCACGTGCGGTAAGCCGACCTACGCCGGATGCGGCCAACATGTGGAACAGGTGCTCGCGGGCGTGCCGAAGTCGCAGCGGTGCGCCTGCACCGCGGAGACCCGTAACGGCGGCGCAGGCGGGTTCCTGCGCAAACTGTTCGGTCGCGGCTGACCGGGATGCGTCGGGGTGCGGGTCACCCCGACGCATCTCAGGTGACGAGGGCGACACCGAACAACAGCAGCAGCCCGGCGGCGACGCCGAGGGTGTGGATGGTCTTCTCGTGGGCCGCCGGGGTGGTGGTCAGTTCGGGGACGAGGTCGGCCAGCGCGATGTAGACGAAGTTGCCCGCGGCGAACGGGAGGAGCACGGCCGAATTGAACTGTCCGGACAGGGCGTAGGCGGCCAGTGCGCCGAGCAGGATCGTGGCGGCGGAGACGAGGTTGAACGCGAGGGCGCGGGCCCGCGACCACCCGCTGTGGATGAGGATGCCGAAGTCGCCCAGTTCCTGCGGGACCTCGTGGGCGGCGGCGATCAGCCAGGTGATGATGCCCAGCCGGATGTCGGTGACGAAGGCGGCGCCGATGGCGAGCCCGCCGATCAGGTTGTGCAGGCCGTCGGCGACCAGGATCAGGTAGCCGACCGGCCGGTGGGCGCCGACGGGACGGTGGCAGTGGTGCCAGTGCAGGTACTGCTCCAGCACCAGGAAGGTGAGCAGTCCGGCGGCGAACCAGACGTAGACCGGGAGGGTGTTGCCCAGCTCGTCGATCGAGTGGGGGAGCATGTTGAACAGGGCGCCGCCGAGCAGCGACCCCGCGGCCAGCGCGACCAGGGGGAGCACGACCCGGTTGAAGATCCGTTCGGGCAGGACGAGGGTGATGCTGCCGGACAGGGCCAGCAGGGCCATCGTCACGCCCGCGATGGTGATCCAGGCCAGCGTCGACACAGCCCCCGGTCCTCCTTCCGTCCGCCGTCACCGTGCGGGGTGCGGGGTACGAGCGCCGCGGAGCCTCGGCAGCCCTCACGGGTCCTGCCGCCTCCGAGGTCGGGTCGTTCGTCCCTGGATTGCCCGGTGTGGGCGGAGCAACCTCGACGGGGAAGAACGTCGAGAGGTGCCGCCGATGCATTGCTGGTGTGGACACGGACCGTGGTGCTACCACGGCTACCACTATCCACCGCCCTATTCTGCGCCGGGTTACTACGCTCCGCCGGATGCTCCCGCCCCGCCGCCCGCACCGCCCCCCGCACCGCCGCCCACGCCGCCGCCCCGTCGGCGGG
>NZ_KE387035.1:119494-123184 GCF_000430445.1 Saccharomonospora iraqiensis subsp. iraqiensis
CGTCCGCGCCCGTCCGTCCGCGTCGCGGGTCCCCGTGCCGTGACGCGGGCGATCTCGTGCCGGCGCGGAGGCCCCGGGCGCGTGCCGTCCGGCACCCGACGCGGACCGTCGTCCCGGGGGACGCCGCGTCGCACAGCTCCGTTGCCCCGGACATGGACGGCGACGATCCCGGGCATATCGGAGTGTCACGAGTCGTGAACCCGGCCGGGGGTGTCGTGTGACCGAGTGGGTCCTGCTGGTCGTCGCCGTGCTGCTCGTCGCGGCGAACGCGTTGTTCGTGGCCGCGGAGTTCAGCCTGGTGACCGTGGACCGCGCCACCGTCGAGACCGAGGCGGAGGCCGGCGACCGCCGATCCCGCGGGGTGCTCGCGGCGCTGCGGTCGCTGTCCACCCAGCTGTCCGGGGCGCAACTCGGCATCACCGTCACGAGCCTGATCGTGGGTTTCATCGCGGAACCCTCGCTCGCGACGATCCTGCGCGGACCGCTCGGGACGGTCGGGCTCGGGGCGGCCGCGGGTCCGGTGTCGTTCACGGTGGCGTTCGTGACGGCCACGGTGTTCCAGATGCTGGCGGGCGAGCTGGTGCCGAAGAACGTGGCGATCGCGCGCCCGCTGCGGGTGGCCCGGGCGGTCTCGGGTGCGCAACGCGGGTTCACCACGGCGACGTCGCCGTTGATCCGGTTCCTCAACGGCAGCGCCAACCGGTTGCTGCGGTGGGTCGGTGTGCAGCCGCAGGAGGAGTTGGCCTCGGCACGGTCGCCGCGGGAGCTCGCCTCGCTGGTGCAACGCTCGGGGGCGCAGGGCACGATGGACGAGCCGACCGCCCGGCTGGTCACCCGCTCCCTCGAATTCGGGGACAGGACCGCGGCGGAGGTGATGACCCCGCGGCGGCGGGTGCGGTCGGTGCGGCCGGACACCCCGGTGGCGGAGATCAGCGCACTCGCGCGGAGGACCGGCCACTCCCGGTTCCCGGTGTTCGGCGACGGTGCGGACGACCCCGTGGGCATCGTCCACCTCAAACACGCGGTCGGCGTCCCCGTCGACGAGCGCGGCAGGCGGACGGTGTCCGAGGTCATGGTGCCGTCCGTGCTGGTGCCGGAGTCGATGCAGCTCGACGGACTGCTGGCGCTGCTGCGCCGGGGCGGTCTCCAGCTCGCGATCGTCGCCGACGAGTACGGCGGCACCGCGGGCGTGGTCACGTTGGAGGACCTCGTCGAGGAGATCGTCGGTGAGATCACCGACGAGCACGACCGGACGACCACGAAGGCGAGCAGGCGGGCCGACGGGTCGTGGTGGTTGTCCGGCCTGCTCCGTCCGGACGAGGTCGCCGAGCTGACCGGCGTCCCGCTCCCGGAGGGGGAGGACTACGACACCGTGGGTGGTCTGATCAACCACGAGCTGAACCGGCTCCCCGTCGAGGGGGACCGGGTGGAGGTGTCGGCGGGGGAGCGGACGGTGCGGTTGACGGTCCGGCGGATGGACGGCTTCCGGGTGGACCGTGTCGATCTCGACGAGGTCGGCCCCCCGGACACGGACGCCACGTCCGGAGGGCTCCGGTGATGGGCGGGATCCTGATCGCCGTCGCGTTGCTGATCGGCAACGCGTTCTTCGTCGGTGCGGAATTCGCCCTGGTGTCCGCCCGGCGGACGCAGATCGAGCCGAAGGCCGAGGCGGGGTCACGCCGCGCGCGCACCACCCTGCGGGCGATGGAGCGGGTGACGCTGATGATGACCGGGGCCCAGCTCGGCATCACCCTGTGCTCGCTGGGGCTGGGCGCGGTCGGCGAACCCGCGGTCGCGCACCTGCTGGAGGTGCCGTTCGCCGCGGCCGGGGTGCCGGACGCGCTGCTGCACCCCGTCGCCTTCGCGCTGGCCCTGCTCATCGTGGTGTTCCTGCACATGGTGCTGGGGGAGATGGTGCCGAAGAACCTCGCCCTGGCCGGTCCGGACCGGGCGGCACTGTGGCTGGGCCCGGCCCTGGCGGCGGTCGTGTGGGTGCTGAAGCCCGTCATCGTCGCGCTCAACGCGGTCTCGAACGGTGTGCTGCGCCTGCTCCGGGTGCAGCCCCGGGAGGAGGTCAGCTCCACCTACACCGAGGAGGAGGTCGCCGCGCTGGTCGCCGAGTCCCGGCGGGAAGGGCTGCTCGACGCGCGCGAGCACGAACTGCTCACGGGCGCGCTGTCCTTCCACGAACGCACCGTCAGCTCCGTGCTGATCCCGGAGAACGCACTGGTCACCGTGCCCGGGGACGTCACCTCCGAGCAGGTGGAGGCCCGCGCGACAGAGACCGGGTTCTCGCGGTTCCCCGTGACGGGGGAGGACGGGAGCCTGCTCGGCTACGTGCATCTCAAGGACGTCCTCGAGTCCGACCCCGGGGAACGCACCCGCCCGGTCGCCGGGAGCCGGTTGCGGGGGATGGCCACGTTGCGCCCCACCGATCCGTTGCACCGTGCCCTGGGGGAGATGCGGCAGCGCGGCACCCATCTGGCCCGGGTCGTGGACGCCGACGGCACCCGGCAGGGTGTGGTGGCCCTGGAGGACGTGCTGGAGGAACTGGTCGGCGAGATCCGGGACGCCGCGCAGCGCATCGGCCGACGCCACTGAGACCACCCGGGCCGGGCGCCCGTCACGGGCGTGGCCTCGGGGCGGGGAGTGCGAAGTGCCAACCCTCGGCGCGCAGCCCGGGCACGATCCGGGCCACCGCGTCGACCGTCTGGCTGCGGTCGCCGCCCCCGTCGTGCAGCAGCACCACGGCTCCCGGTGTGACGCCCTCCCGGATCCGGCGCACGAGTTCGTCCGTCCCGGGCGGGTTCCAGTCCTCGAACGCGAGTCGCCAGCCGAGCGGCTGCATCCCCAGGTCCGCGGCGACCCGTGGGGAGTCGCCCCAGGCGCCGTAGGGAGCGCGGAAGTAGGGGATCCGGGCGTGCGGCACCGCCTCCCGGATCGCCGCGTTGGTGCGGCGCAGGTCGGCGCGGATCTCCTCGGGCGGCAGAGTGCTCAGGTCGTCGTGCCGCATCGTGTGGTTGCACAGGGTGTGCCCGTCGGCGACGATCCGCCGGACCAGGTCCGGGTGCTGTCGGACGTGCTCACCCCACAGGCAGAACACCGCCTTGACGTGGTGCGTGCGCAGGACACGCAGCAGCCGGGGGGTGTCCTCGGGGTCGGGTCCGTCGTCGAAGGTGAGCCCGACGGCCCGCCCGCCGTGCCGGGTGGAGTCGACGATTCCGCTGTCCGCCCCGGTGGCCGTGGCCGCCGAATCCCTGGCCGCCGAATCCCGGGCCACCGAATCGTCGGTCGCTGCAGTTTGGGCCGCCGGGGCCGGTGCCGGGACGACGGCCAGCAGCGTGGCCAGGAGTCCGACCAGGGTCCGGGTCCGTGTGCGCGTGTCGGGCATCCCACTCTCCTGTCCACGTCGAACCGAATTCCGAAAAGTTTCGGGCGATACCGTTCGTCCGAAGGGAACGTAGATTGCCCGGACAATGCTGTCAACAACGCGATCCACGGGCCGGTCTTGACGATTCCGCACGGCCGGATCTACGCTCCGATCCGCTCGATCGGTTCCGAAACATTTCCGAAAACAATCCGCACGATTCGCCGAAGTGGAGACGCCGATGAAGTCGGTCCGCCTCGTCACCGCCGCACTCGCCACCGCTGCCGTGTCGGCCACGCTCACCGCCCCGGCGGCCGCGGCCG
>NZ_KE387035.1:123284-137069 GCF_000430445.1 Saccharomonospora iraqiensis subsp. iraqiensis
CGAACGGCACCGCCGTGACCGTCCCGGACAGCCGCCACCCCGCCGCGTCGGGCCGGAGGGTGCAACCGGTGGGTGCGGCGGCGTCCGGCAGTGCCACGGCGAGCACCTGCCGCCCCTGGATCACCGGCACCAGCCTGCGCTCCAACACCGCGCCGTCGCCGAACTCCGCCAGGGTCGAGGCCGCCGCCGCGATGGTGGACAGGTACGGCACGGGCGCCACCGCGCGGCCCAGCTCGATCAGTACCGAACACTGCTCCAGGACGCCGAATCCCCCGCCACCGACCGACGCGGGCAGCGCGGCGTCGAGAATCCCGGCCCGGGCGAGCTTCGTCCAGAGTGGTCGGTCGAACCCGCCGCTGCCGTGCGCCCCGGACGACGCCGCGGTGTCGTGGTCACCGACGATGCGGCGGGTGAGCCCGGCGAGGTCGTTCTGGGCCTCGGTGAGCGAGAAATCCATGGACCGTCCCTTCGCTGCGATCGCGCCCCGTCGCGTCGCTCGTCGCCGTCCGACACTAACCGGGCCGCACCCGGTGGCGGAAGTGCCGCGACGGATCCGTTTCGGACAGCGGGACCGGGCTCCTGCCGGGATCGTCGGTCGTGATCTACTCCCGCCCGGGAGGTACCGATGGACGCGAACAACCGACCGGACCAGCTCGACTCGCCCGTCGTCGCCAGGATCATCAAGTACGGATCCCGGGTGCAGACGTGGGTCTACCGCGCCACGGACGGCCGGCTCGGCGGGAAATGGCGGATCGGTTCCGGTTTCCGCAAGCCCGTGCCGACCCTGCTGCTCGACCACCGGGGCAGACGGTCCGGCCGCTGGTTCACCACGCCGCTGCTGTACCTGGACAACGGCGCGGATCTCGTCGTGGTCGCCTCGCAGGGCGGGCTGCCCCGGCACCCGCAGTGGTACCGCAATCTCCTCGCGCACCCGGACACGGTCGTGCAGGTCGGCGGGGAGGTGCGGCCGGTCCGGGCGCGCGTGGCCACCGGCGACGAACGCGCCGGCCTGTGGACGCGCCTGGTCGACCTCTACGCGGACTTCGAGACCTACCAGGCGTGGACGGACCGCACGATCCCGGTCGTCGTCCTCGAACCACGCCGACCACCGGTCAGCGGGTGACCGGCAGGCCCAGGGTCGTGGCCGCGATGAGGTCACGCTGGATCTCGTTCGTGCCGCCGCCGAAGGTCAGGATCAGCGCCGAGCGGTGTGCGCTCTCGATCCGGCCGCGCAGTGCGGCGCCCGGTGAGCCGTCCCGGACCATGCCCGCCGCACCGAGGACCTCCATCAGCAGCCGGTAGGCCTCGGTGGCGAGTTCGGTGCCGAACACCTTCGTCCCCGAGGACTCGCCCGGCCCGAGCTCGCTCTCGGCGGCGGCCCAGGCCACCTTCCAGTTGCGCAGCTTGAGGTACTCGGTGTGCGCGTGGACGCGGGCCAGGTGCATCCGCACCCACTCCGAGTCGATCATCCGGCCGCCGCCGGGGTGGTCGGTCTCCCGGGCCCAGTCGGTCACCTCGGCCAGTGCCGCCTGCAGCGGTGCGGCGGAGGTGAGGGCGACCCGTTCGTGGTTGAGCTGGTTGGTGATCAGCGGCCAGCCCTCGTTCTCCCCGGCGATCCGCGCGGAGACCGGCACGCGGACGTCGGAGTAGTACGTCGCGCTCGTGCCGGGCCCGGCCACGGTGTGCACCTTCGTCCACGAGAAGCCCTCGGCGGTGGTCGGGACCATGAGGATCGACAGGCCCTTGTGCCTGCGTGCGTCCGGGTCGGTGCGGGCGGCGAGCCACACGTAGTCGGCGTACTCGATGAGGCTGGTCCACATCTTCTGGCCGTTGATCACGTACTCGTCGCCGTCCCGCACGGCGCGGGTGCGCAGGGCGGCGAGGTCGGTGCCCGCCTCGGGCTCGGAGTAGCCGATGGAGAAGTGCAGCTCGCCCGCGGCGATCCGGGGCAGGAAGTGCTCCCGCTGCTCGTCGGTGCCGAACCGCAGGATGGTCGGGCCGACGGTGTTCAGGGTCAGAAACGGCACCGGGACGCCCGCGATCGCCGCCTCGTCGGTGAACACGAGCTGGTCGAGCATGGACAACTCGCGGCCGCCGTAGGCCTTCGGCCAGCCGAGGGCCAGCCACCCGTCCCGGCCGAGCGTGCGCACGATCTCCTTGTAGGCGGTTCCGTCGCCGTACTCGCCGCCCTCGCCGGTCAACCCTTCGCGGCGGTCCGGCGTCATCAGTTCGGCGAAGTAGGCCCGCAGTTCGTCGCGCAGCTGCTGTTGCTCCGGTGCGTGGCTGATCCGCATCTGTTTCCTCCGCTCGGCCGTTGGAAGGGCAGGGACCCTCGCCCGGCCGCAGTGTAGAACACGTTCTACTTGGAGGACACCGGTCGCGACGTGCGTCCGTCGTCCGGGTGCGTCCGGGGCGTGGTCGCGTCCACGAACTAGAACATGTACCTATTCATGTGATCGCTTCTTCTGCGAAAAGCCTGCTCAGGGGCCAAGTTACCGGTGTGAATCGAGTATTGATTCATGCGAGAATAAGTTCTACTCTTGCGGTCGGGTGAGGACCGGTGACGGGCCCGGCGGGCCCTCCGGGACTCCTGCGGCCGGGGCACCGGCGGCGGAGGCGACGCGTATGGAGGCGAGTTCATGACCCTGACCGTGCAGCCCTACCGCGAGTCCGTCGGGCTGAGGACGGGCCGGCTCCACATCGGCGGGGAGTGGGTCCCCGCGCGGGACGGCGCCACCTGGACCCACATCCATCCGGCCACCGGTGAGGAGGTCGGGGACATCGCGGTGGCCTCGGCGGAGGACGTGGACGACGCGGTGGCCGCCGCCCGGCGCGCCTTCGACGCGGGGGAGTGGTCGAACGCCAGGGCGGGCACCCGCATCGCCGTGCTGCGCCGCACGGCGGAACTGCTGCGCACCCACGCCGACGAGCTCCGGCGGCTGCAGGCCCTGGACAACTCGGTCCCGGTCTCGTTCGGCAGCGTCTACGCCACCTCGGTCGACGTGGCCGCCGACGCCTTCGACCACCACGCGGGCTGGGTGGACAAGATCGGCGGCCAGACCCTGCCGCCCTACCAGGGCGGTGACCACCTGGCGATGTCGTTCCGCGAACCGCTCGGGGTGGTCGGGGCCATCCTGCCGTGGAACGCACCGTTCCTGCTTTTCGCGCAGAAGGTCGCCCCCGCGCTCGCCGCGGGGTGCACGGTCGTGCTCAAGCCGTCCGAGTACGCCTCGTTCACCGTGCTGCGGATGGTCGAGCTGCTGTTCGAGGCGGGCCTGCCCGCGGGCACGCTGAACGTGGTGACCGGCACCGGCGACCCCACGGGCGAACGCCTGATCACGCACCCGGACGTGGACAAGATCAGTTTCACCGGCAGCCGGGAGGTCGGCGGCCGGATCGTGGAGGCCTCCGCGGGCACGCTCAAGCGGGTGTCGCTGGAACTCGGCGGGAAGTCCCCCGCGCTGGTGTTCGCCGACGCCGCCGACGTCGGCGTCGCGGCGGCGACCACGGTCGGCGCCGTCACCCTCGGCCTGTCCGGCCAGGCGTGCGTGTCCAACACCCGGGCGCTCGTGCAGCGCGAGGTCTACGACGAGTTCCTCGCCGCCGCCGAGGGCATGGCCGCGGCGGTCACCTACGGCGACCCGTTCGACCCGGCGGTGATGTCCGCGCCGCTGATCAACGGCAAACAGCTCGACCGTGTGCTCGGCTACATCGAGCAGGGCCGCGCCGAGGGGGCCCGCCTGGTGACCGGCGGCGAACGGCTCGGCGGCGAGTACGCGGCGGGCAACTTCGTGGCCCCCACCATCTTCGCCGACGTGGACAACGGGTCCACGATCGCCCAGGAGGAGATCTTCGGGCCGGTGCTGTCGGTCGTGCCGTTCTCCGACGAGGAGGAGGCCCTCGCCCTGGCCAACGACACCCGCTACGGCCTCGGTGCCGGGGTGTTCAGCGCCGACGCCCAGCGTGCCTTCCGGGTCTCCCGCAGACTCCGCGCGGGCACCGTCGGGATCAACGGGTTCCAGATCGAGCCGCACCTGCCGTTCGGCGGGTTCAAGGAGTCCGGACTCGGCCGTGAGGGCGGACAGTCGTCGGTGGAGGCCTACACCGAGCTCAAGACCGTGATGATGCCGCTCGGCGACGAGATGATGTAGCGGCCCGGGTCACGGACGCGCCGGTACGACACAGGCACGGAAGGCAGGCAGGCATGGGCAGGTTGTCCGGGAAGGTCGCGCTGATCACCGGGGCCGCGCGCGGCCAGGGCGCGGCGGCGGCACGGCGGTTCGTCGACGAGGGCGCCCGCGTGATGGTCACCGACGTCACCGACGACGAGGGCAAGGACCTCGCCGCCGGGCTCGGCGACGCCGCGGGCTACGAACACCTCGACGTCACCGACGAGGCGCAGTGGAGCGCGGTGGTGGCGCGTACGGTCGCCGAGTTCGGCTCGCTCGACGTGCTGGTCAACAACGCGGGGCTGCTGCACTTCGCGGAGTTGGAGCACACCGCCCTGGCCGACTACGAGCGGATCGTCCGGGTGAACCAGACCGGCACGTTCCTCGGGATGCGGTCGGTCGTTGAACCGATGACGGCCGCCGGTGGCGGCTCGATCGTCAACGTGTCGTCGGTCGAGGGATTGGCGGGGATGCCGCTCGTGAGCGCCTACACCGCGAGCAAGTTCGCGATCCGGGGCATGACCAAGGTCGCCGCCCTGGAGCTCGGGGACAAGGGGATCCGGGTCAACTCGATCCACCCCGGAATGATCGACACCGACATGGTCCGCACCGCACTGGGCGGCGACGTCGACGCGAGCCCGGCGGTGGTCCGGCTCGCCCTCAAACGGATGGGCAGGCCCGAGGAGATCGCCGCGATGGCGGCGTTCCTCGCCTGCGACGACAGTTCCTACTGCACCGGTGGTGAGTTCCCCGTCGACGGCGGGGCGACCGCCACGCACGCGCTGCGGCTCTAGGGCCGCCCCGGCGCCCGGACGGCGGGTGCGGCGACCTTTCCACGTTCACCGGCGAGCGGCTACGGAGGTTGTATGGGTGCGAGAGCGGGCTCTCCCCCGTTCCCGGGCCACGGGGCGCTGGTCCAGGTCGGCCGGCTCGCCACCCTGGGGTGGGAGGTGGCGCGTGCGATCCCCCGCCGTCCGTTCCAGTGGCGCGAGTGGATCCAGCAGTGCTGGTTCTTCGCCAGCGTCACCATCCTGCCGACCGCCCTGGTGGCCATCCCGTTCGGCGCGGTCATCGCGCTGCAACTGGGCTCGCTGACCCAGCAGATCGGCGCGCAGTCGTTCACCGGCGCGGCCAGCGCCCTCGCGATCGTGCAGCAGGCGTCCCCGCTGATCACGGCGTTGCTCGTGGCGGGTGCCGGCGGCAGTGCCGTGTGCGCCGACATCGGCGCGCGCAAGATCCGCGAGGAGATCGACGCGATGGAGGTGCTCGGGGTGAACCCGATCCAGCGCCTCATCGTGCCGCGGGTGCTCGCCGCGATCGTGGTCTCGGTGCTGCTCAACGGGCTGGTCAGCGTGGTCGGCGTGCTGGGCGGCTACTTCTTCAACGTGGTGATGCAGGGCGGCACCCCCGGTGCCTACCTGGCCAGCTTCAACGCGCTGGCCCAGTTGCCCGACCTGTGGGTCAGTGAGTTGAAGGCCTTCCTCTACGGTTTCGTGGCCGGTGTCGTGGCCGCGTTCCGGGGGTTGAACCCCTCGGGCGGTCCCAAGGGCGTGGGGGACGCGGTGAACCAGGCCGTGGTCATCACGTTCATGCTGCTGTTCCTGATCAATGTCGTGCTGACCGCGATCTACCTCAAGATCGTGCCCCCGAAGGCGCTGTGATGCCGATGTCGGACACCCCCGGGGCCGACCCGAAGGTCGGCGACCGCACCCTGGAGATCATCGCGCGTCCCGGGGCGTCGCTGGAGGGGCTGGGCACCCAGCTCCTGTTCTACGTGCGGGCCCTGGCGTGGGCGCCGCGGACCGTCCGCCGCTACAGCCGGGAGACGCTGCGGCTGCTCACCGAGGTCTGTTTCGGTTCGGGCGGGCTCGCGGTCATCGGCGGCACTCTCGGCGTGATGATCGGCATGACCATGTTCACCGGTCTGATCGTCGGGATGCAGGGCTACGCCGCGTTGGACCAGCTCGGCACGGCCGCCCTGACCGGGTTCATCTCCGCCTACTTCAACACCCGGGAGGTCGCCCCGTTGGCGGCCGGGCTGGCGTTGTCGGCCACGGTGGGCTGCGGGTTCACCGCCCAGCTGGGCGCGATGCGGATCTCCGAGGAGATCGACGCGATGGAGGTCATGGGCGTACCCAGTCTCCCCTACCTGGTCACCACGCGGGTGCTCGCCGGGGTCACGGCGGTGATCCCGCTCTACGCGGTCGGGCTGCTGTCGTCCTATCTGGCCTCCCGGCAGATCACCATCTGGATGTACGGGCAGTCGGCCGGGACCTACGACCACTACTTCAACCTCTTCCTGCCGCCCGAGGACGTGCTGTACTCGTTCGGCAAGGTGCTGATCTTCTCCACGATCGTGATCATGTCGCACTGCTACTACGGCTACACGGCGAAGGGCGGCCCGGCCGGGGTCGGCGTCGCGGTCGGGCGCGCGGTCCGCACCTCCATCGTGCTCGTGGCGGTGCTGGACTTCTTCCTCAGTCTCGCGATCTGGGGCGCGTCGACCACAGTGAGGATCTCCGGATGAGCGCGATGCGACGACTGCTGCTGCGCAGACTCTGGAACCAGGTGCTCGGACTGGTGTTCCTCGTGGTGGTGGCGCTGTTCATCACCACCACGATCGCGGTCTACAACAAGGCGTTCTCGGACGCCGTACCGGTCCGGCTGACGATGGACCGCCTCGGCACCCAGATGCGGACCGGCGCCGACGTCAAGATCCACGGTGTCCGCGTCGGGGAGGTGCGCGACGTGGGCACCGACGGCGACGGTGCCGAGCTGGACCTGGCGCTCGAACCGGACTCGCTGGAGCGGATCCCCGCCTCGGTCACCGCACGGCTGCTGCCCAAGACGCTGTTCGGCGAACGCTACGTCGCCCTCCAGCCCCCCGAGAACGGTGGGACGGACCACCTGCGCGCGGGGGACGTGATCCGGCAGGACCGCAGCGCCGAGGCGGTCGAGGTCGAGCAGCTGCTGTCGGAGACGCTGCCGTTGCTGGAGGCGGTGCAGCCGCAGAAGGTGTCGAGCACCCTGAACGCGATGTCGACCGCCCTGTCCGGGCGGGGACGGCAGCTCGGCGAGACGGTGAGCGACCTCGCCGGCTACCTGGAGCGGATCACGCCGTCGCTGCCGGACATGAAGGCCGACATCAGCGCACTCGCCGACGTCGCCGAGACCTGGGACCGGGCCGCGCCCGCCTTCCTCGACGCCATGGCGGACGCGACCACCACGACCCGCACCCTGCTGGAGAAGCGGGAACAGCTGGGCGCGCTGTACGCCTCGGTGAGCAGCGCGGCGGGCAACCTGGGCGGGTTCCTGGAGGCCAACGAGAGCAACCTGATCCACCTGACCACCACCTCCCAGGAGGTGCTGGACGTCCTGGCGAAGTACGCGCCGCAGTACCCGTGCATGTTCGAGCAGTTCGCGGGTTCGGTCCCGGCGGCCGAGCGTGCGTTCGGCTACGGCACGGACGAGCGCAACCACGTCGTCATCCGGTTCATCTCCCGGGACCGCGGGAAGTACGAGCCCGGCCGGGACGATCCGGAGTACAACGACAAGCGCGGCCCGCGCTGCTACCCGCAGGTGCCCGCACCGGGCAAGTGGCCGCAGTACCCGCCCGGCGGCCCGTTGAAGGACGGGTCGACCCACCCGGAGACCCCGCACGACGACAATCCGCTGCCCGGCCCGGTCAAGGGACTCGACGTCCCGTTCGAGGACTCCTCCGGCACCGACGGGGGCGGGAGCACGCCGGGCGGCGCCTGGCCCGCGAACTCGCCGGCCGAGCAGGCCCTCGTGTCGCTGTTGCAGGCGCCGACGACCGGCGTCGCCCCCGGGGACGCACCGGGGTGGACCTCGATGCTGCTCGGTCCGCTGTACCGGGGAACGACGGTGGAGCTGCGATGAGACGGTTCGTGCCCGCGCTGCTGAAGATGACCGCGTTCGCGGCGGTGACGATGCTGCTCACCGGGGTCCTCGCCGCCACGATCGCGAACACGAACTTCGGGGCGACCTCCGGTTACACCGCCCGGATCACCAGTGCGTCCGGGTTGAACGCCGGGGACGACGTGCGCATCGCCGGGGTGAAGATCGGGCAGGTCACCGACATCGCCATCGCCGACGACAACGTCGCCGAGGTGTCCTTCACCGTCGCGCGCGACCGGGAACTCCCGCGGCTGGTCACCGCCACGGTGAAGTACCGCAACCTGGTGGGGCAGCGGTACCTGTCGCTGAACACCGACGTGGCGGGGGAGGGGACGCTGCCCGCGGACGGGACCATCCCGGTCGACCGCACCGACCCCGCACTCGACCTGACCGCGCTGTTCGACGGGTTCCGTCCGCTGCTGCGCGCCCTCGAACCGGACCAGGTCAACCAGCTCTCCCACGAGTTGATCCAGGTCCTGCAGGGCGAGGGCGGCACGGTCCGCAGTCTGCTGCGGCACATCGGCTCGCTGACCGGCACCCTCGCCGAGCGGGACCGGGTGATCGGCGAGGTCATCGGCAACCTGAACTCGGTGCTGGGCACGGTCAACGAGCGCTCCCCCCGGTTCGCCGACCTGGTCGACACCACCGAGCGGCTGGTGACCGGGCTGGCCGAACAGCGGGAACCGATCGGGGAGGCGGTCGACGGGATGGCCGAGCTGACCGAGGCCACCTCGGGCCTGCTGGAACAGGTGCGCCCCGGGTTGCGGCGCAACGTCGGCGCGCTGAACGACCTCGCCGGTGAGCTGGAGAACTCGGAGCGGACCTACGAGATGATCCTGAAGAACCTGCCGCAGAACCTGTCCAGCTTCATGCGGGTGACCAGCTACGGAAGCTGGTTCAACTACTACCTGTGCGGACTGACCGGCACGATCGGCGTGCAGGCACTCAACATCGACCTGCCGATCCTGCCGCTGCCCGCGACCGACGAACCGCAGAGGTGCCAGGTCTCGTGAAACCGCTCAGGGAACGCAACCAGGCCACGGTCGGCGCCGTGAGCCTCGTACTGATCGTGCTGATGGTGGTCGCGGCCTACCGGTCCGACGAGATCCCGATGCTGAACACCAGCTCGACCTACTCGGCCCACTTCGCCGAGTCGGCCGGGCTCGAGGCCGAGGCCGAGGTGCAGATCGCCGGGGTGAAGGTCGGTGAGGTCGACGAGGTCGAGCTGGACGGCACGCGGGTGCGGGCCACGTTCACCGTCGACTCGTTCGACGCGACCCGCATCGGCGACCGGACCACCGCCGCCATCAAGATCAAGACATTGCTCGGGGACAAGTTCCTGGAACTGACCCCGGACGGGGAGTCCCCGCAGGATCCGGGCTCGGCGATCCCCGTCGAGCGGACCCGGACACCGTTCGAGCTGCAGGAGGCCTTCGACCGGCTGTCCGGCACGGTCGACGAGATCGACACCGGGCAGCTCGCGGACAGCTTCGACGTGGTCGCCGACGTCCTGTCGGACACGTCGGCGCCCATGTCGGAGGCGTTGGGCGGGCTGTCCGCCCTGTCCGAGACGGTCGCCTCCCGGGACGCGGAGCTGGCCCGGCTGCTGTCCAACACCGACGCGATCACCGGCACGCTCGCCTCCCGCAACGAGAAACTGCGCGCCATCGTAAACAACGGCAACCGGCTGCTCGACGAGATCGCCGGGCGGGAGCAGGCCATCGACTCGCTGCTGCGGGGAACGAAACGGGTCTCGCGGGAACTGACCGGCATGGTCGCCGACAACGAGCAGGACCTGCGCCCCGCGCTTCAACGCCTCGACTCGGTCACCGACATGTTGCAGCGGAACCGGGGCAACCTGCAGCGGAGCCTGGAACTGCTGGGGCCGTTCACCAGGACCGGCACCAACGTCACCGGAAACGGGCGGTGGTTCGAGGGCTACATCTGCGGACTGCTGCCACCGACGATCAATGTGGACGGTGCGGCGTTCAACCCGGGCGGGTGCGACCCGGAGATGGCCGCGCCGAACCAGGGTGTGGAAAGCGGGGGCCGATGACAGCCGGGAGCAGGGCCGCACGGTCGGTGCGGAGCTGGATCGCGATCGGGTGCGTGGTGGCGCTGGTGGTCACGGGCTCGGCGTGGTGGGTGCTGCGCGACACCGGGGAGACCGCCTTCTCCGCGTACTTCGACAAGGCCGTGGGCCTCTACGAGGGTTCGTCGGTGCGGGTCCTCGGCATCGAGGTCGGCACGATCACCGCGGTGGTGCCGGAGGGGGACGACGTCCGGGTCGACATGACGGTGGAGCCCGACGTCCCGATCCCCGCCGACGCGGGCGCGGTGGTCGTCGCGCCGAGCCTGGTCAGCGACCGGTACGTGCAGCTGACGCCGGTCTACGAGTCGGGGCCGGAACTGTCCTCCGGTGCGGTGCTCGGCCGGGACCGCACGGCCACGCCGATGGAGATCGACGATCTCTACTCAACCCTGGACGAGCTGTCCCGCACACTCGGCCCGGACGGCGCCAACTCGGACGGGGCCCTGTCGGACGCGCTCGACGCGGCGGCCGAGAGCATGGACGGCAACGGCCGCGACCTGAACACGACGATCACCCGCATGTCCGAGCTGGCCACGACGCTGGACGACTCGAAGGGCGAGCTGTTCTCCACGGTGCGCAACCTCGGGGAGTTCACCGAGGTGCTGGCCGACAGCGACGCCGCGGTCGAGGAGTTCTACGGCAGGCTCGCCGAGGTCACCGACCTGCTCGCCGACGACTCGGACGAGGTCGGGGCCGCGCTGTCCGACCTCGGCACGGCGCTCGGCGAGGTCCGGCGGTTCGTCGAGGACAACAGCGACCTGATGACGTCCAACGTGGACAAGCTCGCCGGGCTGACGCAGACCCTGGTCGACGAACGGGCGTCGTTGGCCGAGACGATCGACGTCGCGCCCACCGGGTTGAGCAACTTCATCAACTCCTACGACGCCAACAGCGGCTCCATCGCGGTCCGCTACAACGCGAACGAACTGACCAACCCGCTGGTGACCACGGTGTGCCGGCTGGTCGGGCTCGCCACACCCGACGAGGTGCCACAGACGCTGAACAAGCTCTGCGAGGTCCTGGCCCCGGTGGTGGACGGGGCGACCGGGGTGCCGCCGATCTCGGCACTGGTGTCCGCGATGCAGAGCGGTGAGCTGCCCCCGCTGCCCCTGCCGGTGATCGCGGCGGGTCCACAGCAACGGTGACCGCCGGAAAGGCAGGGACGATGACCCAGGCGACACACGCACCGGGACCGGAACCGGCACGGCCGCGGCCGCGGCGGAGGCTGCGCAGGCTCGCCGCGGCACTCGGCGTCACGCTGCTCGTGGCCGGGTGCGCCGACGGTGGCTTCTCCGGCCTGTACACCGCGCCGCTGCCCGGCGGGGCGGACCTCGGTGACGACCCCTACCGGGTGACCGTGGAGTTCCGTGACGTCCTCGACCTGGTGCCGCAGGCCTCCGTGAAGGTGGACGACGTGGCGGTGGGCAGGGTCGAGCGGATCACGCTCGCCGAGGACACGAAGTCGGCGGAGGTGGAGCTCGCGATCAACGGCGGGATCGCGCTGCCCGCCAACGCCGATGCCGAGCTCCGCCAGTCCAGCCTGCTCGGCGAGAAGTTCGTGGAACTGTCGCCCCCGTCCGCCGGGGAGGAACCGGCGGGGCGGCTGTCCGACGGCGCCACCATCCCGTTGGCGCGCACCGAGCGGCACGCCCAGGTGGAGGAGGTGCTCGGGGCGCTGTCCCTGCTGCTCAACGGGGGCGGTGTCGAACAGCTGCGGGAGATCGTCCGGGAGTTGAACACCGCGCTGACCGGCAACGAGGCCGAGTTCCGCGCACTGCTGTCCCGCGCCGACCACCTGGCCACCGAACTCGACGGACAGCGCGGCGAGATCGTGCGCGCCATCGAGGGGGTGAACGACCTCGCCACGACGCTGGACGAGCAGTCCGACGACCTCACCCTGGCGCTCGACCACCTGGAGCCGGGCCTGGCGGTGGTGGACGACCAGCGGGACCAGCTCGTCGGCATGCTCGGCTCGCTCGACGAGCTCTCCGGTGTGGGCAGCAGGGTGATCGAGGCCACGCGCGACGACCTGGCGGCCAACCTCGCCTCGGCGGCGCCGGTGCTGGAGAAGCTCGCCGAGACCGGTCCGGACCTGGCCGAGGCGTTGAAGCTGCTGCCCACCTACCCGATCCCGGCGTTCGGGCACCGGATCGTGCACGGGGACTACGCCAACGTGGGCGTCCGGCTGGATCTCAACCTCGATTCGGTACTGGAGAACATTCTCGGGGCCTACCTCCCCGCGGAGGCGGGCGGCCCGACGGATGCTTCCGACGGGCCAGACACCGCCGGGACCGGCGGGGAGTCCGGGGACGGTACGGACGCCTCCGTGCCGCCGCTGCCCCTGCCCGGCACCGCGGAGCCGGACACCGGTTCCCGGGACGAGGCCGGGGGCGACGTCGGGGGACTGCTGGGCGGCCTGCTCGGAGGGACGCGATGAGACTGACCGGTCGGAACAAGGTGCTGCTGCTCGTGTTCGGGCTGATCTCGGTGCTCGCGGTCGGCTACGCGGGCGGGAAGTACGCCGGACTCGACCGGCTGGTCAGCGGCCGCGGCTACCCCGTCCACGTCGAGCTGGGGTCCTCCGGCGGCATCTTCGAGGGCGCCGAGGTGGCCTACCGGGGCGTGACCGTGGGGCAGGTGCGGGCGCTGGAGCTCGACGGCGACGGCCTCACCGCGGAGCTGGACATCGCCGACGACGCACCACCGATCCCGGCCGACACCGACGCCGTGGTGGCCAACCGTTCCGCGGTCGGGGAGCAGTACGTGGACCTGCGCCCGCGCCGCGACGGCGCGCCCTACCTCGAACCCGGCGCGGTGATCCCCCGGGAACGCACGGACACCCCCGTCATGCCGCACGACCTGCTCGCCGGAGCGCACGATCTGCTGTCCAGTGTGGACCCCGAGTCGGTGCGCACGGTCGTCGACGAGGCGCACGAGGCGTTCCGCGGGGTGGGGCCGGACCTGCAGCGTCTGCTCGACGCGACCGGCTCGTTCACCGCGGCCGCCCGGGAGAACCTGCCCGAGACACGGCAGCTGCTCGCGGACGGTCGCGTGGTCCTGCAGACCCAACGGGAGCAGGGCGACGAGCTGCTGCGGATCGCCGACGGGTTCTCCGAGATCGCGGGTGCGCTGAAGGAGGCGGACCCGGACCTGCGCACCGTGGTGGACCGGGCGCCGGGCCTGAGCCGGGAGGTCGACGAGTTCCTCGCCGAGACCGGCACGTCCACCGGCGTGCTGCTGGCGAACCTGCTCACCACGACGCGGATCACCGCCGCGCGCACCGACGCGGTGGAGCAGCTGCTGGTCGCCCTGCCGATGGCCTCGGCGTTCTCCAAGTCGGTGTCGTCGAACGGTGAGGGCCACCTCGGGCTGGTGCTGAACTTCTTCGATCCCCCATCGTGCACGAAGGGTTACGAGACGACCCCCAAGCGCGGGGCCGACGAGACCGAGGACGTGCCGCCGAACACCGAGGCCTACTGCGCCGAACCCCCCGGCAGCCCGATCTCCGTGCGCGGCGCCCAGAACGTGCCGAGGGCGGACGGGTCGCAGCGGAACCCGGGCGTGGCCGACGGCGGCCCCGACGCCGGCACGGGGTCCGGGGACGGC
>NZ_KE387035.1:137169-143320 GCF_000430445.1 Saccharomonospora iraqiensis subsp. iraqiensis
GGAGGCCGGGCGCGAGCGCGCCCAGCGCCGGTACAGCTGGCGGTCGGTCGCCGAGGCGACGGTGGAGCGCTACATGGCGTCCATCGAGTCGTGTCGGGCGGCCGGAGACGACGAGAGGAAACGGTGACGGCGATGCTGACGGTGGACTTCGACCGGCTCGGTGTGGTGCCGGGCAGCAAGGTGATCGACGTCGGGGCCGGGGCGGGCAGGCACTCCTTCGAGGCCTACCGGCGCGGGGCCGACGTGGTCGCCTTCGACCACGACGAACCGGAACTGGCCAAGGTGGCCGAGATGTTCGCGGCGATGGAGGCCGAGAACGAGGTGCCGCCGGGGGCCGCGGCGCGCACGGTGTCCGGGGACGCGCTGGACCTGCCGTTCCCCGACGAGTCGTTCGACTGCGTGATCGCCTCGGAGATCCTGGAGCACATCCCGGAGGACGACAAGGCGATCCACCAGCTGTCCCGGATCGTGCGGCCGGGCGGAACCGTCGCGGTGACGGTGCCCGCCAGGCTGCCCGAGCGGGTGTGCTGGCTGCTGTCCGACGCCTACCACGAGGTCGAGGGCGGGCACGTGCGCATCTACCGGGAGGGCGAGCTCCGGGACAAGCTGGAGTCGGTCGGCCTCCGCGCGATCGGACGGGACCACGCGCACGCCCTGCACGCGCCGTACTGGTGGCTCAAGTGCGCGGTCGGGGTCGACCGGGAGCGGCACCCGCTCACCGATGCCTACCACCGGCTGCTCGTGTGGGACATGCTCTCCGCGCCCGCCGTGACCCGCACCGCGGAACGGGTGCTCAACCCCGTGCTCGGCAAGAGTCTGGTCCTGTACCTCGTCAAGCAGGGGGCGCCGCTTGCCGCCCGCTGACCGGGGCGGCGTCCGCACGGTCGCGGGGGCTCCGGCCGGCACCGCCGCACCGTCGGTGCCGGGGGTGCTCTCCGCCGAGCAGGCCGTGGCGACGGCGGCCTCCATCGCCCGGGTGCAGGAATCCACCGGGGCGATCCCCTGGTTCCCGGGCGGGCACCTGGATCCCTGGGACCACGTCGAGTCCGCGATGGGACTGGCCGTGGCCGGGTTCCTGGACGAGGCCGTGGCCGCCTACGAGTGGTCCGCGCGCACCCAGCGGCCGGACGGGTCGTGGCCCGCGTGGGTGCGGGAGGGCGTGGTCGAACAGGCCGAGGCGGACACGAACTTCTGCGCCTATCTCGCGGTGGGGGTGTGGCACCACGTGCTGCTCACCGCCGACGACGGGTTCGCCCGGCGCATGTGGGAGCCGGTGCGCCGTGCCGTGGAGTTCGTCCTCGGCGCGGCCAACGCGGACGGCACGATCGGCTGGCTCGTGGGCGAGCGGGGCGCGGTCGACCCGGAGGCGCTGCTCACCGGATGCTCCAGCATCCACCACGCGCTGCGGTGCGCGTTGGCCCTGGCCCGGCACCTGGGCGTGCCGCAACCGGACTGGGAGATCGCCCTCGGGCGTCTCGCGCACGTGCTGCGGTCGCACCCGGAGGCGTTCACCGACAAGCGCCGGTACTCGATGGATTGGTACTACCCGGTGCTCGGCGGCGCGTTGCGCGGGCCGCAGGCGCGGCGGCGGTTGCGCGAACGCTGGGACGACTTCGTGGTGGACGGCCTCGGGATCCGGTGCGTGGACGACCACCCGTGGGTCACCGGGGCCGAGACCTGCGAGCTCGTGCTCAGTCTGGACGCCGTCGGCGACACCGCCGCCGCGCACGAGCAGTTCGCGGCGATGCAGCACCTGCGGGACCCCGACGGTTCGTACTGGACCGGCCTGGTCTACGCCGACGGCAAGCGCTGGCCGGAGGAGTGTCCGACCTGGACCGGCGCGGCGGTGCTGCTGGCCGCCGACGCCCTGTCGTCGACCACCCCGGCCGCGGGCATCTTCCGGGGTGACGGCCTCCCCGACGCCGCCGGAGTCGGGACGGAGGCGTGCGGCTGCGCGGAGTCGGCGAAGGGTGGTCAGTCCACGGGCGTGCCCGGCTGACCGGACTCCCGGCGCAGTACCCGCAGCGACCCGGTCGCCGAGACCTCGGTGAACTGCCCGGAGTCCAGCGCACGGCGGTAGATGTGGAACGGGGGCCTGCCCCCGTCCCGCGGGTCGGGGAAGACGTCGTGGATGGCCAGGATGCCGCCCCTGCTCAGCCACGGGGCCCAGCCGGTGAGGTCGTCCTGCGCGGCCCGCTCGGTGTGTCCCCCGTCGATGAACAGCAGGTCCACCGGGGTGCGCCAGAACGCGGCCACGTCCGGCGAGCGACCGACCACCGCGACGACGTGGTCCTCCAGCCCCGCGTCGGCGATCGTGCGGCGGAACGCCCCCAGGGTGTCGAGCGTGCCCGTGTGCGGGTCGACAAGGCCGGGGTCGTGGTACTCCCAGCCGGGCTGGTGCTCCTCGGAGCCCCGGTGGTGGTCGACGGTGACGACCCGTCCCCCGGTGGCCCGGGCGGCCGCGCCGAGGAACACCGTCGACTTCCCGCAGTAGCTGCCGATCTCCACGGCGACCCAGGTGCCCAGGTGTTCCCGGGCCGCCTCGTACAGGGCGAGGCCCTCGTCGGTGGGCATGAACCCCGTGGCGGCCTCGGCCACCGCGAGCAGGTCGTCGTCCATCTGGTGCGTGCCCGTGGTCATCCCGTTCCCCGTCCGTGTCCGCCGCCGTCCGTGTCCACCGCCGGTCGCGCCCGTCGCCGCGTGCGCCGTCCCGGTCCTGCCTCGGCACAGTCTGCCGAAGCGGCCCCCCACGGCTGCCGGAGAGGTCCCCGGACGGCCGCGGCGGTTCCCGGCGACCCTTGTCAGGGCCCGTACGGTATGCGACTAATAGAACAGGTTCTAGTTCACCCCGCCCCGGTCACGGACGAGGGCCCCGCGGGGACGCGGGAGGATGAAGGAGGAGACATGGAGGTCGTCGTCGACTACGACCAGTGTGAGGCGAACGGGGTCTGCGAGGCGGTCGCGCCCGAGGTGTTCGAACTCGACGAGGACGACAACCTGCACCTGGTCGGTGCGGTGGACGCGGACAACGAACAGCGGGTGCGCCAGGCGGTGGCCTCCTGCCCCAAGGCCGCCCTCTCCCTGCGCGAGTAGCCGCCGCCCCCTCCCCGGCAGGGTTGCGCGCGAGGGGCACCTTCCCCGCGTCGGACGCGGTGAGGGGCACATCCGCTGCGTCACACGCAGGGAAGGTGCCCTTCACGGCACGACGGGAGGTGACGAGGATTAAGCTGTCCTGGTGTTGCTCCGTGCGGGACAACGGTGTTTCGCTCGTGTTAACGAAACCCCCGACCCGTGAAGCGGAGGTCGTAGAGTGCCGATCCACGAACGGCTCGAGAACGTCTACGCGGAGGTCCTGGCCCGCAACCCGGGCGAGGTCGAGTTCCACCAGGCCGTGCGTGAGGTGCTGGAGAGCATCAGCCCCGCGGTGGGCAAGCACCCGCAGTACGCGGACGCCAAGATCATCTCGCGGATCTGCGAGCCGGAGCGCCAGATCATCTTCCGGGTGCCCTGGGAGGACGACAACGGTGAGATCCACATCAACCGTGGCTTCCGGATGGAGTTCAACAGCGCACTCGGGCCCTACAAGGGTGGCCTGCGCTTCCACCCCTCGGTGTATCTCGGCATCGTCAAGTTCCTCGGATTCGAGCAGATCTTCAAGAACGCCCTGACCGGGCTGCCGATCGGCGGCGGCAAGGGCGGGTCCGACTTCGACCCGAAGGGCAAGTCCGACCGCGAGATCATGCGGTTCTGCCAGAGCTTCATGACCGAGCTGCAACGGCACATCGGTGAGTACACCGACGTTCCCGCGGGGGACATCGGGGTCGGCAGCCGGGAGATCGGCTACCTGTTCGGCCAGTACAAGCGCATCACCAACCGCTACGAGTCGGGGGTGCTCACCGGGAAGGGCCTCATCTACGGCGGCGCCCAGGTGCGCACCGAGGCCACCGGCTACGGCACGGCCTACTTCGTCAACGAGATGCTGGCCGCGCGCGGTGAGGACTTCGCGGGCAAGACCGCCGTCGTCTCCGGGTCCGGCAACGTCGCCATCTACGCGATCGAGAAGACCCACCAGCTCGGCGGCCGGGTGGTGGCCTGCTCCGACTCCACCGGCTACATCGTCGACGAGAAGGGCATCGACCTCGAGCTGCTGAAGGACATCAAGGAGGTGCGCCGCGAGCGCCTCTCCAGCTACGCCGAGACCGTCTCCAACGCCCGCTACGTCGAGGGCGCGCAGGTGTGGGACGTGCCGTGCGACGTGGCCATGCCCTCGGCCACGCAGAACGAGATCACCGGTAAGGAGGCCGAGCGGCTGATCCGCAACGGCTGCACGGTGGTCGCCGAGGGCGCGAACATGCCCACCACCCCCGAGGCCGTGCAGCTGTTCCAGGACGCCGGTGTCGCCTTCGGGCCGGGCAAGGCCGCCAACGCGGGCGGGGTCGCCACCTCCGCGCTGGAGATGCAGCAGAACGCCTCCCGGGACTCCTGGACGTTCGAGTACTCGGAGGACCGGCTGGAGGAGATCATGCGGGGTATCCACACCCGGTGCCGCGAGACCGCGGAGGAGTACGGGATGCCCGGCAACTACGTCGCGGGCGCGAACATCGCCGCGTACACGCGGGTGGCCGACGCGATGTTGTCCCTCGGCCTGATCTGACACGGGGGAGAGCTGCCCGGACCCGGCCGGTCGCGGGCAGCTCTCCCGCGGCGGGAGCCGTGCCGATCCGGCAGGAGCGCGCCACGGCCGGGCAACCCGTCGGTACGGTGGGTGCCCGACACGGGGGCTTCGCCGGGGCGGTTCCCACCGAGGGACGACTGAGGGCTGTACTGCATGGTGCGCTGGGAGACGGCGTTGCGCCGTCGGGACGTGGGGGCCCGGGACGACGCCGGGGCCGGTCGACACGGCCGAGCGGTCACGATCGCGCTCGGTGTCCTGCTCGTGACCGCCGTGGCGATTCTGCTCAGCCCGGTCGGGTTCTCCGACCTGCACGTCTACCGGACCGGCGGCTACGCCTGGTTGCACGGGCTCGCGTTGTACTCGCCGGAGTTCCGGGAGTACGTGCCGCTGGAGACGGGGCTGCCGTTCCTCTACCCGCCGCTCGCCGCGGTCGCCTTCGTCCCGGCCCACCTGCTGCCCTGGGACGTGGCCACGGTGCTGCTGGTGGCGGCCGGACTGGTGGCGCTGCTCGCGACCACGACGGTCGTCGCCGGGCGCAGGCACGGCAGGCGGACGGGTGCGGTGCTGTTGGGTGCCGCGGTCGCGGCCGGGTGGCTGCTGATCGAACCCGTCCGGCAGACGATCGTCCTCGGGCAGGTCAACCTGCTGCTGATGGGGCTCGTCGTGGTGGACTGCCTGCTGCCCCGCACGCGGTGGCCACGGGGCCTGCTGACCGGCCTGGCCGCGGGGATCAAACTGACCCCGCTGATCTTCGTGCTGTTCTTCCTGGTCAAGCGGCAGTACCGGGCCGCGGCCGTCGCCGTGGGCACGTTCGCCGGGTCGATCCTGCTCGGATTCGCCCTCGCGCCGGGTGACTCGGTCCGTTTCTGGTTCGACGCCGTGTTCGGCACGGACCGGAAGGTGGGCACCGCGTACGCGTTCAACCAGTCGTTCAACGGGGTGCTGCACCGTCTGCTGCCGGACGGGGGCGACGTCCGGTTCGTGCTGTGGGTGCTGCTGGTGCTGGCGTTCCTCGCCGTGGCGCTGCTCGCCGCCCGGCGGGCGCGGTCGGTGGGCGACGACGTCACGGTACTGCTCGCGGTCGCCTTCTGGGGGCTGCTGGCGTCCCCGTTGAGCTGGTCGCACCACTGGGTGTGGGTGGCCCCGGCGGCGGTGGCCCTGGCGTACCCGCTGCGCCGCGGCGCAGCACGCCGGTGGTGGGTCCCGGGCCTGGCGACGCTGCTGGTGCTGGCGTTCGTGGTCGGACCGCACGGCGTCGTGCTGTCCACCGACCCCGGGACACCGGAGACCGCCTGGGCCTGGTGGCAACACCTCGCGGGCTCCAGCTACACGCTGGTCGCCGTGGCGGCGCTGCTCGTGCTCGCGGTGCGCCGGCGCACGGTGTCGTCGGACGCCGGTGCGTCGGTGACCGTGCCGCCGGAAGCGCCGGAAGCGCCGGGGATGCCGGAAGCGCCGGGGATGCCGGAAGCGCCGGGG
>NZ_KE387035.1:143420-145028 GCF_000430445.1 Saccharomonospora iraqiensis subsp. iraqiensis
GACCCTGTCCGAGGCCGCGGAGGCGCTGGGGGCCGACCGGCGCGCGGTGGTCTGCCGGGACCTGACCAAGGTTTCCGAGGAGATCGTGCGCGGCGGCCTCGCCGAGGTGGCCGACTGGGCCGCGCGCGGCGTGCGCGGCGAGGCGACGGTCGTCGTGGAGGGTGCGCAACGCGGACGTGTCGACATATCCACTCTTGTGGGTGAAGTGGAGGCCCGGGTCGCGGCGGGCGAGCGCCTGAAGACGGTCACCACCGAGATCGCCGACGCCACCGGCGTCTCCAAGAAGCAGCTCTACGACGAGGCGTTGCGGCACCGCGGTGCCGGCGGTGTGTCGTGAGGGGCACATTCCCTGCCTGTGATGCAGTGAAAGTGCCCCTCGCTACGTCTGACGCAGGGAAGGTGCCCTTCACGAGAAAACCCGGGAGGGGGTAGCTGTGGCGTGGGTCGTGCTCGTGGTGTCGGGGTTGTTGGAGACGGTGTGGGCTGCCGCGTTGGAGGCCTCGCGGGGGTTCTCCCGGTTGCGGCCGAGCCTGCTGTTCCTCGTCGCGCTGGCGTTGAGCATGGGCGGGCTCGCCTACGCCCTGCGCACGGTGCCGGTCGGGACCGGCTACGCCGTCTGGGTCGGCATCGGCGCGGTGGGCACCGCGCTGTACGGCATGGTGGCCCTCGGCGAGCCCGCCACGACCGCGCGCCTGCTGTGCCTGGCGCTGATCGTCGGCGGCGTGGTGGGCCTGCGGTTCGTCTGAGGGGCACTCCGGCCGTCTCGCCCTCACCCGTCCGGGTCCAGCAGGGCGCGCAGCGGGGCGGCCTTGTGCAGGCATTCCTGCCACTCCGCCTCGGGGTCGGAGTCGGCGGTGATGCCGCCGCCCACGCCGAGGCGGACCGTGCCGCCGGAGATCTCGAACGTGCGGATCGCGACGTTGAGTTCCATGCCCGCCACCGGGGAGGCGAGCCCGACCGCGCCGGTGTAGACGCCGCGCGGGACCGGCTCCAGCTCGGTGACCAGTTCCAACGCGCGGATCTTCGGGGCGCCGGTGACCGACCCCGGCGGGAACGCCCCGCGCAGCAGATCGGCGTCGTCCGTGCCCTCGGCGAGCACACCCTCCACCGTGGAGTCGAGGTGCCACACACCGGGCGCGGGCCGCACCGCGAGCAGCTGCGGCACCCGCACCGTGCCCACCTCGCACACCCGGCCGAGGTCGTTGCGCACCAGGTCGGTGATCATGACGTTCTCGGCGACGTCCTTCGACGAGCGGCGCAGCGCGTCCGCGAGGTGCGCGTCGTGTGCGCCCCGCCGGGGCAGTGTTCCCTTGATCGGGGTGGAACGCACCCGGCGTCCGGTGCGGGACAGGAACAGCTCCGGGGACATCGACACCACCGCGCCCCAGTCGCCGGCCAGGTACGCGCCCCGGGTGGGTGACAGGCGGCGCACGCCCTCGGCGAACAGCGCCGCCGGGTCGCCGTCGAAGTCGGCGGACATCCGGGTGCAGATGTTGGCCTGGAACAACTCACCCGCCTCGATGGCGTGCACACAGGACTTCACGGCGTTGTGGTGCTCGGCGGGCAGCGGGTGCCGCACCGTGCCGGCCCGCCACGCCGGCCCGGCGG
>NZ_KE387036.1:0-1525 GCF_000430445.1 Saccharomonospora iraqiensis subsp. iraqiensis
CGGCGGTGCGCACCGGCACGGGCGGCCGTCGGCGCACCGCCCGGCGTCACACGAGTGCGCTGCCGAAGGCGAACAGCGCGAGCCCGGCGAACGCGAAGCCGGCCGTGCGTTGGAGCAACCGCGGGCGGAGGCGGTCCCGGATTTTGTGCCCGAGGAAGACCGCCAGCCCGGCCACACACAGCAGCGCCGTCACCGAGCCCAGGCCCACCGCGAACGGCTGGGCCGAGTTGGCCACCATCCCGGCGGTGGCGAGCTGGGAGGCGTCCCCCCACTCCGCCGCGAACAGGACGCCGAAGGACGTCAGTGCCGCGCGGGGGAACGTCGTGGGGGCCGCGCCACCGCGGACCGCGTCCGGCGACTCCTCGTCGACCCCGGAGAAACCCGCCCGCAGCAACATCGCCGACCCGGTACCGAACAGGACACCGACGAGCACGGACAGCACCGGGTCGGGGAGGAACGTCAGGACACTGCCGAACGCGACCGCCACCACGGTCTGCACCGCGAACGCCGCCGCCACCCCGGCGAGCACCGCGCGGGTACGGAACCGTGTGGTGAGCACGAGCGTGGCCACGAACGTCTTGTCCGGCAGTTCGACGGCCGCCACGAGGGCGAACGTCGACACCAGGGCCACGAGCTCGGCGGTCACGGCGGGCACTCACCTCCCTTTCTTCTGACACGATAAAGGCAAATCGCGGCACCGGGTAGTGAATGGGAACCGCGAATCGCCCCGTACGGTTCGGCCAGCTCGTTCTCCGGGTGTGCCTGAAGATTGATTGAGGTGTGCCGAAAACAATCGTTCGGGGCGCACGTCCGTCGGGCGCGGGACCTTGGTCCCGCGCGGTCCGGGATCCTGGGACCTGACGCGGATCCGCAGGTCGCAGGCAGAGTCGATCTCGTGAGCGTCCTCGAGCTAGCGCGGTGGCAGTTCGGTATCACGACCGTCTACCACTTCCTCATGGTTCCGTTGACCATCGGCCTGTCGGTGCTGGTGGCCGGGATGCAGACGGCGTGGCTGCGCACGGGTGAGCAACGTTACCTGCGCACGACGAAGTTCTGGGGAAAGCTGTTGCTGGTCAACTTCGCGATGGGCGTGGTGACCGGCATCGTGCAGGAATTCCAGTTCGGCATGAACTGGAGTGCCTACTCCCGCTTCGTCGGGGACGTGTTCGGGGCGCCACTGGCCATGGAGGGCCTGGTCGCCTTCTTCGTCGAGTCGACGTTCCTGGGTCTGTGGATCTTCGGGTGGGACCGGCTGCCGAAGCGGGTCCACCTGGCGTGCGCGTGGGCGTTCTCGCTGGCCACGGTGGCCTCGGCGTACTTCATCCTGGCCGCGAACTCGTGGATGCAGCACCCGGTGGGCGCCGAGTTCGTCGACGGCAGGCCCACGATGACCTCCATCTGGGCGGTGCTGACCAACAACACCGCGCTGGCCGCGATCCCGCACACCGTGGCGGGCGCGTTCGCCGTGGCCGCGGCGTTCCTCGTCGGCGTCGCGGGCTGGCGGCTCTGGCGCGGCCGTCCCGGT
>NZ_KE387036.1:1625-3892 GCF_000430445.1 Saccharomonospora iraqiensis subsp. iraqiensis
CCGTCCCGCCGCGGGAAAACGGCGGCAACCACGACATCAAGAACTTCACCCGCGGCTCGCGGGTGTTCTACCCGGTGCACGTGCCCGGGGCGAAACTCTCCGGCGGTGACCTGCACTTCAGCCAGGGCGACGGCGAGATCAACTTCTGCGGCGCCATCGAGATGGGCGGCTACATCGACCTCGCCGTCGACCTCATCAAGGGCGGGATGGACACCTACGGCATCCACACCAACCCGGCCTTCATCCCCGGCCGGGTGGAGCCGCGGTACTCGGAGTTCCTCACCTTCATCGGCGTCTCGGTGGACCACCGGGACAACACCAACCTGTACATGGACGCCACCGAGGCCTACCGCAACGCCTGCCTGAACGCCATCGAGTACCTGAAGCAGTGGGGCTACACCGGGCAGCAGGCGTATCTGATCCTGGGCACGTCCCCGATCGAGGGACGGGTCAGCGGCGTGGTGGACATCCCCAACGCGTGCTGCTCGCTGTACCTGCCGACCGAGATCTTCGACTTCGACATCCGGCCGGGCGGGCAGGGGCCGGTCAAGCAGGACCGCGGGCAAGTCTGCGTCACCTCCTGACACTCGGACCCGTGTCACCCGGACGGAAGGGAGAGGTCCCATGGCCCGCGAGCCGGAGAAGGCCGTCTTCGACAACGTCACGCTGCAGTGCGGGCAGACCCTGCCCCGCGTGGAGCTGGTCTACCAGACCTACGGCAAGCCGAACGCGGCGAAGGACAACCTGATCGTCTATCCGACCTGGTACTCGGGTCGACATCAGGACAACGAGTGGCTCATCGGCCCCGGCATGGCCCTGGACCCGGACCGTTGGTTCATCGTGGTGCCGAACATGCTGGGCAACGGCGTGTCCAGCTCCCCGAGCAACACCGCCGAGCCGTTCAACCAGGCGGCGTTCCCGCCGGTGACCGTGCACGACAACGTGCGCCTGCAACACCGGCTGGTGACCGAGGTGCTCGGCTTCGACCGGGTCGCCCTGGTCACCGGATGGTCGATGGGGGCGATGCAGTCCTTCGAGTGGGGCGCGGCCCATCCCGACATGGTCGAACGGATCGGCCCGTTCTGCGGCACCGCCCGGGTGTGGCCGCACAACGTCGTCTTCCTGGAGGCCGTCAAGGCCGCGATCCGCACCGACGCGGCATGGCAGGACGGGTGGTACACCGACAAGCCGCACCGTGCGCTGCGCGCGGTCGGGCGTGTGTACGCCGGGTGGGGGATGTCCCAGGCCTTCTACCGCGACGAGCTCTGGCGGGAACTCGGCCACGCCTCCCTGGAGGATTTCCTCGTCGGCTTCTGGGAGGGCTTCTTCCTCCAGCGCGACCCGAACAACCTGCTGGCGATGGCCTGGACGTGGCAACACGGCGACCCGAGCGCCAACGACCGCTACCGGGGCGACCTCACCGCCGCGCTGAACGCGATCACCGCGCGCGCCGTCGTCATGCCGTGCCGGACGGACCTCTACTTCACCCCCGAGGACAGCGAGTACGAGACGGGGCTGCTGCCGAACGCCGAGTTCCGCCCGATCCCGTCCGTCTGGGGCCACTTCGCGGGAAGCGGCGCCAACCCCACCGACACCGAGTTCATCGACACCGCACTCAAGGACCTGCTCGCGAGCTGAGCGGGTCGGCACCACACGCGACGTCCGTCAGGGGAAGGACCGGGTCACCCATGATCGCTCTCGTGTTGCTCTACGTCGGGGCCGTGCTGGCTCTGAACGGCCTCTGGCTGCTGGGCCACATCCAGGACCGCGAGATCGGCATCATCAACCTGTTCTCCGGCGGGATCATCCTGGTCGCGGCGATCATCTCGATGGTCCTCGGCACGATGCGGGACGACTTCACCGCCATCGTGTTCGGGGCGCAGATCCTGCTGTTCTCGTTCACCTACCTGTGGATCGCCTACAACCGGTACGTGGACGTGGACGGGCGCGGACTCGGCTGGTACAGCCTGTTCGTCGCGCTCACCGCGGCGCCGACCGCCGCCCTCACCCTCGCCGACGCGGACGGCGCGACGTGGATGACCTGGCTGGGCGTGAACTGGGCCGCGTGGGCGGTGCTGTGGTTCCTGTACTGGGTCCTGCTCGGGCTGCAACGCCCCATCACCCGGATCGCGGGCGTCGTCACCCTCCTCGTCGGCATCGGAACCGGCTGGCTCCCGGCCTACCTGCTGCTCACCGACTACCTCACCCTGCCGGCCTGACCCGGGGCCGCCGGTGCCTGAAGCCGTCACGGGACGGACGACGCCGCG
>NZ_KE387036.1:3992-6806 GCF_000430445.1 Saccharomonospora iraqiensis subsp. iraqiensis
CGCTGGCCGACCGGCTCGCCGCGGGTGAGCTCGACCCGGCGGGCGACGACGCCTACGACACGTGTCTCCGCCCCGGTGTCCACCTGGTCTGGGGGCCACCGGGCAGCGGCAAGAGCACGGTCGCCGAACGGGCCGCCGAGGACCTGTCCCGCCGCGGGCTGCGGGTCCTGCACGTCACCGCGGACGACGTGGGCGTCGTCCCGGCCCCCGTGGAGCAGGACCCGGAGCGGCTGCGGCTGCAGACCGACCTCGTCGCGCTCACCGACGTCGAACGCGAACTCGCCCGGCTGGACGAGGCCCTGGACGGCTACGACGACGTCGCCTTCGCCACCGCCCAGCGGCGGATCGAGAACGGACAGCGGATCACCGCGCTGGAGTCCGAGTTCGCGCGGCTGCGCGAGCGGCACTGGGAACTGGTGCGCGAACACGGCGACGCCGAGGCCGCGGTGCGGACCGCGCGCAAGGCCCGCGACCGGGTGGCCGACGAACTCGCCCGCCGGGCCGAGGCCAAGGTGCTCACCCACCGGCTCGCCCGTGTCGAGGAGCGGCTGTCCGACCTGCGGGAACGGCTGCGCGACGGCGGACTGCTGTACCGGGGGCGCCGGGAGGACCGCCGGGAGCTGCGCTCGGCGGAGGACGAACGCCAGGTGCTCGTCTCCCGCATCGAGGACTGTCGGCGCCGGGTGCACACGGTGTCCGAGGACGTCCGCAAGCTGGACGACGAACTCACGGCGGCCCAGGAGAACGCCGAGGCCGCCGAACGCGCCGAGGCCGACACCCGTGCCCAGCTCGAACTGCTGCGCGACGAGATCCTCCGCCTGCACGCGGCCGGGACGGCCGACGAACGCGACCACCGCTACTACGCCGAGTGCCTGCGGCGCGGCCTGCCCGAGCTGCACAACCGGCGCGAGGTGCTGCGCGGCAACGGCAGGCACCGCGCCGCGCTGCGTGGCCGGTTCCACGAGCGGCTCTGGTGGTGGGGCGAACGGGCCCGCGAGACGCGGGAACGCCGCCGGTCCGGCTGGTGGGCGTCGGCGAACCTGGTGACCGCGCCGTTGTCCGGGGTGGCGGGCGTGCCCGGGTCGTTCGACGTGGTGCTCGTGGACGACGCCGGGGCCGCGCGCCTGGTCGACGTGCTGTTCGCCGTCGCCCGGGCCCGTACGACGGCCGTGGTGTTCGGCGACCTCGCCCAGCCGTGGCCACGGGTGCGGCCCCGCGAACTGGCCGAGGTGCCCGAGGTGCGGCGGTGGACGCTGACCACGCCGTTCGCGCACTGCGGCGTGCACACCCCCGCCGACGCGCACTCCCACCCCGGGTGCGCCGTGCTCGACCGCCAGTACCGCTTCGGTGCGGGCGTGCAGGCACTCGCCGGCACCATCGGCTACCCGGCACTGTCGGCGGCCGAGGGGCGCGAGACGGAGATCGTGCTGCTCGACACCGCGGGCGAGCCGGTCGAACGTGCCGCGCTGGTGCCGTTGATCGCGGCCGAGCACGCCGCCGTGCTCGCCCCCGACCGCGAGCGGGTGGAGTCGTGGCTGGACGTGCTCCGCGAGACCCGCACCGTGGACGTGGGCACCGTGTCCACCGTGGCGGGGCACGAGTTCGGCACCGTGGTGATGGACCTGACCGGCGACGACTGGCGGGACCGGGTGCGTGCCTTCCTGAGTGGGATCGCCCGTGCCCGTGACCGGCTCTACCTGTTGGCCGACCTCGACGCCGTGCGCGGGGCGGAGCTCGGCACCCCGCTCGGGGCGGTGGAGGCGCTGCGCATGCGGGGCGGGTTGTCCGTGCGCAGGCTCGGTGGCCAGGTGATCCCGCGCCAGCGGCGACAGTCCGAGACCGCGTGGCACGTCACCGTGCACCCCCGGCAACCCTCGGATGGCACGATGACCGGGTGAACACCCGATCGGATCTGCGTGCCTACCTCCGGACGCTGGATACCGAGACGCTGGTCGACCTGCTGTGCGCGCAGGCGGAGCGGGACCCCGAACTGCGCGGGCGACTGGATGCCCGGCAGGTCCCCGGGCACGGTGACCCCGCAGGCCGCGGCGGCGTCGGGGCGGGCCTCGCCGAGGTGAGTGACCTGCTCGACGACGCGGCCGAGGCGGCCGACACCGCGCACTCGATCCGGGTGTCCTCGGTGCTCGACACGCTGGAACGGCTGCTGGACGCGGGCACCTCCGCCGACGTCGGCCCGCTCGCCCGCCGGGTCGTGGACACCCTCCTCGGCGCGCGGGACGCGGACGGCCCCGGCGTGGACGACCTCCTGCCGCGTGCCGTGCGGCTGTACGCGCGGGCGTGCGCGGCGCACCCACCACCCGCGGCCACGCTCGCCGGGTGGTTCACCACGGTCGCGTTCGACCGTCCGGGATGGCCGGACATCGACCTGGCCGAGTTCGCTGAACCGTTGGGGGACGAGGGGATCCGGCACGTGCGGGCCACTGTGGACCGGGTGTTGTGTGAACGTGGCGTCGACGCCTCCGACCCCCGGCGGCAGACGGCCCGGCGGCTGCGCCTGGAGATCGCCGAGGCCTGCGGCGACGTCGACACCGTGGTGCGCCTGCTCTCCGAGCGGCTGCCCCGGGTGGACGTCAGCCTGAAGATCGTGCGGGTGTTGCGCGCCGCCGGCAGGCACACCGAGGCCATCGCGCACGCCGCGGCGGCACTGCGGAACGCGGGTCACGAGGACGGTGACCGGCGCGGCTCGATGGTCGAGGCACTGGAGCGCCTGCGGGCGCACCAGGCCACCGACGCCGCGACCGATCCGGTGGTGTCCACCGGGACCGCCGTGCCCGAGCAGTCGGCCGGGCCGAC
>NZ_KE387037.1:0-1717 GCF_000430445.1 Saccharomonospora iraqiensis subsp. iraqiensis
GAACGCCTCCGTCCCGCCGGCCCGAAGCACGGCGAGGTACCCGCCCGCCGGGGTACCGGGCCGCTCCCGCGGTCCGGCAGCGGGTGTCGGCCGTGTGCGGGCGGACCGGGCGGGTTCGGGGATCCGCGTGGCGACGGCGGCGGCGGTCAGGCACATTCCCACGCTCACCCACCCGACCAGGGTGAACTCACCGACCGCGAACAGCACGGTCGCCGACAGCGCCGCGGGGGCCTGTGCGACGAGTTCGAGTGCGTTGAGCTGTCCGTAGACCGGGGCGAAGCGCTCCGCCCGGCCCACCGCGGCCAGCCCGTCGTGCAGCAGGGCCTCCCGTGAGCCGGAGAGCAGCGCGCCACCGAGGGCCCACAGCACGAATCCGGCCGCGAACACGGTGAACCCGGGGAGGGTGATCCAGAGCAGGTACCCGGCCGCCTGGAACACGCCTCCCGCGGCGAGGGACCCGCGCCGGGAGAACCGGTCGGCCAGCGCCCCGCTCGGCACCTCGACGACCACGGCGGCCACCGACCAGACGACGAACAGCGCGGAGATCTCCGCGTCGGACAGTCCCACCTCGGCGAACAGCAACGCGTAGAGCGGATAGAGCGGGATCGTGTCCGCGAGCAGCGCCCACAGGCGCATCCGCCGCACCAGCGTGCGTGCGGGGTCGGCGGACGTCAGTCAAGAAAAGGTCCTCATGGCCGCGGAGGATACTCCCGCCCGGGTGTGTTGTCCGTCACCCGCGGCGGCCTACCGGCGGTACCAGCGGGGCGAGGTGTTCAGCGGCGGACTCAGCTCCGCGTTCACCACCAGGACGTTCGGTTCCTCGGAACGGGTGAACTCGCGCAGCAGCCGACGGAACGCCCTGCCGAAGCCGTCCACGCGGTCGGCGTGCAGGCCGAACGACTTCGCCAGGCCGACGAAATCCGGGGTGACGAGGTCGACCCCGTGGTGCGGCAGCCCGGACCGGCTCTGGTCGTAGCGCAGCATCCCGTAGCCGCCGTCGTCCACGATCACCACCGTCACCGGCAGGTTCTCCTGGATCGCCGTGGCCAGTTCGCCGCTGCCGGACAGGAAGCCGCCGTCCCCGGTGACGCACACCGCACGCGGCACCCCGGCCGCCGCCACCCCCAACGACGCGGGAACACCGAACCCGAGCGTGCCCCAGCCCATCGGGTAGGCCAGTCTGCGCGGCCCCGCGGCCCGGTAGAACCCGCCGATCCAGTAGCCCGCCACACACATGTCCGCCACCAGCACCGACCCCTCGGGCAGGGTCTCCTTCAGCGCCGACAGCAGCTCGGCGGCGTGCGGCTCCTCCTTGCGGATCCGCCTGCGCACCCGCCGCTCGATTTCGTCGAGCCTGCCGCTCAGCTCGTCGAGACCCGGCCGCGCCGCGAGCCCCGGCAGCAGCCGCTCGCACACCTCGCGGGCGTCCCCGCGCAGGACGAGGTCCGGTGGGTAGTTCTTCGCCGCGTCCACCGGATCCACGTTGACCGCGATCAGGCCGGGCGGGCGCGGCATCCGCCAGTTCTGCGTCATCGCCCCGTCGAGGTCGGTGCCGACCGCGAGGACGACGTCCGCCTCGTCCCACAGCGCCCCCACCTCCGGGGTGTGCACGGGGTCCGGCGCGAGGCACGGATGGTCGGGCGGCACGAGACCGCGGGCGGCGAACGTCGTGACGATCGGGGCGGCCAGGCGCTCGGCCAGGCGCCCGACGGCCTCC
>NZ_KE387037.1:1817-4117 GCF_000430445.1 Saccharomonospora iraqiensis subsp. iraqiensis
TGCCCTCGGCCAGCACCTTCTCCACGGCCGCCTCCACGGCGCGGGCCGCCGCGGCCTCGCCGAGGTGGTCGAGCAGCATCGCGCCGGCGAGGATCTGCGCCACCGGGTTCGCGATGCCCTTCCCGGCGATGTCCGGAGCGCTGCCGTGCACCGCCTCGAACATCGACGGGTGCGTGTGCTCCGGGTTGAGGTTGCCGGACGGGGCCATGCCGAGCCCGCCGGTCACGGCGGCGGCGAGGTCGCTGAGGATGTCGCCGAACAGGTTGGACCCCACGACGACGTCGAGCCGGTCGGGGGCCTGCACCATCCGGGCGGCCAGGGCGTCGACGTGGCACGATTCGGCGGCCACGTCCGGGTACTCGGCCGCGACGGCGTCGAAGACCTCGTCCCAGAACGGCATCGTGTGGATGATGCCGTTCGACTTGGTCGCCGAGCACACCCGCTTCGACCGGGTGCGCGCCAGGTCGAAGGCGTAGCGGACGACCCGTTCGACACCGACGCGGGTGAACACCGACTCCTGCAGGGCGAACTCGCCCGGGTGTCCCGCGTTGTGCCTGCCGCCGAGGGTGGAGTACTCGCCCTCCGCGTTCTCCCGGACGATCACCATCTCCAGCTCGTCGGCCCCGCGCCCGGCCAGCGCCGAGGTGGTGCCGGGCAGCAGCCGCACCGGCCGCAGGTTGACGTACTGGGAGAACGCGCGGCGCAACGGGATCAGCAGGCCCCACAGCGACACGTGGTCGGCCACGCCCGGGAAGCCGACCGCGCCGAGCAGGATCGCGTCGAATCCGGCCAGCGTGGCGACGCCGTCGTCGGGCATCATCGCGCCGGTGCGCAGGTACCGTTCGCAGCTGTAGTCGAACTCCGTCCAGCGCAGGGCGAACCCGTGTGCCGCCGCCGCGGCGTCCAGCACCCGGCGGGCCTCGGTGGTCACGTCCACCCCGATGCCGTCACCGGGGACGGCGGCGATCCCGTACGCGCGTCCGTCCCCGGAGGCCGGGGCCCCGTCCACCGAACCCCCGGCCGTCACAGGCTCACCGCGACGTACTTGGTCTCCAGGAACTCGTCGATCCCGAGGGTGCCGCCCTCACGCCCGAGGCCGGACTGCTTGACCCCGCCGAACGGCGCCGCCGGATTGGACACCACGCCCTGGTTCAGGCCCACCATGCCGGTCTCCAGCTTCTCGCTGACCCGCAGCGCGCGCTTGACGTCGCGGGTGTAGACGTAGCCGACCAGGCCGTACTCGGTGTCGTTGGCGGCGACCAGTGCCTCGTCCTCGGTGTCGAACTCGGTGATCGGCGCGACCGGGCCGAAGATCTCCTCGCTCGCCATCCGCGCGTCCGTGGGCACCCCGGTGAGCACGGTCGGCTGGTAGAAGTTCCCCGGCCCGTCCACGGTGGCCCCACCGGTGAGCACGTCCGCGCCCCGCTGGGCGGCGTCGCTGACCAACGTGGAGACCTTCTCCACCGCGGCGGGATCGATGAGCGGGCCGACGACGACGCCGTCCTCGGTGCCCCGGCCGATCGCCAGCGACGACATCCGCTCGGTGAGTCTGCGGGCGAACTCGTCGGCCACGCCGCGTTGCACGTAGAACCGGTTGGCGGCGGTGCAGGCCTCACCGATATTGCGCATCTTGGCCGCCATGGCGCCCTCGACCGCCTCGTCGAGGTCGGCGTCGTCGAAGACCAGGAACGGCGCGTTGCCGCCCAGCTCCATCGAGGTGCGCAGGACCTTGTCCGAGCACTGCTGAAGCAGCGTGCGGCCGACGGCGGTGGAGCCGGTGAACGAGAGCTTGCGTGCCCGGCCGTCGCGGATCAACGGCTCCATGACGCCGCCCGAGTCGGTGGTGGTGAGCACGTTGAGCACGCCGTCGGGCAGCCCCGCCTCGGCGAGGATGCGGGTCAGCGCCAGCATCGACAGCGGCGTCTGGGCGGCGGGCTTGACGACCATCGTGCAACCCGCGGCCACGGCGGGGCCGATCTTGCGGGTGCCCATCGCCATCGGGAAGTTCCACGGTGTGATCAGCAGCGACGGGCCGACGGGCTGGTTCGTGACGAGGAACCGGCCCGAGCCGTTCGGCGCGACGGCGTACCCGCCGTCGATGCGCACGGCCTCCTCCGCGAACCAGCGGAAGAACTCGGCGGCGTAGGCGATCTCGCCCCGCGCCTCCGCGAGCGGCTTGCCCATCTCCAGGGTCATCAGCAGGGCGAGTTCGTCCTGACGGGCCATCAGCGTCTCGTACGACCGCCGCAGGATCTCCCCGCGCTCCCGCGGCGGGTGCGCGGCCCAGTCGGCCTGGGCGG
>NZ_KE387038.1:0-2907 GCF_000430445.1 Saccharomonospora iraqiensis subsp. iraqiensis
GGCCTGCTGCGGGTGGGCACCCGCGGGCGCGGCGGCTCGTCCCCCTCGGTGAAGGCGCGGTGCAGCAGCACCGCCAGCCACACCAGGATCGTGGAGGCCAGGAAGTGGATCGCCACGGTCCACCACAACAGGTGCGTCATCACGGTGATGCCGCCGATGAGGGCCTGCACCACGACCCCCGCGGGCATCACCCAGGCCAGGGCGAGCAGCCGCGTGCGGCCCGGGTGGTCGAGGAACACCCGCCACGCCACGACGACACAGGCGGCGGCGACGGCGACGACCACGAACGTGAGCAGCCGGTTCCCGTACTCGACCCACTGGTTGATCATGGCGTACTCGGGGTGTTCGACCGGCGTCATGCTGCCGGGGAAGCACTGCGGCCAGGTGGGACACCCCAGCCCGGACCCGGTGACCCGCACGATCGAGCCGGTGACCCCGATACCGCCCTGGGTGATGATCGCCGCGACGGCGAGGGCCCGCTGAACCGCGTGCGACGGATACGGCAACCGGGCCACGAGGGAAGACAACTGCACGTCCCGGATACTACGACGATGCGTAGGGCACATGCCCGGGTGGTTCCGCGTCGCCGTCACCGGTGGGCCGGGACCGGGCGACGCGGAAGCCGATGTCGTCGAGCCGGAGCGTGGGGTGGCTGCGCCTACGCACCGAGGCCCGGCAGCTCCAGTGTTCGTCGCACCATCCGCCGCCACGCAGTACCCGGTAGTCGGGATGGTCGACGCCGCCGTCGGTGTCCCAGCACCATTCCCAGACGTTGCCCAGCATGTCGTGGAGTCCCCAGTCGTTGGGGCGTTTCCCGCCGACCGCCCGGGGGCGTTCGGCGGAGTTGCCGCGGTACCAGGCGACCTCGTCCAGCGGGCCGTAGCGTGGTCCTCCGGTTCCGGCGCGGCAGGCGTGTTCCCACTCGGCCTCGGTCGGGAGGCGGAAGCCGTTCGCGGCGTGGTCCCGCGCGACGGTGTCCCACGCACCGATCCGGTAGACCGGGGTCAGTCCGGCGAGATCCGACAGCGCGTTGCAGTAATGCACGGCATCCCACCAGGAGACCGTCTCGACCGGGAGTCGTGCCCCGTGCGTGACACTCGGCCACAGACCGGTCACCCGCGCATAGGACTCCTGGGTCGTCGGCAGCGTGGCGAGTTCGTAGGAGTTCACCACCACCGGGCGCCGGGTCCGTGTCACCCGGTCGGTCACGGCCACCCGCCCCGCCGGGATGGTGACCAGTCCGACCTCCACCACACCCTCCACCGGGGCACCGTACCCCGCGGTGCCCCGTACCTCGACCGCATTTTCCGTGAAGGCCCCCTTGCCTGCGTCCCGTGCCGTGAAGGAGTCCCTCGCTGCGACGCACGCAGCGAAGGGGTCCTTCACGGCACACCCCGAGGGGGAAGCGGCGGGGTCAGGTCAGGCGGGTCGTGCGGGTGGCCAGGGTGGCCGCGGCGGCGGCCCAGGCGGTGAGGGTGAGTACCGGGGTGACGGCGAGCGTGCCGTCGGTGAGCGCGACCCGCAGGCCCTCGGCCAGGGCACCGGAGGGCAGGTACGGCACGACCGCGGCGAGCGGGCCGGGCAGGGCGTCCGGTGCCACGAGGATGCCCCCGGCCAGCAGCAGCGCGAACCACACGACGTTCGCCAGCGCGAGGACGGCTTCCGCCCGCAGCGCGCCCCCGAGCAGCACACCCAGCGCGCCGAAGCTCACCGTGCCGAGCGCCAGCAGCGGTACCGCGACGAGGGCTCCGGCCGACGGCGGTGCCCAGCCGAGTGCCGCCGCCACGCCCCCCAGCACCAGGGTCTGCAGGGCCACCACCACCAGCGCCGCGACGAGTCTGCCCAGCACGAGCAACCACCGGGGCAGCGCGGTGGCCGCCAACCGCTTCAGGACGCCGTAGCGCCGGTCGAACCCCAGCGCGATCGCCTGCCCGGTGAACGCCGAGGACATCACCGCGAGGGCGAGCACCCGCGGTGCGACCCAGTCCACCCGGGTCGCCGTGGAATCGGCCCCGGGTACCGGGATCACGTCGAGCAGGCTCAAGCCCAGGAGCAGGGCGAGCGGGATGAGCAGGGTGAGCAGGATCTGCTCGCCGTGCCGCAGGGTCAGGGCGGTCTCCACCCGCGCATGGGTGAGCAGCATCCGGCCGAGCCGACCCCGTCCGGGGTCCGGGGTGAAGGTCCCCGGTGCGAACCGGGGTGCGGCGGGGCTCCCGGTCGGGAGCCCGTCCCGGGGCGGGGTCACGTGCGCAGCTCCCGTCCGGTCAGTTCCAGGAAGACCTCCTCGAGGTCCCGCCTGCCGACGTGCAGCTCCTCGGCCAGCACCCCCTGCTGGGCGCACCACGCCGTCACGGTGGAGATCACCTGCGGGTCCACCGCACCGCACACCCGGTACGCGCCGGGGGCGGACTCGCGCACCAGGTACCCCTCGGGCAGGGCGGCGACCAGCAGTTGGGTGTCCAGACCGGGCCGGGCGCGGAAGCGCAGCTGGGCGTCCTCGGCGTGCTCGGCGGTGAGCGCGTCCGGCGCCCCGGAGGCGACGACCCGGCCGCCGTCGACGATCACCACGTCATCGGCCAACGCCTCCGCCTCCTCCATCAGGTGTGTGGTCAGCAACACGCTCACCCCGTCCTCGCGCAGCCCGGTGAGCAGGTCCCACACCAGGCGCCGCGCCTGCGGGTCCATGCCCGCCGTCGGCTCGTCGAGGAACACCAGTTCCGGCCTGCCCACGATCGCGCAGGCCAGGGAGAGCCGCTGCTGCTGCCCGCCGGAGAGGCGCTTGAACGGCGTGCGCCGGACCTCGGCGAGCCCGAGCACGTCCAACAGCCACGCGGGATCGAGCGGCCGGGCCGCGCAGGCGGCGACCAGGTCGAGCATCTCGCCCGCGCGGACGCCGGGGTAGGCGCC
>NZ_KE387038.1:3007-6088 GCF_000430445.1 Saccharomonospora iraqiensis subsp. iraqiensis
GACCGACGGGCCCTGGACGAGCTGCGCGGCGACTCCCGTCTCGCGCCCGTGTTCGCCGCCGCGCAGTCGCGGGTGCTCGACGTCGCCGAACCACGCAGGGCCGTGCTGGACGAGGCGGCACGCCGCGCCCGCGCGGTGGAGATCGTCGTGCGCTGACCTCCGGTGCGAGCCGGGACACGGTACGCCGGAAGCGTGGTGGCGCCCACCCCTACACTGGGTCCCGTGGTTGTTCGACTGGAGTAGGTGTCCCGCCGGCCGCCCCGGCAGTCCCCGGCGCTCCCGGTACCGCCGCCCGCCGGGCGCGGACACGGGGCCGCCCGGTCCCCTCCCTCCACCACGCGACTTCTTCCCACTTCGACGCCACGGAGTACCCATTGATCACGGCCAGCGGTCTCGAACTGCGCGCGGGTTCGCGCATCCTGCTCTCCGGCGCGACGCTGCGCGTCCAGCCGGGTGACCGGATCGGACTCGTCGGGCGCAACGGTGCGGGCAAGACCACCACCCTGCGTGTCCTGGCGGGGGAGGGGGACCCCTACGCGGGCGAGATCGACCACACCTCCGAGGTCGGCTACCTGCCGCAGGACCCGCGCGAGGGGGACCTGTCGGTGACGGCGAAGGACCGGGTGCTGTCCGCGCGGGGCCTGGACGTGCTGCTGCGGGACATGGAGAAGGCGCAGTCGGAGATGGCCGAGCTGGTCGACGAGACCGCGCGGGACCGCGCCGTGCGCCGCTACGGCAGGCTGGAGGAGCGTTTCGCCGCACTCGGCGGATACGCCGCGGAGAGCGAGGCCGCGCGGATCTGCGCCAACCTGGGCCTGGAGGACCGGGTGCTGCCGCAGCCACTGTCCACGCTCTCCGGCGGGCAGCGGCGCCGCGTCGAGCTCGCCCGCATCCTGTTCGCCGCCTCGGAGGCGGGGGCGGGGGGCCGGTCCGGCACGATCCTGCTGCTCGACGAGCCCACCAACCACCTGGACGCGGACTCGATCAGCTGGCTGCGCGGCTTCCTCAAGGCCCACGACGGCGGGCTCGTGGTGATCAGCCACGACGTGGAACTGCTCGACGAGGTGGTCAACAAGGTCTGGTTCCTCGACCCCACCCGCGGGGAACTGGACAACTACAACATGACCTGGCAGCGCTACCTGGACGCGCGCGCGACCGACGAGAAGCGGCGCAGGCGCGAGCGGGCGAACGCGGAGAAGAAGGCGGCCTCCCTCCAGCAGCAGGCCGCCAAGCTCGGGGCGAAGGCGACCAAGGCCGTGGCGGCGAAGAACATGGCCCGGCGCGCGGAACAGATGCTGGCCGACCTGGACGACGAACCGCAGTCGGACAAGGTCGCCCGGATCACCTTCCCGGCACCCGCGCCCTGCGGGCGGACCCCGCTGACCGCCGAGGGGCTGTCCAAGAGCTACGGCTCCCTGGAGATCTTCACCGGCGTCGACCTGGCGATCGACCGGGGATCGAAGGTGGTGGTGCTCGGGCTGAACGGGTCGGGCAAGACCACGCTGCTCCGGTTGCTCGGCGGGCTGGAGACGCCGGACGCCGGGCGGGTCGTGCCCGGACACGGGCTCCGGCGCGGCTACTACGCACAGGAGCACGAGACCCTGGCGCACGACGAGAGCGTCTGGACCAACATCCGGCACCTCGCCCCCGACACCGGTGCGCAGGAGCTGCGCAACCTGCTGGGGCAGTTCCTGTTCAGCGGTGAGCAGCTCGACCAGCCCGCGGGGACGCTCTCCGGCGGGGAGAAGACCCGCCTGGCACTGGCGGCGCTGGTCTCCAGTGCGGCCAACGTGCTGCTGCTGGACGAGCCGACCAACAACCTGGACCCGGCCAGCCGTGCCCAGGTGCTCGACGCGTTGCGCGGGTTCGAGGGGGCGGTGGTTCTGGTGACGCACGACCCGGGTGCCGTGGAAGCGTTGCAACCCGAACGGGTGATCGTGCTGCCGGACGGCACCGAGGATCTGTGGTCCGAGGAATATCAGGAACTTGTAGAACTCGCCTGAACAGGTGGCGGATACCGAACCTGGCCGGGTGAATACCGTGCGGGTTTCCGGTGTGTCGTGGACCGGCCCCGTGACGTAGTGGAATCGTCACGCGAACGTGGTCACCGGCCGGTGGTAATACCGAGAGCAATTCCCGACGGGCGTACACGCCTGTGTGCGCTCGGTGGAGTGTGGAGTGCCACCTTGGCCACGAGGAGTGTTCGACGGGGCCGCGACGGTTTGTTCACCGGACGACAAGTACCGCATCGGAGCGTTTTCCCCGCCATTCGAGCATGATTTTCCGCTGTCGTCTGGCATTCGGCGGCTCAGTGTTCGATCATTGCGTCGGCAGGGGCTGAAAGGAGCCCGAAACACCAACGGGCGGAAGGTGGATTGACGTGGCAGACCTGAAGAAGGGTGCGCGCATCACCGGAAACACGCGCGACAAGCTGGCCGCCGATCTGAAGAAGAAGTACGAGAAGGGGGCGAGCATCCGCGCCCTGGCCGAGTCCACCGGCCGCTCGTACGGCTTCGTGCACCGGGTGCTGTCGGAGTCCGGGGTGCAGCTGCGCGGTCGCGGTGGCGCCACGCGCGTCAAGAAGAAGTAAGCGGGGCACGTCCGGGCGTGGTGTCGGATCCGGGCTCCGCGGTGCCGGAGGGGGCCGCGGTGGCCCGGTCCCGGAAGACCCACATCGTGCCCAGCAGCACGGACACGTACACCAGATAACCGAAGCGGGTCGTGGGCGTGAGCATCGTGAAGGCGCCGAGCCCGACAGCGATCCGCAGGAGTGCGTCCGCGCCCGTGCGGGGCGGTCGGTACAGCAGCCACCCGGTGACGGCCAGCGCCGCCGTCCCGAGCAGGGCGAACGCGAGGATCGTGCCGGTCGGTCCGGTGCTCGCGAGCAGGTGCCCGGGCAGCGGACTGGCCGCGGGGGAGCTCACGTCGGCCAGCCCCGCCGGGAAGCGGACGACGTTCTCGACGAAGGCGCCCGGGTCGGCCACCAGCACCGGCACGGTCAGCACGGTGGTGACGGCGAGCCACGTGCCGGTGAACCGACCCCACGCCCGTGCGCCGGCCCGCGCCGCGACCAGGACGGCC
>NZ_KE387038.1:6188-9374 GCF_000430445.1 Saccharomonospora iraqiensis subsp. iraqiensis
GACGTGGGCGCTGAGCACCGGCCGGTGGCCCGCCAGGTACCCGAGCGGCCCGTGCGGGTCGACGCTCCAGCGTGCCGACGCGGGGCGGATCCGCATTCGCGCCCGCACCGGGCTCACGTACGGCGCCCCGGCCACCTCCTGGACGAGGGAGAACCCCGTCCGCACCGGCGGTGTGCCGGGCCGCCGGGGGGTGAAGGCCGCCGTGGCGACGGGGGAGTCGTTCCCGTCGGGACCGTCGACCCGCGCGGTGGCGGTGACGGTGGGGCCGAAGCGCAGGGCGAACGTGGCCAGCTCCTTCGGGATGCCCCAGAGTTCACGTCCTCCGGCGCGGGAGGCCGCGCTGTCCACCCAGATCTCGGTGATCGAGCCCGCGATACCGGCGCCGTGCGGGCGCCGGACCGCCACGGTGGACAGCAGCTCGTGGTAACGCATCTGGCCCGGCGGCGTGTAGTCGATCCACGCCGTGACCACCAGGGCACGGCCGCCGAGGGTCACCGGGGTCACCACATCGGACACCCGGGGCAGCGCGCGGACCGGAACCCGCCACACCGACAGGTACGCCTGTGCCGCCAGCCGCCACGGCTCGGGTGGGTAGTCAGGCACCGGCCGCACCGCCCTCCGGGATCCCGCGGTCGCCGGTTCCGGCCGTCCCCGCCGCGTCGGCCGTGTTCCCGGCGCCGTCCGGTGCGACCCACGGCAGGAAACCGGGCAGGTCGTCGTTGACCCGCAGCCGGAACTCCGGCGGGCGTTTCTCCAGGAACGACAGCACTCCCTCCACCGAGTCCGGATTGTTCCGGATGCTCGCGATGAGCTGCGAGTCGACCTCGTGCACCGGGCCGGGGGAGTCGGCACCGGACATCCGGTACAGCAACTGCCGGGTCACGGCGACCGACACCGGGGCGGTGTTCGCGACGAGCTCGGCGGCCAGTGCGTAGGCCTCGTCGTGCAGCCGCTCCGGCGGGTACACCCGGTGCACCAGTCCCGTGTCGCGGGCCTCGTCGGCGTCGAAGAGCCGGCCGCTGACCATCCAGTCGAGGGCGGGACCCATGCCGACCAGCTTCGGGAGGAACCACGCCGACGCGCCCTCGGGGTAGATGCCGCGCCGGACGAAGACGAACCCGAAGCGGGCGTCGGTGGAGGCCAGCCGGTAGTCGGCGGGCAGCGTGATGGTGACCCCGCCGCCGATCGCGGCGCCGTGGATGGCCGCGATGACGGGCTTGTTCAGCGCGAACACCCGTTTCGAGACCCGGCCCGCCGGTTCCTGCCAGGCCGGGTCCGGTCCGGCGTCGGAGTCGAAGTCGAACCCGCCCTCGGACAGGTCGGCGCCGACGCAGAAGTCCCGGCCCGCGCCGGTGAACACGACCACGCGCACGTCCTCGTCGCGGTCGGCCTCCTCCAGGGCGGCGGCGATCTCGTCGGCCATCCGCGCCGTGTAGCCGTTGCGGGCCTCGGGCCGGTTCAGGGTGATCGTGGCGACCCGGTCGGCGACCGAGTAGTCGATCTGGGTGTAGTCGTCGCGCATTCCGGCCAACGTCGGCCTCCCGCTCTCTCGGCGCGCCGTCGCGCCCTCCCGCCGCCGCGTACCCGCGGCGTCGGCGTACTCCCGGTGTCGTCCTGCCGGAGCCTAGTACGCCACCACACCGTGCTGGCAAGCTGACAACAGGGTGAAACAATCAAGCGTGCTTGATTTTTCCGAGGTGCCGGTGGCAGGCTGACGTCCGTTCCTCGACGGGGAGGAGTCCCATGCTCCGCATCGCCAACGCGTCCGGCTTCTACGGCGACCGGTTCTCCGCCGTGCGGGAGATGCTCACCGGCGGCCCGGTCGACGTGCTCACCGGCGACTACCTGGCCGAGCTGACCATGCTGATCCTCGGCCGGGCGAAGGCGAAGGACCCGGCGCGGGGCTACGCCACCACCTTCCTACGGCAGATGGAGGAGTGCCTCGGCACGGCCGTCGACGCGGGGGTCACCGTGGTGTCCAACGCGGGCGGACTGAACCCGGCGGGCCTCGCCGACGCGCTGCGCGAGCTGGCCGACCGGCTGGGGCTGGACGTCTCGGTCGCCCATGTCGACGGGGACGACCTCACCGGCCGCGCCGACGAACTGGGTTTTCCCGACGCGCTGACCGCCAACGCCTACCTCGGCGCGTTCGGGATCGCCGAGTGCCTGCGGGCGGGCGCGGACGTCGTCGTCACCGGACGGGTCACCGACGCCTCCGTGGTGGTCGGCCCGGCCGCCGCCCACTTCGGCTGGACCCCCGACGACCACGACGCGCTCGCGGGCGCGGTCGTGGCCGGACACGTGATCGAGTGCGGGGCGCAGGCGACCGGCGGCAACTACGCCTTCTTCACCGAGCACGACCTCGGCACCCCGGGCTTCCCACTGGCCGAGCTCCACCCCGACGGGTCGAGCGTGATCACCAAGCATCCCGGCACCGGGGGCGCGGTCACGCCGGGGACGGTCACCGCACAACTGCTCTACGAGATCACCGGCCCGCGCTACCCGGGCCCGGACGTCACCGCCCGGTTCGACAGCCTGTCGCTGAGCGACGACGGCCCCGACCGGGTGCGGATCAGCGGCGTCCGCGGGGAACCGCCGCCGCCCACGCTCAAGGTGGGCCGCAGCGAGCTCGGCGGGTTCCGCAACGAGGTCACCTTCGTGCTCACCGGGCTGGACATCGAGGCCAAGGCCGCGCTGGTGCGCGGACAGCTGGAGAGCGCACTCGCCGACAGTGCCCCAGGCGGCAGTGCCTCCGCCGACAGTCCCTCTACCGACGGCGCCCCCGGCGGCAGGGCCCCCGCCGAGGTGCGGTGGAGTCTGGGCCGCACCGACCACGCGGACGCCGACACCGAGGAGGCGGCGAGCGCCCTGCTGCACTGCGCCGTGAAGGATCCCGACGCGCGGGTCGCCGGCCGGGCCTTCAGCGGTGCCGCCGTCGAACTCGCCCTGGCGAGCTACCCCGGCTTCCACGTGACCGCGCCACCCGCGGAGGCCTCCCCCTACGGGATCGCCACGGAGTCGTTCGTGGACGCCCGGCTGGTCCCGCACACGGCGGTGCTGCCGGACGGCTCCCGGGTGGACGTCCCGGCGCCGGAGCGCACCCGGGAACTCGTCGACGTCGCCGAACCCGCCCTCCCGGAGCCGCTGCCGGAGGGGCCGTGCCTGCGGCGTCCGCTGGGGCGCGTC
>NZ_KE387038.1:9474-13339 GCF_000430445.1 Saccharomonospora iraqiensis subsp. iraqiensis
GCCGGAGGCCAGTCCGCGCAGCAGGTCGGCGACCGGTCCGCCGTCGGCGGGGTCCGCGGCCAGCAGCACGGAGGTGGCGAGCACGGCGCTGCCCAGGTAGGGCACCGGGGCGGCGCTGCGGCCCAGTTCCTCCAGCACCACGGCGGTCTCCCGGGTGGAGGCACCCTGCCCGCCGAACGCCTCCGGCACGTGCAGGCCCGCCAGGCCCAGTTCCCCGGCGAGCGTGCGCCACAGCGCCGGGTCGTACGGTTCGTCGCTCTCCACCCGGGCCAGCAGGGCCGAGGGCTCGCAGTGGTCGGCGAGCATGTCGGCCACGCTGGCGCGCAGGTCGGTCTCCACATCGGAGTAGAGCAGGTCCGGGGCGCTCATCGGGGCAGATCCTTCCAGGCGATGTCCTTGTCCACGCGGGGTTCGGCGGGCAGGCCGAGCACCCGTTCGGAGATCACGTTGCGCAGGATCTCCGAGGTGCCGCCCTCGATCGAGTTGCCCTTCGCCCGCAGGTAGCGGTATCCGGCCTCGCGGCCGAGGAATTCCACGGTCTCGGGCCTGCGCAGGGTCCAGTCGTCGTAGCGCAGCCCCTGCTCGCCGAGCAGTTCCAGTTCGAGGCCGGACAGCGCCTGGGACAGCCGGGCGAACGCGAGCTTCATCCCCGAACCCTCCGGCCCGGGCGAGCCCACGGCGAGCTGCTGCCGCAGCCGCACGCCCGCCAGCCGGAACGCCTCCTGCTCGGCCCACAGCCGCAGCAGGCGTTCCCGCAGTTCGGGGGTGCGCAGCTCGGGGTGTTCGCGCCAGGTCGCGAGCACCTTGCCGAGCATGCCGCCCTCGCGGGGCATCGCGTTGCCGCCGATGGCCACCCGCTCGTTGTTCAGCGTGAACGTGGCGACCTTCCAGCCCTCGCCGACCTCGCCGAGCCGGTGCGCGTCCGGGATGCGCACGTCGGAGAGGAAGACCTCGTTGAACTCGGCCTCACCGGTGATCTGGCGCAGCGGCCGGACCTCGATGCCCGGCCGGCTCATGTCGCACAGGAAGTACGTCATGCCCCGGTGCTTGGGCACGTCCGGGTCCGTGCGGGTCACCAGGATGGCCCAGTCGGCGGTGTGCGCGGTGGAGGTCCAGACCTTCTGTCCGTTGACCACCCATTCGTCGCCGTCGGGCACGGCGCGGGTGCCCAGGGCGGCCAGGTCCGAGCCCGCACCCGGCTCGGAGAACAGCTGGCACCAGACCTCCTCGCCCGTCCACAACGGACGCAGGAACCGCTTCTTCTGTTCCTCGGTGCCGAACGCCAGGATCGTCGGGGCGGCCATGCCGAGCCCGATGCCGTTGCGGCGCGGGTTGTTGTCCGGCGCCCCCGCCGCGGCGAACTCGGCCTCCACGATGCTCTGCAGCTCGCGCGGGGCGCCGAGCCCGCCGAGCCCCTCGGGGAAGTTCACCCACGCCAGGCCCGCGTCGAACCGCGCCCGCAGGAACTCCAGCCGGTCGGTGCTGCCGGGGTCGTGCCCGGCCAGGAAGTCCGCGACCCGGCGGCGCAGGTCTTCGGCATCCACAGTGGACTCACTCATCAGACGTACCTCTTCAGTTCGCGGCGGGCCAGGGAACGCTTGTGCACCTCGTCGGGGCCGTCGGCGAACCGCAGCGTGCGCACCGACGCCCAGAGCGCGGCCAGCGGGGTGTCCTGGCTGACCCCGGCGGCCCCGTGCGTCTGGATCGCCTTGTCCAGGATCCACTCCACGGTGCGCGGAGTGGCGATCTTGATGGCCTGGATCTCGGTGTGCGCACCGCGGTTGCCCTGGGTGTCCATCAGCCACGCCGTCTTGAACACGAGCTGGCGCAGCTGTTCCACGCGCACCCGGGCCTCGGCGATCCAGTCCTGGACCACCCCCTGTTCGGCCAGGGCCTTGCCGAACGCCTCCCGGGAGACCGCGCGCCGGCACATCAGCTCGATGGCCCGCTCGGCCATGCCGATGGCGCGCATGCAGTGGTGGATGCGCCCCGGGCCGAGCCGGGCCTGGGCGATGGCGAAGCCCTCGCCCTCCCCGCTGATCAGGTTCTCGGCCGGCACCCGGACGTTGTCGAACACGACCTCGGCGTGGTCGCTGTAGGACTCGTCGCCGTAGCCGAACACGGTCATACCGCGCCGCACCTCGACACCCGGCGTGTCCCGGGGCACCAGGATCATGCTCTGCTGCCGGTGCGGCTCGGCGTCCGGGTCGCTCTTGCCCATGACGATCAGGACCGCGCACCGCGGGTCCATCGCCCCGGAGATGAACCACTTGCGGCCGTCGACCACGTAGTCGTCGCCGTCGCGGGTGATCCGGGTGGCGATGTTGCGGGCGTCCGAGGAGGCGACGTCGGGCTCGGTCATCGCGAACGCCGAGCGGATCTCGTCGTCGAGCAGCGGATGCAACCACTGTCGCCGCTGCTTCTCGTCCCCGAACTGGGCCAGCACCTCCATGTTCCCGGTGTCCGGTGCGGCGCAGTTCAGCGCGGCGGGGGCCAGGTGCGGGCTGCGGCCGGTGATCTCGGCCAGCGGCGCGTACTGCACGTTGCTCAGGCCCGCGCCCAGCTCGCCCGGCAGGAAGAAGTTCCACAACCCCTGTCTGCGGGCCTCCGCCTTCAGCTCGCCCAGGACCGGCACCTGGTCGCCGGGGTGTGCGGCGGCCCGGGACTGCTCTTCGTACACCGGCTCGGCCGGGTACACGTGCTCGTCCATGAACGCCTGCAACCGGGCGCGGTACTCCTCGGTCGTGGCATCGAACGCGAAATCCATTCACTCCTCCTCGAGTACGGCGTTGCCGCGCGCCACGAGCGCGGGCACGCCCGCGCCGATGGTGTCGAAGCCCTCGCCGACGGTCTGGCCCTGCGTGTAGCGGTAGTAGATCCCTTCGAGGATCACCGCGAGCTTGAAGAAGGCGAACCCGACGTACCAGTTCAGCGCCGAGGTGTCCCGGCCCGAGCGCGCGGTGTAGCGGGCCACCAGCTCGTCGGTGCCGGGGTATCCGGGAGCCGAGGTGACGTCGCTGATCTGGTCCCCGAGCGCGTGCCGCTCGGAGTAGGCGATCATCAGCGCGACGTCGGTGAGCGGGTCACCGAGCGTGGACATCTCCCAGTCGAGCACCGCCCGGATGGTGTCGTCCGGCCCGACGAGCAGGTTGTCCAGCCGGTAGTCGCCGTGCACGATCGCCGGCTCCGGCGAGGTGGGCAGCCGCCGGGTGAGCCGTTCGCGCAGCGTGTCGATCCCGGCGATGTCCCGGCTGCGGGACCCGTCGAGCTGCTTGCCCCACCGGCGCACCTGCCGTTCCAGGAAGCCCTCCGGCTTGCCGAAGTCGGCGAGCCCGACCGCACGGAAGTCCACGGCGTGCAGGTCGGCGAGCGTGTCGATCAGTGATTCGGCGATCCCCCTTGTCCGCTCCGGCCCGAGCGCGGTCAGCTCCTCGGCATGACGGAACGGCGTGCCCTCGACGAAATCCATGACGTAGAACTGCGCGCCCAGCACGGAGTCGTCGGTACACAGCAGCACCGTCGGCGGGACGGGGACGTCGGTGGGTCCCAGCGCGCTCATCACCCGGTGTTCCCGCGTCATGTCGTGCGCGGTGGGCAGGACGTGCCCGAGCGGCGGGCGACGCACGACCCACCGGTTCGTGCCGTCGCCGACCACGTAGGTCAGATTGGACCGGCCGCCCTCGACGACCCGTGCGCTCAGCGCACCGGTCACCAGACCCGGACGCTCCCGGTCGAGGTGTTCGCGCAACCGCGCGAGGTCGAGTCCGGGCGGGTTCTCGTCACTCATGTGACCTCCAAAGTCGTCGCCGGGGCGGGGCGGCACCGGCCGCGCGCCGGGCCGGGGTACCGACCGGCCGCCGGTGCG
>NZ_KE387038.1:13439-16667 GCF_000430445.1 Saccharomonospora iraqiensis subsp. iraqiensis
GCCACGGCCCTGTCCGGCGTGGCGTTGCTGACCGGTTCCGCGCTGACCAAGTGGGGTGCCTTCGAGGCGGGCCGGGTCTCCGCCGCCGACCCGAAGTACACCGTCGTCCCGCAGCGCGAGCGACTGCGGGCGCGCGCCGCCGGGGCCGACGGTGCGGGAACGCCCGGGACCACGGCCGGTCACACGGCCGGCGATCCCGCCTCCCACGGTTGACCGCGCGGGCCACTCGGGTCGTCACCGTCCTGTGGCCTGCGGGACAATGCCGGAGTGGCCAGGCACAGCGCGGGCATCCTGCTCTACCGGCGGACCCCGGAGGGCATCCACGTGCTGCTCGGGCACATGGGCGGGCCGTTCTGGACCCGCCGGGACGCCGGGGCCTGGACGGTGCCCAAGGGGGAGTACGGACCCGACGAGCGGCCCGAGGACGCCGCCCGGCGGGAGTTCGAGGAGGAGCTCGGCCTGCCGCCACCCGCCGGGGAGCTGCTGCCTCTGGGGGAGGTCCGGCAATCGGGCGGGAAGACGGTCGCCGTCTGGGCGCTGCACGGTGATCTCGACCCGGACACCGTCCGGCCCGGCACGTTCGAACTCGAATGGCCCCGGGGGTCCGGGACCGTCCGTACCTTCCCCGAGCTGGACCGGGTCGGGTGGTTCGACCTCGACCGGGCCCGGGGGAAGCTGATCACCGCGCAGCGCGTGTTCCCCGACCGGCTCGCCGCACGGATCGTCTGACCCGGGGTCCACCGGGCGGGGGCGTGCCACGCCGATGGTGGACAGCGGCCCGAACACCGTCCGTGACGCGCCGACGTCGGACGTCGCCCGGCACGGCGAGACTGGATCGATCGGGTGGCGTCGGTGACCGGTGTGTGGCTGTTTCGGACCACCTGGCAGGGGTACGTCCGCACCATGAGCCTGGTACCGCAGCTCCCGGTGCGCGGAGCGGACAGCGCGGACAGAGCGGACAGCGCGGACGTCTCCCTGCCCGGGGCGGACCGGGACTCCGGCGACGCGGTCCGCGCCGGGGTCGCCTGCCCGGGGCACGTCCGTGTCGGGGCCGACGCGCACCGTCGCCTCGAGTTCTGCGACGGTGCGTCGGTGGAGGTGCTCGCGTCCTACCCGGTCCGCCCCGAGGCGGACCTGTTCAGTCTCGCGCGGGTGCTCGTCTTCCACTGCGCCGACTGCCGTGACCCCTGCGAGGCCACGATCATCGCCGTGCGGGAGGGAGGCGTGCTGTGTCCCTCCTGCTACGCCGCACTCGGGACCGTGCGCGACCCGCCGGACCATCAGGACCGGACCTCGTCCGGGGAGTCCGTCCCGGGGACGTGCCGCACGGAGGTCCGCGCCGGTGCAGCCGGGGAACCGGCACGGGAACCGACCGCGGCCTGAGGACCCCACCACGAACGGGAGCCGTCCCCTCGGGCGGGTCGACGACAGGCGGGAGGAAGTATGCCGACAGACCGAATCCGGATGCACTGGACCCGTTCGGCCGCGGTGGGCCTGGTCTCGGGTGCCGTCGGGGTCGCGGCCATGACGGTGGGGGAGAAGGTCGAACAACGGTGCACCGGCCGCCCGGACTCGTTCGTGCCCGCCCGGACCCTGCGCCGACTGCGGGGCCTGCCGGACACGAACCGGCTGTCCCGCAAGGCCAACCTCGGGATGCACGTGGGCCAGGCGATCCTGCTGGGGACGCTGCGCGGTGTGATGGCCGGTGCGGGCCTGCGGGGTCCGTGGGCGTCGGCGATGTTCCTCGTGGTGCGGCTGACCAACGACCAGACCCTGGAGAACGCCACCGGGGTGGGCGCCCCGCCGTGGACCTGGCCCCGCGACGAAGTGGTCGTCGACGTGCTGCACAAGGCGGTGTACGCGGGCACCACGGGCGCCGTCGCGGACGCGCTCGCGGCGCGGTGGGGGCCGGGACCCGGTCAGGTGCACGCCCGGCGCCGCACCGGCAGCGTCCACGACGTCGGACCACCGTGACCACCCGGCGGTGCCGGGGCGCCACCCGCCGTCGTCACCGACAGTCCCGCTCCCGGGACGGGAAGGGGCACCGTTGCTCGACCCCGGGCCCGACACGCTCACCTTCATCGGGAACGCCACGGCACTGCTCAGGCTGGGTCCGTTCACGGTCCTCACCGACCCGAACTTCCTGCACCGCGGCCAATGGGTGCACATCGGGCACGGCCTGCACACCCGTCGGCGCACCGAACCGGCCGCCCAGCCCGCCGACCTGCCCGGCCTGGACGCCGTCCTGCTGTCCCACCTGCACGGGGACCACTTCGACCGTGTCGCGCGGCGGGAGCTGTCCCGGGACCTGCCGATCGTGACCACCCCGCACGCCGCCCGTGCCCTCGGGCGGGCGGGCTTCCGGGACACCCGCGACCTGCGGACATGGCACCACCACACGCTCACCCGGGACGGGGCGGGCCTCACGGTGACGGCCGTGCCCGCCCGGCACTCCGGGACGGTTCTGGACCACCTGCTGTTGCCGCCGGTGATGGGCAGCGTCCTGGAGTACCGTCCCGCCCCGGACGCGGGCCGGGACGAGACCCTGCGGCTCTACCTCAGCGGGGACACCATGCCGCACCGCACCCTGCGGCCGATCCACGAGCGTTTCCCCGACCTCGACGTCGCGGTCCTGCACCTCGGCGGTACGCGGGTGCTGGGCCTGTGGTTGTCGATGAACGACCGGCACGGGGCCGATCTGCTGCAGCTGTTGCGACCGGGTGCGGTGGTCCCGGTCCACCACGACGACTACGGCCTGTTCACGTCCCCGCTGTCGAACTTCCTCGTCGAGGTCGCCGCCCGGGGGCTGCCGAGCCGGGTGCGACCGGTGCTGCGGGGGGAGAGCATTCCGTTGCGCCCCGCCGGTGCGGCACCCGGGCAGGAGTGAGGGCGCACCGACGGGTCACCGCCGGTCGCGCGCCCACGCCCGCAGCCGGGAGTCGACGGCGGTGTAGACGTCCGGGTCGAGCCCCATCGTCACGTGCGAGCTGGTGACCTCCACGCCCTCGGCGCACGGGTCCTGGCACAGCTGCCACGGCGCCACGGTGTCGTGCCGCGAGTACACCGACACGCCCGGGACGTCGTCCGGCAGTCGCGCGGCCAGCAGGGCACGGTTCGTCCGGTAGCACTCGCCCGCGAAGCAGTCGTCGTCGAGCACGCCCCGCACACCCAGCGCCGCCAACCGGGCCAGGGACCGGGCCGCCCGCACGCTGCCCGGCCTGGCCCCGA
>NZ_KE387039.1:0-5974 GCF_000430445.1 Saccharomonospora iraqiensis subsp. iraqiensis
CGGGGGCGGGAACCCACCCGCACGGGGCAACCCGGGCGCGTCCGAGCGCACGCCGGGCCCGTTCGGACCCGGCTCGGCGATGCCCCTGCCGGGCGGGGAGCGGCCCTCGCCGGACTACACCGTCAAGGCCAGTGTCACCGCACTGCGGTACTGCGACGAGCGCTCCCCGGATTTCCCGAAGATGGTCGCCGAGGTGTGGTTCCGGACACCGGAGGACGCCGAACGGGTCGGCTTCCGCCCGTTGAACGGCTGACGGCCGGCACCGGGCCGACCGACCCGGGGCCGGCCACCGTAGGCCCGGAGTCCGCGGCCGCGGGGACCGCGGACTCCGGGCGGCGGGGTCCCGCCTCCTCGACGGCCCGGGTGTTACTCGACGGTCCAGGTGTCCTTGCCGCGCAGCAGCGCCTGCAGGTCCGGCTCCTTGGCGTGCCGGGCCTGCTCGACCTGCTCGCGCGCCCGGTCGTCGTAGGTGGGGCGCTGGACCTGCCGGAAGATACCGGTGGGTGTGTTGGTCAGGTTCTGGTCACCCAGCCGGGACAGCGCGAAGGCGTACGCGGTGTCGGTGATCGTGGGGTCGTGGACGACGAGGTTGTCCTCCCCGATCTCGGAGACCTTGCCGACCTCCAGACCACCCCAGCCGCTGCGGGTGACGCCGTACTCGCCCTCCGGGCCGAACCGGATCGGTTCCCCGGCGGTGAGCGGGATGATCCGGCGGGCCGCCTCGTCGGAGTCCTTGAGCACCTCGAACGCGCCGTCGTTGAAGATCGGGCAGTTCTGGTAGATCTCCACCAGCGCCGAGCCGCGGTGTTGCGCGGCGGCGCCGAGCACCTCGTTCAGACCCTTGCGGTCGGAGTCCAGCGCCCGGCCCACGAACGTGGCCTCGGCCCCGAGCGCGAGCGAGACCGGGTTGAACGGGGTGTCCACCGACCCCATCGGGGTGGACTTGGTGACCATGCCCTGATCCGAGGTGGGCGAGTACTGGCCCTTGGTCAGCCCGTAGATCCGGTTGTTGAACAGCAGGATCGTGATGTTGACGTTGCGCCGCAGCGCGTGGATCAGGTGGTTGCCGCCGATGGACAGCGCGTCCCCGTCGCCGGTCACCACCCACACCGACAGGTCCGGCCTGGTCGTGGCCAGCCCGGTGGCGATCGCGGGCGCCCGGCCGTGGATGGAGTGCATCCCGTAGGTGTTCATGTAGTACGGGAAGCGCGACGAGCACCCGATCCCGGAGACGAACACGATGTTCTCGCGCTTGAGGCCCAGGTTCGGCAGGAACGACTGGATGGTGTTGAGCACGACGTAGTCGCCGCACCCGGGGCACCAGCGCACCTCCTGGTCGGACTTGTAGTCCTTGGCCTTCTGCTGCTCGTCGGTGCTGGGTACCAGGTCCAGTCCGCCGATGGCCGGCAGACCGAGATCGGTGGCGGTCACTTCGCTGCCTCCGCGGTCACGAGTACGTCGGCGGTCATGCGGCCACGACCCCCTTGATCACATCGGTGAAGACTTCTTCGAGCTCCTCGGCCTTGAACGGCAGCCCGGCGACCTTGGTGTGCGAGCGGATGTCGACCAGGTACTTCGACCGCAGCAGCATGGCGAGCTGGCCCATGTTCATCTCGGGCACCACGACCGTGTCGTAGGAGCGCAGGACGTCGCCGAGGTTGCCGGGCAGCGGGTTGAGGTGCCGCAGGTGCGCCTGCGCCACCGCCATGCCCCGGCTGCGCACGCGGCGGCACGCCGCGCCGATCGGCCCGTAGGAGGAGCCCCAGCCGAGCACCAGCACCCGCGCCTGACCGTTGCTGGGATCGTCCACGGTGACGTCCGGCACGTCGATGCCGTCGATCTTGTTCTGGCGCAGCCGCACCATGTGGTCGTGGTTGTCCGGGTCGTAGGAGATGTTGCCCTTGCCGTCGGCCTTCTCCAGTCCGCCGACCCGGTGTTGCAGGCCGGGCGTGCCCGGCACGGCCCACTCGCGGGCCAGCGTCTCCGGGTCGCGCACGTAGGGCCAGAACTCGTCCGACCCGTCGGCGGCGTTGGTCTCCGCGGCGAACCGCACCCGCAGGTCCGGCAGGTGCTCGACGTCCGGGATCAGCCACGGTTCGGAGCCGTTGGCGATCGCACCGTCGGACAACAGCAGCACCGGGGTGCGGTAGGTCAACGCGATGCGCGCGGCCTCCAGGGCGATGTCGAAGCAGTCCGCGGGCGTGGACGGCGCCACGACCGCCACCGGCGACTCGCTGTTGCGGCCGAACATCGCCTGCAGCAGGTCGGCCTGCTCGGTCTTGGTGGGCAGCCCCGTGGACGGGCCGCCGCGCTGCACGTCGATGACCAGCAGCGGCAGCTCGATCATCACGCCGAGCCCGATGGTCTCCGACTTCAGCGCGATGCCCGGCCCGGAGGTCGAGGTCACCCCGAGGGCACCGCCGTAGGAGGCGCCGAGCGCGGCACCGATCCCGGCGATCTCGTCCTCGGCCTGGAACGTGGTGACGCCGAAGTTCTTGTGCTTGGACAGCTCGTGCAGCACGTCCGAGGCCGGGGTGATCGGGTAGGTGCCCAGCAGCACGTCCAGCCCGGAGCGCTGCCCGGCGGCCACCAGGCCGTAGGCCAGCGCGGTGTTGCCGGTGATCTGGCGGTAGGTGCCCTTCGGCAGCTTCGCGGGGGCGACCTCGTAGGTCGTGGCGAAGGCCTCGGTGGTCTCGCCGTAGTTCCAGCCCGCGCGGAAGGCCAGCACGTTCGCCTCGGCGATCTCCGGCTTCTTGGCGAACTTCTCCCGCAGGAACGCCTCGGTGCCCTCGGTGGGCCGGTGATACATCCAGGACAGCAGGCCCAGCGCGAACATGTTCTTGCAGCGCTCGGCGTCCTTCTTGCCGAGGCCGGTGTCGGCCAGGGCGCCCTGGGTGAGCCCGGACATGGCGACCCGGTGGACCTCGAACGCCTCCAGCGTGTCGTCGGTGAGCGGGTTCGCCTCGTAGCCGACCTTGGAGAGGTTGCGCTTGGTGAACTCGTCCTCGTTCACGATCACCGTGCCGCCCCGCGGCACGTCGGCGAGGTTGGCCTTGAGGGCGGCGGGGTTCATCGCCACCAGCACGTCCGGGCGGTCGCCGGGGGTGAGGATGTCGTAGTCGGCGAAGTGCACCTGGAAGCTGGAGACGCCGGGGATGGTGCCCTGCGGCGCGCGGATCTCGGCGGGGAAGTTCGGCAGGGTCGCCAGGTCGTTGCCGAACGCGGCGGCCTCGGAGGTGAAGCGGTCACCGGTGAGCTGCATGCCGTCACCGGAGTCGCCCGCGAAGCGGATCACCACCCGGTCGAGCTTGCTGACCTCCGTCGGCCGCTCCGCGGACACCGTGCCGTCCGATTCGTCGCCGTTCGCGCTCGTGCTCATGGGCCAGCGGTTCCCTCTCTCCCGGTTTCGGCGCGCCCCGCGCTCCTATACTTCGAGATTACTTGGTGTTTTCGGCGGGCGTGGTGTGGTGTGATCCGGCTTACCCGTGACCGGCGGTAACAGGGTATGGCGGTCCCAACCATCGGGACGGCGCCCGGCGCCCACACCCGGAGTCTGCCCTCACCGGCCGGGGTCCGGCGGGCGTTCCAACAATGTGGACAACACGACCGTGGACACCGTCCGGTCGATGATCTCCAACCCGCGCAGGCGTTCCAGCGCGTCCTCCAGATGGTGGATGTCGGCCGCACGCAGATGCACGATCGCGTCGGCCGCCCCGGACACCGTGTAGGCGGCGACGACCTCGGGCAGCGGTTCCAGGCGTGCCCGGATGCGGGCGGGGGAGACGTTGCCCTGGCAGTGCACCTCCACGAACGCCTCCGTCCCCCAGCCGAGCGCCTCGGGGTCGACCACGGCGGTGAAGCCGCGCAGGATGCCGCTGTCCAGCAGCCGGTCGACGCGGCGCTTGACGGCGGGAGCCGACAGACCCACGACGTCACCGATCTCCGCGTAGCTCGACCGCGCGTTGGCCACCAGGCACGAAACGATGCGTTGATCCAGGGTGTTCACACGCAACGTTTAGCACACTGATGCGCAACTGCTGACAATTGATAGCCGGATCACACGCACCATACATTCGAAGTATGCGCGTACCCGTGCCTCGCCAGTACCTCATGTGCCCGCCGCGGTACTTCGCCGTGGACTACGTCATCAACCCGTGGATGGACCCGGACGTGCCCGTCGACGCCGACCGCGCGATGGAGCAGTGGACGGTGCTGCGGGACACCTACCGGCGGCTCGGCCACTCGGTGTCCGAGATCGAACCGCGGGAGGGCCTGCCGGACATGGTCTTCGCCGCGAACTCCGGCACCGTGCTCGACGGGCGGGTGCTGGGCGCCCGGTTCCGCGCGCCGGAGCGGGCCGCGGAGGCGGAGCACTTCCGCCGCTGGTTCGTGGAGAACGGCTTCCGGGACGTCACGATGCCCACGCGGGTGAACGAGGCCGAGGGCGACTTCGCCTGGACCGGGCGGGTGCTGCTGGCGGGCACCGGCTTCCGCACCGACCCGGCCGCGCACGCCGAGGCGCAGGAGGTGCTCGGGGTGCCGGTGGTGTCCCTGCGGCTGACCGACCCGCGCTTCTACCACCTCGACACGGCGTTGTTCGTGCTCGCCGAGGCCACCGACACCGAACCCGCCCAGGTGGCGTACTTCCCCGGGGCGTTCTCCCCGGGCTCCCGCCGCACGCTGGAGCGGCTGTTCCCGGACGCCGTGCTCGCCGACGCCGACGACGCGGCCTGCCTGGGTCTCAACGCCGTCTCCGACGGCCGCAACGTCGTCCTCCCGGTGGAGGCGACCGGCCTCGCCGACCGCCTGACGGTCCGCGACTACGAGCCGATCCCCCTGGACATCTCGGAACTCCGCAAATCCGGCGGCGGCCCCAAATGCTGCACCCTGGAGCTCCGCAAGTAACCCCCCCCGCGCCCTCACCCACGTAGGTGGGTTGCCGTGAAGGGCACCTTCCCTGCACCGGGCGCCGTGAGGGGCACATTCGCTGCGTCACACGCAGGGAAAGTGCCCCTCACGGCAACACTCAGGGTGAGCGGCTCAGGAGGTGACTCACCCGGGTGGTGGCGAGGGCCAGCAGGAAGAGGAGGCCGGTGGTGAGGCCGATGGTGCCGGGGATGGAGGAGTCGAACACCAGCGCGGCGCGGTGACCCACCGCCGAGGCGATCCAGCCGACGGCCACGGCGAGCAGCAGCATGCCGCCCAGGCCGCGGGCCAGCAGGCGGGCCGTCGCCGCGGGCACCACGAAGAACGTGATCACCAGGATCGCGCCGACGCTGTCGAAGGCCACCACCGCGACCCCGGCCACGGCCACCAGCAGCATCCGCTGCACCGCCCGCCCGCGCAGACCGCCCAACTCGGCGAAGTCCGGGTCGAACGTGCTCGCCTGCAACGGCCGCCACAGCAGCACGACGAACAGCACCGTCGCCACGGCCGCGGCCCCGGTCACCAGCAGCGACGACGGCACCGGAGTGCCGGCGAGATCCACGGTGCGCAGCGGGGCGAACGTGATGTCGCCGTAGATCGCCGAGTCCAGGTCGATGTGCGCCCCCGAGGCGTAGCGGCTGATGCCGAGGATGCCCAGCGAGAACAGCGCGGGGAACACCAGCGCCAGGGCGGCGTCCGACCCGACGAGGTCGGTGTGCCGCAGCCACTCGAACCCCGCCACGCACAGCACCCCGAACGCGGTCGCCCCGAGCACGGTCACCGGCGAGCCGCGTTCCCCGGTGAGCAGGAAGATCAGCACGATCCCGGGCAGCACCGCGTGGCTGACCGCGTCCGGCAGCAGCGCCTGCCTGCGCAACAACAGGAAGCCACCGAGCAGCGCGCACGCGGTGGACAGCAGCCCCGCGATCACGATGATCATGACGTCGTCCGGTGTCACCGCCGCCACCTCGCAGCCCCGCCCGCGCGGGCGGTCCCGTTCAGCCGGCCCAGCGCCGCACCGAGGCGCACCGGCGGTCGCCGCCGCGAA
>NZ_KE387039.1:6074-10482 GCF_000430445.1 Saccharomonospora iraqiensis subsp. iraqiensis
CCGGACCCGCTGGCGGCGTTCGTCGCGGACCGGCTCGACCGGGGCGAGCGCGTCGCCGACCTCGCCCGCACCGTGAGCCTCAGCGACCGGCAGCTGCACCGACGGTGCCTGCGCGCCTTCGGCTACGGACCGAAGACACTCGCCCGGATCCTGCGGATGCGGCGCGCGCTGGACTCCGCCCGTGCGGGCACACCGCCCGCGGACGTCGCGGTGGAGACCGGTTACGCCGACCAGGCCCACCTCAGCCGCGGGATCAAGGCCCTCGCCGGGGTTCCGCTGTCCGCGCTGCTGCCCACCCCGGACGGATGATCACCCGTCGAGCGGGGCGAACAGGTCGACGTGGTTGCCGTCCGGGTCGGCGACGGTGGCGTAGCGCTGGCCCCAGAAGGCGTCCCACGGCCCGTGCACGCCCCGGTAGCCGTCGCCCACCAGGGTGCTGAAGGTGCCATCGACCGCGGCGGGGTCGTCGCACACGAACGCCAGGGAGATCCCGGGCCCACCCCGTGGCGGGGTCCAGTCGGGGGCGAACGAGCGCACGGTCTCGACGGTGTCCCAGGCCAGTCGCAGGCCACCCGGCAGCGAGGCCTCCACGTGCGGCCGGGTGTCCGCCTCGGCGGGCAGGTCGAGACCGAGCCTGCGGTAGAACGCCAGGGACGCGGACATGTCGGCCACGACCAGGCCGAGGAGAGCGAAACGTGGTGTCATTCCGGCACGGTACGGCCGCGCGTGGCCCCCGGTCTTGAACGAATCGGGCCTCCGCACCCGGTTCCCCGGACCGGGTGCGGCGGGGCAGGCGTCGGACTCCTCCGGGTACGCACTAAGTAAGCCGGTGAGTAGCCGAGGATCTCCAAACCTTCGTAGTCCGCGAAGTCTGCGAAGTCTTTGATGTTGAAGGTAGCGAGTGGGATGTCGTAGGCGAGACAGCACGCGGCTACCCAGGTGTCGTTCTGCGGCCTTGGTCGTCCTCGCCTCGCCGCGAAAGCGGCAAGTTCGCCCCAGGTTCGGGAGACCTGCTCGCTGCCCGGCAGCACCGGAATCGCGGAGAGCCAGTGCTGGAGGCGGGCACGCCTGCGCTCCGCCCGATCACGCTGATCAGCCCAACGGATGAGTTCGCCCAGAGTGGCGAAAGAGATGAAGGGACGGCGGCCCATGAGATGTTGGACCATGGAGGGAGGAAGCTCACGCTTGAAGCTGCGCGAGGCTACGTCAGTGTCGAGAATCACCGAGTTCACGGGCGGTTACGCGAGGTCGGTCCGTCGTGCTGCGTAAGTGAATTCGAGGAACTCATCGAGCTCCTCGTCGGTGTCGAAGATGCCGTCGCAGGCCAGGTCGTCGATGCTGTGGATGGGCTGCACGTCCTTCTGCCGGGCGAGCTCTTCGGCCAGTGCCGGGCCATCCAGCGGTCGCGGCAGTTCGGACGAGTGACCGGCGTTTCCGGTGGTCATGGTGGCACCTCCCCTCCCGTCGAGGTCCTGCCATTGTTGCATGTGTGGCCCGCCGAGTGGGCTGCCGAAGCGGGCGAGTTGCCCGGGTCCCCCGCACCGGATGCGGCCGGGTCAGCCCTCGGACCGGTCCTCCGGCCGCAGGCGGGGGGCGACGGCGGCGGGGTCGGGTGGGGTGTCGTGGCCGGGGACGCACCCGGCGAGGGTGTCCGCCCACTCGCGCAGGCCGGCGACGTCGAGGCCGTGCGGGGCGGAATCGGTGAACCCGGCGAGGTTGTCGGCGCCCCGGCGCAGCAGCGAGACCGCTCCGTTCGGGTTGCCGCGGGCGGCGTGGGTGAGGCCCACGGCGAGCTGGGCCAGCCCCCGCCACAGCTCCCGCTCCGCGTCCGGACCGGACTTCCACGCGTCCTCGAACACCTCGTGCGCGTGGAACGGCTTGCCCTCGTCCAACAGCCGCTGCGCCTCGCGCACCGTCTGCTCCGGGGTGCGCGTCACACCCTCCGGCTGACGTTCGACGCCCGCGGCGTCGTAGGGCAACGGCCTGCCGAGCCCGTCGCGCGGCCTGGCGTTGCGTGCGCGTCCCTCGTCGTCCCTGTCCCTGTCCGCCACACCGGCGAGTGTGCCACGTGGCGACCGGCTCACCCGGTCTCGCCCTTGGTGGCGTCGGACGCCTTGACCTCGGGCGGGGGCAGGTGCGGGCGCTCGGCATCCTTCGTCTTCCCGGTGAAGGTGATCTCGCCCTCGCCGCGCATCCGCTCCACCATGTGCGGGTAGTGCAGCTCGAACGCGGGACGCTCGGAGCGGATCCGCGGCAGTTCGGTGAAGTTGTGCCGCGGTGGCGGGCAGCTCGTGGCCCATTCCAGCGAGTTGCCGTAGCCCCAGGGGTCGTCGATGGTCACCGGGTCACCGAAGCGGTAGCTGCGCACCACGTTCCACAGGAACGGCAGCATCGACAGGCCCAGCACGAACGCGCCGATCGTGGAGACCACGTTGAGCGTGGTGAACCCGTCGGAGGGAAGGTAGTCGGCGTAACGCCGGGGCATGCCTTCGTTGCCGAGCCAGTGTTGCACCAGGAACGTGGTGTGGAAGCCGACGAAGGTGAGCCAGAAGTGCAGCTTGCCCAGCGGCTCGTTCATCATCCGGCCGGTGAACTTCGGGAACCAGAAGTAGATCCCGGCGAACGTGGCGAACACGATCGTGCCGAACAGCACGTAGTGGAAGTGCGCCACGACGAAGTAGCTGTCGTGCACGTGCCAGTCCAACGGCGGCGCGGCGAGGATGACGCCGGTGAGCCCGCCCAGCAGGAAGGTGATCAGAAAGCCGAGCGAGAACAGCATCGGCGTCTCGAAAGTGAGCTGCCCCTTCCACATCGTGCCGATCCAGTTGAAGAACTTGATCCCCGTCGGCACCGCGATGAGGAACGTGGTCATCGCGAAGAACGGCAGCAGCACCGCGCCGGTGGCGTACATGTGGTGGGCCCACACCACCGCGGACAGGCCCATGATCCCGATGGTCGCGAACACCATCAGCCGGTAGCCGAACAACGGCTTACGGCTGAACACCGGGATGATCTCGGTGATGATGCCGAAGAACGGCAACGCCACGATGTAGACCTCGGGGTGGCCGAAGAACCAGAACAGGTGCTGCCACAGGATCGCCCCGCCGTTGGCGGGGTCGAACACGTGCGCCCCCACCAGCCGGTCGGCCGCCAGCCCGAGCAGGGCGGCGGTCAGGATCGGGAAGGCGATGATGATCAGCACGCTGGTGAACAGGATGTTCCAGGTGAAGATCGACATCCGCCACATCGTCATGCCCGGCGCACGCATGCACACGATCGACGTGATCATGTTGACCGCCCCGAGGATGGTGCCCAGCCCGGACACCACCAGCCCCATGATCCACAGATTCCCGCCGATACCGACCGAGAACTGCTCCCGCGACAGCGGGGTGTAGGCGGTCCAGCCGAAGTCCGCGCCCCCACCCGGGGTGAGCAGCGAAGCGAGCACCATCAACCCGCCGAGCAGGAACAGCCAGTAGGAGAAGGAGTTCAGCCGGGGGAAGGCGACGTCCGGGGCACCGATCTGCAGCGGCAGCACCAGGTTGGCGAAGGCGAACAGCACCGGGGTCGCGTACAACAGCAGCATGATCGTGCCGTGCAGCGTGAACATCTGGTTGTACTGTTCGACGGAGAGGAACTGCAGGCCCGGCTGGCCGAGCTCGGTGCGCAGGACCAACGCCATGATGCCGCCGGCCATGAAGAACGACATGGCCGTGACCAGATAGAGCTGGCCGATCGCCTTGTGATCGGTCGTGCGCAGCCAACTCAACGCGCGCTGGCCGCGCTTGGCCGGGACCGGGGCCGGTTCCTGAATCCTCGTCGGGCGTACGAGCTGCGTGTCCACGAAAGTCCCTCCGCCGAAAGGTGCGTCCCCGGCGCGCCTTCCGTCCGGCGACGGCTCGGGGAGGCCACGAATCACGCTAGACGCGCCTGCGGATACCCGCATGTCGACGAAGTACGCCCGTACGGGTGACCCGCGTGCGGCGGGAGGTCCGGTCCCGCCGCACCGGTACCGGCGGGACTACTGCTGGTACGACTCGACCTCACTCACCGGGCGGGCCTGCGCCTGATCCGGGTCGCCGCCGAACTCCGCGCTCGCCCTGCGCCTGCGCAGCAGGTCCCAGCACTGGTCGAGCCGCTCCTGCAGGTGCCGCAACCGCGCGCGATCCTCCTCGTCGAGGCCCGTGCCCGTCGCCCGGGAGCGGAGCTCCCGCTCCTCCTCGATCAGCCGGTCGATGGTGGCCAGGGTGTCGTCCTCGGACATCGGTCTCCCCTTCCTCCCACGCGGCGGCATGCCCCCACGGGCCGCCCGCCAAACGCACCCCGTGGCCCCGGCCGGGGCGGGTCGTGCCACCGGGGTCAGGCCCGGCCGCGGGAGGCCAGGGTCCGGGAGATCCCGCGTGCGGCG
>NZ_KE387039.1:10582-12733 GCF_000430445.1 Saccharomonospora iraqiensis subsp. iraqiensis
CACCATGCCGCCGAGCAGCACCCCGAGCGCCACGGCCGGACCGGAGGCCTGCCGCCAGTGCGGCGCGTCGAGCGTGGTCACCAGGGACGTGAGCAGCGTCGCGGCCGGTGCCGACGCCAGCAGCACCCACGTCCCCACGACCGCGCGGCGGCTGCCGCGTCCCTGCCGCAGCAGGACCAGCGCCGCCACCGTTCCGACGACCGTGAGCACCCCGCCGACGGTGAGACACCAGGTGGTGAGCGTGCCGAGCCCGGCTGCGCCGTCGGCCGCACCGCTCACGCCCCAGTGCGTCGCGACCACCCGGGGCAACCGCGCGGACCACATCTCGCCCAGCGCGGCCGTCACGATCAGGGCGAGCGCGGGCACCCCGCCGGTGGCCAGGACGAGACGGACGGCGGCGGTTCTCATCGGTCGTTCCTCTCCGGCCCCCGGCTCGGCGTGTGCCACCCGGCCCGGGGCCGCACAGGTGCTATTTCGCCTCGGCGAGCAGGTCGGCCACCCGCGTGACGCCCTCGATGAGGTCCTGTTCGGCCAGCGCGTAGGAGAAGCGGAAGTAGCCCGGGGTGCCGAACGCCTCGCCCGGCACGACCGCGACCTCGGCCTCCGCCAGGATCAGGTCGGCCAGTTCGACCGTGTCCGTCGGGCGCTGCCCGCGGATCTCGGTGCCGAGCAGCGCCTTGACCGAGGGGTAGGCGTAGAACGCGCCCTCCGGGGTCGGGCACTCGACGCCGGGGATGTCCGACAGCATTGACACGATCGTGCGACGGCGGGAGTCGAACGCCGACCGCATCGTCTCCACCACGTCCAGCGGACCCGCCACCGCGGCCAGCGCCGCGCGCTGCGAGACGTTGGCCACGTTGCCGCACAGGTGCGACTGGAAGCTCGCGGCCGCCGAGACGACGTCCTCGGGGCCGATCAGCCAGCCGACCCGCCATCCGGTCATCGACCAGGTCTTGGCCACCCCGTTCAGCACCAGCGTCCGGTCCGCCAGCTCCGGCACCACGACCGGCATCGACTCCGCCCGGACGCCGTCGTACACGAGGTGTTCGTAGATCTCGTCGGTGACGACCCAGATCCCCTTCTCCAGGGCCCACCGGCCGATCTCGGCCACCTGTTCGCGGGAGTAGACCGACCCGGTCGGGTTGGACGGGGAGTTGAACAGCAGCACCTTCGTCCGCTCGGTGCGGGCCGCCTCGAGCTGGTCGACACCCACCCGGTAACCGGTGGACTCGTCCGCCGTGACCTGCACCGGGACACCACCCGCCAGGGTGATCGACTCCGGGTAGGTGGTCCAGTACGGGGCGGGGAGCAGGACCTCGTCACCCGGGTCGAGCAGGGTGGCGAACGCGGAGTACACGGCCTGTTTCCCGCCGTTGGTGACCAGCACCTGGGAGGCGGAGCAGGACAGGCCCGAGTCCCGCTCCGTCTTCGCCGCGATGGCCTCCCGCAGCTCCGGCAGTCCGGCCGCGGCCGTGTAGCCGTGGTTGGCGCGGTCGCGGACCGCGGCCACAGCCGCCTCCACGACGTGATCCGGGGTGGGGAAGTCGGGCTGGCCCGCGCCGAAGCCGATCACCGGACGTCCCTCGGCCTTGAGCGCCTTGGCCTTCGCGTCGACGGCGAGCGTGGCGGACGGTGTGATGCCCGCGATACGGGCGGACACCCGGGGCTGCGCGCTGGAGGCGGTATCTTGGGAAACGGCCATGCGCGGATTTTCCCACGCACGGCGTCGTAGGAGGACAACCGCCCTCCACCCCGGCGTGGCCGGTGGGGCGACGGGGTCCTCGTGCCGGACATGGGGAACGCGGTTGCGAGCCGCCGATGGGCTTGCCGTAGACTGCGGAACCTGGAACGTACGACAGGCACCCGGACGACGGTCCGGCCGCGATTCCGGTCGGGGTCGGTGGTGCCTGGCGGGCGTGCCGCTCGGGTGGGACCTCCCGCCCGAAGGGGTGTGGCTCAATTGGCAGAGCAGCGGCCTCCAAAGCCGCAGGTTGCAGGTTCGAGTCCTGTCACCCCTGCGTTGACGTGTCCGGCGGAGCGGAGGAGTGGCTCGTGAGCGACGACGGCGAGAAGGACAAGGACAGGGCCGACGACGGCCCTTCCCGTCCGGACACCGCCGCGGCTCGGCGCGCACGCCGCGCCTCCGCCCGC
>NZ_KE387040.1:0-3826 GCF_000430445.1 Saccharomonospora iraqiensis subsp. iraqiensis
ACGGCGGCGTCCGGGTCGCCCGCGGGACCGTCGCGGTGGTCGGCCACCGCGAGCACGATGCCGCGCACCGCGGCGACGAGGGGGACCGCGAACAGGACACCCGCGATGCCGCCCTCCGCGCCGCCGATGACCAGGGCGACGAGGACCACCGCGGGGTGCAGGTTCGTGAAGCTGCCCTGCAGCACCGGCTGGAGCACCTGCCCCTCCAGCTGCTGCACGGCGAGCACCACCCCGAGGATGATCAGCGCGGCGACCAGGCCGTTGCTGACGAGCGTGACGGCCACGGCGAGGAAGCCGGACACCACGGCGCCGACGTAGGGGACGAACCCGCCGATGAAGACCAGCGCGGCCAACGGCACGGTGAGCGGCACCCCCACGAACCCGAGGCCGATGCCGATCCCGAGGGCGTCGATCAGCGCGACCAGCGCGGTCACCCGTACGTAGAGGACCACGCTGTGGTACGCGCGGCGCCCGGCGTCGTCCACGATCTCCCGGGTGTCCGGGCGCCACGGCCGCAGCGTGAACGCCCACAACTTCGGTCCGGCCTGCATGAACATGATGAACAGGACCAGCGCGACGATGAGTCCCACCAGGAACGAACCGACCGTGCTGAACGCCGTCAGGGCACGGGTCATCACCTGCGCCTGGTTGCCCCCCAGCCACTGCTGGGCCCGCCCGATCAGTTCCCCGCTGATCGGCACCGGTGTGTCGGCGAGCCACTGCTGCAGCTGGGCGAGGCTCTCCGACACCCGCCGTCGCAGTTCGTCGAAGTTGTCCAGCACGGAGAACACCACGAAGGTGACCAGCCCGCCCGCGAGGACCAGCCCGACGATCAGCGCGCCCAACACCGCGAGGGGGCGGGGCCAGCGGTGCCGGGTCAACCAGCTCACCAGCGGTTCCAGCATCGCGGTCAGCAGCAGGGCCACGAACAGCGGAATCACGACGTAACTGAGGTGCCGCACCGCGTTGGTCAGCGCCCACAGGGCGCCGACGATGAGCAGCAGGTAGGCCGACACGACGGCCGTGCGGCGTAGCGAGGCGGAGGTGAGTCGCACGGCCGGTTCGGCCATCCGGCACCTCCCGCCCCGACACGTCCGCGTCCCGTGCCGTCACGCACCGTCCACGGACACTGACAAGTCCCCGGCACGGGTAGCCGCTGCGGCCGGATCGAAACCCGTTTGTGCGGGCCGCGGACGGGTAGTCCACCGATGTGGGCGCGACCGGTCCGCGACCGGCCTCCGGTGCGCGGTCGGCCGACGACCGAGGCTCCAGCAGACACCGGATGATCATCGAGTTCGGGGGCACGCCATGCTCAGCCACCACGAACGGCAGGAGCTCGAACGGATCCAGCAGTGGTTCGAGCACGACGATCCCGACCTCGCCCGGCAGTTGGGCGAGGGGGAGAGCCCCGGCGGGGTGCTCCGGTCGCGGGTGCTGCGCTACGTCACCGACGCGCTCGCCCTCGGGCTGATCGTGCTGGGGGCGATGACGTTGAACTTCGGTCTGATCTTCTTCGGCGCCGTACTGCTCGCCGTCGCCGCGTGCCTGCACGTGGCGCACTGGGGGGACGCGCAGCCACCGGCCGCCCGGGGGCCGGGGCCCGGTTGACGGGCCGGCCGGGTCACTCGGCCCGGGGCCTCACCCGTCGGGTGTGGGTACCCCGGTCCAGGTCCGTCCGGTGAGGCGCTCGTAGGCCTCGGTGTAGCGCCGCCGGGTCGCCTCCACCACGTCGGCGGGGATCTCCGGTCCCGGTGGCGTCCGGTCCCACCCGCTCGAGGTCGCCCAGTCCCGCACGTACTGCTTGTCGAAGGCGAACTGCGGCCTGCCGGGTTCCCATTCGTCGGCGGGCCAGAACCGGGACGAGTCGGAGGTCAGCAGTTCGTCGCCGAGGGTGAGCCGCCCGTCGGCGTCCCAGCCGAACTCGAGTTTCGTGTCGGCCACGAGGATGCCCCGCTCGGCGGCGTGCGCGGCACCCTCCTCGTAGATGCGCAGCGTCAGTTCCCGGAGGCGCTCCGCCGTGTCGCGGCCCTCCTGCGCCACGACGTCGTCGAAGGTGATCGCCTCGTCGTGCCCGGTCTCGGCCTTGGTGGTGGGCGTGAAGATCGGTTCGGGGAGCCTGCTGCCCTCCTCCAGCCCCGGGGGCAGCGGCACACCGGACACCGTGCCCGACCGTCGGTACTCCCGCAGACCGGAGCCGCTGAGGTACCCGCGGGCGATGCACTCCACCTTGATCATGCTGAGCGGGGCGCAGCGTACGGCGCGGCCCGCGAACTCCGCGGGCACGTCGGTGGCCGAGATCAGGTGATTGCCGACGAGGTCGCGGAAGCGTTCGAACCACCACACCGACAGCTGGGTGAGCAGGGCACCCTTGTCCGGGACCGGGGTCGGCAGGGTCACGTCGTAGACCGAGATGCGGTCGGAGGCGACGAGCAGGAGGTCGCCACGGTCGCGGTAGAGGTCCCGGACCTTGCCCGTGTGGAGGTGCTGCACGCGGGTCATCGTAGCCGTGGCCGTCCCGTCCGGTCGGGCCCGGCCGTGGTCGTCGGCGCCGCGGGGAGCACCGCCGTCCCGGAATGTGACCGGTATCACGATTAATCGGATCGGAGGTGACGCGGAGTGACGCCGAGCCGCGCGGTCCGGGTCGTCGGATCCGGTGCGTCGCTGGTCAGCCGCCCGGGTGGGGCGACGCGGGTGTTGTCACGCTCCGCATGCGCGCCGCTACGGTGTCGGGTTTCCGGCCGGTAGGATCGCTGACGGCGGTCGGGGGAACGATCATCGACATGCGGCACTGCCCATGATCACAAGGAGGCGTGCTCGACGTGGGACTCCCCATCGGCGCGACGGATCCCGACCCGTCCGTCGCGCCGAACATCGCCCGGATCCGGGACTACTGGGTCGACGGCACGAACCACACCGAGGAGGACCGTCGACTCGCGCAGCGGATCGAGCTGTGCGCGCCGCACATCCCGTACCTGGTGCGTGCCCAGCGGTCACTGGTGCGGCGGATGGTGCGCCACCTGATGCGGGCCGGCGTCACCCAGTTCCTCGATCTCGGGTCCGGGCTGCCGAACGCGCACTACGTCCACCACGTCGCCCATGCCGAGGACCCCCGCGCCCGCGTGGTGTACGTGGACGCCGACACCTCGATCGAACCGGACTCGCGGGCGTTGCTCGACGGCACCGACAACACGGCGTTCGTGGTGGCCGACGTCCGGCGTCCCGCCGAGCTGCTCGCACACCCCGGGGTCACCGCGCTGATCGACCCGGACCGGCCGGTCGCGATCCTGATGATCGAGCTGCTGCTGCACATCCCGGACGCGGACGACCCGGCCGGTCTCGTGCGCTCGTACGTCGACGCCCTGCCGTCGGGCGGTCACCTCGCCCTGTCGCACTTCGGGGAGGACGACCAGGTGCTCGCCGGGTTCCGCATCTTCGAGGGGCTGCGGTTCGGGCAGTGGCCCGCCGTGAGCCTGCGCTCCCGGGACACGCTGGAGAGCTTCTTCGACGGACTCGACCTCGTCGCGCCGGGGGTGGTGCCCGTGCCGCTGTGGCGGCCGGACTCCGAGGACGAGGTGGACCGCAACCCGGAGAAGGTCCGGATGTACGCGGGCCTGGGCCGCAAGCCCTGACCGGCCGCCCGGTCAGCCGGAGAGCAGGCCGACGGCCACGATCAGCACGTCGGCGACCATCACCAGCGGCATGGCCGTGGTCCGCAGCCGCCGGGAGCGGACCGTCCCACCCCGGGCCACCCGGCGCAGCAGCGGCACCACGGTGCCGAGGAACAGCAGGTGCCCGGCCGTTCCCACGGCGGCCGCGACCGGCCCCG
>NZ_KE387040.1:3926-8137 GCF_000430445.1 Saccharomonospora iraqiensis subsp. iraqiensis
CGCCGCGCGGCCGCCGACCACGACCGCGCGGGCCCGCGGTCCGGTACCCGTCCGGTGCGGACGTGGCCGCATCCGTGGCCGTGTCCGTGCCGTGCGTGCGGTTCCGGGCCCCCTGTGCCGTCGTGGTGCCGGGTCCGAATTCGCCCACCGTGGCTCACCTTCCCCTCCGCGCGCCCGTCCCACCGGGCGCGTCATCTCGCCCTGACGCACTTGTCGTACAGATCCAGCAGCCGTCGCCGCGGGTCGTAGCGGTCCTTCAGGTCCGCGTAGGCCGTGCCGTTGTAGAGGTGCCAGAAGGTCCGCTCGTCGTAGAAACTCTCCGAGTACAGCGACTTGCGCCCGCCCAGTGCGGTCACCGTGTCCTCGATCATCCGGTTGTGCGTGCCCGGCGGCCGGTCCCCGCCGGCGGGCACGCTCGCCCAGAACCCGAAGTTGACGTACAGCGTGTGCGGGTCCAGCTGGTACAGCGGCCACTGCCGGTCGGGGTGGCGCTGCCGGACGGGGCACACCCACACCGGGCTGATCGGGATCTCCCGGTGGAAGAAGTCGAGGAACTCGGCGGCGGCCCGCACGGGGACCTCCACGTCCTGCACCACCATCTCGCGCGGGGGCCTGCGCAGCAGTCCGCGCGCACGGTCCAGCACACGGTGCCGCCGCTCGAACGACACGATCCGGTGGTACACGTCCGAGCGCAGCCTGCGCGGGCCGACCAGCAGCCGCACGGACCGGTGCTGCACCCCGAGGGCCCGGGAGCACCAGAACCAGTCGGTGTCCCAGCGCCAGAGGTAGTCGCGGGTGTGCAGGTAGTCGATGTCCCGCCCGCGGATCGAGGTGTAGTAGATGTCCAGCCAGGTGTAGTCGCTGGTCTCCGGGGCCTCGTCGGTGAACGTGCCCAGCGTCAGATACATCTCGTGCGGCGAGAAGACCGTGCCGTCCACGAAGTCGGCGGCCCCGTCGCGGCAGACGCGGTCCAGTTCGGCGAAGTACGTGCGCGGGTCGCTGTGCCGGACGTGCCGCAGGCGCACGTACGGCTTGACGGGTTGGAGCTCGATCGTCAGCCGGAGCGCGTAGCCGAGGGTGCCGTAGGAGTTGGGGAAGCCGAAGAACAGGTCGCGGTGCTCGTTGTCCGGCCGGGCGAGCACGATCCGCCCGTCCCCGGTGAGGATCTCCATCTCCAGGACCGACTCGTGCGGCATGCCGGCCCGGAACGAGGACGACTCGATCCCGAGCCCGGTGACCGCCCCGCCCACGGTGATGGTCTTCAGCTGCGGCACGACCAGCGGCATCAGCCCGTGCGGGAGGGTCGCGTCCACCAGGTCCTCGTAGGTGACCATCCCCTCGACGTCCGCGGTGCGGGAGACCGGGTCCACGTGCAGCACGTGGGTGAAGCCGGAGACGTCGAGCCGGGGCCCCGCGGCGCGGGCGCGGGGACGGAACAGGTTCGAGGTCCGTTTCCCCAGTCGCACCGGCGAGTCCGCCCCCACGGTGGCCAGTCGCGCGCGCAGCGCCGCCAGCCGGGCCCGGTGCCCGTCGTCGGTCGGAGCGGGGATCTCGAGCGCCCGGTCGTGAAGCACCATGCCGTCAATGATCGGGCGGGACGGGACGTGGTGCCAGGCGACGGACGGAGTTTCACCCGTTTCCCGCGGAGCGCGTGGGGACGTCGGTGACTTGACCGATTTTCAACCCATCGAGAGGGGGATTCGGTGTGTTTTTCGTCTCCCTCGCCGGGTATATCAAGATCATCCGGCCGTCGAAAGGAGATCCCGATGCAGTACGACCCCGACCCGGCGACGCTGGACCACGCCGAGTCCGGAGAGGCCGGCACCACCCTGGGCACCGCCTCCGGTGTCGGACGGGTCGCCGTGTTCGACGAGGACGACGAGTTGGAACCGACCATCGTGCGCGGGCGGGAGTGAGCACCCCGGGGACCGCGCACACGGCGAGGGCCGACGGTCGGGGCGGATCCGCCTCGGGGATCCGCCCCGCACCGTCGGCCCTCGGTGGTTCCCGTGCCGTCAACCGGTGTCGTACCGCCCGGCCTGTCGGGCCGGGCGGCTCACCGGCCTTCCCGGCCCTCCTCCATCTCCTCGCCGAACCCGGCGACGGCGGGGTCGTCGTCGGCGGGCGGCTCCGGGTCGCGCCACTCCTCGGCCCGGCTCGGGCGGTTGCCCTTGAGCATGCCCTGCATCTCGGCCTTGAGTTCGTCGTCCTCGCGGGGGCTGTGGGTGTCGCTGTCGCGGTGCATCCGCGCGGCTCCTCTCACCGGGTCGCACACGTCCGTCGTGAGTGCCTACCCGTGCGCCACACGGGTGAAACACCGGGTTGACCGTCGCTCGTTCCGGGTATGCGACGCGGGATCCGGTAGTGACCGCGGTGTAGGGGAGGAGCCATGACCGCGCAAGGTCCGGACCCCGACCCGCGGGACACGCCGGGTCTCGAGGAGGGCGGCGGTGTTCCCCCGGGGGAGACGCCGCCGGATTCCGCGCAGACGTCCGGGACCACGCACCGCGAACCACGGCAGTCGAAGGCGATGTCGGTGGCGTGGGTGGTGACGATCGTGCTGGCGGTCGTGCTGGTCGCGGGCTTCTTCCTCGCCTATCTGATCGTCTACCTCGTCAACGGTGGCTAGGAGGTCCGTGTGCCGAAACGGATTGTGATCGTCGGAGGCGGCTATGTCGGCCTCTACACGGCGCTGCGGCTGCAGCAGTGCCTGCGGCAGGGTGAGGCCGAGGTGACGGTGGTCAACCCGGAGAACTTCATGGTCTACCGGCCGTTGCTGCCGGAGGTGGCCTCCGGAACGCTCGAACCGCGCCACGCCGTGGTGCCGCTGCGGGCGGTGCTGCGGGGGACCCGGTTCATCGCGGGCACGCTCACCGGCATCGACACCGACCGCCGCACCGCCACCGTGGAGCCCACGGCCGGGCCCCCGCTGACGCTGGAGTACGACGAGCTCGTGCTGGGGCTCGGCGCCACCTCGAAACTGCTGCCCATCCCCGGTCTGGCCGAGCACGGCATCGGCTTCAACTCGCTGGCCGAGGCCGCGCACATGCGCGACCGGGTGCTGGGCCAACTGGAGATCGCCGCGGCCAGCGACGATCCGGAACTGCGCCGCCGTGCCCTGACGTTCGTGTTCGTCGGCGGCGGCTACACCGGCGTCGAGGCCGTCGCCGAGTTGCAGGACATGGCGGTCGACGTGCTGGAGGGCTACCCGGAGATCGACCGCACCGAGATGCGCTGGGTCCTGGTGGAGGCCGTCGACCGGATCCTCGGCACGGTCACCCCCGACCTGGCCGAGCTGGCGACCACCGAGCTGACCGCGCGCGGCATCGACATCCGGCTGAACACCCTGCTGGAGTCCGCCGAGGACGGCGTGCTGGCGCTGTCCGACGGCACCAAGTTCGAGGCCGACACCCTCGTCTGGGTGGCGGGCACCCGGCCGCAGACGATCGTGGGGCAGCTCGGTCTGCCCGTCGACGACCGGGGCAGGCTCGTCGTCGACGACACCATGCGGGTCAACGGGCATCCGAACATCTGGTCGGCGGGGGACTGCGCGGCCGTCCCGGACCCGGAGAAGGGCGGCACCTGCCCGCCGACCGCCCAGCACGCGGTACGCCAGGCCCAGCAGCTCGGCGACAACCTGCTGTACACGGTGCGCGGGCGTTCGGTGAAACCGTTCCGGTACAACAGCCGCGGCGAGTTCGTCACCCTGGGCAAGAACAAGGCGGTGGGCGAGGTGCTGGGCCGCAAGGTGAACGGCTCGCTGGCCTGGACGCTGCGCCGCGCCTACTACGCCACCCAGATCCCGACGTGGAACCGCACCGTGCGGGTGCTGGGCGACTGGCTCGTCGGGATGCCGTTCGGCCACGACGTCGTCAACTTCGGCTCCCGGGAGCAGCCCCGGGGCGCGTTCGAGGAGGCCGCCCGCACCGACTGAGCGCGGTCGGAGGCGGGGTCCGCCGCCCTTCCGGTTCGGTGATCAGCCACCGAACCGGGACCGCACCGCGGCGCGGAGGTCGTCGGCCCAGGCGCGCAGCTGCCGTTCGCCCTCCTCGGCGTCGGCGCCGGTGGGGTCACCGAGGACCCCGTTCGCGCTCACCGCGCGGACACCGTCCCGCACCAGCGTGTCCCACAGCCGGTCGACCGGGGCCGTGTTGCCCGGCTCCGCCCGCGCGAGCCGGACGTCGGCGGGCCGCAGCCGCAGCAGCACCGAC
>NZ_KE387040.1:8237-11617 GCF_000430445.1 Saccharomonospora iraqiensis subsp. iraqiensis
GACGGTCGTCCCCGGTGGGTGCGGGGACGACCGTCGTGGGTGGGGACCGGCGGGCCGGTCGGGTCAGGGGCGGAACCCCGCCAGCGGGCTGGTGTCGCACGCACGGTCCGGAATCCGGTCCGGTGTGGACGCCGTCGCGTCCTCCGGCGGACCCCAACCGATCGGCACCGACACCCGCTTGCGGCCGGGTTTGGAATGGTCCTTGTCCGGCTTGGGCACACCGGCGCCCACCCCCGCGAGCGCGCGTTCACCGTTGCCCTTGACGCACTCCGGGTCGGGCCCGTCCAGCGGCAGCCCGGTGAAGAACTTGGCGGCCATGCACCCGCCCTGACACGAGTCGTAGGCCGAGCACGAGGTGCAGGCCCCGCCGGTCTGCGGTTCGCGCAGCCGGGTGAACAGGTCCGACTCGCGCCAGACCCGGGTGAATCCGCCCTCGTCGCGCACGTTGCCCGCCAGGAACTCCTCGTGGATGGCGAACGGACAGGCGTAGACGTCCCCGACCGGGTCGATCAGGCACACCACCCGGCCCGCGCCGCACAGGTTCAACCCCGGCAGCGGGGTGGAGCCGAGCGCGTTGAGGTGGAAGAACGAGTCGCCGGTGAGCACGTTCTCGCCGTGCTCGACCAGCCAGTTGTAGAGCTGGAGCTGCTGGTCGGCGGTCGGGTGCAGTTCGTCCCAGGTGTCCGCGCCGCGGCCGGACGGGCGCAGGCGGGTGATCCGCAGTTGTGCCCCGTGGTCGTCGGCCAGCCGCTTGAAGTCGTCGAGCTGGTCGACGTTGTGCCGGGTCATCACGACGCTGATCTTGAAGTTCGTGAAGCCCGCGTCGGCCAGGTTCCCCATCGCGGACAGCGCGGTGTCGAACGAGCCGGGGCCGCGGACGTGGTCGTTGACCTCCGCGGTGGCGCCGTCCAGGGAGAGCTGCACGTCGACGTAGTCGGTCGCCGCCAGCCACCGGGCCCGCTCGGGCGTCAGCTTCACCCCGTTGGTGGAGAACTTCACCCCGACCCGGTGATCCACGGCGTACTCGACGAGATCCCAGAAGTCCGACCGCACGGTCGGCTCGCCGCCGCCGATGTTGACGTAGAAGACCTGCAGACGCTGGAGCTCGTCGATGACGGCCTTGCACTCGTCGGTGGACAGCTCGCGGGGGTCACGCCGCCCGGACGCGGACAGACAGTGCACACAGGACAGATTGCAGGCGTAGGTCAACTCCCACGTCAGGCAGATCGGCGCGTCCAGGCCGTGCTGGAAGTGTTCGACCAGCTTCATGGCCACCTCTCATCGTGCTTCGATCGTGCCCGCGGACAACAGGCCCGCCAGCGCGTCGAGATACCGGGTGCGTTCGGGGGCGGGGACCCCCGCCGAGTCGAGCGTGGCCGGCACGTCCGGCTGGTTCTCCAGCTCACGGACCACGTCGACGAGCAGCTGGGTCTTCAGAAAGGACAGACGTCGGGTGCCGAAGTCGTACACCAGCGCACCGAACGGCTCCGGCCGCAGCGCGACATCCGGGGAGAGCCGGTACGGCCGGGCCGGATCGAACGGTTCGGTGCGGACCTCGGCCTCGGCCTCAGTAGACACCGCACATGCCGTCGATGGAGACGTCCTCGACGAGGAGGTCCTCCTCGACGGTGTCGGAATCGGTGGCGGGGGCGCTCGTGTCGACCGTGGTCTCGGCTTCGTTCATGGGAGGCTACTCCTCGTCGAGTAGGGATGACGACCGTGCGTGCCACAGTAATGGCACCGAGTGCCAAATGGAAGGGGTTATGGCCGAGACGAATCCGGAGCCGACCGCGCGCCCGGGCAGACGGAGGTCGACCAGCCACGACGAGCTGGAGCGGGTGGCGTTCGCGTTGTTCGGGCGGGAAGGATTCGACGCGACCACCGTGGACGACATCGCCCGTGCGGCGGGTATCGGCAGGCGGACGTTCTTCCGCTACTTCGACTCGAAGAACGACGTCGTGTGGGGCGACTTCGACGCCCACCTGGGACGGATGCGCGCGCGGTTGCGCGCCCGCCCCACCGACGAGCCGCTGACCGAGGCCATCCGGACGGCGGTGGTGGAGTTCAACCGGGTCGAGCCGGAGGAACAGCCGCGCCACCGCGCGCGGCTGGAGCTGATCCTGCGCGTGCCCGCGCTGCAGGCGCACTCCACCCTGCGCTACGCGGACTGGCGGGCGGTGGTCGCCGAGTTCGCCGCCGAGCGCCTCGGGACGCCGGTGACGTCGCTGTGGCCGCAGACCCTGGCCTACGCCACCCTCGGCATCGCCCTGGCCGCCTACGAACAGTGGCTCAGCACGGACGACGCCACCACGGACCTGACCACCCTCCTGGACCGCGCCCTCACCGCCCTCACCACCGGCTTCGACCACCTCCCCTGACCCCCGGCCCCCACCCCGAACCCGCGAGTCGCCACTCCAGGCCCGCGAGTCGCCACTCCGGAACCGCGAGTTGCCGCTTCGGGCCCGCGAGTCGCCACTCCGGAACCGCGAGTCGCCACCCCCGGACCGCGAGATGACATTCCCGACCCACGGGTCGGCCGAGACCCGTCGAACCGACCCGGGAAGCCGCGGACGGCCGTCGCGCTGCCCGAGACGCTGTCAACGTCGACTCGCGGACTGGAGCGGCAACCCACCGGCCTGGAGCGGCAACTCACCGGTCTGGAGTGGCAACTCACCGACCTGGGGTGGCGACTCGCGGACTTGGAGTGGCGACTCGCGAGCCTGGAGTGGCAACTCACCGGCCTGGAGTGGCGACTCGCGGGCCGGGGTGCCGGTCAGGTGGGGAGGGTGAGGGTGACGATCTCCGCGTGGGCCTCGCCGCCGGGGGTGCGGTAGGTGATCGTGTCGCCCTCCCCGTGGCCGGCGATGGCCTGGCCGAGCGGGCTGTCGGAGGTCAGCGCGGTCGCGTCGTCCTCGGCCTCGTCGACGTGGCCGACCACGGTCAGGTCCTCGGTGTCACCGTCGGCGAACCGCAGGGTCACCTTCGTGCCGGACGGCAACCCGCTCTCCGCCTCCTGGGACGGCCCGCCGTGCAGCAGATCGGTGATCTCGGCGATGCGCCGGTCCAGGCGCGAGGCCAGCTCCGCGCGTTCGAGCAGATCCGCCTGGTCGGCACTGTCACCCAACGGGTCCTCACCGAGCCGCGGTGCCATGGCCGCGCGCTGCTGCCGTAGCTGTTCCAGCTCGCGTTCCAGCCGTTCGCGGGTGGCCGGACTCAAACCTCCGGTCGACGTCATCCGCCCATTGTCAGGCCTGAGCGCCCGCCTCGCCACGTCGTGGATCTCCGCCCTGCTGTGCGGTGTGTCTCGGGTGATCTCCACCGCGCCGCACGGCCCCGCCCGCGGCGCGTCCCACCCGCGCGGCCGTGCGGTCGCGGACGGT
>NZ_KE387040.1:11717-13936 GCF_000430445.1 Saccharomonospora iraqiensis subsp. iraqiensis
GCCCCCCGGTTGGCCGCCGCCAGCTCCCCGTCGGCCACGGTCAGCCGGAATCCGGCGCCGTCGTCGGCACGCGCGGGCGGCACCGTGGACAGCAACAACCCCGCACCATCGACGCGCTCGTCCACCGCGCGGACCGTGTCGCACGGCACGGTGGCCCGCACGTCCTGCGCCCGGTACCCGGCCAGCGGGGCGTTCACCGCGGTGGTGTCCCCGCCCGCGGGCCACACGACGCGGGCGGTGTCCTGCACCACGGGCAGGAACGGGAACGCCACCGCGCACAGCGCGGCGAGCAGTCCGAAGAACACGGCCAGCCGCCGCCACCGTCGCGGGCGTGCGCCCGCGTCGTCCCTCCGGACGGCGGTGTCGTCTGCACCGTCCGGAGCATTCTCGTCGGGCGAAACGGCCGAGTCCATCGCCTCTCACGCTAGCGGCGGGCGTGTTGCGTTCCTGCGAGCCGAGGAACCACCTCACCCGTCGGTGCGGCCCGAGCGACCCGACCGGACCAGCCTCCGCGACCGGGGGCTCGGGTGGCGGGCCATCGTCCGTGTCACGCTTCGGCGTACAGGCGACGGGCCATGTGTAACTCCCGATCAGCCTGCCTCGACGACTGCGTGGCGCGCTGCTCTCTCCACCCCGACGGGGAATCCGGGACCGGCAACACGGCGCGTTGTCCCACCCGTGGCGGGTGCGATAAGAGTCGACGACAGGAGTGGGCGATGGACAACCGGATACAGCTGACCAGCGACGGCGAGGGGATCCTCGTCAGCGGGGAACATCAGACGGATATCGACGAGTTTCTCGAATCCGAGGGGCTGTTGTCGGTATCGACCATGCTGGGAGCACCCGATCTCGCACTTCTTCTCCATGCCGGGGCCGGAGTCGCGCAGGCAGGTTCCGAGATCGCCGCCACCTCGGGTCGCTGGTTGAAGCTGACCGAGGAGTCCGCGCGTCTGGTCGAGAAGTACGGGTTGACGGAGAGCTCGACGCCGGGCGTCCGCTACGCGATGGTGGGGAAACCGGGCAGGAGCAGGTCCTGGCTCGAGGTCGAGAAGGGAGTCCGCTCGCTGCGGCCCAAACCGGCGATGCTCTCCGGTGCCGCGGGCGTCATGACGCAGCTCGCGAGGCAGCAGGAAATGCACGAGATCAGGAACTACCTCGCGACCATCGACGAGAAGATCGATGACGTGCTCGACGCGCAAAAGGATGCCGAGCTGGCGAGAGTGGTCGGAGCGGGATTCGACATCGAGTCCGCCATGACCCTGCGGGAACAGACCGGGCGGCTCGACGCGACGACGTGGTCGACGGTGCAGAGCAGGATGCAGACGATCACGGACGCCCTGGGGTGGGCGCTGCGTCGACTCAGCACACTCGCGAGGAAGGTCGAGAGCACCAGCAAGATCGGTGATCTCGCCAGAACGGCCGGGGAGGCGGAGTCCGAGGTCCGGGAGTTGCTCGCCGTCGTGGCGCACTGCTTCGAACTGCAGGACGCGTTCGACGTGCTGCGACTGGACCGGATGCTGGACGAGTCCCCGGACGAGCTGGACGCGCTTCGCCTCGCGATGGAGGAGGACCGGCAGAGTCGGCGGGAGCGCGTCTCGGAGAAGATCGAGCACCTGATGGCACGCCTGGACGCGGCTGCCGGTACGGCCAACTCGCAGGTGCTGCTGCACCCGAGCACGTCCCGGGCCGCGGTGGGATCGATCAATCAGGTCGGCAGCGCCGTCGAGCAGTTTCACAGACTGCTCGGTCTCGATTCCGATCGGGAGTCCCTTGAAGCGAGACGCTGGCGGGACGCGGCCAAGAACGTGGCCCTCGGCGCGAAGGAGGCCGTGGGAACAGCAGTCGTGAAGGTCACCCGCCGGTGAGCGGTCGCGCCGAACCGGGACACCGCCCGGCCTCGGCGAGTGCGCATGCGATGTGCCGTAGGGGAGAGCTCACGCGCGGTGACGTCCACCGAGCGCTTACGCGCGGTGCTGTTCGCCGAGCGCTACGCGCTGAGCCCCACGAGGACGCCCAGGGTCGCCGCCTCGACGCAGGCGCCGAGCACGTCGCCGGTCACCCCACCGAGACGGCGCACGCACCGGGCGAGCACCACGGCCGCCGCGAGGAACCCCAGCACCACCGCCACCGGACCCTGCCACCACGGCGTTCCGGGGATCAGTACCGCCAGGGCGGCCAGACCCACGCCGACCCCGGCGGCGGGCCACCGGCCCACCGTG
>NZ_KE387040.1:14036-15519 GCF_000430445.1 Saccharomonospora iraqiensis subsp. iraqiensis
CGCCCCGCCCACCCGGCGGTCCACCGTGCGCGGGGCGGGCACCGGCACCGCGGTGAACGTGCCGAACGCCATCCGCGCCGCGTCGCCGAGCACGCCCGGGGAGGACCCGGTGGGGGAGCCGGTCACGACCGGCCGTCCTCCAGGTCGCCCTCGATGCGCAGGTAGACCTCGCGCAGCGACTCCAGCAGCTCCGGGTCCGGTTCCGACCACAGGCCCCGGTCGGCGGCCTCGGTGAGCCGTTCGATGATGCCGCGCAGCGCCCACGGGTTCGACTCGGACAGGAAGTCCTGGTTGGTCTTGTCCAGCACGTAGTCCTGCGACAGCCGTTCGTACATCCAGTCGTCGACCACACCCGCGGTGGCGTCGAAGCCGAACAGGTAGTCCACCGTGGCGGCCATCTCGAACGCGCCCTTGTAACCGTGCCGCCGCATCGCGGCCAGCCAGCGCGGGTTGACCACCCGCGCCCGGAACACCCGTGCGGTCTCCTCGGTCAGCGACCGGGTGCGCACCGCGTCGGGTGTGGTGCTGTCGCCGACGTAGGAGGTGGGCGACGAGCCGGTCAGCGCCCGCACCGTGGCCACCATCCCGCCGTGGAACTGGAAGTAGTCGTCCGAGTCGGCGATGTCGTGCTCGCGGGTGTCGGTGTTCTTCGCCGCCACCACGATGCGCCGGTAGGAGCGTTCCATGTCCGCCCGCGCGGGCGCGCCCTGAAGGCCGCGGCCGTAGGCGTAGCCGCCCCAGGCGGCGTAGACCTCGGCGAGGTCGGCGTCGTCGCGCCAGTTGCCCGCGTCGATCAGCTGCAGCAGGCCCGCGCCGTAGGTGCCGGGCTTCGATCCGAAGATCCGCGTGGTGGCGCGCCGCTCGTCGCCGTGTTCGGCCAGGTCGGCGCGGGCGTGGGCGCGCACGAAGTTCTGCGACTCGGGTTCGTCCAGGTCGGCGACCAGCCGGACGGCGTCGTCGAGCAGGTCGACCACGTGCCCGAAGGCGTCCCGGAAGAACCCGCTGATCCGCACCGTGACGTCGACGCGGGGCCTGCCCAGCTCCTCCAGCGGGATCGCCTCGATGCCGGTGACCCGGCGGGACGCCTCGTCCCACGTCGGCCGCACACCCAGCAGCGCCAGCACCTCGGCCGCGTCGTCGCCCGCGGTGCGCATCGCCGAGGTGCCCCACGCCGACAGCCCCACCGACCGGGGCCACTCGCCGTCGTTGTCGGCGCGGTAGCGCTCCAGCAGCGAGTCGGCCAGCGCCTTGCCGGTCTCCCAGGCCAGCCGGCTGGGCACGGCCTTCGGGTCGACGGTGTAGAAGTTGCGGCCGGTCGGCAGCACGTTGATCAACCCGCGCAGCGGCGACCCGCTCGGCCCGGCCGGGATGTAGCCGCCGTCGAGGGCGTGCAGCACGGCGTCCAGCTCCCCGGAGGTGCCCGCCAGGCGTGGCACGACCTCGGTGGCGGCGAACCGCAGCACGTCGGCCACGGCCGCCGGGT
>NZ_KE387040.1:15619-36113 GCF_000430445.1 Saccharomonospora iraqiensis subsp. iraqiensis
CGCCGCACCCAGCTGGAGGCCGCGCGGGAGGCGCTGCTGCGCCACCGCGCCCCGGACACCCCGGTGGTGCTCGCCCGCGCCGTCGGCAGCGACGGGGAGTCGGTGCGGGTGGACACCCTCGCCGGGTTCGACGCGGAGACGGTGGACATGCGCACCCTGCTGATCGTCGGGTCCTCGCGCACCCGGGTGCGCGAGCAGCCGGACGGCACCCGCGTGGTGTGGACGCCGCGCAGCTATCCCGACTCCACGGGTGAGCACGACTCCGGGGACTGAGGACACCGGGACGCTACGCAGCTCTCCACTTTTCGGTGAACACGGCCCGCGCGGAACCGGAGTTGTTTGGTCCGGACCGATCGTCTTGGTGGACTGTGTCCGTGCCGGGACCCCTTCCCGGCACTTCCCGACGAGGAGGAGGTGGGCACGATGTCCGACAGGGTGAGGAGAGTGCTGCGTAGGGTGGGTGCGGCGGCATCGACCGCGCTCGCGGTCCCGGCGGTTGCGCTCGGCACGGCCGCACCCGCCTCGGCCGCCGATTACTACTACGAGCTGCCGTACCCGGCGGGGGAGGCGTACCAGGTCACCCAGGGTCCGGAAGGGACCTACTCGCACACCGGTCCGTACAACGAGTACGCCTGGGACTTCCGCCTGCCGGCGAACTACGAGGTCTCCGCCGCACAAGCCGGGACCATCGTGTACTCGGGCCGGTCGCCGTACCAGGCCAACGGCATCGAGGTCATCATCCGGCACTCCAACGGCCTGTGCACCCAGTACGCCCACCTCAACCGCGCGCTGCACGACGCCGGGACCCGGGTTCCCCAGGGGCGGGTCGTCGCCTGGTCCGGCAGCACGGGCAACTCCACCGGACCGCACCTGCACTTCCAGGTGATCAACTGCGACACGCGGGTCAGTCAGTACGCCGAGCTCCAGGGCTGGGTCCCGCCGACGGGTTCCTGGCCGGTGAGCGTGAACACCCGCGCCTGACCGGGCCGGACCGGCGTGGTGGCGACAGCGGCGTGTCGGACGCTCACGCCACGGCATCCGGCCTCGTGGCGGTGGCGGGGTCGCCGCCTTCCCCCAGGCCACCGCCCACGGGTTTGTCCGTCCCGCCCACGGGCACACCCGGGGTACGGCAGCCACTGTGCGCGGACTCCGAGGAGGGGCGGGATGGCCACCCAGCAGAAGACGATCGACATCGCCGGGTACGACTACGGCCACACGGCCACGCGGTCGCCGATGACCGAGGAGGACCTCGACCACCTCCTGCAGACCGTCATGTTCACCGACGACGACCGCGCGGCGCTGCGGACGGCCGGTGACGTGCTCGAAGACCAGACCGACAAGGTGCTCGACGTGTGGTACGGCTTCGTGGCCGACCACCCGCACCTGATGACGTACTTCTCCACCCCCGGCGGCGAGCCGATCCAGCGCTACCTGGACCGGGTGCGGCCCCGCTTCAAGCAGTGGATCCTGGACACCTGCCGCCGCCCGTTCGACCGGGCGTGGCTGGACTACCAGGAGGAGATCGCCCTGCGGCACACCGTCGACAAGAAGAACGTCACCGACGGGGTGGACTCCACGACACCGATTCCGCTGCGCTACATGGTCGCGTTCATCTACCCGATCACGGCCACCATGCGGGACTTCCTCGCCGCCAAGGGCCACAGCGCCGAGCAGGTGGAGAAGATGCAGCAGGCGTGGTTCAAGGCGGTGACCCTGCAGATGGCGCTGTGGTCACGCCCCTACGCCCGGGAGAACCACGCGTAGACGTCGGTGGCCGGTGACACCCGGCGGTACCCGGGTCGCGCCCGGGCCCCGGGTCGCGCTCGTCAGCGCAGGTCGTCGAACTCGCCTGCTTTGCAGCCGTCGATCCAGGCGGCCATCTCGGCACGGGTGAACAGGACGGTGCCCGCGTCCGGGGCCTTGCTGTTGCGGACGGCGATGTCGCCGTCGTCGAGCGCCGCGACCTCGACGCATTCGCCGCCCGCGTTGCTGAAACTGGATTTGCGCCAGGTGACCGAGGACAGATCCCGCACGCTCGCCTCCTCTTCTACTGGTACTCCTCCAGTATGGCAGCCAGCAGGGACGCCGATTCGCTTCCGGCGAGTGCGGCCGCGCGCAGGTCGTCGAACATCGTGACCATCGCGGCGACGTCGCCCGTATCGCTGACCATGTGACCACCCAACGGCCCGTCGAAATAGCCCAGGGGCGGATCGGCGGACGGGTTGGCGAAATGCAGCACGGTGAAGTTGTTGGCCACCCCGGCGTGATCGCCCCGGCTGCTCGGCAACACCTGGATGGTGATGTTGTCGGTCTCGGTGGCTTTGACGAGTTGGCGCAGCTGCTCGGCCATCACCGCTACCCCGCCGACGTACAGGTGCAGCGCGGCTTCGGAAATTACGGCGTGCAGCCGGAAGTGGGGGTCGTTCCGCAGGCGTTGCTGCCGACGCATCCGCGCGGCCACCCAGCGCTCGATATTGTCCGGTGCGGCCAGTTGTGGGGCGGTGGCGTGTGATGCCCTGGCGTAGTCCTCGGTCTGCAACAGCCCCGGAATGATCACCGGCTGGAACGTGGTCACCGACGTGGCGTCCTCCTCGAAGCTGACCAGCGGGCGGAGCCAGTCCGGCAGGCCGTAGACCGCCCACGGGCTGGTGCCGGTACCGGCCTCGGCCCGCAGCAGTTCCAGCCCCTTGCGCACGTCCGCGGGCACCCGCAGCTCGGCCAGCAGGCACACCAGATCCGATTTGCTGAGCTTGTTCTTCCCGCGTTCCCAGTTCACCAGGGTCGTGTGCGAGCGGCCGATCGCCTCGCCCACGTCGGCCTGGGTGCGGCCGGTGGCCTCCCGCAGTCGTCGCAGTTCCGCGCCGAGTCTGCGCAACGGTGCCGAGGAACGAACCATTCTTCCCCCTTCCGGGACGGCCGCCGGGTGAACGCCATTCATGTGCAGGTTTGACATGGAGTCGACTCACCCGATCGATACCTTCCGTGTTTCTCCGTGCGCATATAGCGTGCTACACAGACATGTAACACGCAAGTCAGCGCACGTGGTCGGCGATTCGCGTGCGTGCCGCGAGAATCGAAAGGACGTCATGGCCGCCCACACCGACCCGCCGCCCGGCGACTCCCCCGACACGCCCTGGTGCAGCCAGGAGGAGTTCGACAACACTCTGAAATCGATCGTCGCGGATCACGCGCCGCGCGTTTTCGCCGTCTGGCAGGTCTACCGGGAACGCATCGACGGACGGATCGCCGGATGGGGGTTGGCGTTCGAGGACCACGCCTTCCTCGTCTCCACCGACCGCAGTCTGCGCATGAGCCTGAACCGCCCGGAGGACGCGCTCATGGGGTTCCACCGCGGTGACGACGTCCGCGCCCGGGTGGTCTGGTACGACCCGGCCGCGGCCACGGTCGACGAGGAGGACTGAACCGGGCACGTCGCCGGTGCCCCTCGGGCGGCGCATCGGCGCACCGCTGTGGCTGGAGCCTGCCCGGGTGGAACGCCGTCGGCTGTCCCGTGACCGGTGACCACGGCGACGGCCCGCACCCCGGATCCGTGCGGCCTCACCATCGGGTCCACCGGAGGACACGTCGTGGCCACGGATGTGAGCCGGCGCTGTCGTCACCCCGCGTCCCGCGCACCGGGGCGGGACGCGGCCGGTTCCGGCCGGTGCGCCTCCGGCAGCGATGTCACGACCGCCGCCACGTGCTCGATCAGCTGGGCGACCTCGCCGACGGTGGGCGCCAGTTCGTAGGCGTGGTGGTGGCAGGCACGGCTCAACCCCGCCCAGGCGGTCGCGGCGCTGTCGCTGACCGGGCCGCCGACGAGCATGCGCAGCACGATCAGCCGGGACCGTTGGTTGTGGCCGCCGAGTTCGGCACCGGCGGCCCGGCAGCGGGCCTCGACCGCGTCCTCGAGTGCCTGACGGGCGAGGATCGCCGCCGCCCGGGGCACCTGCGCTGCCGGAACCGTGTGCCTGCCGGCCAGCACCGTGCGCGCGTGGTCCAGGAGTGCGGCCGCCGAGGACGTGGCCGTGCCCGTCATCGGGCGCCCTCCCGCAGATCCGCGACGGTCTTCTCGACATCCCGCACCGCGTCCATCGGATCTCTCCGCAGTCCGGTGTGCACATTGCGGACCACGAGTGCATAGGTGTTCCCGCGATGTCTCGCCCTGTTCCGCCAACCGGACACGTCGGCCTCCGGGGCGTCGTGGAGTGCGAGGGCGAGCTTCTGCTGTGTGCGGTCCGCGGCCTGCCAGGTGTCCTCGACGTCGACCCGCGCATCACCGCGGGCGAACCGGCGGCCCATGTACACCTCGCGGGCGGCGGTCTCCACGGCCATCCGGCACAACCCGGGCAGGACCCGCGCGAGTACGTCCTCCGGCAGGTTCTCCCGGTCCTTGCACAGCGCGAACGCGTCGTCGAGTGAGCGCTCCACCGGGTCGAGGCACCGCTCGACCGCCACGGCGGACCCGTTGTTCCGGGTCACCTGCCGGATCGTCGCGGCCACGTCCAGGTGCCGCACCGCCTGCGCCAGCCGGTCGTCGTGGGAGAAGACGACGACCTGGTACGTCTCGGCCATCTCGGCCAGGATGCGCACGAAGCTGTCCACCTTCGCCGGGTCCATCGCCTGGATCGGGTCGTCCAGGACCACGAAGCGGAAGGGACTGTCCGGCATCGTGGCCCTCGGGAGGAACAACGCGAGCGCGAGGGCGTGCAGCTCGCCCTGACTCATCACACCCAGCGCCCGGGCCTCCGTGCCGTCGACGTCCGCGTGCAGCTTGACCCGGCGTTGGGTGGCGGACCCGGTGAGCTCGATCTCGCCGAGGTCGACGTTGCTCTCCTGCTTCAACGCGGCCCACGTCCGGCGGGCGGCGTCCTTCAACGCGGCCAGTCGCCGGTTGCGCAGGGTCTCGACCGCCGTCTTCATGGCCTCGTGCGCCGCACGGGCCGCGGTCACCACCGGTTCTCCCTCCCGGGCCCGTGCCGCCATGCCGACCCAGGCGGCGAGCCTGGTGGCGTACGGGGCCCAGGCGTCCTCGTGCCGGGTCAGCAGCTCCTCCGCCTCGTGGCGGAGCAGGTCCGTGGCGGCCTCCAGGTCGTCGTAGACGGTGGTGAGGTGGTCCGCCAGGGCGGTGTCCTCGCCCGGCGGTGTGGACCAGCGGGTCCAGGCGGCGTCGGCCTCGGTGTGTGCGTCGAGCTCGAAGCGTCCGGGGGCCTCGGGGCGCGGGACCCCGCGGATCAGCTCGTGGGCGGCCTGCCGTGCCTGGTCCAGTCGGCGCCGGGCCGCCCGGTGGTGCTCCCGGCGTGTGCGTTCGGCGTCGAGTTCGGCCCGGACCCGGTCGCGCCAGGCGCCGTCGAGCCTGCCCTCGCCGCACACCGGGCAGTCGCCGTCTCCCTGGTGTGCATGGAGATCGAGGGCCTCCTCCAGCAGTGCGGCACGCTTTCCGGCCGCGTCGGTGGCCGCGACACCGGCTTCGGCGAACTCGGCGAGTGCCTCCCGCAACGCGCGGGCCGCGTCGGTGACCTCCCGCCGCTCCGGCACGCGGGCCCGGGTCAGCGCCCGGAGTGTCCGCAGGTCGCTGCCGGGCTCCCGCACCGTCCCCGTGGCGATGGCCTCGACCTCGCCGAGATCCGGGGGACGCTTGTTCAGTTCCCGCAGCGCGGCCTCCGCACGCTGATCGTCGACGGCCGCGAGGACCTTCTTGAGGGCCCGCCGCTCCTCGTTGGCCTCCTCCTCGGGACCTTCCCGCCGTTTGAGCGACTCCCGCAACCGCGCCTGGGCGTCGGTGGCCTGTTCGATCCCGAGCACCGCGTCGAGCTTGTCGAACAGTTTGCTCGGCCCGGCTTCGAGCAGGCCGCCGAGCTCGTCGTACGAGAGGATCGGTTTGTACAGCTCGATCGCGCGGTCCCAGCCGAGGCTGTCCAGCCCGTCTTGCCGTTTCCCGCCGGGGCGCTGGATCCAGGACCGGAAGTCCGTGAGGCGGGCGCCGGGGTCGGACGGCCAGTCGACCCCGACGGTGGTCTCTCCCCGCCCCTCCTCGGCGAGGCCGATGCGCAGCGAACACGGTTCGCCGTCGTGCAGGTTGCGCCAGTGCTCCGACCACACGGCCGCCCGCTTGTCCCACCGGTAGGTGTTGCCGGTCAGCGCGAACTCGAGCGCCTCGGAGAAACTCGACTTCCCCGAGCCGTTGCGGCCGGACACGATCGTGAGGCCGGGGCCGGGGGCGAGGTCCAACGTCGCGGGCGGGCCGATCCCGCGGAATCCCCGCGCGGTGATGCGGGTGAGGAAGGCACCCACCGGGTCCGGGGTGGAACGGTCCTGTTCCTCCGTCGCGCGGCGGGGCGGTTGCGGTGCACCCTCCAGCACACCGACCGGGTCCGCCATGCCGTCGAGGGCCGCCAGTACCACGAGTTTCGCCTCGTCCGAGAGTCTCTCGTCGGCTTCGACCATCGCCGCGACCTCTCGGGCCACCACGCCGTCCCGCGGACCGCTCACCGCGTCCCCCTTCACTCGATTCGCCGGGCATTCGAGGAGGACGTCGAGTGTGTTACGTCACGCGGGCGATCCACGGCAACTCGCCCGAGTGATACCCGAACGGGTGACGCGAGTGGGGGCTGCGGGCGGGGCTCGGTCCTACGACGACGGCCAGCCGGTGTAGGCCTCGGCGAGGTAGGTGGAGCCGGCGCGCGATTCCACCACCGAGGAGAGCTCACCGAGCTGCCTGCGCACGTCGAAGTCACTCGCCTCGGGCAGGCGGTGCAGCATGCTCGTCATCCAGTAGGAGAAGTGCTGCGCCTTCCACACCCGGGCCAGCGCCCGCGGGCTGTACTCGTCCAGCGCGTCGGGGTCGTTCTTACGCACGGCGCGTTCGAGCAGTTCGGCCAGGACACGGGCGTCGGCCAGGGCGAGATTGAGGCCCTTGGCCCCGGTGGGCGGCACCGTGTGGGCCGCGTCCCCGGCGAGCAGCATGTTCCCGTACCGCATCGGTTCGCAGACGAAGCTGCGGAACCGCAGCACGGTCTTGTCGACGATCGGGCCCTCCTTGAGCCGCAACCCGTCCTCACCGGCGACCCGGGCCTGCAGTTCCTCCCAGATGCGGTCCTCGGACCAGGCGTCGACGTCCTCCTCCGGGTCGCACTGGAAGTACATGCGCTGCAGCGTCTCGGTGCGCTGGCTGATCAGGGCGAAGCCGCGTTCGGAGTGCGAGTAGATCAGTTCAGGGGAGCTGGGCGGTGCCTCGGCGAGGATGCCGAACCAGGCGAACGGGTACTCACGGAAGAACTGCCGCCGTTCCGGCTCGGGGACCTCCTGGCGGCACATGCTGCGCGAGCCGTCCGCGCCGACGAGGAAGTCGCAGCGCACCTCCTGCGCCACGCCGTCGGCGTCGGTGAACCGGATGCCCGGCCGGTCGCTGGTGAGGTCGACGACCGCGGTGTCGTCGCAGCCGAAACGGACGTCCGCGCCGTCCCGTTCGCGTGCCTCGGCCAGGTCGACGAACACGGCGGTCTGCGGGTACAGCCAGGTGGAGGCGCCCACCAGCCCCTGGAAGTCGATCCGGTGGCTCGTCCCGCCGAACCGGAGGTCGATGCCCCGGTGTTCGTGTCCCTCCCGCAGCACGCGGTCCGACACGCCGGAGTCGACGAGCAGGCGGACGCTGTCCCGTTCGAGGATGCCCGCCCGGACGGTTTCCTCGATCTCCCGCCGGGTGCGCCGCTCCACGACGACCGAGTCGATCCCCGCCCGCGCGAGCAGATGCGACAGCATCAGCCCCGCGGGGCCACCGCCGACGATACCGACCGTGGTCCGGGTGACGCTGCGCTGTGTCATGGCGAGAATCCTTCGCTGTGCTGGGAGTCGGTGCGTGTGGTTGTGCGGCCCGGCGCGCGGTCGGTTCTCGGGGCCTTCGCCGGGGGACAGGCGCTGATCTCATCAGGACGGCCGCGGCATGGCAGCCACCACTTCCACTGAGCGAAAAGCGAGTTCGCGACGATTGCCTCGGTGCGAGGCCACGGCCCGGCCGGCGTCCCTGACGTCAGGGACGCCGGTGGATCGACTTGTAGCTGAGGTATGCCGAGAGCCCCTCGACCCCGTACTCCACCCCGAGTCCGGAGTCGTGCCGACCGCCGAACGGCGCGTTGTGGTTGGAGGCGAAGAAGTTGATTCCCACCGAACCGGTGTCCATCCGGCGCGCCACGGCCAGGGCCGCATCCTGATCGTCGGAGAACACCAGGCCACCGAGTCCGAAGTCCGTGCTGTTCGCGAGGGCCACGGCGTCGTCGACGGTCTCGTAGCGCAGCACGGTGACGACCGGGCCGAAGATCTCCTCCCGGGCGACCCGCATCCGCGGTGTCACGTCCGTGAGGACGGTGGGTTCGATGAACCAGCCACGGTCGACCTCGGCCGCGTGCCCGCCCGCGACGGCCCGGGCTCCCTCGGCGCGGGCCGAGGCGAGGTAGTCCAGCACCGTGTCGTACTGCGCACCGGTGGCCACCGGCCCGAACACCGTGTCCTCGTCGAACGGGTCACCGAGCTTGGCTTCGGTGACCGTCCGGGTGACCATGTCCACGATCTCGTCGTGGCGCTGCGCGGGCGCCAGGATCCGCGTGGAGATGTAGCAGGTCTGCCCGGTGTTGCGCAGGCAGGACCGGATCAGCACCCGTGACATGGCGTCGAGGTCGGCGTCGGGCAGGACGATCGCCGAGGACTTCCCGCCGAGTTCGAGGGTGACCGGCCGCAGCAGCTCCCCGCAGGCCGCGGCGATCTTCCGGCCGACCGGCGTCGACCCGGTGAACGCCACCTTGGCCGTGCGGGGATGCCGGACGAGCGCGTCCCCGACCGCACCGGAGCCGGTGAGCAGGTTGACCACCCCCGCGGGGACCCCCGCGGCCTCGACCGCCTCGACGACGAAGCGCAGCGACAGCGGGGTCGGCGACGCCGGTTTGATCACCGTGGTGCAGCCGGCCAGCAGGGCGGGGGCGAGCTTGGTGACGACGAGGTTGATGGGGAAGTTCCACGGGGCGATCAGGGCGCACACGCCCACCGGATCGCGGTCGACGAGGGATTCCGCGTTCCCGCCGGGGAACGCCCGGACATCGGGCGATTCCAGGTGGGAGGCGAGCCCGGCGAAGTGCCGGAAGATCCCCGCCGCGTTCGACGCGGCACCGAGGGTCTCGGTGATCGGCGTGCCGTTCTCCCGGGAGGTCGTCCAGGCCATCACCTCCGCGCGTTTCTTCACCTCGTCGGCGATGCGCAGCAGGTAGCCGGCGCGCTCGGCCGGCCGCAGCCGCGGCCAGGGACCGTCCCGGAACGCGCGGTCGGCGGCGGCCGTCGCGGCCTCCACGTCGTCCGGGGTGGCGTCCGGGACCGACCCCCAGGGCTCCTGGGTCGCCGGGTCCACGACGTCGATGCGGGTGCGGCCGGTCGACGCCGTCCAGGCTCCGGCCACGTAGTGGTCGTCGACGTGGGTCCACGGCAGGTCGAGCCGGGCACGGACATCCGGGCGGGTGAGCGTCGTCATCGCAGGACTCCCGTTTTGAGCAGTGCCTGGGAACGGTCGAGTTCGCTGGTGGCCAGGGTGATCGCGGCCTCGGTCAACAGTTCCGGGACGATCTCCTCGGCGAGCCGGTCGCAGTAGCTCGCCGGGTCCATCCCGAACCACCCGGAGGCGAGCGCGATCCCCGCGTGGTCGAACCGCCAGAGCCGGTCCGCGTCGCGGACCAGGGCGTCCTCCAGGGACCTGGCCTCCTTGCGGGTGTCGTGCCCGTCGATGATGGCGACGACCTCGTCCACGAACCCGTCGTCGTAGCCGAGCGGCGGCAGGACCTCCCGGGCGATCAGGCAGCCCTGCTTCTCGTGCTCGTAGCGGATGGCGGCCCGCCGCCAGTCGCCGGTGAACCCTTCGGTGAGGATGCGGTCCTCGTCCACCCGCCCCCATCCGGTGTCGTGCAGCAGGATCGCGACCCGCACCAGCAGGGCGTCGGCCTCGGGGTGGGCCGCGCAGAGCCGCTCGGCGTACGCCAGCGAGATCGGCAGGTGGATGTCGTTGCTTCGGGCTCTCGTCTCCGGCACCACCGCCGACCAGACCGGTTCGAGGTCGGTGCCGGCCGCCGGGGTGAGCGAGATCGGTGTCGTGTCCACCCCGAGTGGGGTGGCGATCGGAGTGGGCGGGAGTTCGGTTGGCATGCGGGCTCGTTTCTGCTCCTGGACCGGGGTCAGGTGCCGACGGTGAGGGCCTTCAGCGCGACCGCGGGGTCGGCCGCTCGGTCGTAGGGAATGGTGCTGCGTGCGGCCAGCGCGTTCTTGACCGCGAGGAAGTCGAGCGGGGCGTTGACGCAGTCCGCGGCGATCACACGGTCGCCGCGGTAGTAGAGGACGGAGAACCGTCCCCTTTCCGCGTCGTGCCGGACGAGTGCACGGTCGTATCCCGAGGACAGCCCGGCGATCTGCAGCTTCAGGTCCCCCTGGTTCGACCAGAACCACGGAACGCCGGTGTAGCGCCGGGGATCGCCGGTGAGCGTGTGTGCCGCGACCTTCGCCTGCTCGATCGCGTTGTTCACACTCTCGAACCGGATCCGGTCGCCGTCCGGTGCCTCCGGGAAGGGGTTCGGCAGGTTGGTGCAGTCGCCCGCCGCGACGGTCACCCCGTCGGAGGTCACCGCGTACTCGTCCACCCGGATGCCGTCCCGGCAGTCCAGGCCGAGGGACTCGGCCAGTTCGGTGTTGGGGACGGCCCCGACCCCCACGAGCACGAGATCCGCGGCCAGGAACCGCCCGTCGACCTGCACACCGCCGACCGCGTCGCCACCGGACACGATCCGGGTCACCCGGGCGTTCCGGACGACCTCGATGCCCAGTTCGGTGTGCCGCTTCAGCAGGTACTCCGACGTCTCGGGGCCGACGGCGCGGCCGACCAGACGCGGCCCCGCCTCCAGCACGGTGACCCGCTTGCCCATCGACCGCAGGCTCGCGGCGGCCTCCAGTCCGATGAAGCCACCACCGATCACGACCACGTCCGACGCCGCGGGGGCGCGGGACTTCAGTTCCAGTGCGTCGTCGGCGTCGCGCAGGGAGAGCACCCCGGGCAGGTCGGACCCGTCGAGGCCCGAGTCGCGGGCGCGTGCACCCACGGTCAACGCGAGCCGGTCGAACGGGAAGGTCGTGCCGGACGCCGCGTGTGCCACCCCGGACCCGTCCGCGTCCTTGTCGACGCGCACGATCCGTTCGCCCGTGACCACGCGGATGTCGTTGTCCTCCCAGAACCGTCCGGTCCGGTGGATCAACTTCTCCTCGGTGACCGATCCCCGCAGGAACTCCTTCGACAGCGGGGGGCGCTGGTAGGGGCGATGGTTCTCCTCGCCGACCAGGGTGATGGGGCCGGTGTGGCCGAGGGTGCGCAGCGACACGGCGAGCTGCACCCCCGCCTGGGACGCCCCGATGATGAGCAGGCCGGGTTCCGCCATGGCTCAGACCTGCGTCTCCGGGGTGGTCACCCGCAGGGTCATCCCGTCGGTGACCGTGATCTGGCAGGACAGCCGGGAGGTGTCGGTACGGTCCACGGCCGCGCCGTAGAGCATCTCGTCCTCCATCTCCTCCATGTCCGGCAGCGCGGCGAGGTCGGCCTGGTCCACGAAGACGTGGCAGGTCGCGCAGGACAGCGACCCGCCGCATTCGGCGACGATTCCGGGGACGCCGTTGCGGACCGCGGTCTCCATGACGGAGTCGCCCGCGTTCGCCTCGACGGTGCGGTGGTCACCGGTGTGGTCGGTGAAGGTGATCTGCGGCATGGTGTTGCTCTCCCTGTGGTTCGTGTCGGACGATCAGCGGTCAGACGAATTGCCTGCCGCCGTCGACGACGAGTGTCTGGCCGGTGAGGTAGGCGCTGTCCGGACCGGCGAGGAACAACGCGGCACCGACGACGTCGTCGGGTCGGCCCGCCCGACGCAACGCGGTGCGGTCGACGCCGTACTCCTCGGCGTTGTCCATCAGTCCGTAACTCGCCTCGGTGAGGGTGAACCCGGGTGCGATCGCGTTCACCGTGATCGACCTGCGGCCCAGTTCCTTCGCCATCACCCGGGTGAGTGCGATGACGCCACCCTTGGACGCGACGTAGTGCAGCCAGTTCTCCGAACCGCTGTACACCGTGGCCGAGGAGAGGTTCACCACGCGCCCGCCCTCGGGCAGGAACGGGCTGCACGCGCGGACGACCATCCACGGGCCCTTGAGGTTCACGTCCATGACGAGGTCCCACTCGGCCGGGTCGACCTCCTCGAGCGGGGACCGGGTCACGGCGCCGTAGACCGCCGCGTTGTTCACCACCACGTCGATCCGGCCGTCCCCGAACGCGGCGACCGATTCGGCCACCTGCCGGGTCGACTCCTCCGAGGTGACGTCCAGCTCCCCGTGCCAGGGGGTCGGGCCGCCCCGGTCGCGGATCAGGTGGGCCGTCTCCGCGCACCCCGCGACGTTCACGTCGGCGACGGCGACGCGGTACCCGCGTGCGGCGAAGCCGAGGGCGAAACTCCGGCCGAGCCCGCCGGCCGCACCCGTGACGAGTGCGGTGCGCCCGGCCCCTTCTCCCGTCGTGTCCGCCACCGCTCAGCCCTCGACGATCTCGACGCGCCCCGTGTCGCCGTCGACCCGGAGCCGTTGGCCGGACTTGAGGGTGGTCGAGGCGCTGCCGGTGCCGGTCACCGCCGGGAGGCCGTATTCGCGGCACACGATGGCGGCGTGGCTCATCATCCCGCCGATGTCGGTGACCGCGGCCCTGATCTTGCCGAAGACCGGACCCCAGGACGGGGCGGTGATCGTCGCGACCAGGATCTCCCCCTCGCGGACCTCGCCCAGCTCGTCGGCGTGCGTGACGACGCGGGCGATCCCCTCCACCGCACCGGGTGAGGCGGCCATCCCGGTGATCGTGTCGTCCTCGCCGCCCTCGTCGTCGTCCAGCCACTGCCGCACCTGCTCGGTGGTGATGCCGTAGAGCATCATCGTGAACGGTTCGGTGATCTCCGCGGGTGGCGTGTTCAGCGCGGGCTGCGGACGCCGGGTGGACAGCGCGTCGATGATGCCGCGGCGCCGTTCGATCTCCGCCGGCCAGTAGTGCGGACCGGTGGGCTCACCACCGACCGCCCACGCCGTGACCAGGTCGAAGATCGCGTCGCGGACCTCGCCCCGGGTCAGGTAGAGGAGATCGTTGCGCTCCGACCAGAAGCCCGCGTCGACGAACACCGAGCTCAGTTCGCGGACCTTGCGCCAGAACACGCCCATGGTCCAGTGCTCGATGTAGAAGTTGTGGTTCTCGACGTAGGGGTAGGCGGTCGCGGCGAGTTCGCGCTTGGCGTCGAAGGTCGCCAGGTCCTCGCCGTCGAGCAGGTCGCGGTACTCGGCGACGATCCGGTCGCGCTCGGCGATCAGCTCGTCGACCGGACGCGTGATCCGCTGGCCCCGGTCGAGCCTGCCGATGTAGTCGGCGATGTAGCCGAGCGGGATCTCCTGGTGCTCGATCCAGTACTTGTCGTGCCCGTAGAAGCCGTTGCCCACGGTGAAGTTGAACCACGGGTCCTGCGCGGCGGTGTAGGCGTCGATCCACCGCTGACCGCCCGGGGCCCGGCGGATCCGGTCCAGGGTGCCTGCCACGTCGTCGGTGTCGGTGAACGCCGACTGCAGGCCGAGTTCGGTCGCGAGGATCGCGAGCTTTTTGAGCTCGTCGTCGGGCCGGAACAGCTCCATGTCGACGCCCTGCACCATCTGCGCCACCGACTGGTCCGGGATGTCCGGGAAGAGCTGCTTGCAGAGGCCGAAGAAGTCCAGGTAGGCGAGGTAGCCGAGGTTGAGGAACTCGAAGTGGTACTGCCAGTTCTGATAGCAGAGCTGGATCAGCCGGTCGTAGTTCTCCATCAGAACTTCCGAGCCGTCCTTGGCCTTGCCGCTCTCGATGTCGGCGAACGGCACCATCTCGGGCAGCGGCTCGAAGGTCAGCGACTCCATCTCCGCGATGGTTGCCCGCACCTTGCGGTGCCAGGACTCCAGCAGCGTGTCCCAGTTCTCGAAGTAGTACGCCACGCGGCGTTCGAACTCGGGGACCCGCTCCGGAACCTCGTCCTCGGGGACCGGGATCGGGCTCATGTACAGATAACCGAGGTGGATCTTGAATTCGATGCCGTTGGCCGAGGGGATCCGCAGATGGCGGGTGTTGTACTGGCCCAGGCACTTCACCGCGAACTCGCCGCCGATGGTCTCGAACGGCTTGAACACGGTGGGCCAGTGCTGGCTGTCGCAGAACCAGAACTTCTCGTCCTCGGCACCGCTGAGGTTCTGGAAGACGAGGTTGTACGGGTAGAGCCGTTCCCACCCCTCGGCGCCGGGGGGCACGGGGAGTTCCGAGGGCTTGGGGAAGGACTTCATCGTCGTCTGGGCGGTCATGCCTTGTCCCTGTCGTCGTGGGGTCGTGGCTCGGTCCGGCCGTCACCGGGCGGCCCGCCGCGCGGCAGGCTGACCGGTACGGGCCGGAACGGGGTGCGGGGGAGCTGGGGCGGAGGGGCGGGTCAGCCGCGGCGCAGGCCCCCGGTCAACGCGGACGTGAGGCTGGTGAGACCCGTGCCGCCGGACCCGGTCGCGGCCGCGGATCCCCGCGAGGACGGGGTCGCCGTCCTCGACGAGTGGACGGTCTCCGGGCGGGACTGCAGCAGGAGGACGTTCTCCCCGTCGGGAAGGTCCGCGTCGACGGCCCACTCGACGTCCTGCGGGCACCGGTAGTGCTTCTCGGCCCGCTTGGCCATCGCGGCGACGGCCGCGACGGCGTCCCGGTCGAGGCAGCGTCGCGCACGGCGCGCCGGGTCGACGTCCCGCTCGACCAGGGTTCCGGTCGCGGGATCCGGGACCAGCTCGGCGTGCTTGTCGCCGACCGTCTCCGAGACGACCGACAGCGTCACCTTGTCGAGGACGGTGTTGTCCGGGGTGACCTGGCCGGACACCACCATCTCCCCGACACCGTACGAGGCGTCGATCGTGATCTTCGAACGGTCGCCGTTCGCCGGGTTCATCGTGATCGCCACACCGGCCACGGCGGAGTTGACCATCTTCTGCACCGCCACCGCCATCGAGAGTCCCTCGTCGGGAATCCCGTTGCGCAGGCGGTACAGGATGGCGCGGCTGGTGTAGAGGGAGGCCCAGCACCGGCGCACGTGCTCCAGTACCGTCTCCGCCCCGCGCAGCCCCAGGTACGTGTCCTGCTGTCCGGCGAAGCTGGCGTCGGGCAGGTCCTCGGCGGTGGCCGACGAGCGGACGGCGACGGGGACGTCGCCGTCGAAGCGGGCCTGCAGGTCCGCGTACGCGGTGAGGACCCGCTCCCGGAGTTCGGCGGGGATCTCCCGGGCGCAGATCGCGTCCCGGATGCGCTGCGAGACGGTGTCCACACCGGTCACGTCGTCGGGATCGAGGTCCGCGAGCTGCCGTCCGATCTCGGCATCCAGGCCGCTGTGCGCGACGAACGCGTCGTACAGCGCGGTGGTCACGGCGAAGCCCGGGGGAACCCGCATCCCGGCGGCGGTCATCGTGACCAGCGACGCGCACTTGCCGCCGAGCAGTTCGTGCCGCGGTTCGGTGGCACCGTCGAAGAACTGGATGAACTCGGTGTCGTGCATGATCAGTCCTCCCACGTGACGGGCACGGCGACAGGGGTGCGGAAGGACAGGTTGTCGACGAAGTCGATGGCGGCACCGTCGGTGAGCCGGATCCCCGGTGCGAGCCGGGCGACCTCCTCCGCCGCGATCCTGGCCTGCAGTTTCGCCAGCATGTTGCCCAGGCAGTAGTGGATGCCGTAGCCGAAGGACAGGTGCTCCCGCGCGTTCGGCCGGGAGATGTCGAACGTGTCCGGGTCGTCGAACTTCTCCGCGTCCCGGTTGGCCGACCCCATCACCAGTAGCAGACCCGCGCCCGCCGGGATGTCCACCCCGCCGACCGTCGTGTCCGCGAGTGCCTTGCGGCGCCAGGCCACGATCGACGGGCTGTAGCGCAACACCTCGTCGACCGCTCCCGCGATCTTCTTCGGGTCCTCGACGACCTGCTGCCACTGCCCGGGATGGTCCAGCAGCACGCGCAGCAGGTTGGAGATCAGGGTCGTGGTCGTCTCGTGCCCGGCGAACAGCAAGCTGTAGCAGACCGACGCGATCTCGTGGTCGGTGATCGGATCCCCATCCCGCTGTGCGCGGACGAGGTCACCCACGAGACTGTCCCGCTCGTTCCCGTGCGCGTCGGCGACCAGCCGCAGGCACTCCTGCCAGTACTCGACCAGGTTGTGCGCGTGCGGCACCTGTTCCTCGTCGCTCAGATCCCCCCAGGTCATCGCCGAGCGGGAGTCGGACCACCGCTTGTAGGTGTCGACCTGTGAGGTGTCGGCACCCAACAGGGTCAGGATGGTGACGGTCGGGACCTGATAGGCGAGTTCCCGCACCAGATCCCCGGTCCTGCTGTCCTTGCTCAGCAGCTGTTCGAGCTGGTCGACGACGTTGGCCCGGATGGCCGGTTCGAGTGCCTTGTACCGCCGCGGCGTGAAGGCCTTGGCCACGACCCTGCGGATGCGGGTGTGCTCCGGCGGGACACGGGCGGACAGCCCGGAGTAGGCGGTGAAGCCGCCTTCCTCCATGATCCGCTTCGCCTGCGGGCCCCGCTCGCGGACCGGGGCCTGGGCGTTCTCACTGCTGAACGTCTCCCAGTCGTCGAAGACCCGCTTGATGTCGTCGTAGCGCGTCACGACCCAGTACCCGATGCGCTCGTCGTACATGACCGGCTCCTCGGCACGCAGGGCCGCGTATGCCGGGAACGGGTCGAACTGCCGGAAGGGCTCGTAACCGTGGTGGACCGGGCATCCCGGGCCCTCCGCGGTCGGGGCGTCAGTCGACGCTGACATCGGCACTCCCTCGTGTCGTGATCGGGTTGGCATCGCTGGGGCGCAGTCTGCGCCCGTGCGGTCGTGGGGGACAACGAGCCACTTTCGTTGGACGAAAGTGAGTTGCGTGTCAACCGGATCCGCGTCCGGCGTGACCTGCGGAAAGACCGTTGATCGGCAACCGGGCGAAGGCCCGGTCGATCCGGGCGGCCACGCCCCGCAACGTCGGCAGGTAGCGGGGCATCTGCGGCAGCTGGGTGGACAGCATGACCAGACCGATCGAGGCCACCGCCGTGTCCGACCCACCGAAGACCGGGACCGCGATCGAACACGATCCCGGCCGTACCTCCTCGAAGGTCGTGGCGTAACCCTGCTCCAGGCTCTGCTGGAGTTCCTCCCGGAGACGCTGCGGATGCACGTGCGTGCTCCTGGTGGGGGTCTCCAGGTCACGGGCGAGGTAGGCCTCGCGGAACCAGTCGTCCTCGTAGGCGAGCAGCACCTTGCCGACCGCGGTGGCGTGCAGGGGGAGCCGCCCACCGACCCGCGAGGCGCGGGGCACCCGCTTCGAGCTGTAGACCCGGTCGATGTACAACGCCTCGTGCCCCTCCCGGACAGCCAGATGGGCGGTCTCCTGCGTCAGGGAGAACAGGTCCTGCAGGTACGGCCGTGCGCTGTCCCTGAGCTGTCGCCCACCGTTCTGCGCCACCTCCCAGAGGCGCAGTCCCACCCCGTACCGGCCGGTGTCGTCCCGGCCGAGGGCTCCCCACTCGACGAGTTCGCCGACCAGCCGGTACGCGGTGGGCAGCGGCAGGTCCGCCGACTCGGCGATCTGCGTCAGCGACAGCGACGCCGGACCGGACTCGAACGCCGCGAGAATGCGCAGCACCTTCGACGTCACCGACCGGCCCGACGTGGATTCACCGGACACGATGCCTCCTCCCGACCGGGTCCGCGGACCTTTCGAGGATGGTCCGGGTCAACCGAGGGCCACCCGCTGGGGGCTGGAGTCGACCCACCCCACCGCACCCAGCGCACGCGCCATGGTCCGGGCGGACTCGGTGAACAGGTGGTCGTGGACCCGGCCGCTGATCAGCCGCAACGCGGAGTCCCGGTCCAAACCGAACCAGTTCATGACGGTGCCGATGCCGTGCGGGGTGAGCCGCCACAGCTTGTCGGCGTCCTTGACCAACGCGTCGTTGAGCGACAACGCCTCCACTCGCGTGTCGTGCCCGTCGACGATGTCGACGATCTCGGAGGTCCGGTCCGGGTCGTGGCCGAGCTCGTCGAGAATCCCGCGTGCGATCCGCGCGCCCTCCCGTTCGTGCAGCAGGACGAGGTCGGGACGGTTCCCGCCGGGCGCGATCGCGGTGAGGACGTCCCCCTCCGGGACCTGCGACCAGCCGGTGTCGTGCAGCAGGATCGCGGGCAGCACCACCTCGGGATCGGCGTCCGGGTGCAGCTCGGTCAGCGCGTGGGCGAGGCCGTAGGAGTGGATGGTGTGCGCGTCGTTGTCCCGGACCGCGAGGTAGGGCGCGGCCCGTCGCCAGACGGCGTCGTGCCACGGAGGGAGGGCGGCGATGCCCGGGACGGATCCGGCCGCCGGGATCCGGTCGGTGATGTCGTGGCCGTACTGGTTCTCGGTGGCGTGCTGTCGGGGGAGCATGGCCCGATCACATCAGGTCGGGAGCGGCAGGGCAGCCGTCACTTTCACTGAGCGAAAGCGAGCCGCGGTGCTCCTCCCGGGACGCGGGGGCGCGGCCGCTGGGTTTGACCTTTCCGCCGCGTCAACTTCTAGCGTCGGAACCGACGCGATCGAGGGAGGTCCGATGTCGCGCACCGACGAGTTCTCCATCCAGGAGATCGCCCGTGCGGCCGGGACGACCAGCCGCACCCTGCGGCACTACGACGACATCGGCCTCCTTCCGCCGAGCCGCATCGGCGCGAACGGCTACCGCTACTACGACGCGGCGTCCCTGCTGCGGTTGCAGCGCATCCTGCTGCTGCGCGAGCTGGGGCTCAGCCTGTCGACCATCGCCGAGGTGCTGGACGGCGAGCGGGACAGCACCGCCGCCCTGCGCACGCACCTGCGGTGGTTGGAACGGGAACGCGAACGCCTCGGCAGGCAGATCGAGTCGGTTCGAACGACCTTGCGCAAACACGAACGGGGAGAAGAACTCATGGCGACCGAAGCGTTCGACGGATTCGACCACACCCGGTACAAGGACGAGGTCGTCGCGAAGTGGGGCCGCGACGCCTACGACCGCGGCGACCGCTGGTGGCGCTCGCTCTCCGCGGACGACCGCGACGAGTTCCGACGCACCCAGCGCGAGATCGCCGCCGACTTCGTCGACACCCGCGCGCGGGGCCTCACCCCGGACAGCGACGAGGTACAGGCGATCACCCGGCGGCACTACGAGTGGGTGCGAGCGGGGTGGCAGGGCACGGCCCCGTCGGCGGAGGCCTTCACCGGTCTGGGGCAGCTCTACGTCGACGACCCGCGCTTCGCGGCGAACTACCCGGACTCGGCGGAGTTCGTCCGGGACGCCATGCGCGTCTACGCCGACCGCAACCTCCGATGAGCTCGCCCGCCCGGTGGGGCGGTGCGGGAGCGGGTGCGGGTGCCGGCCGGTGCGCACACACTGGACGTGTCGGATGATCAGGCGATCAGGGGCGGAACATGGCGGTGACGGCGGACGACATCGCGGTGCGTCGGGTCTACGACCCGGACGTCCGGGACGGCTCGGCGCTGCGCGGGCGGGTGTTCCTGGTCGACGGCATGTGGCCGCGCGGCGTCCGCAAGGACGAACTCGCGCTCGACGGCTGGCTGCGGGATCTCGCCCCGAGTTCGGAGCTGCGCAAATGGTTCGGCCACCGGGCCGACCGCTGGGAGGAGTTCCGCGAGCGCTACCGGCGGGAACTCGACGACAACCCGGAGGGTCTCGCGACGCTGCGCCAGGCACTGGAGCACGGCCCGGTCACCCTGCTGTTTGCCACGAAGGAGACCGAGCACAACAACGCCGTCGCGCTGCGGGACTACCTCACCGGCGCCCTGGGCGGGACGTGACGGGGGCCGCGGGTCACGCCCCGGCGGCGTGATCCCGGATACGCAGGCCGTCGGCGACCCACGCCCGTGCCCGGTCGACGTCGGTGACCACCGCGACGTCGGGGTGGGCCGGCCTGCGCACCATGACCACGGGGATGCCGAGTTCGCGCGCGGCGGTGAGTTTGCCCTCGGTGAGCGTGCCGCCGCTGTCCTTGGTGACCAGCACGTCGATGCGGTGGTCGCGCAGCAGCGCCGCCTCGTCCTCGGCGCGGTAGGGGCCACGGCTGAGCAGCACCTCGATCCGCGGCGGCAGTGGCGGCTCCGGCGGGTCGACACAGCGGGCGAGGAAGAACACGTCGTCGACCCCGGCGAAAGCGGACAGGCCCTGGCGTCCGCTGGTGAGGAACACGCGCGAGCCGAGTGCGGGCACCAGCGCCGCCGCGTCGTCCAGGGAGTCCACCCAGCGCCAGTCGTCCCCGGGCCCCGGGCGCCAGCCGGGGCGTTCCAACCGCAGCAGTGGCACGCCCGCCGTGGCGCAGCCGATGGCGGCCGAGGTGGAGATGCGCTCG
>NZ_KE387040.1:36213-39495 GCF_000430445.1 Saccharomonospora iraqiensis subsp. iraqiensis
AGGCGGCCAGGCCGTCCGGGCCGCCGAAACCGCCGACGCGCACCTCGCCCTCGGGCATCCGGGGCCGGGCCACCCGCCCGGCGAGTGACGAGGTCACCGGCACACCGTCGGCCACGAGCGCGGCGGCCAACGACCGGGCCTCGGAGGTGCCGCCGAGGATCAGCACGCGGTGCGGGATACTGGACACGGTGAGAGTGTGACGGACCTGCGCTACGGCTGGACCACCGGTGCCTGCGCGACGGCGGCGACCACCGCCGCCTACACCGCGCTGCTGACCGGCGAGTTCCCCGACCCGGTGACGATCGCGCTGCCCAAGGGCAGGCGACCGGCCTTCGCCCTGGCCACCGAGGAGCTGCGCGGCGACGCCGCGAGCGCGGGGGTGGTCAAGGACGCCGGGGACGACCCGGACGTCACCCACGGTGCGCTGATCGTGTCCACCGTGCGGGCGGGGGAGCCGGGTACGGGTGTGACGTTCCGCGCCGGTCCGGGGGTGGGCACCGTCACCCTGCCCGGGTTGCCGCTGGACGTGGGCGAACCCGCGGTCAACCCGGTGCCGCGGGAGCTGATGACCGAGGCCGTGCGGCGGGTCGCGGCCGAACACGGTGCCGGTGACGCGCCCGATGTGGTGGTGGAGCTGTCCGTGCCGCACGGCGAGGAGATGGCCCGGCACACCTGGAACCCGCGGCTGGGCATCGTCGGCGGGCTGTCCGTGCTGGGCACCACCGGGGTGGTGGTGCCGTACTCGTGCTCGGCATGGATCGACAGCATCCGCCGGGGCGTGGACGTCGCCCGCGCGCTGGGGCACAACCACGTCGCGGGCGCGGTCGGCAGCACCTCGGAGAAGGTGGTCACCGAGCTGTACGGGCTACCGGACACCGCCCTGCTGGACATGGGCGACTTCGCGGGCGCGGTGCTGAAGTACGTGCGCCGCCACCCGGTGCCCCGGCTGTCGATCGCGGGCGGGTTCGCCAAGATGTCCAAACTGGCCGCCGGACACCTGGACCTGCACTCCAAACGCTCCCAGGTGGACCTGGAGCTGGTCGCCGACCTGGTGCGGGAGTCCGGGCACGAGGACCTGGCCGCCGAGATCGGCGGCGCCAACACCGCCCTGCACGCCCTGGAACTCGCCCGCGAACACGACGTGCCCCTGGGCGACCTGGTCGCCGACCGCGCCCGGCGGGTGGCCGCCGACGTCCTCGCCGACGCCCCCGTCACGGTCGACATCGTCGCCGTCGACCGCGCCGGCACCCTCGTCGGCCGCGCCGGCCCGTAACCCCGCGAGTCGCCACCCCAGCCCCGCGAGTCGCCACCCCAGCCCCGCGAGTTGACGCTCCAGGCCCGCGAGTCGGCCCTTCATGTCCGCGAGCTCGCGCCAGAGATCAGCGAGTCGACCAGAATCAGACGTCTCTGCATCGTGATGCGCCAATGTTAAGATGGTCACATGCGCACCACCGTGGACCTACCCGACGACCTGCACCGGCAGATCGTCTCGATCGCGCGCGACACTTCACGGACACTGAGCGACATCGTTGCCGAACTCATGCGGCGAGGACTCGGCCAAGGCGAGGTGGGCGAGATCAACCGCAGCCCGAAGACCGGCCTTCCCGTTGTGAGCCTCGGCAGGGTCGTCACCACCGAAGACGTCCGTTCGCTGGAGGACGAGTAGTGGCGGTGTTGCTCGATGCGAACGTTCTGATAGCACTGGTCGTCGCCGAGCATGTGCATCATGATGCGGCGGAGAGCTGGCTGGCCGACCGTGACGATGCGTTTGCCACCTGCCCGATCACCGAGGGGAGTCTGCTCCGTCTGCTGATCCGGGACGGGAACGACGCCGCCACCGCACGCGCCGTGCTCGATGCGGTGAGAAACAGCCCTCGTCATGAATTCTGGCCGGATACGGTGAGTTACTGTGAGGTACCGTTCGACGGCGTGCTGGGCCACCGGCAGGTCACCGACGCCTATCTCGCGCAACTCGCCCGCTCCAGGGAAGGCAGCCTGGTCACCTTCAATCAGGGGCTGGCCCAGCTTCACGCGGATGTCACGGTCCTCGTGCCCACGGTTCCGGTCCAGCAGACGCCTTGATCTCGCGCATCGACCGGTGCGGACAGATCGGAACAGAACCGTCCGCACCGGTGATCCATGGATCACCACCCGGGAGCGTCGATTCCCTGACCCGAAACGGCAGCTCGCGGGCCTGGAGCGGCAACTCGCGGGGCTGGGGTGGTGACTCGCGGGGCTGGGGTGGGGTCAGGGGCGGGTGGTGCGGTCGCGGCCCTTGGAGTAGAGGAAGCTGTCCGGGTAATTCTCCGCGGCGAGGACGTCGCCGACGATGACGACGGCGGACTTTGTGATGCCCGCGTCGCGGAGCTGGCCCGCGATGTCGCCCAGGGTGCCGTGCAGCACGATCTCGCCCGGTTGGGTGGCGTGGGCGACGACGGCGGCCGGGCAGTCGGCGCCGTAGTTCGGCAGCAGCTCGTCCACGCACTGTTCGATGCGGTTCACCGCCAGGTGCAGCACCAGGGTGGTGCGACTCGCCCCGAGGGTGGCCAGGTCCTCACCCTCCGGCATGGACGTCGAGCGCGCCTGCGCGCGGGTGAGCACCACGCTCTGCCCCACGGTCGGCACGGTCAGCTCCCGGCCGAGCACCGCCGCGGCGGCGGAGAACGCGGGCACCCCCGGCGTCACGTCGTACGGCACGCCCGCCGCGTCGAGCCGCCGCATCTGCTCGGCCACCGCGCTGTAGACGGCCGGGTCGCCGGAGCACAGCCGCGCCACGTCCAGACCCTCGCCGTGCGCGCGCACCAGCTCGTCGATGATGTCGTCGAGCGTCAGGTCGGCGGTGTCGATCAGCCGCGCGTCGTCCGGGCAGTGCTTGAGCAGCTCGGTCGGGGTGAGACTCCCCGGGTACAGGCACACCCCGCAGGACGACAGGGTCTGCTGCCCCCGCACGGTGATCAGGTCGGCGGCGCCGGGTCCGGCGCCGATGAAATGCACGGTCATGTGCGCACGCTCCACTGGGTCACGGTGCGCGCGGTCTCCCACCCGGTGAACCCACCGAGCGGCGCCGCACGCTGAACGGACAATCGGGACAGTTCTCCCCCGTACGCGGCGTGGGCGTCGGTCAACGCCCGCTCCGCCTCGACGGTGACACCGTTGGCGACGATCCTGCCGCCCGGCCGCAGCGCCTCCCGGCAGGTGGTCAACACCCCGTCGATGCTCACCCCGCCGCCGACGAACACCGCGTCCGGCGTCTCCAGCCGGGCCAGCGCGTCCGGCGCGCGG
>NZ_KE387040.1:39595-41159 GCF_000430445.1 Saccharomonospora iraqiensis subsp. iraqiensis
CCGGGTGCAGCCGGGCCCATTCGACGGCCACGCTGCCCCGACCCGGCGCCCACGTCCCACAGCAGCTCGCCCGGCCGGGGCGCGAGCGCGGCGAGCACGGTGGCCCGCACGGTGGACTTGGTGAGCTGCCCGTCGTGGTCGAACACGTCGTCCGGCAGCCCCGGCGTCAACGGCAGCGGTTCCGGCCCCCGGCACGCCACGGCGAGGACGTTCAGCGCCGCACCCGCCGGGTGAGGCCAGGCCGCCGCGGTGCCGTCGAGACGGCGCTCCTCGGCGGTGCCCAGGGTCTCCCACACGGTGAGTTCGCTCTCCCCGAATCCGTGCCGGGTCAGCAGCTCCGCCACCGCGGGCGGGGTGTCTCCGTCCGCGCTGAGCACCAGCAGCCTGCGGCCCTCGCCCGCGGTGCGCAGCACCGTGTGGGTGTCGTCCCCGGTGGTGCGCACCACGTCGGTGTCCTCGGCCGACCAGCCCATCCGGGCGCGTGCCAGCGCCACCGACGACACCGACGGCAGGATGCGCACCCGCCCGGCGCCGAACCGGCGCACCAGGGTGCTGCCGATCCCGGCCAGCAGCGGGTCACCGCTGGCGAGCACACCGATCCGGCCGCCCCCGTGCGTGGCGATCAGCTCGTCCAGCGCGGGCAGCAGCGGGCTCGGCCAGGCCACTTTGCGGTAGCCGCCGTCGGGCACGAGGTCGAGCTGGCGGCGCCCACCCAGCAGCACGTCGCAGGCCGTGATCTCGGCCCGCGCCTGCTCGGGCAGTCCGGGCCAGCCGTCGGCCCCGATCCCCACTACGACAATCGTCACGGTCGGCCACCCTAGAGCAGATGTGTGCGATGATCGGGGCGCGGTCGTCGTGGAACCCGGCGCGAATCCGGGACGGTCCCGCCACTGTGACCAGCCGAAACGGCTGGGAGTCAGAGCTTCGACGGCCGCCTGAGGACCTGCTGGAACGTGGGCGAGGACACCCACGCGGGCGTTGGGAGACGTGTGCGGCCCTATCCGTTCACCGCCGTGGTCGGCATGCCCGACCTGCGGCTGGCGCTGATTCTTTCCTCCGTGTCCCCCGCCGTCGGCGGGGTGCTGGTGCGCGGCGAGAAGGGCACCGCGAAGTCGACGATGGTGCGGGCCCTGGCCGGGCTGCTGCCGGACGTCGACGTCGTGCGCGGCTGCCGGTTCTCGTGCGCACCGCACGACCCCGACCCGGCGTGCCCGGACGGCCCGCACCCGGCGGGCGTGGACGCGGACACCCGACCCGCGCGGCTGGTGGAGATGCCGGTCGGCGCGGCCGAGGACCGCGTGGTCGGTTCCCTGGACCTGGAACGCGCGCTGCGCGACGGCACCACCGACTTCCAACCGGGGCTGCTCGCCGCCGCGCACCGCGGACTGCTCTATGTGGACGAAGTGAACCTGCTGGCCGACCACCTGGTGGACACCCTGCTGGACGCCGCCGCGATGGGCCGGGTCACCGTCGAACGCGAGGGCGTGTCGGTCACCCACGCGGCACGGTTCGTGCTGATCGGCACGATGAACCCGGAGGAGGGCGAGCTCCGCCCGCAGCTGCT
>NZ_KE387040.1:41259-51340 GCF_000430445.1 Saccharomonospora iraqiensis subsp. iraqiensis
GGCCCCCGCGACCGGACGCCGGGCCGCCCGCCGGAGCGCGCCACCGGGGACACCGCGGGCCGTGCGACGACGGGGTCACCGTGCGCGGTGAAAGAGCCTCCGCGACCAGAGGTAGCCGCCGAGGGTGATCAGGGCGCACCAGGCGAGCGCGATCCAGGCGTCGTGCCCGAGGGGAGTGTCCAGCAGCAAGCCGCGCAGCGTCTCGATGACGGGGGTGAACGGCTGGTACTCGGCGAACCAGCGCAACCCGGCCGGCATCGAGTCGGTGGGGACGAACCCGCTTCCGAGAAAGGGCAGCAGGATCAACGGCATGGGCAGGTTGCTCGCGGTCTCGACGCTGGAACTGACCTGCCCGAGCGCCACGCACAACCAGACGAGCGCGAAGGTGACTGCCAGGAGCAGGCCCACCACGGCCAGCCACGCGCCCGGGCCGGCAACGGGCCGGAAGCCGACGAGCAGCGCCACACCCGTCACGATCGCCAGGCTGAGCACCGTCTGGAACACACTGCCGAGAACGTGCCCGGTCAGCACCGAGCTGCGGGCGATGTTCATGGTGCGGAACCGGGCGACGAGGCCGGTGGTCATATCCATGGCGACCGAGATCGCGGTGCCCTGCACGGTGGCCGCCACGGTCATCAGCAGGATCGCGGGCGCCACGTAGTTCACGTATCCGGCGCGCCCGCCGACCATCCCGTCGAGCCCGGCGCCCAGTGTGCCGCCGAAGACGTACACGAACAGCAGCAGGAACACGACCGGCATCCCGACGAGTGTCAGCGTCATCGACGGGTACCGCAGCATGTGCCTGAGGTTGCGGCGCAGCATCGTCCTCGAGTCGCGCACCGGGTGCGACCGGAAACCGGAGGTGCTCATCGCGTGGTCACCTTTCTGTTGCCACCCTCACCGGTGAGGGCGAGGAAGACGTCGTCGAGGTCGGGGGTGTGTACGGACACCTCGTCGACCTCGACGGCCTGCTCGTCGAGCCGGTCCAGCAGGGACCGCAGCGACCGGAGGCTGCCGTCGGCCGACACCCGCAGCGTGAGCGCGTCGTCGTCCCGTGCGGCCCGGTCGAGCACCCGCTCGGCCGCGTCGAGTGCACCGAGGTCGGCGAACCGCAGGCGGACGTGTCCGCCGGGGATGCGACGCTTCAGCTCGTCCGGGGTCCCCTCGGCGATCAGCCTGCCGTGCTCGAGCACCGCGATCCGGTCCGCCAACTGGTCGGCTTCCTCCAGGTACTGCGTGGTCAGCAGGAGAGTCACCCCGTCGGTCACCAACTCCCGGATGATCCGCCACATGCTCCTGCGGCCGCGCGGGTCGAGTCCGGTGGTCGGTTCGTCGAGAAAGATCACCCGCGGGTCACCGACGAGGGTCATCGCGAGGTCGAGGCGCCGCAGCATGCCTCCGGAGTACGTCGAGGCCGGTCTCCGGGCCGCTTCGACCAGGTCGAACCGGTCGAGCAGTCGGGCGGCGCGCTCTCGGCCGGCGCGCCGGGGCAGGTGGTGCAGATCCGCCATCAGCAGCAGGTTCTCCTCGCCGGTGAGCAGACTGTCCACCGCCGAGAACTGGCCGGTGACACCGATCGCCGCGCGCACCCTGTCGGGCTCGGTGGCGAGGTCGTGACCGCCGACCCGGGCACTGCCGCCGTCCGGGGCGAGCAGGGTGGACAGGATCTTCACCGTCGTGGTTTTGCCGGCACCGTTCGCGCCGAGCAGTGCGAGAACCGTCCCCGCCGGGATCGTCAGGTCGAGGCCGTCGAGTACGACGTGGTCGCCGAAGGATTTGCGCAACCCGGTCGTCGCGACGGCCGGTCGGATGGTGGCCATGCTTTCCCCCTCGGAATGGATTCGTCAGCGGCGGCGGATCGTGATGTCGCCGTACGAAGTGCGTGCCCGCACGTCGACGACCTCGGCGGAGTCCTCCGGGCGCGGGGCACTGTCGAGCAGGTTGTGCACCTGACCGAAGCTGGTGCCCGCGTCGACCCAGGCGGTCGTGCCTTCGGCGACGCCGAGCTCAAGTGCACCCATGGCGGTGGAGAGGGCGACCGAACCCCGGGCCACCTCGCCCAGCCGGATGGTGCCGCTGGCGGTCTTCGCGTCGATGCCCGCACCCACCCGATCGACGGAGATGTCGCCGCCGGCCGAGCGGATCCGCGCGTCGCCGGTGACCGAATCGATCTCGACGTCGCCGCTGGAGTCCTTGACGACCGCGGTCCCGTCGATGCGGCCGAGGCTCACCTTGCCGGACGCCGTGTGGATCTCCGCGTCACCGGTGGCGTGGTCCACGGTCACGTGCCCGGTCGCCGTGTTGAGCCGGAGCGGACCGGTGTGTTCGACGTGGATGTCCCCGGTGCCGGTCTTGAACCGGACCTGCCCGAGCCGGCCGGAACCGTGGAGGTTGCCCAGCTGCACCGTGCCGGAGATTCGTGAATCAACGGGCAGCCCGACGGTGACGTCGACCGACCTGGTCTTGCGGGAGAAATCGAAGGGACGCGCCTTCGGCCCCCTGATCCGCAGTGTCCCGGTCGTGTACTCGACGCGGACCTGCTCGGCCGCCTGCACATCGGAGGTGTCGGACGCGTCGCTCGGGCGCACGTCGACCTCGGTGTCGGTCCGGTCGGTGGCGAGGAACCGCACGCGCCCGGTCGCGCCCAACTCCAGCTCGACCGAGATCGGTTCGGGTGTGTCGAAAGTGGGCATAGTCGTCCCCTCAGTACTGGTGGGTTGCGCATTACCGCTGGTCAGGGATGCGTGTGAGGCTGCGGTGTGGTCAGCGCAGCCAGCCGGTGACGCGTTGCGAGGACCGTTTCCCGGAGCTGCCCGGCTCGGTGCGCCCGCCCTGCCCGGGGCCCTGCAGGGCGGTGGCCGCCGCGCGCACCAGCCAGGCGTTGACCGAGCGTCCCTCCTGTGCGGCGGCCTCCTCGATCGCTGCCTTGAGTTGTTCCGGGAGTCGCACGTTGATCCGCGTCGCGGGCCCGTCCTCGGTGATCGGGGGAACGGTGCCGGCGGTCGCCTCCGTGCCGCCTTCCGACACCTCGTCCTCCGGTTCGGCGGGCGGTGTGGTGACGACGAACTCCGGATCGCGCCCGCGCAGGCGCAGTTCCACCGACCCCGGGGCCAGCTCCCGGGTGATCTCGTCGGCGGCTGACGAGAGCACGTCCAGCAGCGTCATCCGGATCGCCGATTCGAGCGGCCCGGCCAGGCGCTCCGCCAGTTCCCGCGCGTCGTCCCCGCCGGCTTCGGCGAGCGCGGCGAACTCCCGGCCCAGGCCGCTCACGTGCACGTTCAGGTCCATGGCACCACGTTGGCACATATATGGCACCTCATGCAAGCCGCTATGGCTCGCAGTGATGCCATGTCGTGCCAGCTAGGCAGTTCGGGGGAAGGTGTTTCGGCCTTCCGGTCGGCGGGGCGGTCGCCAATACAGGTCTATCGCCAGCGATACATCCTTACAGCCACCTGGATGAGCTCGATGTTCGACGCCGGGGACCATCCGCCGGAGGAGATCACGGCGCGCGCCCGGATCCGGGATGCCGCGCCGGCACAGTTCGCCTGCTTTCTGTCACGACGTTCCCCGGCAGCCGTCGGAGTGGTGTTGCCCGCTACGGCGGCGTCGGCAGGCCGTAGGCGCGGGCGACGGCGCGTTCGACGTCGGTGCCGTCGATACCGCCTTCCTCTGCCACGGTGAAGCCGAGTTCGAGCACGAGCAGGCCGATGCGGCGCAGCAGCGGCAGCACCTCGGCGTTGCCCGCGTCCTTGTGCCGGTAGAGCGGTTCGGTCTCCCCGTCGACGGCGCGGCGCAAGCGCATCAGCACGGCGTCGAGGTCGTCGAGCGCGGGCAGCGCAGGCGCGGTCGCGGTCGCGGTGTCGGTCATGGTGGTACCTCGTCGGTCGGAATCTCGGTCGGAGGGGCGGGATCGCTGACGGTCACAACGCGCAGAGCCGGCGCAGCACGCGGCGCAACAGGCCCAGCCACGGATCGCCCCCGGTGTCGGCGGCGTGGGTGGCCTCGGCGCGGGCGAGGTCGCGCGGGGACGGCCACGGCGGCACGCGCGGCAGCACGTCGGTGGGTGGTTCAGCCCGGGTCCGGGTAGGTGCACAGGCGCTCGGCCAGGGCCCGGACCTCTCCAGTCGTCCCGAGGTGCGCTCGCAGACCTCGGCGAGAACCTCGTCGAGTGCGTGCCACCGGCCTCGGCTGAGTTCGGCATGCGGGTCCAATCCCGGTCTCCTCGTCGGTATCGGTGTCGGTGTCGGGGTCACGCGAGGCCGAGCCGGGTGCGGATCTCCCGGTCACAGGTGTGGCAGGTCGGGCGTAGCCACTTGCCGATGTCGTCGCGGCTCGTGGTGACCTCCGCCCCGCACAGGGTGGGGAAGGTGACGCCGAGATCGAGCGGCGTGCGGTGCGCGTCGTAGGCGTGCCGCAGCCCCTCGGCCTGCTGCCACAGGTACCGCTGCATCCGCGCCTCCATTCGGTCGGAACTATCGTGCTAGATGAGCAGCGAACACCGTCCGTTACCGCGTGGAGGAGGTGTGGGCGGGAGGTCCCACACCGAATGCCCTGGACAGGGTGTCCACGATGATTACGCTGGACACGGGATCAAACACGCACCGTTGATCATGGGGGGGGACCATGGCGCGCCTGCCGGAACCGCTCGCCGAGCTCCGCCGCGAACTCGGGCGGACGTTGGCCGCCTACCGGGAATCGACCGGCGTCAACCAGACCGAACTCGGCCGCCGCACCGGCTACACGCGCTCGTCGATCGCACACATCGAGAAGGCCCGCCAGTTCCCCGACCGCCGGTTCTGGGCGGCCGCCGACCGCGTCTACCGCGCGGACGGGGCCCTGCTCGCCCGGTACGACACGGTCGTCGCCGCCGAGGCCCGGTGGCGTGAACTGGACGAGCTGCGACAGGACGAGACCGCCCGGCGATGCGCCCACGGCACCGAGGTGACCGGCGCCGACGTTGTCGCCGACACCGAGAAGGAGGACGACGTGAACCGTCGAACACTGCTGGCGTTGCTCGGCCCGGCCGCACTCGGCGGCCCGATGCTGGAGAACCTGGAACAGGCCCGGCGCGGCCTCGACGGGGTGCTCGACGTCCCGGCGGCCGACCGGGACGCCGACGAGTGGGAACAGGTCGCCGCGGACTACGCCCGGCAGGTCCAGTTCCAGCCGCCGTCGCGCACCCTGCCCGCACTCACCGCCGACTTCGCCGACCTCCGCGAACGTATCGCCACCGCGCACGAACCGGCGCGCACCCGCCTGGTGCACTCCGCCGCGCAGCTCGCGGCGCTGACCGCGTTCACGTTCGTGTTCCTGCGCGAGCACCTGGCCGCGCAACGCTGGTGGCGTACGGCCGGACGGGCCGCTACGACCGTGGGCGACCCGCGGCTGTCCGCTCGGATCGGCGGGAAACAGGCCATCATGTCGCTCTACAGCGCCACCCCGGAGCGCGTGCTGACCCTGGCCGACCGTGCGATCGCGCTGGGCGAGTCGAAACCGTCGCCCGGGGTGCTCAGCGGCTGGTCGGCACGCACCCAGGCGTTGGCCCGGATCGGGCGGGACGACGACGCCCGGGCAGCCGTCGACCGGCTCACCGAGCTGTATGAACGCCTGCCGGAGCAGGACCGGGGTGAGAATACGAGTGTGTGGCGGTGGACGAGCCAGCAGTTGTACTTCGTGCGCAGCGAGGTGTACTCCCTCGGTGGACGGGTGGATCGCGCCTTCGAGGCACAGGATGCAGTGCTGCCCCTCTACGCGCCCGACAGCTTCCAGGGACCTGCCCAGATCGAGACCCACCGGGCGCGAGCTCTGATCCAGTCCGGCGAGGTCGAGAACGGTGTCGCCCACCTGACCGCGACGCTGGACGCCCTGGACGACTGGCAGCGCGCGGACGGCCTCGTCCACCGCACGGCTGTGGACACCCTCGACGCCGTTCCGGCGGACAAGCAGCGCAAACCCTACGTCACCGACGCCCGCACCCTGCTCACCCCGACGCCCGCCTGAGTCCCACCAGTGGAAGAGCCCAGGCATCGGTGCGGATGGACACAGAAGCGAGGTCGGATGGTAAGAGGGGAACCACCGAGGACGAGGAAACAGAAGATATTTTCCCTTCTGGGCCTCGGCGGGTTGGCGACCGGGGTGGTCATGAATCTCGTGGAAGGTGGAGTAAGCGTTGTATGGCTGATTCTGTGGATACCCGGGACCGGGTTCTTTATGGTTGCCAACCATCTCCGTGTCAAGCAACTTGATGAATACCGCCGATAATAGGCCGGTGGTGGCGGGATGGGCGCTGCGTGTCACACCGTCTCGAACGGAATCTCCCGGTAGTGCTCCCGTAGTTCCCGCAGTGCCGGATGGTCCGGCGGCAGGTCGGTGCCGTCGATGCCGGCCACCGCGCGGACGCCGATGGTGGCGTTGGTGGCGAACACCGCGTCGGCCGTGGCGAGGTCGGCGAGCGTGACCGGTTCGTAGCGCACGGCGGAGGGGCCCCATGCCCGGTCGAGCAGCCGCATCGTCACCCCGGGCAGGTGCGGCTCCGACGGCCACACCACGTGCCCGTCGCGCACCAGGCCGAGGTTCGAGGTGGCGATCTCCGAGACCGCCCCGTCCGGGGAGGTGAACACCACGTCGTCGTAGCCGTCGCGTTGCGCCGCCCGGCGCAGCCGCAGCGCGCCGTACAGCCCGACGTGTTTTACCTCGGGGGTGTCGCGGCGGTAGACGGCGGAGCGCAGCCGCAGGGGCGGTTGTTCCCCGTCGGCCGCCGCCCGCGTCGTCACCAGGACGTCCGGGGTGGCCTCGGCGGCGGGCCTGGCGACGGACAGGTCCGGGTCGAACACCGTCACGCGGACCACGACAGGCCCGGAGTGATCGACGATCGCGTGGCGCACCAGGTCACGCACCCGGTCGGGGTCGAGATCGGCGTCGAACACTGCCCGGCAGTCCCGCACCAGGCGGTCGAGGTGCAGCGACAGGCCCCGCACGCCACCGCCTTCGACCCGCATCGTGGTGAAGTGCCCGTAGTTGGTCAGCGCCAACGCCTGCATCTCCGCCACGCCGACCGGGACTCCGTTCAACTCCGCCATGACGGTCAGTCTGGCACGACGGCTCGTCGTCGCTGTCGGCTCGCGCCCGGCGGTGCACGAGGGGACGGCTGCATCGCACGGTGGGACGCCTCGACGACGTACAACTAAAACTCACTCTTAGTTTCGTGTGCCAGCGGTTCACAAAACTGAAGTCGAGTATGAGTTTTGTGCTGCGATTGGCCCGGATAGACGTTGTGCGGTGCCGGGAGATCAGGAAAAATCAGCGATCGACTGATGTTGCGGGTCCACTGGGGGGATGACAGTCATGAGCAGGCGAGAGCGCCCGAGCCGTGGCCTCTGGTTCTGGTTCCTGTACGGGGCCACGTCGAGCGTGCTGGTGAGTGGGACGGCAGCAGCCTCGGTGGGTTGGGCGCACGATCGGGCGGTGACTCCGCAGGATCGGGCGCTCGTCGAGTACGACGACCTCGATGACAGGATCTCCGAACTGGACGAGGACGAAAGCGGTTGGGTGGGGTGCACGGCCAAGGTGGTCCTGGCCACGACGACAGCGGGAGCTGTCGGGGGCGCAGTAGGGGCCGGGGCTGCCAGTGGCGGCACGGGAACCCTTATCGGTGGTGGGCTCGGCGGTATCGGGGGCATGTTCTACGGGTTCGGTGTGGGACTCGCCAATTGTTAGGGAAGAACCGAACCAAGTCGAAAGGCTGACATCGATGTCCTTCGAGCTCGCATTTCCCGATGATGTCGCACCTGTGGAAGGGGAGCAGACTCTCGCGAGGTACCCGGCCAACCGGAGGCAGAGCGCGAACCGTGCGGTCGGTGGGACGCTGTGGTTGACGAGTCACCGGATGTTGTTCCTGCCGATCGCTTTCGACGCTCGTCTGGGCGGCAGGCGATGGTCCACCACGCGCGGCACCATCGCGGACGTCGAAATCGTCGGTACCAAGTGGCTGGAAGTTTTCAGTGGGGGGCTGCGAAAGCGGCTGAAGGTGAAACTGCGCGACGGTGGGGTGGAGATCTTCGTCGTGGGTCAGCTGTGGGTTCCCGGCCAGCTGCACCAGATCGCCCGGGAGGTGAAGTCCTGGAACGCATCCTCGGCGAGTTAGCTTCGAGGCGTACGCTGGACGATTCGATGATCATCGGGGGAGGCCCGCACGGGTGCTCCAGGAAACGGTGCGGTGCGCCTCGCCTGTGTGACTACCCCTCACCTGCCGGGGCACCTTCCAGGTGCCGTTTCAGACCCGTCCAGATCCGCCGCTCCTGCCGCCCGCCCAGCCAGGTGACCAGCGGTGCCAGCGGCCGGGACGCGCCGTTGAGCCGCACCAGTCCGGACCACTGCATCCGGGTACCCGCGGCCACCGGGTCGAACCGCAGCGTGTAGACGATGTGGGCCTGCTTCATCGTCGTGACGGAGGCCAGTAGCCGTGGCCGCTCGACGTCGGTGTACTCGGTGACCATCTCCGCCGTGCGTCCCGCCGAACGCGCCACCGACCGGAACCGGGTCCCCGGGCCGATCTCCCCGGTGGTGAGCTTCTCGACGCGCACCATGATCGGGTTGTAGCGCGGCTCGTGTGTCTGGTCGGCGACGTAGTCGAACACGGTCTCCACGGGACACACGATGGTGATCGCGCCCTCGATGCGGGCCATGCTGTCCCTCCCGTGCGCGGCTGCGGTTGCCGATCTCAGCGGACCACGCGCCGCCACGCCCGGCCAGGGCGATCCGGCCCCGGTTCAGGGGGCCGAGGTTCCCTCGGTCCCGGGCGGCCCCGGTGTCCGGCCGGGCAGGGCGACGTGCACGTGGTGCCACATGTCGCCGTAGTGGATGCCGCTGCCGACGCGCAGGAACCCCAGCCGTTGTGCCAGCCGCAGGCTCGGTGTGTTGTCGGTGTGCACCAGCGCCCACACCGAGTCCAGCGCCAGCTCGCCCAGGCCGTACCGGAGCAGGGCGCGGGCGGCCTCGGTGGCCAGCCCCCGGCCGCCGTGCGCGCGGGCGAGATACCAGCCGATCTCGGGCAGTTCGTCCGGCAGCTCCCACGAGGGCCGCAGGTGCCCGAGCCCGATCACCGCGCCGTCGCGTACGAATGCCCAGTGCCCCAGCTCCGGCGGGCCGGAGTAGGCGAGCCGCTGCCGCACCATCGCTTCGGCGTTCTCACGCCGGGTGAGGTCGCCCGGGTAGTAGCGGCTCAGCTCCGGGTCGGCGAAGACGTCGACGAGCGGCTCGGCGTGCTCGGCCCGCAACGGCTCCAGCGTCAGGCGGTCGGTTGCCAGGATCGGTTGTTCACTGCCCACGGGGCAGGCATTGTCTCATCGGGGAGGTGGAGAAGCGTCGACGACGATGTGTCGCTCAGTTCTCCGGCGGGTTCGCTCGGTCCCACCTGTACTTCGAAACCAGTGCGGCCACGAGTAGTGCACAGCCGATGAGGGCGGTGAGCGCGATGACCATCTTCGTTTCCGGGGCGAGATCGGGTAGCTCGCACCCGGTTACTCCCTCCCGGCAACCCCAGCTGGAGATCATGCCGCGGGGTGAGGTCTTCACATCCGGAGGTGGTTCCAGACTCGCCTCGGCGACCCACCAGGTCACCAGCGCCGCCGTGACCAGAACGCTACCCGCGTAACCGGAGAGTAGTCGCCAAGACAGCCGTTGCATGGTGGCCCTTCGATCGCTGCGCGGGGGCAAGTCCTGGTGCGGTGGTGGCGCAGGGATGAAGCACACCCGTGCGAACCACCCGTGCCAGGGCGCCCCCAACACGTCCGAGAGGAGCCTACCGGTCCAGATCGGCCAGCAGGCCCATCTCGCCGAGGACGGCCTGCGCGGCGCGCAGGGTCGGCACCGCCTGCACGGCGCCGCTGCCTTCGCCGAGGCGGAGGCCGAGGTCGAGGATCGGCTCCAGGCCCAGCGCCTTGAGCGCGAACGCCTGGGACGGTTCGGTGGAGCGGTGCCCGGCCAGCCACCAGCGGGGCGCGTCCGGCGCGAGTTCGGCGCCGACGAGGGCGGCGGCGCAGGAGAACACGCCGTCCAGCAGCACCGGGGTGCGGCGCTCGGC
>NZ_KE387040.1:51440-62922 GCF_000430445.1 Saccharomonospora iraqiensis subsp. iraqiensis
TCGGCCGGACCGGCCGGGGCGGCGGTGTCCCCGGTGACGCCAGGTGTGGCCGGGCGCCGGGCCCGTTCGGCGAGTGTGCCGAAGGTCAGGCCCAGCGCCGTCCACAGCACCAGCTGGACCCCCAGTGACCCCAGCCGGAACTCCCACAACAGCGACGCCGGCGACAGCGCTGTGAGTCCGAAGTAGAGGGACGTGCGGTCGCCGATCGTGCCCGGCTGCCCCACGGCGGGTGGGTTCGCCGGGTACGTCACGAACGGCACGGCCACCACCACGACGAACGCGCCCGCCGCGAGCAGCGTCGCCGAGACCCGGGGCCGCCGAGACCCGGGGCCGCAGCGTGCTGATCCGGCCCTGCACCAGGGCGAACACGATCGCGACGGCCTAGGGGAAGGCCAGCAGGTGCCGGCCGTCGTGCAGGAACTCGTGGACCAGACCGTCGGTGGCCAACAGCTCCACCGCACCGGCCTCGGTGCTCACGAAGTACAGCACCGCCAGCGCCAACAGACCGACGAACACCGCCCACGGCAGAATCTCGCGCACCGGAACGCGGATCGGGGTGGGGGTGGTGGCGACATGCGCCTGCGACATCGAAACCTCCTCCGGGCTTGCGCGGCCCTCCTGGAACGGTCCCGACGACGGGTGGGTCTGACTCCCGGGGCCTGACACCCCGGACACAGTGGCGCGACCGCGCCGGATTCCCACCGGCTTCCACACCGCCGTCGAACAGCCCGCCGAGACTATGGCGACGCGCCGAACCCTGTCAACGCCGCAAGGTTGCCACCGGCGACACGGCACCGGGGCGCGTCGGTCGGTGAAGCAGGGTCAGCGGGTGGCGACGAGGTCCAGGTCGAGGTGCAGTGTGCGACCCGTCATCCCCGGGGCCGTCCGGATACCGAACGCGAAGCGGTCGATCGTCGTGGTGGCCCGGGCGGTGAGGTTACGCTCATCGCCGGACACCGCCGAGACGTGCAGCGTGACCTGCTGGGTGGTCTCCTTGACGGTCAGCCGGCCATGAAGCGTCCCGCAGCCGTCGGAGAAGTCGAAGCTCTCGCCGACGAATACAATGCGCGGATACCGTTCGGCATCGAGATAATCCTTGGAGCGAACGTGCTCATCGCGCTTGGCGATGCCGCTCGCGAAGGAAGCGGCCGACACCGTGGCCTGGGCGGTGCACTGCTCCACCCGGATCCGCCACGGTGATCGTGCGGTCTTCCACAGTGAAGGTGCCGCGCACTCCGACGAGTCCGAGAATCGCCCTGGTCCGGAACGAGATCGCCGACCGGTCGGAATCGATGGTGAACACACCGCGGCCGAGATGCTGCCCGTCGAGTTCTCCGCTGCCCACAGCACTCATCGGTGACCCCCTTCTCTGAATAGGGCACGGAGCATAGCACCGCGGCACCCTCGCTTCGGGCGATTCGGGCAGCTGTCCAGGCGATCGAATGCGGGAGGGTGCGGTGGCCGTGCAGACCTTCGGTCACGTTGTTCGGCCCACCGCGTGATGATCGACTCGGAGTGGATCCAGCCGTGTGACCTCTGCCCTCGCGTCAGATCGTGGCCGGGATGGCGTGGTCATCCAAGTAGTCGTTCAACTCCAGGAAGTTCAGCAGGGCCCGGCGCATGTCCTCCTTGCCGGAGTCGCTGGTGGTCCGAGCGGTAAACTGCACCCGGTCAGCCACTGTTCCCGCGCCGGTGAGCTGGGCGACGGTATGGCCCGTCGCCCATGCGATCGCCACCAGCTCTGGCATCTTCGCGGGCCGGTCGCCGGAAACGATCCGCGACAGCGTGGAGTGCGACATGCCGGTTGCCTCCGCGAGCGCTCGCTGACCGAATCGCGCGGCGACGCGGGCACGATCGATCAACGCGGTGGTCTCCCTCGTCATCGCAGTCACCTCCCAGGTCTCCTGAATGAGCAGTATCCCTCCTGAGCCAGGAGACCTCTGTCTCGCCCAACCACCGGCGCTCTTGTGGCGAGGTCGTGAGGGGCACTTTCGCTGCGTCAGGCGCACTGAAGGAGGCCTTCACTGCGTCCAACGCAGGGAAGGGGGCCTTCACGGCACATCCGGGGCGCGCGGGCGCAGGCCGGCGCGGGCGGCGATCCAGGCGGTGAGGTGGGTGGCGAGGGTGCGGTGGCCTTGGGCGTTCGGGTGCAGGCCTTCGGTGAAGTCGTCCGGGCCCGTCCAGTCGGTGGTGGGGACGTAGGCCACGCGGGCATCGCCGTGTGCCGCGACGGAGCGGCGGATCGGTGCGCTCGCCCGGGTGCCCGCGCCGTCGACGCCGACCGGGTCCATCGCGAGGATCAGGGCATCCGGATAGTGGGCGCGCACCCGGTGTAGGTACTCGCGGTACGCGGACTCGACGGTGGGCTCGTCGGCACCGTCGAGGTCGTCGTTGGTGCCCTGGTTGAGCACCACGACCTGCGGGGTCCACGGCGCGGTGGGCACGCCCGCGTAGGTGTGGTCCACCGTCGCCGCCGCCGGGGGGACACCGCCGTTGCCGCCGGTCGTCAGCCCCTGGCCGCCGAAGCCCACCTGTTCCAGACCGGCGTCGAACGCGGCGGCCACCAGCCACGGGTAGGCGAGCGTGGCGTCGGCGCCGTCCGGGCCCGACTCGGTGCCGAGCACGTTCACGCCCTGTGTGATCGAGTCACCGAGGAACGTCAACCGCGTTTCGGGCACCGGGGCGGCGTCGTACACCCCGGACCCGGTGGGCAGGTCGAAACCGGTGAGGTGCAGGGCCGAGGTCAGCGGTGGGGTCCACCGTTCGCCGCGTTCGTCGACGTCCTTCACCGCGAGCATCAGCTCGTGCGCACCGGGCGGCAGTCCGTCCGGGGTCAGCCGGATCCGGTCGCGGTCCACGACGACGGGCGCGCTCCACACGCCGTCGACGACGGCGTAGACCTGCGGCGGGTACGCGACGCCCGCGGTGTCGAACCGGGCGGTGACGTCGTCGCCGGAGAACCGCAGGAACACGCGCGACCCGCTGGTGACCGTGGTGGCCGCGTGCGTGCGGACGTCCCACCGGCCCTCGTAGCGCAACGCCGGACTGTCCGGCCGCACCACGGTGTTCTCCCCGCCCCCGGGCGGGTGAGCCGGGGTCGCGTCGTGACCGGTCACCGTGGTGGCCTCGCCACCGGTGCGGTCGCCGGACCCCCGCACCGCACGTGGCCGTCGCCGTGGACGCACGTGACGTCCGCCGAACCGGTTCCCATGGGCAACCAGTACACCGGGGTGCTACTGCGGGGCAGTCCCGTGTCCCTCGTCCGGTGCACGGTGAAGCGGGCCAGCCGCACCGCCTCCGTCAGCAGGGCCTCCGCGTCCGCCACGGAGACCGGGCGGGGCGGCGGGTCGGGCTCCCGCTCCTGCAGGGAGACCAGCGTTGCTACGAGGGCGAACCCGGCCACGAGCGACCATGCAAGGGCGACCCGGGCACTCGGGCGTTGTTTCGTTACCACCGTCCCTCCCCCCACACGTGCAGGGCAGCTTACCTGCGGCGGACGTTGTGAGGGGCACCTTCACTGCACCTGACGCCGTGAGGGGCACTTTCACTGCACTCAGCGCAGCGAAAGTGCCCCTCACGGCACAACCCGGGGGAGGACCGGGTGTCAGGAGATGGGGCGGTCGGTGGGGTTGATGGGCCTCGGGAGGACGTCGCGGTCGGTGAGGTAGGCGTCGACGCCCGCGGCGGCCGAGCGGCCCTCGGCGATGGCCCACACGATCAGCGACTGGCCGCGGCCCATGTCCCCGGCGACGAAGACGTTGTCCTCGCTGGTGCGGTAGGCGGAGTCGCGGGCGACGTTGCCGCGCTCGTCCAGCTCCACGCCGAGCCCGTCCAGCAGGCCCTCCTTCTGCGGGCCGACGAAGCCCATCGCCAGCAGGGTGAGCTGCGCCGGGATCTCCCGCTCGGTGCCCTCCACGGGGACGAACTTCCCGCCCTCGTTGCGCACCTCCACCAGCTTCAGCGCCCGCAGGTGGCCTTCGTCGTCGGCGAGGAACTCCTGGGTGTTCACCGAGTACAGCCGCTCGCCGCCCTCCTCGTGCGCCGAGGACACCCGGTAGATCATCGGGTACATCGGCCACGGGTGCGCCTCGGAGCGGGACTCCGGCGGCTTCGGCATAATCTCCAGCTGGGTCACCGAGCGGGCGCCCTGCCGGTGCGCGGTGCCGACGCAGTCGGCGCCGGTGTCGCCGCCGCCGATGACGACGACGTCCTTGCCCGCCGCGCTGATCGGCGACTCGGCCAGCTCACCGGAGGCCACCCGGTTCGCCCAGGGCAGGTACTCCATCGCCTGGTACACGCCCGGGGTGTCGCGGCCGGTGGTGGGCAGGTCCCGCCACGCCGTCGCCCCACCCGCGAGCACCACGGCGTCGTAGCCGTCGCGCAGTTGGTCGACGGTGACGTCCACACCCACGTTCACGTTGGTGCGGAACTCGGTGCCCTCGGCCCGCATCTGGTCGAGCCTGCGGTCCAGCCGAAACTTCTCCATCTTGAACTCGGGGATGCCGTAGCGCAGCAGCCCGCCGATGGCGTCGGCCCGCTCCAGCACGACGACGTCGTGCCCGGCGCGGGTGAGCTGCTGCGCGGCGGCCAGCCCGGCCGGGCCGGAGCCGACCACGGCGACCTTCTTCCCGGTGCGCGTGGCGGGCGGCTGCGGCGTGACCCAGCCTTCCTCCCACGCCCGGTCGATGATCGAGATCTCGACCCGCTTGATGGTCACCGGGTCGTCGTTGATGCCCAGCACGCACGCCGTCTCGCACGGCGCGGGGCACAGGGTGCCGGTGAACTCGGGGAAATTGTTCGTGGCGTGCAGGCGCTCGATCGCCTCGCGCCAGTCGTCGCGCCAGGTGAGCGTGTTCCACTCGGGGATGAGGTTGCCCAGCGGGCAACCCTGGTGGCAGAACGGGATGCCGCAGTCCATGCAGCGGCCCGCCTGCTTGGTCAGCTTCGAGTCCTCGAACTCCTCGTAGACCTCACGCCAGTCCTTGATGCGCACGTCGACCGGGCGCGACTTCGGCGTCTGCCGCGGTGTGGTGAGAAAACCCTTGGGGTCAGCCATCAGCCGTCTCCTTGTTCGCGCGGGCCGGGACCCGCTCGGCCGTCACGGGGCCACGCCGACCTCACCCGTGCGCCGCCACGGCCGCCCGCGGGGTGTCCGCGGCCGACTGGCGCGCACGGGTGAGCGGTCGGCGTCACCCGTGCGCCGCCTCCATGATCGCTTCGTTGACGTCCCTGCCGTCACGCTCGGCCGCCGCCTGCGCCGTGAGTACCCGCTTGAAGTCCTTCGGCATGACCTTGCCGAACCGCGGCAGTGCGGCGTCCCAGTCGGTGAGCAGCGTGTGCGCCACGGCCGAACCGGTCTCGGCGTGGTGGCGTTCCACGGCGTCCCGCAGCACCGCCGAGTCCTCGTCGTCGAGCGGGTCGAGGTCGACCATCTCGCCGTTGACCCGGTTCGGGTCGAGGTCGAGCACGTAGGCCACCCCGCCCGACATGCCCGCCGCGAAGTTGCGGCCGGTGGGGCCGAGCACCACCACGCGCCCGCCGGTCATGTACTCGCAGCCGTGGTCACCCACGCCCTCGACGACCGCCAGCGCGCCCGAGTTGCGCACGCAGAACCGCTCACCGACCTGCCCGCGCAGGAAGATCTGCCCGCCCGTGGCGCCGTAGCCGATGACGTTGCCCGCGATGATGTGCTTCTCGGCCGCGAAGTGCGCGTCCTTCGGCGGATGCACCACGATCCGGCCGCCGGACAGGCCCTTGCCGACGTAGTCGTTGGCGTCGCCGGACAGTCGCAGGGTGATGCCCCGCGGGACGAAGGCGCCGAACGACTGCCCCGCCGTGCCGGTGAAGGTCACGTCGATCGTGTCGTCGGGCAGGCCCTCGCCGCCCCACTTCTTCGTCAGCTCCGCGCCGAGCATCGTGCCGACGGTGCGGTTGACGTTGCGCACCGGCAGTTCCAGCGTCACCCGGTCGCCCGAGGCCAGCGCGCCCTCGGCGAGCTGGATGAGCGTGTTGTCCAGCGCCTTGTCCAGGCTGTGGTCCTGCTCGACCACCCGGTGCCGCGGGGTGCCCGGCTCGAGCTCCGGCACGTGGAAGATCGGCGCGAGATCCAGCCCGCTCGCCTTCCAGTGGTCCACGGCCTTGCGGGTGTCCAGCAGCTCGGCGTGCCCGACGGCCTCGTCGATCGAGCGGAAGCCCAGCGCGGCCAGGTACTCGCGCACCTCCTGGGCGATGAACTCGAAGAAGTTCACCACGTAGTCGGCCTTGCCGCTGAACTTCTCGCGCAGCGCCGGGTTCTGCGTGGCCACGCCGACCGGGCAGGTGTCCAGGTGGCACACCCGCATCATGATGCAGCCGGAGACCACCAGCGGGGCGGTGGCGAAGCCGAACTCCTCGGCGCCCAGCAGCGCCGCGACGATCACGTCCCGGCCGGTCTTGAGCTGGCCGTCGGTCTGCACCGTGATCCGGTCGCGCAGCCGGTTGGCCAGCAGCGTCTGCTGCGTCTCGGCCAGGCCCAGCTCCCACGGACCGCCCGCGTGCTTGATCGACGACAGCGGGGAGGCGCCGGTGCCGCCGTCGTGCCCGGAGATGAGCACGACGTCGGCGTGCGCCTTGGACACGCCCGCCGCGACCGTGCCGACCCCGACCTCGGACACCAGCTTCACGTGGATGCGGGCGGCCGGGTTGGCGTTCTTCAGGTCGTGGATCAGCTGCGCCAGGTCCTCGATCGAGTAGATGTCGTGGTGCGGCGGCGGCGAGATCAGCCCCACGCCCGCGGTGGAGTGCCGGGTCTTGGCGATCCACGGGTACACCTTGCCGCCGGGCAGCTGGCCGCCCTCACCGGGCTTGGCGCCCTGCGCCATCTTGATCTGGATGTCGTCCGAGTTCACCAGGTACTCGCTGGTGACGCCGAACCGGCCGCTGGCGACCTGCTTGACCGCGCTGCGGCGCTCCGGGTCGTAGAGGCGCTCCGGGTCCTCGCCGCCCTCACCGGTGTTGGACTTGCCGCCCAGCCGGTTCATCGCGACGGCCAGCGTCTCGTGCATCTCCTGCGAGATCGAGCCGTAGGAGATGGCGCCGGTGGCGAACCGCTTGACGATCTCGGAGACCGGCTCGACCTCCTCGATCGGCACCGGCTCCCGCACGCCCTCCTTGAGGTCGAACAGCCCGCGCAGCGTCATCAGCCGCTCGGACTGGTCGTCGACCGACCGCGTGTACTCCTTGAAGATGTCGTACTGGCCGCTGCGGGTGGAGTGCTGCAGCTTGAACACCGTCTGCGGGTTGAACAGGTGCGGCTCGCCCTCGCGCCGCCACTGGTAGTCACCGCCGATGGCCAGCTCCCGGTGGTGGGCCTGCACCCCGTCGGCCGGGAACGCCGTGCGGTGCCGCTCGGCGACCTCGTGGGCCAGCAGGTCGAAGCCCACCCCGCCGAGGCGGGAGGTGGTCCCGGCGAAGCAGGCGTCGATGACCTCGGAGCCCAGCCCGATCGCCTCGAAGATCTGGGCGCCGGTGTAGGAGGCCACGGTGGACACGCCCATCTTGGACATCGTCTTCCGCACGCCCTTGCCCAGCGCCTTGATCAGGTTCTGGGTGGCCTGGCCCGGGGTGACGTCGCCGAGCTTGCCCTGGGCGGCCATCTCCTCGACGGTGGCCATCGCCATGTACGGGTTCACCGCCGCCGCGCCGTAGCCGATCAGCAGCGCGATGTGGTGCACCTCGCGGGCGTCGCCCGACTCGACCACCAGGCCGACCTGGGTGCGGCTCTTCTCCCGCACCAGGTGGTGGTGCACCGCGCCGGTCAGCAGCAACGACGGGATCGCGGCGTGGTCGGCGTCCACCCCGCGGTCGGACAGCACGATCAGCCGTGCGCCGCCCGCGATGGCCTCGCTGACCTCGGCGCGGATCTCGTCCAGCCGGGCCCGCAGCGCCTCGCCGCCCCCGGCGACGTGGTAGGTGCCGTGCACGGTGTGCGCCTGGAACTCCGGCAGGTCGCCGTCGTCGTTGACGTGCACGAGCTTGGCCAGCTCGTCGTTGTCCAGCACCGGGAACGGCAGCACGATCTTGCGGCAGTGCCCGGGACCGGCGTCGAGCAGGTTCGGCTCCGAGCCGAGCTGGGTGCCCAGCGCGGTCACCATCTCCTCGCGGATGGCGTCCAACGGCGGGTTGGTTACCTGCGCGAACAGTTGGGTGAAGTAGTCGAAGATCGAGCGGGACCGGCTGGTCAGCGGCGCGAGCGGGGAGTCGTTGCCCATCGAACCGATCGGCTCCGCACCGGAGCGGCCCATCGGTTCGAGCAGCACACCCAGCTCCTCCTCGGTGTAGCCGAACGCCTGCTGCCTGCGCACCAGCGACGCGTGCGACGGCGTCTCGCGCTCACGCCGGGGCAGTTCGCCCAGCCGCAGCATGCCCTCGTCGAGCCAGTCGCCGTACGGGTGCTCCGCGGCGAGCCCGCCCTTGATCTCCTCGTCGTCGACGATGCGGCCCTCGGCGGTGTCCACGAGGAACATCCGGCCCGGCTCCAGGCGACCCTTGCGCACCACGGACGACTGGTCGAGCTCCAGCACGCCGACCTCGCTGGCCAGCACCACCAGCCCGTCCTCGGTCACCCAGTACCGGGCGGGCCGCAGGCCGTTGCGGTCGAGCACGGCGCCGATCTGCGTGCCGTCGGTGAACGACACCAGCGCGGGACCGTCCCACGGCTCCATCAGCGTGGAGTGGAACTCGTAGAACGCCCGGCGCGCGGGGTCCATCTCGGAGTGGTTCTCCCACGCCTCCGGGATCATCATCAGCACCGCGTGCGGCAGCGACCGCCCGCCCAGGTGCAGCAGCTCCAGCACCTCGTCGAAGGACGCCGAGTCGCTGGCGTCCGGGCTGACGATCGGGTAGAGGCGGCGCAGTTCCCCCGGGATGAGGTCGGTGGACATCTGCGACTCGCGGGCGTTCATCCAGTTGCGGTTGCCCTTGAGCGTGTTGATCTCACCGTTGTGCGCGACGTAGCGGTAGGGGTGCGCCAGCGGCCACGACGGGAACGTGTTCGTGGAGAACCGGGAGTGCACCAGGCCGATCGCGCTGACCACGCGCTCGTCGGTGAGGTCGGGGAAGAACTTCTCCACCTGCGGCTCGGTGAGCATCCCCTTGTAGACGATCGTGCGCGCGGACAGGCTCGGGAAGTACACCTGCTGCTCGGCGAGCGCGTGCTCGGTGCGCTTGCGCACGCAGAACGCGGCCCGCTCCAGCGCCAGTCCGGTGACGTCGTCCCGGTGCGGGGTGAGGAAGACCTGCGTGAAGTGCGGCATCGTGCTCGCCGCGGTGGGGCCGACGTGCTCGCCGTCCACGGGCAGGTCGCGCCAGCCGAGGACACGCATGTCCTCCTCGGCCGCGATCCGCTCGATCGTGGACATCGCCTTGCCGCGCGCCTGCTCGTCGGTGGGCAGGAAGGCGGTGCCGACGGCGTAGGCGCCGGGCTCGGGCAGGTCGAAGTCCACGACCTCGCGGTAGAACGCGTCCGGGACCTGGATCAGGATGCCTGCGCCGTCCCCGGTCTCGGGTTCGGAGCCACGGGCGCCGCGGTGTTCCAGGTTGCGCAGGGCGACGAGGGCCTTCGCGACGATACTGTGGTCCTTGCGGCCCGCGAGGTCGGCGACGAAGGCGACGCCACAGGCGTCGTGCTCGTACTCGCTGTCGTACAAGCCGCCGACGGGCTCGTGCGGTGCGTGGCGGGTCACGGCTGGCCGCCTCCTATGGCTCGGCACAACCGGGCCGGCGCCGGACCGACGCCTTCGTGCGGTCGACTAACGCTGTGGCCCGTTGGTGCGATGGTCAGTACGGGAAAGGTCGATGCCGTTGCGACGGTGCGACGGATCTCGCATCGGAGTGACCACACTGCGTTGTGCGGCGCTGAGCACTGCGCTGCCACGGAGGGCCGACAGGTGGGCCGACCGTTCCGGCGCGCGAATGACTCCCGGGTTCGCCGGTCTTATGACGATAGTGTGAAATCGCGCTTCTCGGGATAGGTGCGATGTTGCAAGTGGGAAACACCACGCCGGGATTGACGGGTGCCCCGCGAGCCTGCTTCGTCCCAATTATAACGAGATGACCTCGGACGACACGATCGCGGTAGGGTCTGGCGCATGGCTGACACCCGGTTGGACCCGAAAGACTTCCTCGGCGTCGACGACGGCCTCTCGGCCGAGGAGCGCGACATCCGCGACGCGGTACGGGAATTCGCGCGTGCGGAACTGGAACCGAGGATCGCGGACTGGTACGAGACGGGCAACCTCCCCGCCCGCGACCTGGCGAAGGACTTCGGCCGGTTGGGTGTACTGGGGATGCACCTGACCGGGTACGGCTGTGCGGGCACCTCCGCCGTCGCCTACGGCGTCGCCTGCCGCGAGCTGGAGGCGGTGGACTCGGGGCTGCGCAGCTTCGTGTCCGTGCAGGGGTCGCTGGCGATGTTCGCGATCCACCGGTGGGGCAGCGAGGAGCAGAAGCAGCGCTGGCTGCCCGCGATGGCTGCCGGGGAGGCACTGGGGTGCTTCGGGCTCACCGAACCGGACGCGGGCAGCGACCCGGCGTCCATGCGCACCCGTGCCCGCCGGGACGGCTCCGACTGGATCCTCGACGGCACCAAGATGTGGATCACCAACGGCACGGTCGCCGACGTGGCCGTGGTGTGGGCGCGCACGGACGAGGGCGTGCGCGGGTTCGTCGTGCCCACCGACACCCCGGGATTCACCGCCACCGAGGTCACCCGCAAGTTGTCCCTGCGGGCGTCGCTGACGGCCGAGCTGGTGCTCGACGGCGTCCGTCTGCCCGCCGACGCGGTGCTGCCCGAGGTCACCGGCCTGCGGGGTCCGCTGTCCTGCCTGAACGAGGCCCGCTACGGCATCCTGTTCGGCGCGGTGGGCGCGGCGCGCACCTGCTACGAGGCCGCGCTGGAGTACACGACCACGCGCGAGCAGTTCGGCGAACCCCTGGCGGCCTATCAGCTCACCCAACGCAAACTCGCCGATCTGGTGGTGGAGGTCAACCGCGACGGGCTGACGGCGCTGCACCTGGGGCGGCTCAAGGACGCGGGCACGCTGCACCACAACCAGGTCAGCTTCGGCAAGCTGGCCAACGTCCGCTCCGCGCTGGACGTGGCCCGCACCGCGCGTTCGATGCTGGGTGCCAACGGCATTTCCCTGGAGTACCCGGTGATGCGGCACATGACCAACCTGGAGACGGTGCTGACCTATGAGGGCACCGAGGAGATGCACGCCCTGTCGATCGGCAACGCGGTCACCGGCATCCCGGCGTTCCGGGTGTCCTGACGCCGCCGGTCGCCGACCGCCGCGGTCCGGGGCCGGGCGGGTGTCTCAGCCGGACAGCGCCGTCAGCAGCGCCCCGGCGGCCAGCCCGGCCCCGGTGACGCAGGCGGCGACCGTGCCGGTGACCCGCCACGTCAGGGCCCTGCCGACCATCAGCATCGACGGCAGGCTCACGG
>NZ_KE387040.1:63022-64774 GCF_000430445.1 Saccharomonospora iraqiensis subsp. iraqiensis
CGCACGGCGGCACGGCGCCGGCGGTGGCGGAGTGCGTCGACGGTGGCGTCGCGATCCACCTGCGGGAGCCGCTCACGGGTGTGGCCCCGGGCCAGGTCGTCGTGCTGTACCGGCCGGACGCCGAGGGCGGGGACGTGGTGCTCGGCAGCGCGAAGATCGCCGCCACGGCCTGAGCCGGGCCCGTCCCGCCGACTCGCGGGGCCTGCACGTCGACTCGCGTGCCTGGACTGGCGACTCGCGGGTCTGAAGCGTCGACTCGCGGGGCTGAAGTGGCGACTCGCGGGTCAGGGGACGGTGTAGTGGCGGAGGTCGTCCTCGTCCTTGGTGGTGAGGCGGTTCTGCAGGGTGAGCAGGTCCAGGTGGGACTGGGTCTCCAGGACGGCGAGCATCTGGTTGAACGGGTCCAGCTCGTCCAGCGTGCGTTCCCGGCGGGTCCAGGTCAGGCGCAGGGCCACTTCGTACGCGGTGGTGTTGCCCCGCGCCACCGTCCCGCCGATCTCGTCGAGGCGGTGGTCGTGGTGGGTGAGCAGCTCGTCCACCCGCGCGTGCACGCTCGGCGTGACCGGGCCGTGCGCGGGCAGCATCCGCATATCCGGCAGGGAGCGGACCAGCCGCAGCGAGTCCAGGAAGTCCCGCAGCGGCTGCTCGGCCGGGGCGGGATGGAAACCGATCGACGGGGTGATGTGCGGCAGCACGTGGTCGCCGGAGAACAGCAGGTTCGCCGCGTGGTCGGCGAACACGACGTGGCCCGCGGTGTGGCCGGGGGTGTGCACGACGTCGAGCGTGCGGCCGGGCAGGATCGTCCGGCGGCCCGGGTCCAGCCACTCGTCCGGCTGCTCCCACAGGTCCCGGTCGGTCGGTGGCCGCCGCCCGTCGAACAGCGCGACGAGTGCGTCGATCACCGGGGTCCCGCCCGCGCGCCGCAGCAACCCGATCTGGTCCTCCATCGGGTGCTCGTCCGGGGCGGCGGTGGCCCGCAGGGACGCCCGCTCCCCGCGGCCGAGCGCGATCGACGCGCCGGACTCGCGGCGCAGCGCCACCGCCAGCGTGTAGTGGTCGCGGTGGACGTGGGTGATCAGGAACTGTCCGATGTCGCCCAGCCCGGCACCGAGGCCCGCCAGCGCCGCCGCGAGCCGGTCGCGCGCCTCGTCCAGCGCCCACCCGGAATCCACCAGGGTGAGGGTGTCGCCGTCGGTGACCGCGTAGACGTTCACGGCCCGCAGCGCGTCGTTCGGCAGGGGGAGCGGGATGCGGTACACCCCGGGTGCCACGGTGTAGAGACCGGGCTCGGCCCAGTGCCGGCTGCCGTCGTCGTCGCACGGTTCCATGCCCTGATCAGACCAGGTTGCCGGAACCGGGGGGACGCGGGTGAGACCGACATCACTGAGCGTTCGCTTACTCGGGTGTCGCGGACCGGTGCCCCGGCGGGACGACGGGCGGCTCCGGCGGGGACAATCGACGCCGTGAGTGAGCGAGTCTGGCCAACCGGTGCGGCCACCGGGATCGGCTCCATGCCGGGCACCGACGCGCGGGAGGCCGCCGCGATCGTGTTCGGTGAGCTGCCCGGGTTCGCACACCTGCCCGAACTGCCCGACCGCGGTGCCGGCGCCGACCCGATCGGCCGGACGGCGGCGATGCTGGTGGACCTCGCCGTCGACCTCGTGCCCTCCGGGTACCGGATCACGGCCCGGCCGGGCCGCACCCACCGGCACGCCGTCGACCTGCTGCGCTGGGACCTGGACGCGGTCACCG
>NZ_KE387040.1:64874-68699 GCF_000430445.1 Saccharomonospora iraqiensis subsp. iraqiensis
CGGTGTCGGTGGCGGGCCCGCCGGCCGGCCGGGTGGTCGGCGCGGTGGGCGGCTCGGGCGGCGTGGTCACCAGTTCTCGCCTCACCAGTTCCGCATCGAGTCGGTCAGGATGGCCGCGACCCGGTCGTCCGGGACGTCGCGCGGCGCCACCGACAGTAGCCGCTGCTGCCGCATCGTGCCGTCCACGAGGGAGTCGACGTCGGCCTCGCCGAACCCGACGGCCGCCAGGCCGTTCGGGATGCCGATGTCGCGCATCAGCGCGGTGAGCGCGGCGGGGAGGCATTCGGCCGGGTCGGTGCCCGCCAGCCGTTCCGTCGTGGCCGGGTCCAGGATCCGGGCGGCGTCCACGTGCTTGTCCGGGTCGGTGGGGAAGGTGAACCGGAACGCCGCGGGCGCGGTCAGCGACACCGACTCGCCGTGCGGCACCAGCGCCGCCGCACCGGGGTAGTTGCGCGGGCGGTACTCCCGCACCCGGCCCGCGATCGGGTAGGCGCAGGCGTGCGGGATGTGCACCCCCGCGTTGCCGAAGCCCATCCCCGCGAACGTGGCGGCCAGCATCATGTCGGTGCGCGCGTCGAGGTCACCGCCGTTCAGCACCGCCCGGCGGAACGAGCGGGCGAGCAGGTGCAGTGCCTTCTCGGTCCAGGTGTCCGAGATCGGGTTCGCACCGTTGTAGGCGACCCGGGTCTCCGGGGTGTGCCGGGGGAACGAGTGGAACGGCCGGGCGGTGTAGGACTCGAGTGCGTGGCAGAGCACGTCCATGCCACTGGCCGCGGTCACCTCCGGCGGAACGGACAGCGTCACCAGCGGGTCGATCACCGCGGTGGTGGGGCGCAGGGCCGGGTGGCTGATGCCGGACTTGACCTCGAGGTCGAGCAGGTCCAGCACGCACACCGGGGTGGTCTCCGACCCGGTGCCCGCCGTGGTGGGCACCGCCACCAGCGGCTTGAGCGGACCGTCCGGGGCCTTCCCGTGCCCGATCGGCGGGTTCACGTAGTCGAACAGGTCGGCCGGGTAGGTGGTCAACAGGTTCACGGCCTTGGCCGTGTCCAGCGCCGACCCGCCGCCCACGCCGACGAAGCCGTCCCAGGTCGACTCCGCCGCGAACTCCACCGCCGCCCGGATGCTGACGTCGGTGGGTTCGACGTGCACGCCGTCGTAGACGACCGCGGTGAGCCCGGCGGCCTCGGCCGCATCGGCCACCCGGCGCGGGACGCCGGTCGCGGCGACCCCGGGGTCGGTGATCACCAGGACCCGGCGCAGGCCCTGCCGGGCCAGGTCGGCCCCGATCTCGTCCACCGCCCCCGCGCCGAACTTCAGCGGCGTGGCGCCCCAGGTGAACACCGTCTCGTGCAGATACTCGGTCATGCTGCCCTCTCCCCGGTCCAGGCTCGCGCGACGGCGGTGCGGTGAGAGTGGCATGTGGCATACCACCCGTCAACCACACCGCCCCCGCGAGTCGCCACCCCGTGCCCGCGAGTTGCCACCCCGTGGCCGCGAGTCGACGCCTCACGGCCACGAGTCGACGCGGGTCAGCCCGGGAATGCGGTCCAGTCGAGCGAGAACGGGGGCTCGGCGTCACCGGTCTCGGACGACTCCTGCCCGAGCAGCAGCCGCGCGGTGTGCCGCAGGTGCTCCCGCATCGCCTCGGCCGCGGCGCGGGCCTGCCCCGCCCCGATCAGTTCGTGGATCCGCGCGTGCTCGGCGAGGATGTCGTGCATCCCCCGGGACCGGTCCACCGTGGACGTACCCCGGAGCAGGATCGTGTCGCGCAGCGTGTCGACGTGGTCGGCCAGGCGGAGGTTGCCGGACGCCGCGTTGATGGTGTGGTGGAACCGGCGGTCGGCGGCCATGAACGCGGCCTCGTCGTGCCCGTCCGCGGCCGCGCGCATCGCGGCCAGGTGCGTGGACAGGTCGGCCACCCAGCCGGACTCCTGCCTGCCGGTGGCGCGGAAGGTGGCCGGCACCTCCAGCAGCAACCGCAGCGCGAAGACCTCCTCCAGGTCGTGCAGCGAGGTCTGCAGCACCCGGGCCCCCCGGTTGCGCTCGAAACGGACCATGCCGCGTTCGGAGAGCTGGATCAGGGCCTCGCGCACCGGGGTCCGGGACACCCCGAGCCGCGCGGCGAGATCGTGCACCGAGTACAGGGTTCCCGGCACCAGTTCGCCGCTGACGATGCCGCTGCGCAGCTCCTCGAAGATCGTCTTCGCCAGGTTCCGCTCGGTGTCGATCTGCCGCATCGGCTCATCCTCGCACGGTGCGCACACCGCCCGGGCGCGGTCGGAAGCGATCGCAGGCTCAGCCGAACCAGGCGTCCGCGAGCGCCGTCAGTTCCGGGCGGGCGGGCGCGGGCAGCGCGGCGAGATACCCGGGGAGATTGGCGTAGCGGTGCAGGAGTGTGTAGGCCAGGCACCGGCGCGCGAACCCGGTGCCCGGATGCTCCGCGATGCCGTAACCGCGCAGGAACCGTCGCAGCAGGACCGGGTCCCCGCGGGTGAGGAACATCCCCACGGCGACGAAGTCGTACTCGGCGGCGCCCGTTCTCGCCGGCTCGAAGTCCAGCAACCCGGACGGCAGCCACCGCGTACCGTCGTGCCGGACGAGGACGTGCGCGGGCAGGAACTCGGTGTGCAACAGCACCGGCGCGGGCGTGCCGAGATCCACCCGGTCGAGGTAGTCCGGGATCTGTGCGAGCCAGTGCGGCGCCAACCCGAGCCCGCGTTGCGCGGCGACGACGGCCGCACGGTGCCGCCGGAGGAAGGTGGCCCAGTCGTCCGGTCCGAGGTCCGCCACGGCCGGGTCGTCGACCCCGTGCAGCTCGGCCAGCACCGCGCCGAGACGTTCGGTCAGCCGTTCCCGCTCCGGGCGGGACAGCGTCGGCCACACCTCGTCGAGGCCGTGGCCGCGCAGTCGGCGCATGAGGACGTAGTGCCACCCGTCGGCCGTGCCGGTCGCCTCCACCCCCGGCGTGGGAACCGACAGTGCGCCGGCCAGTGACCGCAGCACCGCCGCCTCCGTACGGGCCTCGTCCCGGTCGTCGTCCGGGTAGAACTTCAGGACGAGGTCGTCGCCGACCGCGTACACCGGCAGGGAGCCGTCCGGGAAGCGGTGCACCGCGGCCCCGGGGAGGCCGAGCCGGGCGAGTGTCGTGTGCAGCGGCGGGTCGTCCACGCCGGCAACGCTACGGTGCCTCCGGCCGCGCCACGAGCGAATTACCGCGCCGGGGTCACCACGCCGTTCTCGGTCACCACGGCGGTGATCAGTTCGGCCGGGGTCACGTCGAACGCCGGGTTGAACACCTCGGCGCCCTCCGGGGCCACGGGCACCCCGGAGACGGTGGTGACCTCGGTCGCCGGGCGCTGTTCGACGACGATGCCGGCCCCGTCCGGCAGATCACGGTCCAGTGTGGACTCCGTGGCGACCACGACGAACGGGATGTCGTGGTGCGCGGCGGCCAGCGCCAGGCCGTAGGTGCCGATCTTGTTGGCCACGTCGCCGTTGCGGGCGACGCGGTCGGCGCCGACGAGCACGCAGTCGACCAGTCCGCGCGCCATCGCCGCGGCCGCCGCCGCGTCCGGCAGGACCCGGTACGGGATGCCCTCCTCGGCCAGCTCCCACGCGGTCAGCCGGGAGCCCTGCAGCAGCGGCCGGGTCTCGTCGGCCAGGACGTGCTCCACGTGCCCGTCCGCGTGCAGGTCCCGGATCGCACCGAGGGCGGTGCCCCAGGCCACCGTGGCCAGCCTGCCGGTGTTGCAGTGCGTGAGCGGGCGCAGCGGGCGCCGCGCACAGCGGGCGAGGACGAGATCGGCGGCGTGCCGGGCGGCC
>NZ_KE387040.1:68799-72986 GCF_000430445.1 Saccharomonospora iraqiensis subsp. iraqiensis
CGGGGTGGCCGCCAGTTCGGTGCCCAGCTCCCGCCACATCGGCGGCACCCAGTCCGCGTCCGCGTCCAGCACCGTGGCCCGCTCCAGCGGCAGCCACGGCAGCTCCTCGGGGGGCGCCTGGGGTGCGGCCGTCGACGCGCACAGCTGGCTGGTGCCGTCGCCGGTGTGCTGGACGATCAACGACCACCCGGCCCGCACGATCCGGGGAACCCCCTCGGCGAGCAGTTCCAGTCCCGAACCGGGGCTGGCCGCGATCTCCTCGACCAGCTCCAGCTCCCGGTGCGTGTCGAGCACCCCCGCGTACGGGCGCACGGCGTCGACCTCGACCCCGTCGACGCTCTCCGCCGCCGTGATGAGCGTGTCCGGGAGCCTGCCGTTGGGCAGCTCCACCACGAGGTCGTCGATGGCGAGTCCGTTACCCCGCTCGACGATGTCGACGCTGAGGATGTCGGCGCCGGCCGTGCCCAGCGCGCTCGCCACGGCGCCGAGGCTGCCGGGGCTGTCCGGGACCTGGACCCGGATCAGGAAAGACAACGTGGACCCCTTCCCTCGGCCGGCGTCCTCACCTCATTCAAGCACCCACGCCGGTCACCGACCGACGATTGTGACAGCTCCGACCGTGCCGGGGACAGGCGCGGTCGGGTGTGGTGACCCGGCACCACCCGGCCGGGCCGAGGCCCATAGACTGCCCTGGGTAAGACCGGATCGGCAGAATGCCGCGGCGAGTGTCCGCGCCCACGAATCGAGAACACCCGGAGTCGCCCGCGTGTCGAACATTTCCCGCGACGAGGTCGCGCACCTGGCCAGACTGGCGAGGCTGGCCGTCACCGATGAGGAACTGGACGTGTTCGCAGGCCAGCTCGACCAGATCCTCGACTCGGTCGCGAAGGTCGGCGAGGTCGCGACCGACGACATCCCGCCGACCTCGCACGCCGTCCCGCTGACCAACACGTTCCGTCCGGACGTGGTGCGGCCCGGGCTGAGCCAGGAGGAGGCCCTGGCCGGGGCCCCCGCCGCCGAGGAGGGCCGGTTCCGGGTCCCGCGCATCCTGGGGGAGGAACAGTGACCGACCTGACCAGGCTCACGGCCGCCGAACTGGCCGAGAAGATCCACTCCCGCGAGGTGTCGTCCGAGGAGGTCACCCGCGCGCACCTGGACCGGGTCGCCGCGGTGGACGGCGACGTCCACGCCTTCCTGCACGTCGACTCCGACGGTGCGCTCGCCGCCGCCCGTGCCGTGGACACCACGCTCGACGGCGGGGACGCCCCGGTGTCCCCGCTCGCCGGGGTGCCGCTGGCGCTCAAGGACGTGCTCACCACGCGCGGCCTGCCCACCACCTGCGGCTCGCGGACGCTGGAGAACTGGCTGCCGCCCTACGACGCGACGGTCACCCGCAGGCTGCGCGAGGCCGGGGTGCCGGTGCTGGGCAAGACGAACATGGACGAGTTCGCGATGGGCTCGTCCACGGAGAACTCCGCGTTCGGGCCCACCCGCAACCCATGGGACCGCGACCGCGTCCCCGGCGGCTCCGGTGGCGGTTCGTCGGCCTCGCTGGCGGCGTTCGAGGCGCCGCTGGCCATCGGCACCGACACCGGCGGGTCGATCCGCCAGCCCGCCGCCGTGACCGGCACGGTGGGGGTCAAGCCCACCTACGGCGGGGTGTCCCGGTACGGGCTGGTGGCGTTCTCCTCGTCGCTGGACCAGGCCGGACCGTGCGCGCGCACCGTGCTCGACGCCGCGATGCTGCACGAGGTCGTCGGCGGGCACGACCCGCTCGACTCGACCTCGGTCGACACGCCGGTGCCGCCGGTGGTGCGCGCCGCGCGGGAGGGTGCCGAGGGCGATCTGTCCGGCCTGACCGTCGGCGTGGTCCGGGAACTGTCCGGCGAGGGTTACCAGCCCGGCGTGCTGTCCTCCTTCGAGGCGGCCGTGGACCGGCTGCGCTCCCTCGGGGCCGAGGTCGTCGAGGTCTCCTGCCCGCACTTCACCTACGGCCTGTCGGCGTACTACCTGATCGCCCCCAGCGAGTGCTCGTCCAACCTGGCCCGCTTCGACGCCATGCGGTACGGCCTGCGGGTGGCCGACGACGGCGAGCACGGCGCCGAGGAGGTCATGTCCCTGTCCCGGGAGGCCGGATTCGGCGCCGAGGTCAAGCGCCGCATCATGCTCGGTACCTACGCGCTGTCCTCGGGCTACTACGACGCCTACTACGGCTCGGCGCAGAAGGTGCGCACGCTGATCGCCCGCGACTTCGCCGCGGCGTACGAGCAGGTGGACGTGCTGGTGTCGCCGACGACCCCGACCACCGCCTTCCGGATCGGCGAGCGGGTGGACGACCCGATGGCGATGTACCTGGCGGACCTGTGCACCATCCCGGCGAACCTGGCGGGCAACGCCGCGATGAGCGTGCCCAGCGGGCTCTCGGACGACGACGGTCTGCCGGTGGGGCTGCAGATCATGGCGCCCGCCCTGGCCGACGACCGCCTCTACCGGGTGGGTGCGGCCTACGAGACGGCGCGCGGGCCGGTGCTGGACCGCATCCCGGAGCTTGAAGGAGTGGCCTCACGATGACAGCGGTCGCGGAGATCATGGACTACGCCGAGGTCGTCGAACGGTACGACCCGGTGCTCGGGCTCGAGGTGCACGTCGAGCTGAACACGAACACGAAGATGTTCTGCGGGTGCCCGAACGAGTTCGGCGGCGAGCCGAACACCCACGTGTGCCCGACCTGCCTGGGCCTGCCCGGCGCGCTGCCGGTGGTCAACGGCACCGCCGTGGAGTCGGCCGTGCGGATCGGGCTCGCGCTGAACTGCGAGATCGCCGAGTGGTGCCGGTTCGCCCGGAAGAACTACTTCTACCCGGACATGCCGAAGAACTTCCAGACCTCGCAGTACGACGAGCCGATCGCGTTCGACGGCCACCTCGACGTGGTGCTCGACGACGGCGAGGTGGTGCGGGTCGGCATCGAGCGCGCGCACATGGAGGAGGACACCGGCAAGTCGCTGCACGTCGGCGGCGCGACCGGCCGCATCCACGGCGCGGAGCACTCGCTGCTGGACTACAACCGCGCCGGGGTGCCGCTCATCGAGATCGTCACCAAGCCGGTCACCGGGATGGGCGAGCGCGCGCCCGAGGTGGCCCGCGCCTACGTCACGGCGCTGCGCGACCTGCTGCGCGCGATGGACGTCTCCGATGTGCGGATGGACCAGGGCTCGCTGCGCTGCGACGCGAACGTCTCGCTGACGCCGAAGGGGTCGGCCGAGTTCGGCACCCGCACCGAGACGAAGAACGTCAACTCGCTGCGCAGCGTCGAGCGCGCCGTCCGGCACGAGATGGGCAGGCAGGCCGCCGTGCTCGCCGCGGGCGGCAGCATCACCCAGGAGACGCGGCACTTCCAGGAGGCCGACGGCACCACCGCCGCGGGCCGCACCAAGGAGACCGCCGAGGACTACCGCTACTTCCCCGAGCCGGACCTCGTGCCGATCGCGCCCTCGCGGGAATGGGTGGAGCAGCTGCGGACCACGCTGCCCGAACTGCCGTGGGAGCGGCGCAGGCGGATCCAGCAGGAGTGGCAGCTCACCGACGAGGAACTGCGCGACCTCGTCAACACCGGCGCGATCGAGCTCGTCGCCGCCACGGTGGAGGCGGGCGCCGACCCCGGTGAGGCCCGCATCTGGTGGGTGCAGAACCTCACGCAGCAGGCCAACAGCAGGCAGGTGGAGCTGGCCGACCTGCCGATCACCCCGGTCCAGGTGGCCCGGGTGATCGAGCTGGTCTCCGCCGGCGAACTCACCAACAAGCTCGCCCGCCAGGTCGTGCAGGGGGTGCTCGACGGTGAGGGCGACCCGGACGAGGTGGTCGACCGGCACGGCCTGAAGGTCGTCTCGGACGACTCCGCGCTGCTGGCCGCCGTGGACGAGGCGCTCGCCGCGCAGCCGGACGTCGCGGAGAAGATCCGCGGCGGCAAGGTGCAGGCCGCCGGGGCGGTCGTCGGCGCGGTGATGAAGGCGACCCAGGGTCAGGCCGACGCGAAGCGCGTCCGGGAGCTGATCCTGGAACGGGTGGGCGCCTGACGGTGGCGGGGGGCCGTACCGCCGACCGACGCCGTTCCCCGGCCGGGTGGTCGCCCGGCCGGGTGTCCCGACGTGAGTGGCTCGGCCTCGCGGCCGGGGCCGCCGCGGTGGTGT
>NZ_KE387040.1:73086-79628 GCF_000430445.1 Saccharomonospora iraqiensis subsp. iraqiensis
CCGGGCGTAGGCGCGCAGCGCGCCGGTGAGCGGCCGCTCCCGCCGGGCGGGCTGCCACGGCCGTTCCGCGGCCTCCATCTTCGCCCGCCGCTCGGCGAGCACCTCGTCGTCCACGAGCACCGAGAGCCTGCCCTCGTGCACGTCGATGAGGATCTCGTCGCCGTCCTCCACGAGCGCGATCGCCCCGCCCGCGGCGGCCTCGGGGGAGATGTGGCCGACCGACAGGCCGGAGGTCCCGCCGGAGAACCGCCCGTCGGTGATCAGCGCGCACTCCCGGCCCAGGCCCGCGCCCTTGAGGAAGGCGGTCGGGTGCAGCATCTCCTGCATCCCCGGCCCGCCGGACGGGCCCTCGTAGCGCACCACCACGACGTCGCCCGGCCGGATCTGCCGGTCCAGGATCGCCGAGACCGCCTCCTCCTGGCTCTCCACGACGCGGGCGGGCCCCCGGAACCGGAACAGTTCCTCGTCGATCCCCGCCGACTTGATGATCGCGCCGTTCTCGGCCAGATTGCCGCGCAGCACGGTGAGCCCGCCGCTGGCGGTGTAGGCGTGCGCGGCGTCCCGGATGCAGCCGTCCGCGGCGTCGGTGTCCAGCGACGACCACCGGTTCGTGGTGGAGAACGCCTCGGTCGTGCGCACCCCGCCGGGGGCGGCGTGGAACAGTTCCCGGGCACGCTCCGACGCGGTGCCGCTACGGACGTCCCACTCGGACAGCCACGCGGTCAGCGACGGCGCGTGGATCGCGTGCACGTCGGTGTGCAGGAAGCCGCCCCGGTGCAGCTCCCCGAGGATCGCCGGGATGCCACCGGCCCGGTGGACGTCCTCCATGTGGTAGTTCGAGTTCGGGGCCACCTTGGACAGACACGGCACCCGGCGGCCGATGTCCTCGATGTCGTCCAGGGTGAACGCGATCTCCCCCTCCCGTGCGGCCGCGAGGATGTGCAGCACGGTGTTCGTGGAGCCGCCCATCGCCATGTCCAGCGCCATCGCGTTGGCGAACGCGCGCTCGTTCGCGATCGAACGCGGGAGCGCCGTCTCGTCGTCGTCGCGGTACCAGCGCCGGGCCAGGTCCACCACGGTCGTGCCCGCGTCGGTGAACAGCTGCCTGCGCGCCGCGTGCGTCGCCAGCGTCGAGCCGTTCCCGGGCAGCGACAGCCCCAGCGCCTCGGTGAGACAGTTCATCGAGTTCGCTGTGAACATGCCCGAGCAGGACCCGCACGTCGGGCACGCCGAGCGCTCGACCTCGGACAGCCCCTCGTCGTCGACCTCGGAACTGGCCGACGCCGCGATCGTGGTGATCAGGTCCGTCGGCGCGTGGGCGACCCCGTCGACGACGACGGCCTTGCCCGCCTCCATCGGCCCGCCCGACACGAACACGGTGGGGATGTTCAGCCGCATCGCGGCGTTGAGCATGCCCGGCGTGATCTTGTCGCAGTTCGAGATGCACACCAGCGCGTCCGCCTGGTGGGCGTTGGTCATGTACTCCACCGAGTCGGCGATGATCTCCCGCGACGGCAGCGAGTACAGCATCCCGCTGTGCCCCATGGCGATGCCGTCGTCCACCGCGATGGTGTGGAACTCGCGGGGCACGCCGCCCGCCTCCCGCACGCCGTCGGCGACGACCTCCCCGAGGTCCTTGAGATGGACGTGCCCCGGGACGAACTGCGTGTACGAGTTGGCGATCGCGACGATGGGCTTGCCGAAGTCGCTGTCGGTCATGCCGGTCGCGCGCCACAGGGAGCGTGCTCCCGCGGCGTTGCGGCCGTGGGTCGTGGTACGGGAACGCAGTGCAGGCATGGGGCAGAGACTACGCCCGCCCCCGACCGGGTGACCGGACGGCTACCCGGCCGTATGGCCCCCGTCCTTCCCGTCGTCCCCGGTGGCGGTGTCGTCGTCCGGTGTCCCGGAGGGTGCGGTCACGTCGGTGCCGTCCGCATCGTGGGAGCCGGTCCCGTCCGTGCGGTCGAGCACACCGGAGGGATCCGGCAGCCGCCCCTCGCTCACCAGTGCCAGCACCGGCAGGTGGCGGGTGCGTACACCCGGCAGGGGGACGGTGGTGCCGTCGACCAGCACCGCACCGACCGAGGACTTCGGGGTGAGGGACAGGCCCCGGATCCCGTCCCACGGCAGCTCGCGGGTGCCCGACACGGTGCGGACGGACAGCCCCTCGCGGGTGGCGGTGGTGCGGTTGCGCACGACCCAGAGCCCCAGGCCGAGCGGGATCAGCAGCAACAGCTGGAGCCCCGGTAGGGCGAACGCGACCGGCAGCATGCCCACCAGCAGCAGGAACACCACCAGCAGCGCGGGCGCGGGCGTGCGGAAGACGGCGCGCCTGCCGGAGGCGCCTCCCGTGTCGGCGTCGGTGCCCCGGTCGGGGTCGGTGACCCCGTTCCCGTCCGGGGTCCGTGCCCCGTCCGTGGGTGGGAGGTCGTCCCGCCCGGCGACCGGTGTCTCGTCCTGGCCGTTGCTCGCCCGTTTCACCACCACACCCCGATGATGCCCCGCACAGCGGGCGACGGGCGAACCGGGGCGTCGGCGAATCCCGGTCGGTCCAGTATCCGGGATCACCGTCCCGCTCAGTTGACACTGATCTCCGGGGGCGATTAACGTCGACGCCGTGACACCGCAGCTCATTCTCGTACTTCCTTCGCGCGTCGCGTAGGGAGTCAGCTCTGCGTCGACGCGCGACCCTCGTGCGACCATCCGTGGTCGGCGGGGGTTTTTTCATGCGCGGCGGCGCCGGGACGCGGGAACGATCTCGGCACAGCCCGGAAAGCAGCACCGACAACACCCATCCACGACCCATGAGGCGAGAACCGATGACCAGCGCCACCTCGCGATCGGAACCGAACGCCGGGTCGACACCCTCCGCGGCGTCGCCCGGCCCGTCACCAGCACGACCGAAGCCCGGACCGCCCGCAGGCACGCCCGTGCGGCTGACCGGCGCGCAGTCGCTCGTGCGTTCGCTCGAATCGGTCGGTGTCGACGTGGTGTTCGGCATTCCGGGCGGCACCATCCTCCCCGCCTACGACCCGCTGCTGGACTCGACGAAGGTGCGCCACGTGCTGGTGCGGCACGAACAGGGCGCGGGCCACGCCGCGACCGGGTACGCCCAGGCCACCGGGGAGACCGGGGTGTGCATGGCCACGTCCGGACCCGGGGCGACCAACCTGGTGACGCCGCTGGCCGACGCGAACATGGACTCCGTGCCGGTGGTGGCCATCACGGGGCAGCAGACGCGCGCGCTGATCGGCACCGACGCCTTCCAGGAAGCCGACATCTGCGGCATCACGATGCCGATCACCAAGCACAACTTCCTGGTCACCGACCCCGCCGACATCCCGAAGGTGATCGCCGAGGCGTTCCACCTGGCCAACTCGGGCCGCCCCGGGCCGGTGCTGGTCGACATCCCGAAGGACGTGCTCCAGGAGACGACGTCGTTCGCCTGGCCGCCGGAGACCGGTCTGCCCGGCTACCGGCCGACCCTGCGCCCGCACGGCAAACAGGTGCGTGAGGCCGCGCGGCTGATGGCCCGGTCGCAGCGGCCGGTGTTCTACGTCGGTGGCGGGGTGCTCAAGGCGCGGGCCACCGGGAAGCTGCGCGAACTCGCGGAACTGACCGGCATCCCCGTGGTGACCACCCTCATGGCGCGGGGCGCGTTCCCCGACTCTCACCCCCAGCACCTCGGCATGCCGGGGATGCACGGCTCGGTGGCCGCCGTGGCGTCGATGCAGCGGGCGGATCTGATCGTCGCGCTCGGCGCGCGGTTCGACGACCGGGTGACCGGCAGGCTCGACTCGTTCGCGCCCGAGGCGACCGTGGTGCACGCGGACATCGACCCGGCGGAGATCTCGAAGAACCGCAAGGCCGACGTGCCGATCGTCGGCGACTGTGCGGAGATCATCGGCGACCTGGTGGAGGCGGTGCGGTCGGAGACCGGGGAGAACGGCTCCGAAGACCTCGGCCCGTGGTGGACCCAGCTCGACTCGTGGCGGAACACCTTCCCCGCCGGCTACGACTGGCCGGAGGACGGCACCCTGGCGCCGCAGTACGTCATCGAGCGGATCGGGGAGTTGGCCGGTCCGGACGCGATCTACGCGGCGGGGGTGGGCCAGCACCAGATGTGGGCGGCCCAGTTCATCGGTTACGAGCGGCCCGGCACCTGGATCAACTCGGGCGGGCTCGGCACGATGGGCTTCGCGGTGCCCGCCGCGATGGGCGCCCAGCTCGCGTACCCGGACCGGCAGGTCTGGGCCATCGACGGGGACGGCTGCTTCCAGATGACCAACCAGGAGCTGGCCACCTGCGCGATCGAGGGAATCCCGATCAAGGTCGCCGTCATCAACAACGGCAACCTCGGCATGGTGCGCCAGTGGCAGAATCTCTTCTACGCCGAGCGTTACTCGAACACCGACCTCGGCAGCCACCGGCACCGCATCCCCGACTTCGCCCTCATGGCGGAGGCCATGGGCTGTGCGGGACTCCGGTGCGAGACGAAGGACGGCGTGGACGAGGTGCTCGGCCGGGCGATGGAGATCAACGACCGCCCCGTCGTGATCGACTTCGTCGTCGGCAAGGACGCCCAGGTGTGGCCGATGGTGGCCGCGGGCACCGGGAACGACGAGATCATGGCCGCACGCGGCATCCGCCCGCTGTTCGACGACGACGAGGTCTCGCAATGAGCGCTGACGACCGGAGGGAGGAAGCGCTCAGATGGACACAGAGCGCTTGTGCCTCACGGGCGTTTCCGTGGACTGAGGAACGAAGGGAGCGGAAACGGCCGTGAGCGCTGACGACCGGAGGGAGGAAGCGCTCCCGTGGGCGTTTCCGTCGACTGAGGAACGAAGGGAGCGGAAACGCCGATGACCAACCATACTCTGAGCGTCCTGGTGGAGAATGTTCCCGGCGTGCTCGCGCGGGTGTCGGGGCTGTTCTCCCGCCGTGGCTTCAACATCGAGTCGCTGGCCGTGGGACCCACGGAGAACCCCGAGGTGTCCCGCATGACGATCGTGGTCGCCGTCGAGGAACTCCCGCTCGAACAGGTGACCAAGCAGCTCAACAAGCTCGTCAACGTCATCAAGATCGTCGAACTGGACCCGGACAGCTCCGTGCAGCGGGAACTGCTGCTGGTGAAGGTCCGGGCCGACGCCACCGTGCGCAGCCAGGTGCTGGAGACCGTGCAGCTGTTCCGCGCCAAGGTCGTCGACGTCTCCCCGGAGGCCGTCACGATCGAGGCCACCGGCACCAGCGACAAGATCAATGCGCTGCTGCGGATGCTCGAACCCTACGGGGTGCGCGAGCTGGTGCAGTCGGGCATGGTCGCCGTCGGGCGCGGTGCACGCTCCATCACGGCGGGCGCGACGCGCTGATCTCCGCGCGGGTACTCCGCCTCCGCCGCTTTTCCCGTCAACACCGAAAGGAAGTACCACCCCTCATGTCAGTCGAGATCTTCTACGAGGCCGACGCGGACCTCGGCATCATCCAGGGCCGCACCGTGGCCGTGATCGGCTACGGAAGCCAGGGCCACGCCCACGCCCTGAGCCTGCGGGACTCCGGTGTGGACGTCCGCATCGGCCTGCCCGAGGGGTCGAAGTCGCGCGCCAAGGCCGAGGAGGAGGGCCTGCGGGTGACCACACCCGCTGAGGCGGCCCGCGAGGCCGACCTCATCATGATCCTCACGCCGGACACCAAGCAGCGCGCGATCTACACCGAGGACATCGAGCCGAACCTGTCCGCGGGTGACGCGTTGTTCTTCGGGCACGGCTTCAACATCCGCTACGAGCTGATCAAGCCGCCCGCCGACGTGGACGTCGCGATGGTGGCGCCCAAGGGCCCGGGCCACCTGGTGCGCAGGCAGTTCCTCGACGGCAAGGGTGTGCCGTGCCTGATCGCCGTCGAGCAGGACCCGAGCGGCAACGGTCAGGCGCTCGCGCTGTCCTACGCCGCCGCGATCGGCGGCGCCCGTGCCGGCGTGATCAAGACGACGTTCACCGAGGAGACCGAGACGGACCTGTTCGGGGAGCAGTCGGTGCTGTGCGGCGGGACCTCCGCGCTCGTGCAGACCGGCTTCGAGGTGCTCACCGAGGCCGGGTACGCGCCGGAGATCGCCTACTTCGAGGTCCTGCACGAGCTGAAGCTCATCGTGGACCTGATGTACGAGGGCGGGATCGCGCGGATGCGGTACTCCATCTCCGACACCGCCGAGTACGGCGACCTCACCCGCGGTCCCCGCGTGATCGGGCCCGAGGTGAAGGAGAACATGAAGGCCGTGCTGGCCGAGATCCAGGACGGCACGTTCGCCCGCGAGTGGGTCGCCGAGGACGAGGCCGACCGGCCCAACTTCCGCAGGCTGCAGCAGCAGGGCGAGCAGCACCCGATCGAGGAGACCGGGACCAAGCTGCGCGGTCTCATGTCCTGGGTGGACCGGCCGATCACCGAGACGGCCTGACACCCGTTTCGACCGGCCCCGGCCCCGGTCCCACCGCGTCCGCCGCGCGTGGGGCCGGGGCCGTCGTCGTCCGGCGCCCCGGACCCGGACCGCG
>NZ_KE387040.1:79728-84819 GCF_000430445.1 Saccharomonospora iraqiensis subsp. iraqiensis
CACGGTGGGCGCGGACGGCACGGTGGGCGCGGACGGCACGGTGGGCGCGGACGGCGCGGAGAGCGCGGACGGCACGGGCGGCTTCCACGACGACGTCCCGGCGGGCGTCCACGTCCTGACGACCCTGGCGGAGCTCCCTGAGCTGCTGGTCTCCGAGTTCGCCCGGGTGGGTGTCCCCTCGGGGGTGCCGGCTCCGCGGTGAAAGACGAACCCCCGTGTTCGGCCCCGTTCGGGCATGGTCTAGTATTCTTCTCAACAGCAGGCACCGAGCCGAAGCGCTTCGGGGAGGTGCCCGTTGGGGTATGGTGTAATCGGCAGCACGACTGATTCTGGTTCAGTTAGTCTAGGTTCGAGTCCTGGTACCCCAGCTGCGGAGCGGGAAAACCGGTCTGGTAAGATCGCTTCCGCAACACAGGCAAGCCCCCGTCGTCTAGCGGCCTAGGACGCCGGCCTCTCACGCCGGTAGCGTGGGTTCGAATCCCATCGGGGGTACCGAAGAGAAGGGCCCCTCTGCACCACGCAGAGGGGCCCTTTCTCGTGTGTCCGTTCCCCGGCGAGTCGCCACTCCATGCCCGCGAGTCGTCACTTCAGGCCCGCGAGTCGTCACTTCAGGCCCGCGAGTCGTCACTTCAGGCCCGCGAGTCGTCACTTCAGGCCCGCGAGTCGTCACTTCAGGCCCGCGAGTCGTCACTTCAGGCCCGCGAGTCGCCGCTCCAGCGGTGCGGGTCGGCGCTTTGGGGCCGGGAGCCCGCACCGCGGTCAGAGGTGGTCCTGCAGCGAGCTCGCGGCGTCCAGGAGGTCCGTGGCCCAGCGGGAACCCGGACGGCGGCCGATGCGGTCCACCGGCCCCGAGACCGACACGGCGGCGACGACGTTGCCCGCGGCGTCGCGTACCGGTGCGGACACACTGGACACTCCGGGCTCGCGCTCGGCCACGCTCTGCGCCCACCCACGGCGCCGTACCTCGAGCAGGGTGCGTTCGCCGAACACGGCGTCCGCCAGGACGGCCTGCTGGGTGTGTGCGTCCGCCCACGCCGCCAGCACCTTCGCCCCCGAGCCGGCCGTCATCGGCAGCCGCGCACCCACCGGCACCGTGTCCCGGAGTCCGCTCGGCGGTTCCGCCACCGACACGCACACCCGGATGACGCCCTCCCTCCGGTACAACTGCACGCTCTCGCCGGTGATGTCGCGCAGTTCCGGCAGGATGACACTCGCGGCGTCCAGCAGCGGGTCGACGCTGCCGCCCGCCAGTTCGGCCAGCGCGGACCCCGGATGCCACCGCCCCTCGGCGTCGCGCCGCACCATCCGGTGCACCTCGAGACCGACCGCGAGTCGGTGTGCCGTCGCCCGCGGCAGACCGGTCCGCGCGCACAGATCCCCCAGCGCGCACGGACTGTCCGCCACGGCGTGCAGGACCGCCACGGTCTTGTCGAGCACACCGATCCCGCTCTGCTGCTGTTTCGCGCCGTCCTGCTTGCTAACATCGGGTTGTCCCACAAGGCGATACTACAATCTCGCCATCTGGGATGTCCACATTCTGAGAAGTGAGTCCGCTCGCTACCGACACGTACACGGAGGAGCCCTGATGGCCGAGACGCGGGGCCGCACACTGGCGGAGAAGGTGTGGGACGCGCACACGGTGCGCCGCGGCGAAGGTGCCGAACCCGACCTGCTCTACATCGACCTGCACCTGGTGCACGAGGTCACCAGCCCGCAGGCGTTCGACGGGCTCCGGTTGGCGGGCAGGTCGGTCCGGCGCCCGGACCTGACGATCGCGACGGAGGACCACAACGTCCCCACGGCCGGCACCGAGCTGCCCATCGCCGATCCGGTGTCGCGCACCCAGGTGGACACCCTCCGCCGCAACTGCGAGGAGTTCGGTGTCCGTCTGCACCCCATGGGGGACACCGAACAGGGCATCGTGCACGTCATCGGCCCGCAGCTCGGCCTGACCCAGCCCGGGACGACCGTGGTCTGCGGGGACAGTCACACCTCCACGCACGGGGCGTTCGGGGCGATGGCGTTCGGGATCGGCACCTCGGAGGTCGAGCACGTGCTCGCCACGCAGACGTTGCCGCTGCGCCCGTTCAAGACCATGGCGGTCACCGTGGACGGGCACCTGCGTCCCGGCGTCACGGCCAAGGACATCATTCTCGCCGTCATCGCGCGGATCGGGACCGGCGGTGGCCAGGGGTACGTGCTGGAGTACCGGGGCAGCGCGATCGAGTCGCTGTCCATGGAAGCCCGCATGACGATCTGCAACATGTCCATCGAGGCGGGGGCCCGCGCCGGGATGATCGCCCCGGACGAGACCACCTTCGCCTATCTGAAGGACCGTCCGCACGCCCCGCAGGGCGCCGACTGGGACGCCGCCGTGGCCGAGTGGCGGGAGCTGCGCACCGACGACGACGCCGAGTTCGACGCCGAGGTCCGGATCGACGCGAGCACGCTGACCCCGTTCGTGACCTGGGGCACCAACCCGGGACAGGGGCTGCCGCTCGGCGAGTCGGTGCCCGACCCCGCCTCGATGACCGACGAGACCGCCCGGGCCGCCGCCGAGAAGGCCCTGTCCTATATGGATCTCGAACCGGGCACCCCGCTGCGTGACATCGCGGTGGACACGGTCTTCCTCGGCTCGTGCACGAACGGTCGCATCGAGGACCTGCGTGCCGCCGCGGAGATCCTGCACGGGCGCCGGGTGGCGGACGGCGTACGGATGCTCGTCGTGCCCGGCTCGATGCGGGTCCGGCAGGTGGCCGAGGCCGAGGGCCTGGACACGATCTTCACCGGGGCGGGTGCGGAATGGCGGCAGGCGGGGTGCTCGATGTGCCTCGGCATGAACCCGGACCAGCTGGCGCCCGGGGAGCGCAGCGCGTCGACGTCGAACCGCAACTTCGAGGGCAGGCAGGGCAAGGGCGGCCGGACCCACCTGGTGTCCCCGCTCGTGGCCGCCGCCACCGCCGTACGGGGCACCCTGTCCTCGCCCGAGGACCTGGACTGACCGCCCGCCACACCCGGACGACATCCGAGCGCGGCCCGTGGTGGACGGGCCGTCGAGGGAAGGAAGCAGCATGGAACCCTTCACCAGCCACACCGGCGTCGGAGTCCCGCTCCGCGCGTCCAACGTGGACACCGACCAGATCATTCCGGCCGTCTACCTCAAGCGGGTCTCGCGCACCGGCTTCGAGGACGGCCTGTTCGCCGCCTGGCGCGGTGACGAGGACTTCGTCCTCAACCGCGAGCCCTACCGGCAGGGCAGCGTGCTCGTGGCGGGACCGGACTTCGGCACCGGTTCCTCCCGCGAACACGCCGTGTGGGCGCTGACGAACTACGGCTTCCGGGTGGTCATCTCCCCGCGGTTCGCCGACATCTTCCGGGGGAACGCCGGCAAACAGGGCCTGGTGACCGCGCAGTGCGCGCAGGACGACGTCGAGCGGCTGTGGGAGCTGCTCGAGGCCGAACCCGGCACCGAGGTGCAGGTCGACCTGCGGGACAGGACCGTGCGGGCGGGCGAGTTCGTCACCGGTTTCACCATCGACGACTACACCCGTTGGCGCCTCATGGAGGGTCTCGACGACATCGCGTTGACCCTGCGGCACTCCGACGAGATCGACGCCTTCGAACGGCGGCGCCCGGCACACAAGCCGGTCACCACCGCGGGGTAGTCCGGCGCACTCCGGGGCGGATTCCCGCGTGTGTACGGGGAATCCGCCCCGCCCCGGCCGCCTCCACCGGGGAAAGCACACCGCCCGGCGGCCACGTGGGACGCCGGAGGCGAAGACACCTGGGACTCCCGCGAAACACCGCGGGGAAGGTGTAACAGCGCACTCGGGAAGCGAAAAATCCGCGTGCCGTTTGGAATTCATGCTGCGTTGGTAATACCGTGTGCGCATGTCGGCCGGTGTGGCCGGGTAACACGAAGTTCTTCTTGGAGGACTGGAATGGCCAACAAGGCCCAACTCATCGAAGCGCTCTCCGAGCGCTTGGGCGACAAGAAGGTCGCGTCGGAAGCCGTCGACAACCTCGTCGACATCATCATTCGTACGGTGAACAAGGGCGAGAAGGTGAACATCACCGGCTTCGGTGTGTTCGAGAAGCGCGCCCGTGCCGCCCGGACGGCGCGGAACCCGCGCACCGGCGAGACAGTGCGGGTGAAGAAGACCAACGTCCCCGCCTTCCGTGCGGGCACGACGTTCAAGGACGTGGTCAGCGGCGCCAGGAAGCTGCCGAAGGCCACGCCCGCGAAGCGCACGTCGGCGACGACCGCGCGCGGTGCCGCCGGGACGCAGACGTCGTCGCGGACGTCGGCCACCCGCCCCACCTCCACGCGCACCACCACCAACCGGACGCGGACCACCACGGCGCGGGGCGGTACCACCACCGCACGGGGCACGTCGGCCAGGAGCACGACCGCGAAGGGCGCCGCGGCGAAGACGGCGCCGAAGAGCACGACCGGATCGTCCGGCACGAAGTCGAGCGCGGCGAAGTCGACCGGCACGAAGTCGACCGGCACGAAGTCGACGACCGCCAAGTCGACGACCGCGAAGTCGGGCACCGCCAAGGCCGGTACGGCCAAGTCGAGCACCGCCAAGTCGAGCACCGCCAAGTCGTCGACCACGAAGTCCACCGGGACCAAATCGACGGCCGCGAAGTCGACGGGCACCAAGTCCTCCGGCACGAAGTCCTCCGGTACGAAGTCCTCCGGCACGAAGTCGACGGGGACCAGGTCCACGGCGGCCGCGAAATCCTCCGGCACGAAGTCCACCGCGACGAAGTCGACGGGCACCAAATCCACCGCCACCAGGTCGAGCGGCACGAAGTCCACGGCCGCGAAGTCCACCGACACGAAATCGAGCGGCAGCAGGTCCACGGCCGCGGCGAAGTCCTCGGGGACGAAGACGAGCACCGCCGGGACCACGAAGGCGGCGGCGAAGTCCTCGGCAGGCACGGCGAAGGCGACCGCGAAGACCTCGCCCGCGCGCAAAACGGGAAGCACCGCGAAGAAGACGACCACCGCGAAAGCGCAGTAACCGCACCTCGTCCGCGGCGACACGAACTCGGCGGGGCCCGGCCACCGGCACGGGACCCGCC
>NZ_KE387040.1:84919-88434 GCF_000430445.1 Saccharomonospora iraqiensis subsp. iraqiensis
GTACCGGTCGGTGATCACCCAACACCTGCTGCGGCACCGGGGACTCGACGCCGCCACCCAGTCGGTGCTGGCCACGGGCGGCACCACGGCCGCCGTCATCGAGATCGCCGCGGCGGCCCTGCGCCCGGGCGACGTCGTCGCCGTGGAGGAACCCGGCTACCAGCGCGCCGTGCGCGCGTTCCGGTACGCGGGGATGCGGGTCGTGCCGGTCGGGGTGGACGGCGAGGGACTGCGGTGCGCCGACATCCCGCCCGGGGTGGCCGCCGTGTACTGCTCACCCGCGCACCAGTACCCGATGGGCTGCCGGATGAGCGCCTCCCGCCGGGTCGCCCTGGTGGAACGCGCCCGCGCCGACGGGTTCCTGGTATTCGAGGACGACTACGACGGCGAGCTGCGCTACGACGTCGCCCCGCTGCCGATGCTGGCCTCGCTCGCGCCGGACGTCGTCGTGCACCTCGGCACCACGAGCAAGATCCTCACGCCGACGCTCGGCGCCGGGTGGATGGTCGCCCCGCCGGGGGTGGCCTCGGCCGTGCTCGACTACCGCGACGTCACCGGCACCCGCGCCTCCCCGGCGGGGCAGCGGGTGCTGGTGGAGCTCGCCCGGCACGGTGACCTCGGCAGGCACCTGCGGAAGTTGCGCCGGGAGCTGTCCGAGCGGCGGTCGATGCTGACCGGCGCGCTACGCCGCGCGGGGGTGCCGTACCTGGGCGACGACGCGGGCGCGCACCTGGTGGTGCCCCTGGAGTCCGGGGACGGGGAACGACGCAGGCTCGCCGAGGGACGCGAACGGGGACTGCTGCTCGACGGGTTGGGCAGGCACTTCGCGGGCACTCCCCACGCGGCGGGCATCGCCGTCGGGTACGCCGGCTGCTCGCGTGCGGAACTGCGAGAGGTGCTCGGGGTGCTGGTCGAGGTGCTCCGGCCGAGGCGAGGGTAGGGTGCCGACCCATGAGTAGCCGCAAGACCCGAGTGGCCGTCGTGTTCGGGGGACGCAGCACCGAGCACACCATCTCCTGCGTGTCCGCCGGCAGCGTCATGGGCAACCTGGATCCCGACCGGTTCGAGGTCGTGCCGCTGGGCGTCACCCCGGACGGTGGCTGGGTGCTCGGCACGAGCGATCCCGAGCAGCTGCGCATCCACGGGCGGGACCTGCCGTCGGTGGAGTCGGGGGACCCGCTCGTGCTCGCGGGCGACCCCACCACGGGCGGGGTGGTGCGCCTGGAACCGGGGCGGCGCGCCGAGGTGCTCTCCGGGGTGGACGTCGTCTTCCCCGTGTTGCACGGGGCCTTCGGCGAGGACGGCACGATCCAGGGTCTGCTCGAACTGGCCGACCTGCCCTACGTCGGCGCGGGGGTGCTGGCCAGTGCCGCCGCGATGGACAAGGAGTACACCAAGAAGCTGCTGGCGGCCGAGGGCCTGCCGGTCGGCGACTACGCCATGGTCCGCCGTGGACAGTCGGCACCGGACGCGGCCGACGTCGAGCGGCTGGGGCTGCCCGTGTTCGTCAAGCCCGCCAGGGCCGGATCCTCGATCGGCATCAGCCGGGTCACCGACCGGGCACAGCTGGACGAGGCGGTGGCCACCGCACGGCGGACCGACCCGAAGGTGCTCGTGGAGGCCGCGGTCACCGGGCACGAGGTCGAGTGCGGGGTGCTGGAGTTCCCGGACGGACGGGTGGAGGCGTCGCTGCCCGCCGAGATCCGGGTGGTCGGCGACGACGCCGACGCCTGGTACGACTTCGAGACCAAGTACCTGGGCGAGGCCGCCGAACTGGACATTCCCGCGAAGCTGGACGACGAGGTCACCGAGCGGCTCCGGGCGTGCGCGGTGCGGGCGTTCCACGCGCTCGACTGCCAGGGACTCGCCAGGGTGGACTTCTTCGTCGGCGACGACGGCACCCTGACCATCAACGAGGTCAACACCATGCCCGGTTTCACCACCACCTCGGCCTACCCGAAGATGTGGGAGGTCACCGGGCTCGACTACCCCTCGCTGCTGTCCACCCTCGTCGACACCGCGCTCGCGCGCGGCACCGGCCTGCGCTGACCCCGCGGCCGCCCCGGCGCCGGATGCCGCCCGGTGCGGCCCGTGGGCTCACCCGAACTTCAGCGGAACCTCGGGCAGCGTCTCCCGGACGGTGTCCGAGGTCTCCTGCAGCGGGCCGGTCCCGGCCTGCTCCGGCACCGTCAGCGCCACGTACACCTCGCGGTCGACGGCGTAGAAGGTGGTCGACCCCTGGCCGGACACGGGCAGCCACTGCACCCCGTTGACGACCTGCAGCGGTGAGGTGCGCGTCAGTTCCGGCGGGCGGTCGAGGCCGCACCGCAGCACGACCGGGTTGTCGACGCCCCAGGCGAGTGTGGCCGGTGGCGCCGGCTCGGCGAGTGTGCGGCGTCGCAACTGCTCGTCCTTCGACTCCAGCGTGTCCGGCGCGGCCGCGGTCACCCGGTCGCACTGCGGAGTGTCGGCCTCCGGGGCGGGGATCGACACCAGCGGCAGCGGTCCGGGCGGCTCGGCGGACCCGCCCTGGTCCTCCCCGTCGGGGGAGGCGACGAGTCCGAGCACGACGACCGCGACGGCGAGCGCCGAGGCCAGTGCCGCGGCGACGATCAGACGGGCGCGTGGGGGAGCTGCGGTGTCGCTCACGACCCCACTACATCACAGCCTCACAGGTGGACGACGGGGCAGGTCAGCGTCCGTGTGATCCCCTCGACGTTCTGCACCCGGGCGACCACGAGCCTGCCGAGCTGGTCGACGTCCTCGGCTTCGGCGCGGACGATGACGTCGTAGGGTCCGGTGACGTCCTCGGAACTGGCGACCCCGGGAATGTCGGCGATCTCGGCGGCCACCGCGGCCGCCCTGCCGACCTCGGTCTGGATGAGGATGTATGCGTGCACCACGGCGCTGCGCCCCTTCGTGTCGGCCGCCGGCGGCGACCGGCGGACAGGGAACCCGGTGGACACCCGACGGCGGCCGGGCACCCGACAGGCAAGGTACCGCAGCGTCGCGAGGATCTCAGATGCGCGGATCCGGTGTCGCGCATCGACCAGAGAAGCGGAGGTGTGTGTGGAACACGACTCGACGCCCGGTGCGGACACCGTGGCGGGCGCCGGTGAGTTCGGCCTGATCCACGCGATCACGACGGGGCGGCCCCAGCCGTCGGGCACGGTGCTCGGCCCCGGCGACGACGCCGCGGTGGTGGCCGCTCCCGACGGCCGGGTGGTGCTCACCACGGACACGCTCGTCGAGGGCGTGCACTTCCGTCTCGACTGGTCCACCCCCGCCCAGGTGGGGCGGAAGGCGGCGGCGGTGAACCTCGCCGACGTCGCCGCCATGGGGGCGACGCCGACCTCGGTCGTGGTCGGTCTCGCGTGCCCGGGACAGACCCCCGTGACCACCGTCACGGAGCTGTTCGACGGGCTCGCCGCCGAGGTGGGGCGCACCCGGGCCGGTGTGGTCGGCGGGGACACGGTGCGGGCCGACAAGCTGATCATCGGGGTGACCGCGCTCGG
>NZ_KE387040.1:88534-92181 GCF_000430445.1 Saccharomonospora iraqiensis subsp. iraqiensis
ACGTGTCGGACGGCCTGCTGGCGGACCTCGGGCACCTGGCGCGGGCCTCCGGCGTCGGCATCGACGTCCGCAGCGACCGGCTCACCGTGGCCGACCGGCTCGTGGACGTGGCGACCGCGCTCGGCTCCGACCCGCTGGACTGGGTGCTCACCGGTGGGGAGGATCACGCCCTCGCCGCGACCTTCCCGCCCTCGGCCCCGTTGCCCGAGGGCTGGGTGCGGGTGGGCGGCGTCGAGGACGTGCGCGACCCGGGTGGGCCACGGGTGACCGTGGACGGCAGGCCCTACGAGCGGAAAACCGGTTGGGAACACTGGCGCTGATCGGTTTGTCTGTCCCGGGTGGGGCGTCGCCGGGCGGCGTGCCCATCGCCGCGGTCCGTGTGCCGAGTTGTCGAGGAGAGCGCGAGTGGAGCTGCACGTCCTGCCGTTCGATCATCCCGATTCGGTGAAGCTGATCGACGAGGTCCAACAGGAGTACGTCGTCCGGTACGGCGATCCGGACGTCACTCCGGTGGACCCCGCCGAGTTCGCCCCACCGGTGGGGACCTTCCTCGTCGGGTACGTCAACGAGGCCCCGGTCGCCTGCGGGGGCTGGCGGGCACACGACGACCCGCCCCCACCGCTGCGTCCCGGGGACGTCGAACTCAAGCGGATGTACGTGGTGGACGCGATGCGCGGCCGGGGGCTGTCCCGGCGGATGCTCGCCGCACTGGAGGACGCGGCCCGGCGGGCGGGCCGGTCCCGGGTGGTGCTGGAGACCGGGCACCGGCAGCCCGAGGCCCTCGCCCTGTACCGCTCCGCCGGGTACACGGACATGGAGAAGTTCGGCCCGTACCGCGACGACCCGATGAGCGTCTGCCTGGCTCGGCGGCTGTGACGTCCGGCACCGGCCGGAGTTCCGGTCGGTCATCGGTACTCGCGGAAGAACTCCCGGAGGTCGCCGAGGAGCAGATCCGGTTCCTCCAACGCGGCGAAGTGCCCACCGCGGTCGAACTCCGTCCAACGGACGAGGACATGGTTGCGCTCGGCGAACCTGCGCACCGGCAGCGCGATGTCGTGCGGGAACACCGCCACGGCCGTCGGTACCGGGGAGGCCGGCTCCGGTTCGCCCCAGGTCCGGGTGCCCTCCTTGTAGTACCGCGCCGAGGAGGCCGCCGTCCCGGTGAGCCAGTAGAGCGTCACCGTGGTCAACAGCGCGTCCCGGCCCACGGCGTCCTCGATCCGCCCGGAGTTGCCCGTCCAGTCCAGGAAACCGTCCGCGATCCAGGCCAGCTGCGCCACCGGTGAGTCGGTGAGCCCGTAGCCGATCAGGTGCGGCTTGGTGCCCTGGATCGCCGCGTAGCCGCCGAGCTCGTACTCGTACCGATAATACTTCTCGACGCTGCGCCGCTCGGTCTCGACCGAGAGGTCCGCGGTGTCCGGGGTGGCGGTGGCGGAGAAGATCTGGTTCAGGTGCACCGCGGCGAGCGCGTCCGGATCGACCAGCCCGAGCTCCCGCGACACCAGTGCGCCGAAGTCGCCGCCGTGGGCGACGTAGCGGTCGTAGCCGAGCCGGCGCATCAGCACCGACCACGCCCGCGCCACCCGCGTCACCGTCCAGCCGAGTTCCCGCGTCGGCCCGGACAGGGTGAAACCGGGCGGGGTGGGCACCACGACGTGGAAGGCGTCGGACGGGGCTCCTCCGTGCGCCCGGGGGTCGGTCAGCGGGCCGAGGAGGTCGAGGAACTCGACGAACGAGCCGGGCCAGCCGTGGGTGAGCACCAGCGGCAGCGCGTCCGGCTCGGGTGAACGCACGTGCAGGAAGTGCAGGGTGTGCCCGTCGATCGTCGTCGTGTACTGCGGGACGGCGTTGATCCGGCGTTCCTGCGCCCGCCAGTCGTAGTCGTGCCGCCAGTACCGGGCGAGTTCACGCAGGTACGGCAGCGGTATCCCGTGGTCGGGGCCCGCCTCCGCGGGGAGCTCGGGCCACCGTGCCCGGTCCAGCCGGGCGTGCAGATCGTCGAGGGCGGGTTGTGGGATGTGCAGGGTGTACGGCGTGATGTCCGCGTCCGTCGTGGTCCGTGCGCTCATGCCGGGCACGCTAGGCGGTGCCGCGGACACCCGGTGTCCGCCCGGATCGGCGCGATCGTGACCCGTGGCACGCAACATCACCCGACGGTGCGGCTGTCCGGACCGCTCCGGGACGGACGGAGTGGCCCGGTGCCGGGCCCGCCGGAGGGCGGGTGGGCTAGGCTGCGCGGCCGTGAGCGCACGACCACTGCACGACATCCTCGACCCGGGCTGGGCACAGGCGTTGGATCCGGTCGCCGACCGGATCACCGCGATGGGGGAGTTCCTCCGCGCGGAGGTGGCGGCCGGACGGACCTACCTCCCGGCCGGGGAGAACATCCTGCGCGCGTTCCGGCAGCCGTTCCACGACGTCCGCGTGTTGATCGTCGGTCAGGACCCGTACCCGACGCCGGGCCACGCCATCGGGTTGTCGTTCGCGGTGGCGCCCGACGTGCGGCCGTTGCCGAAGAGCCTGCGCAACATCTTCCAGGAGTACACCGACGACCTCGGGCATCCGATGCCGTCCACCGGGGATCTGACGCCGTGGACGGAGCAGGGCGTGCTGCTGCTCAACCGGTCCCTCAGCGTGCGCCCGGGCAAGCCGAACTCGCACCAGGGCAAGGGCTGGGAGGAGATCACCGAGCGGGCCATCGTGGCGCTCGCGGAGCGCGACGAGCCGCTCGTGGCGATCCTGTGGGGCAGCAACGCGCGCAAACTCAAGCCGCTGCTCGGGTCCGTGCCGTGCGTCGAGTCGGTGCACCCCAGCCCGCTGTCCGCACGCAACGGCTTTTTCGGCTCCCGCCCCTTCAGCCGCGCCAACACCCTCCTGGAGAACCAGGGCGCCACCCCGGTCGACTGGAAGCTCCCCTGAGCAGGAGTCGCCGGTGTCGCCGTGAAGGGCACTCTCCCTGCGTCACGCGCAGCGAGGGGCACTTTCACTGCGTCAGATGCAGGGAAAGTGCCCCTCACGGCGAAGCCGGGACGTGGGTGGGTGCGCGCACGACGAGGGCCCCGGGTAGTCGTCGACCACCCGGGGCCCTCGTGCTCGGGTCCTGGCGTCAGCCCCGAACGACCCTGCCCGCCTTGATGCAGGAGGTGCACACGTTCAGGCGCTTCTTCTGGGAAAGCCCGACCTTCGCGTGCACGGTCTGGATGTTCGGGTTCCACCGGCGGTTGGTACGCCGGTGAGAGTGCGAGACCGACTTGCCGAAGCCCGGCCCCTTGCCACAGACGTCGCACACGGCAGCCACGTCGAACACTCCTCGAAGAAAGTCGTCAAGTCGAACCGCCCGGTGGCACCGGGCGACCCGATCAGCGTAACCGGTGCTCCGACGGCGGGCGCATCCGGGTCGCTACCCTCGCTCCGAGACGCCTCGATACCAGCTACGGAGGATACGCGGGTGCGGGCCTTGGACGCGGCGACGGTGCGGGAATGGGCGGACGCCTGCGTGGCGCGGCTGGACGCGCTCCGCGGCGACATCGACGGCATCAACGTCTACCCGGTCGCCGACTCCGACACCGGGTCGAACCTGCTGCACACCGTCTCGGCCGCCCGCGCGGCACTGGCCGGGCGGGCGACGACCGCGGGAGCGGGGGAGG
>NZ_KE387040.1:92281-97500 GCF_000430445.1 Saccharomonospora iraqiensis subsp. iraqiensis
GGCGCGCGCGGGCCCGGCCGTCGATTCCCCGCGTCACTCCGCGGACCCACGCACCTGCTCGTAGAGGCGCAGCTGCTCACCCGAGAGGTTGTCCATGAAGTACTCCTCCGCCCGCGCGGCGAAGGCCTCCCGGTCGACGTCGTCGACGACGGTCATCCCACCGTCGTTCTGCCACTGGTCGAGAATCTTCTGCTCCTCCTGCTCGATGCACTGCCGGTTCTCCGCCCGGGTCTCGTGCACCGTGGTGCGCAGCTGCTCCCGCTGCTCACCGGAGAGCTGCTGCCAGCGGTCCTCGTTCACCACGACCAGCTGGGAGCCGGTCTGGTGGCCGGACATGCTGACGTGGCTCTGCACCTCGTCGAAGCTCTGCGCGGCGATCGTCGGCACCGGGTTCTCCTGCCCGTCGATGACGCCCTGCTGCAGCGACAGGTAGACCTCCTCGAACGCGACCGTGGTCGGGTCGGCACCGACCGCCTTCGCGTTCTCCAGGTAGATCGGCGAGTCCGGGTAGCGCATCCGCAGGCCCTCCAGGTCGGCGGGCTCGCGGATCGCCTGGTTGGCCGTGAAGTGCCGCATCCCGAAGAACCAGACGTCCAGGATCCGGGTGCCGGTCTCGGCGGCGAAGTCGTCCTTGAGCTGCTGGGCGGCCTCGCTGTCGAAGAACTCGAAGAGATGGTCGGGGCCGTTGAAGGCGTAGGCCATGTCCAGCACGCCGATCGGCTCGTAGGTCGAGGCCAACGCGGACGAGCCCTGCACGTCCATGTCGACGTCGCCCTCCATGACGGAGGTGAACCGCTCGGTGTCGTCGCCGAGCTGGCTGTTCGGGAACGTCTCGACGGTGACGCCGTTGTCCCGGCCGTTCACCGTGTCGGCGACGGACTGGATGCCGCACCGGGTGTGCGGGTGTTCGGTGGTATAGCTGTTGGCGAACGACAGGGTGAGGTCGCCGTCCCCACCGCCGCCGCCGGAGTCGTTCATCGCGGTGCAGCCGGTGGCCAGCAGGGCGACGGCGGGCAGCGCGGCGAGGGCGCGGGGGATCTTTCGGGTCGGCATCGTTGCCTCCTGGTTTCCTGACGGGGACAGGGTGGTCGGGGACAGGGGTCAGAGCCCGAGGACGGTGGGCAGGAACGTGACCACGGACGGCACGAACGTGATCAACAGCAGCACCGCGACCAGCGGGACGAGGAAGGGTGCCGTGCCCCGGAAGACCTCGTGCACCGGCAGCTTCGTGACCGGGCTGAGGACGTAGAGCACGGCCCCGATCGGCGGGGTCAGCAGGCCGATCATCAGGTTGACGATCGTGAGCACGCCGAAGTGCAGCGGATCGACGCCGAACTGGACGGCGATGGGCAACAGGATCGGCACCGTGATCATCAGTACCGAGGTGCCCTCCAACACCGCACCGAGCAGGATGAGCAGGACGTTGACCAGCAGCAGGAACACGACCTGGTTGTCGGTGAGGCCGAGCATGAACTCGGCGACCGCACCGGGGACCTGCTCGCGGGCCAGGATCCAGGCCAGCAGCCCGGAGGCGCCCAGGATCAGGGTGATCGAGGCGGTGGTCGCCGCCGTGTCGCGCAGGATCGCCCCGAGGTCGCGCGGCCGCACCGTGCCGGTCGCGAAGCCGAGCGCCAGGACGTAGGCCGCCCCCACCGCGGCGGCCTCGGTGGGGGTGAAGAACCCGCCGAGGATGCCGCCGAGGATGATGACCGGCGCGAGCAACGGCGCGATCACCCGCAGGGTGGCGGCGCGCAGGCGGGCCCACTCGAAGGGCTCGGCCTCGAGGTTCGGCTGCCTGCGTGCCCACACGAACACGGCCAGCGCCAGCCCGGACGCCAGCAGGAACGCGGGAACCACCGAGGCGGCGAACAACGCCCCCGTGGACACCGCCGCGATCGAGGCGTAGACGACCGCGGGGATGCTCGGCGGCATGACCGGGCCGATCAGGCTGGAGGCGGCCGTGATGCCCACGGCGAACCGCTTCGGGTAGCCCTTCCGCACCATCGCGGGCACCTCGACCTTGCCGAGCCCGGCGGCGTCGGCCAGGGCCGAGCCGCTCATCCAGGAGAAGCCGAGACTCACCCCGATGTTGACGTAGCCGAGGCTGCCCCGGACCCGTCCGACGAGCGCCTGCGCGAAGTCGAACAGCCGGTCGGCGATGCCCGCGTGGTTGGCCACCACGCCGACGAGGATGAACAGCGGGACGGCCAGCAGCGGGAAGCTGTCGATCGCCCCGGTGACCTCGCGCATGCTCAGGCCGACCGACTGGCCGTTCAGGGTCACGTACGTCAGGCACGGGCCGAGCAGCGCGAACGCCACGGGCACGCGCAGCACCAACAGCGCGATGATCGCCACCGCGAGAAGCGTCATGCTCATGCGGGCTGCTCCTCTCCGGACGGTCGCGGCGGCGCGACGACGGCCATCGCCGAACGCACGGTGGTCAGCACGAGCCCGGCGAGTGGAATGACGTAGAAGTAGTTCATCGGGATGCCCATCGCCGGGGAGACCTGGGCGGTGGGCTCGAACGCGAGGACGAAGGCCTCGTAGGCGAGGTTCACGCAGACGACGGCGACCATCACGTTGGCGAAGATCAGTACGAGCCGGTGTAGGCGCCCGCGGACCGCGTAGTCGATCAGCTTGAGCGTGACGTGCTCGTCACGGCCCATCAGGTAGCCGGCCATCGCGAAGGTCAGCCACACCAGGCCGAACCGGGCGAGTTCCCCGGTCCACACCCAGCCGCCGGTCGGCAGGTAGCGCTGCACGGCCTGCACCAGCATCAACGTGAAGATCGTGACCAGCATCAGCCCGCCGACGACGGCCTCGGCGGCGGAGAGTGCGCCGGACACCCGGCGCACCAACGCACGGACGCCGCCCTCGGACGGCGCCGTCCCGTCGGGCCGCGCCGTCCCGTCCGGCCGCGGGGGGTCGGTGTGTTCAGCCATTCCGGTCCTCCTGCCAACCGGTGAGGTCGATCCAGGACTTGCCCGGCACGGTCCGCGCGCCGGCGAAGGCCTCCGCGGCGGCGTCCGGTGTCGCGGTGTGCCGGAGGACGTCCGCCGGAGCGAGGACGCCCGCGGCGACGGCGTCCACGGTGTCCCGGAAGTCCTCCGGGTGGTCGTAGATCAGCGACCCGCGCAGGGTCACCTGCCGTCGCGTGAGATCGGCCGTGGTGGCCGACACCGTGCTCCCGCTCATGCCGATCAGCACGACCGAGCCGGTGGGGCGCACGGTGCGCAGCGCCAGATCCCAGGTGTCGGCGAGGCCGACGGTGTCGAACACGACGTGGAAGCCGTGTGCGGCGTCCGCGGTCCGCCCGGGGTCCGGGACGTGGTCCCGGGGGAGCCGGTGCGCGCCGAGTTCCTCGGCCAGCGCGGTCCTGCCGTCGTGCGGTTCGCTGACGTACGGCCGGACACCGAGCGCCCGCAGTGCCTGGCAGACGAACAGGCCCTGGGATCCGGCCCCGACGACCAGGCACCGGTCGTCCGGGCCCACCCCGGAACGCCGGACGGCGGCGCGGGCGACGGCGAGCGGCTCCAGACACGCCAGGGTCGCATCGTCCACGGTGTCCGGGACCGGCCGGGCGAACCGTGCGGGCACCGCGACCCGTTCGGCGAGCAGTCCGGGGATGTTCATGCCGACGATGCCCCGGTCCGGGCACGCCGAGGTCGCCCCCTCCGCACAGGCGGCGCAGGACAGGCAGCCGTAGTTGGGTTCGACCACCACCCGCTGTCCCGGATACCGGTCGGTGACCCCGGGGCCGACCGCGACGATCTCGCCGCCGCCCTCGTGTCCCATCACCCACGGCAGTTCGGGGGTGGCCCGGTGTCCGTCGTAGACACCCAGGTCCGACCCGCACAGCCCGACGGCCCGCATCGCGACGAGGACCTCGCCCGCGCGGGGTTCGGGCTCGGGCCAGGTGTCGACCTCGCGCACCTGCCCCGGGCGGGTCAGAACGATAGCCCTCATCAACCGTGTCCCTCTCGACGTCGTTGCCCGTTCGTCCGCCGCGCCGCCGCGCGGCCACCGGACCGCAACACACCCGGTCGGGGGGCCGCCGGGCGAAGTCGCAGCAGACCCTAAGCAGGCGGACAACCGGATGACAAGCGGTTGCCATATGTTGCCATTCCGGCCTATGCTCGGCACCGCCTGCGAATCGGACGGAGCGGAGTACTGCGGTGGCGCACAGTGACGGACGGCGTCCGACGATCTACGACGTGGCCCGCGAGGCGGGGGTGGCGACGTCGACGGTCTCCCGGGCGCTCGCCAGACCGGGCCGGGTCAACGCCCGCACCCGGGACCACGTCCTTCAGGTGGCCGAGCGGCTGGGTTACCGGACCAATCCCCTCGCACGGGCGCTGCCCTCCGGGGACACCCGGACGGTGGCGTTGTTCGTCGCGGACATCACCAACCCGCACTTCTTCGGCATCATCCGGGGCGCCGAGCAGCAGACCCGCGCGGCCGGGCGCACACTGATCCTCGGCGACACCGAGGAGTCGCCGGATCTGGAGTCGGGCAACGTCGAACGGCTCAGCGGTTCCGTGGAGGGATTCGTGATCGCGGCGAGCCGGATGTCCGACGGCCAGATCCGCGAGCTCGCCTCCGCGCACCGGCTGGCCCTGGTGAGTCGCCGGGTCGACGGTCTGCCGAGTGTGACCGTCGACCACGAGGACGGAACCCGGCAGATCGTCGAACACCTCGCTTCGCTCGGGCACACGTCCGTGGCCTACCTCGCCGGGCCGCGCCGGTCGTGGCTGGCCACCGAACGGTGGCGGGTCATCCGGGAGACCGCCGACGAACTCGGTGTCCGGGCGATGCGGCTCGGCCCGTTCCCCCCGGCCGTGGAGGGTGGTGCCGCGGCGGCGGACGCCACCCTCACCCGGGACGTCACCGCGGCCGTGGCGCACAACGACCTGATGGCCATCGGCATGCTGCGCCGGTTCGCCGCCCGCGGTGTGCGCGTGCCGGGCGAGCTCAGCGTCGTCGGCTACGACGACATCTTCGGCGCCGACTTCTGTTCGCCGCGGTTGACCACGTTGGCCGGGCAGTTCGACGAGGCCGGGCGGGTGGCCGTGGACCTGTTGTTCGACGGGCGTCCCCGGTCGGCCGCCGAGGTGGTATTGCCGTCCCACCTCGTGGTCCGGGACTCGACCGGGCCGGCGCCGCGCACGGCACCCGGGCGGACCCCGGCGGTGCGCCCGTGAGCGGCCCCCGGATCCACG
>NZ_KE387040.1:97600-111189 GCF_000430445.1 Saccharomonospora iraqiensis subsp. iraqiensis
CCGAGCGCGGCGAGCGCGGCGACGATCGTGGTGCGGGTGCGGGTGCGGGTGCGGGGCGGTCCCGCACGCCGGGGCACCCGGGCGCGTCGAGGGCCGGTGTCCGGATGTCTCGCGGCCATCAGTTACCGCCTCCCGTGATGACCGGCAACGGCAGGTCGTCGGTGTACTCGAGCAGGTTCACGCGGCCCTGGAGGGTGCCGCTGTCCGGGTCGTAGGCGTGGTAGGCGTTCTCCACCGCCGTCGGCACGGTGTCCAGCGCCTCGCTCACCGATTCCCGGCGGTCCACCAGCAGTTGGGTCGTCCGCGCCAGCTTGTCCACGTTGCCCGACAACGCGGCGCGGTGGTCGGCCACGAAGTCCTGGACGTCGGCCAGCGCCGTGCCCAGGGTGTCCAGGGCGGCGCCCAGTTCGTCCCGGTCGGCCGAGAGCGTGCGCCACACCTCGGACAGCTGCTCGGTGGCCTCGCGCACCCGGTCGTCGTTGCCCGCGAGCATGGCCGTGAACTCGCGCAACTTGTCCACCGTGCCGAACAGGTCCTCGTCCGAGTCGGCGAGGGTGCGGGCCATGTCGGCGAAGTCGCGCACGCTGTCCGCGAAGGCCCGGCCGTTGCCCTCCAGCGCGTCGGCGCCGGAGTCGAGCAGGTCGGACAACGCCCCCTCGGAGTTGGCTCCCTCCGGACCGAGGGCGGTGACGAGGTCGTTCATGCTGCCGTAGAGCTCGTCCAGCTCCACCGGCACGGCCGTGCGGTCCCGCGGGATCACGGCCCCGTCGGCCAGCCGGGGCCCGTCGCCGGCGAGCTCGGTCAGCTGGACGTAGCGGTCGGCGACCACGCTCGGGGAGATCACCGCCGCCCCGGTCCGCTCCGCGACGGGCGCGTCGTGCGCGACGCGGAGCACCGCGCGCACCTGCTCGCCCGACGGAATGACCGACTCGACCTCACCCACCGGCACACCGAGCACCCGCACGTCCGACCCCGGATACACGCCCACCGCGCGGTCGAAGTGGACGGTGACCCGCTTGTCGCCGTCCCCGGTGAAGACCCACCACAGCACGCCCGCGAGGGCGACGACGAGGACGAGGGCCGGACCGGCCGCCCGGGTGAGGCGGCGTCCGGAACGAGTTCTGATCATTGGTCACCCCCGGGAACGGGCGCACGACACGGATTCCGGTTCTCCTCCACGAGTCCGCACAGGTAGGTGTCCAGCCACCGGCCGTTGCCCAGGGTGTTGTTCACGACCCGGAAGTAGGGGCCCGCGAGCTCCAGGGTGCGGTCGAGTTCGTCGGTGTGGGCCTGCAGGACGTCGGTGACGGTGCCCAGCTGCTCCAGCGCGGGCGCGAGTTGCTCGCGGTTGTCGGCGACGAGCCCGGAGATCTGCTCGCCGAGCCGCCGCGTACCGGTGAGCAGGTCGCTGATCGCCTCGCGCCGGGTGTTCAGCTCGGTGAGCAGCAGGTTCCCGTCGTCGATGAGCCGGTCGAACTCGTCGCTGGTGTCGGCCAGCGTCCCCGCGATGGTGCGGGCACCGTCGAGCAGATCGGCCAGTTCGTCGTCGCGGGAGGCGATCGTCGTCGACAGGGCGCTCAGGCCGTCGAGTGCGGACCGCACGTGTTCCTCGGTGCCGTCCAGGTTCCGGGAGAGTGTGCGGAAGCTCTCCGCGAGCCGGTCGGTGTCGATCGCCCCGGCGGTGTCGGCCAGCTGCTCGAAGGCCTCGGTCACGTCGTACGGCGTCGTGGTCCGTTCCAGTGGGATCGGCGTCGCCGGGTCCAGGACGGTGTCTCCGACCGGGTGCAACGCCAGGAACTTCTGGCCCATCAGCGTCTTGATCTTGATCTCGGCGGAGGTGCGGTCACCGACCCAGGCGTCCGACACGGAGAACGACACCAGCACCCGGTCGGTGGTCAGGTCCACGTCGGTGACCTCGCCGACCTTGATCCCGGCGACCCGGACCTCGTTGTCCGGCCGCAGCCCGGCCGCCTCGGCGAACTCCGCCTGGTACGTGGCGCCGGTGCCCACGATCGGCAGGTCCTCGGAGTTGAAGGTGGCCGTGACCACCGCGGCGAGCACCACCGTGCCCACCACGCCCAGCGTGAACGGGTTGCGTTCGGCGAACGACTTCATGGGGTGCACCTCGCGGGAACCGGGTCCGGGCGCGTGCCGGTCGGCGGGTCGGTGAGCAACAGGCCCTCACACAGGTAGAAGTTCATCCAGCTGCCGTAGGAGGCCACGCGGCCCAGTTCGGTGAGCTTGCGCGGGGTCGTGGTCAGGAACTGTTCGAGCTCCCCGGATCCCGCGGCGAGGTGGCCGGAGACCTCCCGCAGGCCGGCGATGCTGTCCTTCAGCGGGGCGCGGGCGTCGGTGAACAGGCCGGCGGTGGAGGTGGTCAGGGCGGACAGGCCCTCGATCGACTCGCCGATGACGGCGCGGTCCTCGGCGAGCCCGCTGACGAGTTGCCGGACCGTGGTGACCAGATTGGACAGTGCATCGCCCTCGTTGTTGACGGTGTCCAGCACCGAGTTCAGGTTGGTGATCACCTCACCGATCACCCGGTCCCGGTCGGCGATCGTCCGGGTCAGCGACCCGGTGTGTTCGAGCAGGCTCTCCACCGTGCCGCTCTCACCCTGCAGCACCTGGATGATCTCGCCGGAGAGCCGGTTCACGTCCTCGGGTGCCAGTGCCTCGAACAGCGGGCGGAACCCGTTGAACAGCTCCGTCATGTCCAGCGCCGGGGTGGTGCGCTCCATCGGGATCTCCGCACCCGGCGGCAGGGTCTCCGTGCTGGGCTCCTCCCCACGCTCCAGGGCGAGGTAGCGCTGCCCGATCATGTTGCGGTAGCGCAGCGTGGCGGTGACGTCGGCGGGCAGGTCCCGGGACTTCCGGACGGAGAAGTGCACGAGCGCGAGATGCCGGTCCACGATCTCCAGTTCCTCGACCTGGCCCACCCGGACCCCGGCGATGCGCACGTCGTCGCCCTCGGCCACCGACGTGGCGTCGGTGAACCGGGCGCTGTAGTGCGTCCGGTCGCTGACCGCGGTGTTGGTGATCGACAGCGCCAGCACCGCGGTCGCCACCGTGGTCACCAGGATGAACACCAGTGCCTTGGTCAGTGGGGCGGCGATTGTTCTCATCGTCGGCACTCCCTTCGTGCGTGTGCGCGACGCCGGGTGGACGGGCTCATTCGAGCGTCACCTCCGTGCCCCGGTAGACCGGCCCGACCAGGGCGCTGCTCCACTGCGGCACGTCCCCGTCCGACATCTCCAGGTCGGCGGTGAGCAGGGTGGACAGCAGCTCCCGTTCCTGGGGGGAGTTCGGCAGTCCCAGGCCGTCGGGGTCGGCGGACAGCAACGGGTGGGTCGAGTCCGGCTCCGGTGGTGGGACGGCGCCCGCCTCGGTGGGGGCCAGCCCGCTCGGGTAGCAGCGTGGACCGTCCGTGGCGCTGTGCGACGGGTCGTCGCGTCCCGGCACGTACGCACCGCGGTCCGGGGTGACGATCGTGCTCTCCAGGTGGATCCCCGGCCGGTCCGTTCCCGCGCCGAGCACCGTGTCCATCGCGGGTTTGAGCGCGTCGAGCGCTTTGAGGGTGCAGGCGAACGACGGCGAGTACTCCGCGGCGACCTCCAGCGGGGCCCTGGCGGTGGTCGTCAGGCCGATCAGGTTGTCCCGGTTCTCCCGCAGGAACGTCTCCACGTCGGTGGAGGTGGTGGTCACCTGGTCGTAGAGCCCGCGCAGATCCTCCCCGCGGTCGACGACGGTTTCCATCGTGGTGGCCGTGTCCGTCAGAGCGTCCAGCACGTCCGGGGCAATGTCGCCGTAGACCTCGCTGACCTCGGCCAGGTCGCGGATGTTCTCGTGCAGCCGGGGCAGGTTCGGGTTGAACTCCTCCAGGTAGTCGGCCGCCACGGTGAGGGTGTCCCCGATCAGCTCGCCCCGGCCGTCCACCGCCGTCGCCGCGGCACTGAGGGTGCTCGCCAGTTTGTGCGGCTGCACCGCCCGCAGCACCGGCAGCAGGTCGTCGAAGACCCGCTCCAGCTCGATCGCGTTCGCCGAGCGGTCCTGCGCGATGACGTCGCCCTCGGACAACGGTGCTCCGGTGGAGTCCTCGGGGATGGACAGCTGCACGTAGCGCTCGCCGAACAGCGTCTTCGGCACGAGCAGGGCGGTGACGTCGGTGGGCAGCCGGGAGATGCTGTCCGGGTCGAGCGCGAGGTCGATCTCGGCGCCGTCGTCGGTGGCCGCGATGCCGCGCACCTCACCGACCAGCACACCGCGGGCCTTGACGTCGGAGTTGCGGCGGAGTTGATTGCCGACGTGGTCGGTCCGCAGGGTCACCGCCACGTCGTCGGCGAAGTCCTTGTTGTACACCTTCACCGACAGCGTCACCAGCAGGGCGAGCACGAGCAGGAACACCACGCCCGCCAGGCGCACCCCGAGTGTGCGTATCCATCGTTGTCTCATCCGGCCACCCGCACCGTCGTCGTGGCGCCCCAGATCCCGAGGCTGGCGAAGAAGTCGAGCAGCGCGACGGCGACGATGGCGGTGCGCACCGCGCGCCCCACCGCGACACCGACGCCCGCGGGGCCCCCGCTCGCGCGGAAGCCGTAGTAGCAGTGGGTGAGCACCACCACCACACTGAAGATCAGCACCTTGCCGAACGACCAGAGCACGTCCTCCGGCGGGAGGAACAGTTCGAAGTAGTGGTCGTAGGTGCCCTCCGACTGGCCGTAGAACCACACCGTGATCTGGCGGGAGGCCAGGTAGGAGGTGAGCAACCCCACCGCGTACAGCGGGATCACCGCGCAGAAGCCGGCGATGATCCGCGTGGTGACGAGGTAGGGCACGCTCGGGATGCCCATCGTCTCCAGCGCGTCGATCTCCTCGGAGATCCGCATCGCGCCGAGCTGCGCGGTGAACCCGCAGCCGACGGTGGCCGACAGCGCCAGGCCCGCCACCAGCGGCGCGATCTCGCGGGTGTTGAAGTAGGCGGAGATGAACCCGGCGAAGGCCGCGGTGCCCACCTGGTTCATCGCGGTGTAGCCCTGCAGGCCGACCACGATGCCGGTGAACAGCGTCATGCCGACCATGACGCCCACGGTGCCGCCGATCACGGCCAGCGCGCCGCTGCCGAAGCTCACCTCGGCCAGCAACCGGACGATCTCCCGGGTGTAGCGGCGCAGCGCACGCGGGACCCACAACAGGGCCCGCAGGCTGAACAGGATCGCGTCGCCGAGCGTGTCCAGGAACGACAGTCGCCGGTCGACGACCTCGGCGGCACGCTGCCTCGGGGTTCTCGGGACCGTGGTGACCATGTGCCTCACATCCCCTTCGGCGGCACGATCTGCAGGTACAGGGTCGTGAGCACGAAGTTGATCAGGAACAGGAGCAGGAAGGTGATGACGACGGACTGGTTCACCGCGTCACCCACGCCCTTCGGGCCGGGGGAGGGGTGCAGCCCGCGGTAGGCGGCCACGACGCCGGCGACGAAGCCGAACAGCAGTGCCTTGAGCTCACTGATCCACAGGTCGGGCAGCTGGGCCAGGGCCGAGAAGCTGGCGAGGTAGGCGCCGGGGGTGCCGTCCTGCATGACGACGTTGAAGAAGTAGCCGCCGCAGACGCCGACGACGCTGACCATGCCGTTGAGGAACACCGCGACCCCCATCGCGGCGAGCACCCGGGGCACGACCAGCCGCTGGACCGGGGAGACGCCGAGCACCTCCATCGCGTCGATCTCCTCGCGGATGGTGCGCGAGCCCAGGTCGGCGCACATCGCCGAGCCGCCCGCACCGGCGATGAGCAGCGCGGTGACGATCGGGCTGGCCTGCTGCACGATGGCGAGCACGCTGGCCGCGCCGGTGAACGACTGCGCGCCGATCTGCGTGGTCAACGAGCCGACGTGCAGGGCGATCACCCCGCCGAACGGGATCGCGACGAGGGCGGTGGGCAGGATCGACACGCTGGCGATGAACCAGAACTGCTGCACGAACTCGCGGAACTGGAACGGCCTGCGCGGAATGCAGCGGAGCACGTCCAGCGCGAGCGCGTAGAGTTTGCCGGTCTGCCGCACGGCCGCGGCTCCGGGAATCGTCGTGCCGCGCCGGGCGTCAACGTCTTGGGCCACTGCGTCTCCTATTCCTGCTCGCCGTTCTTTCGCGTCGCGCGGAGTCTCCGTGGGGCGTCTCTGCGATCGCATCTCCCGGTTCTCGTGAAACTGTCGTTCCGGTCGTCGGTACCCTGCGCAACAGGGCGTGTTCTGACACCAACGGCGGGGTTCGACCCCGGTTACGGCGGATTTTTCATCGGTTCGTGACAAATTCGGAGGACGCCGTGCGGCCGTGTTGCGAATTCCGCTGCGAAACCGGTGGTCGGAGCGGTCGTGGATGCGGAGGGAACGCCCCTGGTACAAGAACGACGTCCGGTTTGCGGCCCCGTTGACAAACACTCGTCCGAATGGAGGAAAAAGCCGCGGGGAAGGGTTTTTCCATGGTTGTGGCCGCGGTCACGAGCCGCTACCGTACTCGGCGGTAGGTAACGCGGAGGTTTCCTGCCGGCAAGCACATCGGCCGATTTCCGCGGACCGGGCAAGACGTCCGCCCCGCTTGCTCACTGCCCACACAATGTTCGGAGGAAAAGCAATGCGTAGGCGCATCACCGGCATCGTCGCTACGGGCGCCGCAGCGGCGCTCACTCTCGGCTTCACCGCCCTGTCCGCCTCGGCCCAGCAGGCCGAGTGGACCGTGGACCCGGGCGGGGACTACACGGCGGCGTCCGGCACCACGGTGCTGACCAACACCGCCAACGGGGTCACCCTGGACTGTGCCTCGTCGGACGCGAGCGGCTCGTTGGTCGGCAGCGCGACCGGCACGCCGGCAGAGATCGGCACGATCGACGCGATCAGCTGGGACAACTGCTCGGGCCCGCTGGGCCTGGCGTTCGAGGTCATCCCCGGGAACGTGCCGTGGACGATCAACGGAGAGTCCTGGTCGAACGGTGTCACCACCGGCTACATCGGTGGTGTCGTCGCGAACCTGACCGGCCCGGACTGTGACGCGACAGTGGAGGGCGAGGCCCCGGGCACGTACGACAACGCCACCGACACGCTGGCCCCGTCCCCGGACGCCGGGTCGGGTCACGAGTTGGTGGTGACCGAGGTGGACCCGTCCGCCAACTGCTTCGGCCTCATCAACGAGGGCGACGTGGTGACGTTCGAGGCGGAGTACACCGTGACCCCGGGTCAGGACGTCGTCCTGCAGTGACGCTGATTCCGCACGAGGCGCGCGGATGACGGGCCTGTCCGGTCGGGCGTTGCGCGCCCGGCCGGGCAGGCATCCGCGCGCGGCTCCGTCGGACCGCGAGACCCGCCGCGGAGTGCTGCTCGTCGGTGGTCAACGAACGGTGTCGTCGAACGGAAGAGAAGACATGAGACGGAGATGGCGGTCGGGACGCCGCGGAGGTTCGGGTTCCCTGCTCGCCGTGGCGGTGCTGGCGGTCGTGGTGGGAGTGCCGACCGCGGCGGGCGGGCAGGGCGCCGCGGACGGCGGCGAGTCTTCCGCGCGCGAGACACCGGATCTGGTGTACGACTGCGAAACGGAAGCCGGACAGCGGCAACTGCGGGCCCGGGTCGGGATGTCGCTTCCGGGATCCGGGTCGGTGTCCACTCCGATCGAACCGGCCGGGGTGACCGTCGAGATGACCCTGCCGAAGCCGGTCGTCGGTGAACTCGCCGGGAGTGGGGTGTCGTCGGTCACCGGTCGGGCGATGCTCGATGTTCGGCTCGCGGATCGCGAGCTGTCGGCCGGGTCCGGCCCACGCACCGTCCGGTTTCCCGGGCTCACCGTGGCGCCGACCCCGTTGCCGCGGGACTCGGCGGTGACGCTGACCGCCACGGGTGAAGGACCCGAGATCACGCCCGCGGCGGCCGGGGAGCTCGCCGTGTCGGCCGGTCGGATCAACCTCCTGCTGACCTCGGACCGGTCCGGTGCGGAGCCCGGTGCCGGGGAGGGTACGGGCACGGACGGGGAGACCGGTGGGGACGACGGGGACGACGGGGACGACGCGACCGGGGACGACGCGACCGGGGACAGCAGCACAGCACCGGGAACGGCACCCGGGACCGACAGCGGGGAGGACGGCGGGGCCGCGCCCGCCGCGACGGACGAACCGGGCGACGGTGCGCCGGCGATTCCCGCGTTCGACTGTGTTCCGGCACCGGACCAGGACACGGTGATCGGCACGGTGACGGTCGACGGGGAGGGGCCGGCGACGCCGGATCGGTCGCCGGAGGCCGGGGTCGGAGGACCCGACGCGCTACCCGGCAGCGGTGACGGCGGCGACGTCGCCGCCGCCCAGCAGGGTGAGGTTCCCGAGGACTGCGTCGATTTCGCGGACAAGAACAACGCGTGGTGTGCCTACATGGGCGGATACACCAACATCAAGAAGTTGGGCGCTGCCACGAGAATCGATCCGGGGATCGTCAACATCGCCCTCCCGGTCGCCGCGCCGTGTGACGACGGGTCGGAGTGGTACTGGTTCTGCATGGACGCCGACGCGCTGTTGCAGCACAACGGGACACAACAGTTGCCGCCGACGCGGAATTCGTTCCACGCCTTCGATTTCATGCCCAACAGTGCGACCGTGCGATTGACTCAGGTGGGCGCCATGGATCTGGTCGTCCGGATGCGGATCGACGGTGCCGACGGGGGGTCGGTGGTGGCGCACGCGAATCTGCTGCTCCAGCTCGAGGACGTGTCCGTGAACGGCGAACGGCTCGAGGTCGGTCCGGAATGTCGCACCGAGGAGCCGCTCGAGGTGCAGCTCACGGCCGACTATCCGGGTGATTACACACCCACCACTGGTGGGTTCCTGGACGGCTACGTGCGCATTCCCCCGTTCGTCGGGTGTGGTGTGGACGAAAATCTCGATCCACTACTGACCGGACTGATATCCGGTCCGGACAACTACGTGAAGATGACCCAGGGGCAGATCTGCAGCATCAGAAGTGCCAGCGACTGTCCACCGAGCCCGCCCGAACTGGTTCGTTGATCCGGGTGGGCGGTCGACAGAGTAAGGAGATCATGGATGAGGGAATCGAAGACGGGCCGGGCGGGTACGCGACGGAGCGGCACCCGGCGAAGAGTCCTCGGCGGTACGATGGCCGCGATGCTGGCGTTCGCGGCCACGACCGTCGCGACCCTTCCCGCGGCAGCGGACGAGGGCGACGGTGGGCCGGCCGCGTCGGATCTGGCCGGCAACTGGGCGCCGTTCGACCGGTGTCCGGTGGACGACCCGGCGATGCTGGACGCCGACGGTGACGAGCTCGCGGCGTTGTGCCTGGCGTCGTCGTCGGAGTCCGGGACGATGACGATCGGGGAGAAGACCGTGCCGACGGCGGGCACGGACCTCCAGTTCGGCCTCCTCGGGGACGGGGTGGACTACACGACCGTCTCACCCGGGGGCACCGGGATCGAGGCGGATCCGGTGAAGGTGCCGGGCGGGCTGCTCAACCTCATGTGCCCGAGTGACATCCCGGTCCTGACCACCCTGTGCGAGAGGGCCGCCGGCAGCAGCCTCAACACGGTGACCGCCACCGTGGAACCGGCGGGCGACCCCAGCGACTTCAACCTGAACGCCGGCCTGTCGACGGGGCAGCCGATCGTCACGCTCCCGATCAAGATCAAGCTGGACAACCCGCTGCTCGGCGGGAACTGCTACATCGGCTCGAACGAGGAGCCGATCCTGCTCGAACCGGCCAACGCCGAGCAGCCGATGTTGAACCTCGTCCGCTACGCCCCGGACGGCACCACCGACCCGACCGGCGTGATGAGCAACATCGCGCTGTCCGGTGCCGACCAGGTGGACGACTCGTTCGCCGTGCCGGGCGCCGACGGGTGCGGGCTGTTCGGTGCGCTGGACTGGGCGGTGGACTCCCAGCTCGGCCTGCCCTCCCCGGAAGGTGCGAACAGCCTCGTGCTGCACAGCGCCGACACCACCACCGGCGGCTTCTACACCCCGGCCAACTTCACGCCCAACCAGGGCGAACAACTCGCCGACCACTGGCACGCCGCCCACACCGACTGACCGGACCTCACCCGGGTGCCCGGGTGTTGCCGTGAGGGGCACATTCCCTGCACTCCACGCAGGGAATGTGCCCCTCACGGCGTGTGACGCAGGGAAAGTGCCCTTCACGGCACAACCGCGGTGGTGCGGGCGGGTCAGGCGGGGTGGCCGGTGGCGAGCAGCATGGTGGGGATCTCCTGGTGGGGCAGGCCCAGGAGGGTGGACAGGGCCGCGTCGTCGAAGCCGGCCACGGCGCACGAGGCGAGGCCGAGGGCGGTGCCCACCAGGGAGAGGTTCTGCACCGCGACGCCGGAGTCCACGTGCAGGGTGCGGTAGTGCCGCAGGGGGTACCGGTCGAAGGCCACGTCCAGCCGCGCCGTCAGCGCGATCGTCACCGCCGAGGCGCCGAATTCCTCCTGCAGGTACACCCCGCGCAGCGCGGCGGCCGGGTCGTCGTCGGACAGTTCCACCAGCTCGTGGGAGATCGCCTCGTAGCGGTACACGCCCGGGTGCAGCCCCTCCACCCGCTGGACGAGGGCGTAGGCCCGCAGAATGTCCAGACCGCCCGCGCTGGGTGCCATCCCGAGCGGGTACTCCTCCACACCGTAGGCGGGGACGAACCGCTGCACCCCCACCGAGAACCGCAGCAGCGCGCTCACCGTGGTCAACGCCACGGGACGGGGGGAGAAGTCGTAGTGCGAGCGTCGCCGGGCCAGCGTGGCCACCAGCCGGTCCCGGGGCGGTTCGACGTCCGGCAACGGGATGTGCCGCAGTTGGGGCAGCGGTGCCGTGGGTTCCGGGCGCTGCGCGTTGAGCAGCCGGTGCACGGCCAAGGCGCGTTCGATGGTCCCGTGGTCGTTCGCCACGATGTCTGCCGTCGCTCCCACGTCGCTGGACACGGCCGCATCGTAACCCTTTCGGGTGGTTTTGTGTGCCCGTTTCGGCCGAGCGAAACGTTCCCGATGTCACCGCTCGTGTCCGGACTCCGGAAGCCAGCCGTCGTCGGAGGCGAGCACCACGAGCCGCTGGGTGGCCCGGGTCAACGCCACGTAGAGCACGCGGGGGCCCGTCGTCGCCTCCGTGACCAGCTCGGTCGGCTCGACCAGCACCACGGCGTCGTACTCCAGCCCCTTCGCGTCCAAACTGCCCAGCACCCGCACCCGGTCGTCGGCGTCGTCGGCCAGCCACGCGCCGACCTCGTCCACCCGGTGCATCGCGCAGACCACACCCACGGTGCCCTCCACCGCGTCCAGCAGCTCCTTCGCCGCCGCACGCACCTCACCCGCGCGGGTGCCGTCGTCGACCCGCCGGATCTGCGGTTCGATCCCGGTCTCCCGCACCGCGTGGGGCAGGTCGTCCGGCTCGGCCTGCCCGGCGACCACCCGGGCGCCGAGCTCGAAGATCTCGGCCGAGTTCCGGTAGTTCGTCCGCAGGGTGAACCGTCTGCGCGGGGTGCGCGGACCGAACGCCCGGTCGCGCGCCTGCCGTGCCTCCTCCGGGTCCGGCCACGAGCTCTGCACCGGATCGCCGACGACGGTCCAGCTCGCGTGCGCACCCCGCCTGCCGACCATGCGCCACTGCATCGGCGAGAGGTCCTGCGCCTCGTCCACCACGATGTGCGAGTACTCGTCGTAGTGCTCCGGGCGGTGCCGTCCGGGGGTGGGCGAGGAGTCCCGCTCCGGTTCCGCGTCGAGCTGCACCGTCTCCCGGTGCCTGCGGCGCCTCGGCGGGGGCCCGACCAGCACACGCACCTCGTCCAGCAGCGCGATGTCGGCCACCGTCCACTCGCGGGTGGTGTCCGCGAACGAGTCGGCGAGCCGGGTGATCTCGTCGGCGGTGAGCACGTTCTTCGCCAGCCTGCCCAACCGGCGCCGGTCGCCGAGCAGCCGCAGCACCCGCGCCGGGTACAGCACCGGCCACCACTCGACGAGGAACCGGTGGAAGTCGATCCGCTCGCCGAGCCGGGTGATCAGCTCCTCCCGGTCGACGGTGCGGCCGTCGTCCCGGGCGTACTCCTCGGCCTTGTCGGCCAGCGCGGCGAGCAGTGCCTCCGCCGCGCGCACCCGCGACGGGTTCGGCGGCTGCGAGCTCTGGTGCAGCTTCCGCCGCACCCGCCCCAGCTCCTTCGCGTCGAGCTTGAGCACCTCACCCCGGTAGACGATGCGCATCTCGGTCGGCGCCTCGGGCGGGGCCTCGCGGACCGCCTTGGCGAGCACCTTGCGCATCCGCAGTGACCCCTTGACCGCCGCCAGCGGGGCCGGGTCGTGGGCGGTGGCCTCGATCCCGTCCAACACCTGACCGAGCGACCGCAGTTCGACGCTGGTCTCGCCCATCGACGGCAACACCCGGGAGATGTAGGTGGTGAACGCCCCCGACGGGCCGACGACCAGCACCCCGGCGCCGCCGAGCTGCCGCCGGTACCGGTAGAGCAGGTACGCCGCCCGGTGCAGTGCCACGGCCGTCTTGCCGGTGCCCGGCCCGCCGGTGATCTCGGTCACCCCGCGCCACGGCGCCCGGATGACCTCGTCCTGCTCCTTCTGGATCGTGGCGACGATGTCGCGCATCGTGTCACCACGGGCGCGGCCGAGCGCGGCCATCAGCGCGCCCTCGCCGACGACCGTCATGTCTTCCGGCACCGAGTCGGGCATCAGCACGTCGTCGTCGAGGTCGAGCACCGACCGCCCGGAGCACCGGATCACCCGGCGTCGGACGACGTCCCGCGGGTCGGTGGCCGTGGCCTGGTAGAACGGCGCGGCGGCGGGCGCCCGCCAGTCGGTGACCAGGTTGTTGAACTCCGCGTCGCGGATGCCGAGCCTGCCCACGTGGACCGGCTCGGAGGAGGTGTGGTCGAGCCTGCCGAACACCAGACCCTCGTACTCGGCGTCCAGGGTCTGCAGCGTCTGGTTCGCGTGCGAGACCATCATGTCCCGCTCGAACAACATCGACGCCTGCTCGAACACCGCTTCGTTCTGCGCGCCCCGGCCGAGCTCGTAGCCCTTGTCGCGCATCGACTCCGCCTGGTCACGCAGTTCCGCGAGCCGGGCGTAGACCCTGTCCACGTGTGCCTGCTCGACGGCGATCTCGACCCGTTTGGGTTCCGACACTCGGCGCTCCTGAACGCTCCATCGCCTGAAGAAGGGGGAAGGACGACTTTACGCGAGACGGTGGAGGTGCTCCGACCATGTCCCGCCGGGGGACGGCGGGCCTGCTGGGACGATGAGCCGGTGACCAGGATCGTGGCGGGGCGCGCCGGGGGCCGGACGCTGTCGGTGCCGCCGAAGGGGACCAGGCCCACGTCGGAGCGGGTGCGCGAGGCGCTGTTCAACGCCCTGGACGCCGCCGGTGACCTGCGGGGAGCACGGGTGCTCGACCTCTACGCCGGGTCCGGGGCGCTGGGGCTGGAGGCGCTGTCCCGGGGCGCGGCGGACGCGCTGTTCGTGGAGTCCGACCGCGCCGCCGTGCAAGTGCTGCGGGACAACGTCGCACGGGTCGGGCTGGGCGGGCGTGTGCGGCACGGCACCGTGCAGGCCGTCCTCGCCGCGGGG
>NZ_KE387040.1:111289-118258 GCF_000430445.1 Saccharomonospora iraqiensis subsp. iraqiensis
CGCCGTGGCCGCAGGGGTGCCATCCCCTGCGCACCCGCCGGTACGGCGACACCGCCCTGCACCGCGCCGAATATCTCCCCGGGGACGCGCCCGGGGGCGGGTGAGGACCGGTGTCCGCGCGGGCGGCCGTGCGGCGGCGCGGGCGGGTGTGATCAACGGCGCGTCCGGCGTGTATTGCGTGGCGTGTCCTGGCGCTTGGTAGCGTCCGCGCCATGCGGCGAGCGGTCTGTCCCGGCTCCTACGACCCGGCGACCAACGGGCATCTCGACATCGTCGAACGGGCGGCCGAGCTGTTCGACGAGGTCGTCGTGGCCGTGTTGATCAACAAGAAGAAGCAGGGCCTGTTCTCCGTCGAGGAACGGATGGAGATGCTGCGGGCCACGACGGCGCACCTGTCGAACGTCCGGGTGGACTCGTGGCACGGCCTGCTCGTGGACTACTGCCGGGACAACGGGATCGCCGCCATCGCCAAGGGCCTGCGCTCGGTCAGCGACTTCGACTACGAGCTGCAGATGGCGCAGATGAACCGCGAGCTGTCCGGTGTCGAGACGCTGCTGATGTCGAACAACCCGACGTACAGCTACCTGTCCAGCTCGCTGGTCAAGGAGGTCGCCACCTACGGCGGCGACGTCACCGGCATGGTCCCCGACCTCGTCCGCGACCGCCTCCGCACCAAGTTCCCGGACTCCTGACCCGGCGCCGGTCACTCCCCGTGGTGCCGTGAAGGACCCCTTCCCTGCCTGCGACGCAGCGAGGGCCCCCTTCACTGCGTCCGGTGCCGTGAAGGGGTCCTTCACGGCGACCCCCCGGTGACACGCTGCGGGGTGGTGCCACCACCGCGCGGGGTGAGCGGGCAGACTGGGGGTGTCGCGTGGGAATCGATGGCCGCGAGGGAGTTGGCGTGTACCGGGTGTTCGAGGCTCTCGACGAGCTCGTCACGATCGTGGAGGAGGCCCGCGGGGTTCCGATGACCGTGAGCTGCGTCGTTCCCCGTGGCGATGTGCTGGAACTGCTCGACGACGTCCGCGACGCCCTGCCCGGGGAGGTGGACGACGCCCAGGACGTGCTCGACAAGCGGGACGAGATCGTCCGGATCGCCCGGGAGCAGGCCGAGTCGACGGTGAACTCGGCCAACGAGGAGGCCGAACGCCTGCTCACCGAGGCCCGGGAGCGGGCCGAGCAGCTCGTGTCCGAGGCCCGTGCCGAGGCCGACCGCACGGTGGCCGAGGGTGAGGCCGAGTACGAGAACCTCACCGAACGCGCCCGCGAGGAGTCCGACCGCATGGTGCAGGCGGGCCGGGACGCCTACGAGCGTTCGGTCGAGGACGGCAAACACGAGCAGTCCCGGCTGGTGTCGCAGACCGAGGTGGTGCAGGCCGCGCACGACGAGGCCGCGCGGATCGTCGACGAGGCGCACGCCGAGGCCGACCGGCAGCGCGCCGACTGCGACGCCTACGTCGACGACAAACTGGCCGAGTTCTCCGAGCTGCTGTCGACGACCCTGCGTACGGTCGACTCCGGCCGCAACCACCTGCGGGGGACGCTCGGCCCCGGTTCGCGCGCGACGAGCCACGAGTACGACTATCAGGCGCAATGAGCGCCTCCGGTCGCGTACGCTGGTGAGGTCGGCACCGGTCCACGGTCGTCGGCGTCCGTTCCGTTCCGCACCGCGCAGAAAGCCCCGATGTCTTCCCAGCAGAGTTCGAGCCCGCAGCGCACCGACGCGCGCAACCCGTGGCTGTTCGACACCCACGAACTCGGCCGGAGCCCCGGTTCGAGTCACCACCTGCGCCGCGAACTGCCGGCGACCACCGCGTTGGGCGTGCCGGACGTCGTCGTCGTCGCCGAGGGCACCACGATCACGGTGGACCTGCTTCTCGAATCCGTGGTCGAGGGCGTGCTGATCACCGGCACCGCGCACACCACGACCGAGGGCCAGTGCTCGCGGTGCCTCGATCCGATCACGGGCGAGGTGGACGTCCAGCTCACCGAGCTGTTCGCCTACCCCGACTCCACCACCGACGAGACCGCCGAGGAGGACGAGGTCTCCCGGATCGTCGACGACATGATCGACCTCGAACCCCTCGTGCGGGACACGCTCGTGCTCGCGTTGCCGCTGGTCCCGTTGTGCAGCGACGACTGCGAGGGCCTGTGTTCGGGATGCGGCATGAAGTGGGCCGAGCTCGAGCCCGGACACGGGCATGAGACGATAGATCCCCGGTGGGCCGCGCTGCTGGACCGTCTGGAGGACACCTCGGGCGGCGAGACGGCGAACGGCTCCGACCGGTAATCCGGTCGGGCGTGAAGTCCGACCGTTCGCAAGCACACCCGCGTCACGCGGGCAGACCTTGATGAGGAGACCCAGCCGTGGCCGTCCCCAAGCGGAAGATGTCGCGCTCCAACACCCGCTCGCGCCGGTCCCAGTGGAAGGCGACCCCCGTGCAGCTGGTGCCCTGCCAGAACCGCGCCTGCCGTGAGCTCAAGCCGCAGCACGTCGCCTGCCCGACATGTGGCCAGTACGCCGGTCGGCAGGTCGTCGAGCCGGCCTGAGGTCGTCGGTATGGGGGACAAGTCGCCCACCGGGCCCGCACCGGATCCGGCGTCCCTGCGCGACGCACTCGCCGTCGAACTCGACGACGAGCTGCTGACCCTCGCCCTGACCCACCGCTCGTACGCCTACGAGAACGGTGGGCTCCAGCCCAACGAACGGCTGGAGTTCCTGGGTGATGCCGTGCTCGGCCTGGTGGTGACCGACCACCTGTACCAGCGGCATCCCGACCTGCCGGAGGGGCAGCTCGCGAAGCTGCGGGCCAGCGTGGTGAACATGCATGCGCTGGCCGGCGTCGCCCGTGAACTGGGCGAGGGGGGACTCGGTGCGCACCTGCTGCTCGGTAAGGGCGAAGAACTCACCGGCGGCCGGGACAAGGCGAGCATCCTCGCCGACGGGCTCGAAGCCGTGATCGGCGCCGTCTACCTGGCGCACGGGATCGAATCCGCCCGCTCGCTGGTGCACCGGCTGTTCGGCGACCTGCTCGCCGAGGCCCCGTTGCGGGGTGCGGGCCTGGACTGGAAGACGAGCCTGCAGGAGCTGACGGCGTCGGCCGGACTCGGCGTGCCGGAGTACAAGGTCGTCGACACCGGGCCGGATCACCGCAAGGAGTTCAACGCCGTCGTGCTCGTCGGTGGGCGGTCCCTCGGGGAGGGGGACGGCACCACCAAGAAGGAGGCCGAGCAGAAGGCCGCCGAGTCGGCCTGGCGCGCGCTGAACGAGGAGCTGCGGAGCCACCCGCCCGCGACGGCCGGGGACGGGACGGACGCCTCGGCGGACGCCGCGGTCCCGGCCGACGACACCGAGTAGGCGGGCGCACCCGTGCCCGAACTCCCCGAGGTGGAGGTCGTGCGCGCCGGTCTCGAACAGCACGTCGTCGGCCGCACGATCACATCGGTCGAGGTGCTGCACCCGAGGGCCGTCCGCAGGCACGAGGCGGGCGCGTCGGATTTCGTGGGGCGCCTGCTGGAGGCCACCGTCATCGCCGTGCGCCGCCGGGGGAAGTACCTGTGGCTCGATCTCGGGCCGACCCCGGAACCCGGCGAGGCGCCCGAGGAGGGGCTGTTGGCTCATCTCGGGATGAGCGGGCAGATGCTGATGCGCCCCCCGGGCACTCCCGACGAGCGGCACCTGCGGGTGCGCATCGGCTTCGCCGACGGCGGTCCGGAGCTCCGGTTCGTGGACCAGCGCACGTTCGGGGGTCTCACCCCGGTGGAGCTGGTCGACGTCGACGGCACCCGCGTGCCCCGGCCCGTGGCGCACATCGCCCGCGACCCGAGGGACCCGCTGTTCGACCCGGTCGCGGCCGCCCGGGCGATCCGGCGGCGCCGCACGGAGATCAAACGGGCGCTGCTCGACCAGACCCTGGTCTCCGGGATCGGCAACATCTACGCCGACGAGGCGCTGTGGCGGGCCCGGCTGCACGGGACCCGCCCCACCGACCGGCTCACCGCACGTCAGGCGCGGGAGACGCTGGACGCCGCCGCCGCCGTGATGGGCGAGGCGCTGGCGGCGGGCGGTACGTCGTTCGACGCGCTGTACGTCGACGTGAACGGGGAGTCCGGTTATTTCGAACGCGACCTGGACGTCTACGGGCGCGAGGGCGAGCCGTGCCGACGGTGCGGCACGCCGGTGATCCGGGAGCCGTTCATGAACCGTTCGTCGTTCAGCTGCCCCCGTTGTCAGCGCCGTCCGAGGACACAGAGCTAGGCATATCCCGAGGTGGTCCGTAGGGGTCGTCGTCCGCGCACTACTACGCAATGCGTGGTAGTGTCGCTCGCGCACTAACTGGAGGAACCGGTGGAGATCAGTCAGCTACTGAAGGGCGTACTCGACCTCGCGGTGCTGGCGGTGCTGCGGGACGAGGACGGTTACGGCTACGACGTCCTGCGCAGACTGCGTCAGGCGGGGCTCGACGAGATCGGGGACGCCTCGGTGTACGGCACGCTGCGCCGGCTGTACAAGGCGGGGCTGCTCACCTCGTACGTCCAGGCCAGCGAGGAAGGCCCCCACCGCAAGTACTACAGCGTCAACGAGCTGGGCCGTGCGCGTCTCGCCGAGTCGGCGGCGACCTGGCGCGGTTTCGCGGCGACCATGGACAGCCTGTTGGGAGAGGCAACATGAGTTCACACACCCGGCCCGCCGTACGCGCCTATCTGGCCCGGGTGCGCACGGCACTGTCGGACCTCCCACCCGACGAGGTCGACGAGATCGTCGAGGACGTGCGGCCGCACCTGGCGGAGATCGCCGATGGCCTCGGGGAGGACGCGACCCTCGCGGCGATGACCGCCGAACTCGGGTCCCCGGAGGACTACGCGGCCGAGGTCCGCGCCGCGGGCGACTATCCGCCACCCCCGCGACCGTCCGGCGACGGTGACCGCACCGCGGCCCCGGTCTCCGGGCTGGCCCCGCGGGCCGCGTTCTGGGGCCTCGCGCTCGGAGTCCCCGTCGCCGCGCTGCTGGGACTGGCGCTCGGCCTCACCCACGAGGCCGCACCGCGTGCGCTGTTCGCCTACCTGGTGCTGGTCGGGGTCGGGATCGGGCTGGCGGCTCTCGCCGCCTCGACACGGGGAACGGATCAGATCCGCGACCTGCCCGAAGTGCGGTGGCTGGCCGCCCGGAGCGGGCTTCCGGCGCGGTTGTGGACCCTGCTGGGCGTGTTGTCCCCGCTCGGGTGGTGGTTGGCCGCGGCGGTGCTGGCGCTGCTGGGCGTGCTCCTCGCGGCGGACGACGGGTGGCCGGCGCTGCCGTTGATGATCGGCCTCGCCGCGCTGGTCCTGTGGGCGGGTCCGCGGTCCCGCACCGACCACCGGAAGCTGTGGGCGACACTGCCGGTGACCGCGTTCGTCACGGGCACGGCCGTCGGCCTCGCCGGCGCCCTGCTGGGATCCGCCGTGGAGACACCGCACGCGAGCCCGCACGACAACGTGTACGGAGGCGCGACCGGGGAGGGCACCGGGGAGCTGTTCCACGACGGGGAGCGCCTCGACAACCTCTACGTCTTCGACGCCGAGGGGAATCCGCTGACCGACGTCTACCTCTACACCGAGGACGGACGGCCGCTGTCGATCCCCCGGTACGGGTGCGACGAGCACACCTCCGCGCGGATCCGGACGGGTGCGGACAACCTGTTCCCCCGCCCGCGCGTGGAGACGGGTGCCGTGGACGACCACGGCACCTTGGGTGGCTACAACGCCCACCGGCCCGTCTGTGCGGAGCGGGAGGGGGTGCCGTTCACGGTCGCCGTCCCCACCGAGACGCCGGGCGGGAACTGATCGGGGGTCCCGCCCGGCCGTCGGGACCGGACGGGACGCCGCCGGTGGCGTTCCGGTTCGCGTCCGGTCAGAACCCGTTCGGTCCCGACATCGCCAACTTGCCGAGCAGGTCCCGCCCGCGTTCGGCGTTGCGGGGTTGGCAGAGGACGTCGTAGCGACGGGCGACGAGCTGGCTCTGCGACACGAAGTCCCGCTTGCCCCGGGTGGCCGCGTAGCCGGCCGCGGCGAACGCCACGCCGAATCCGACACCGGAGATCAGACCGATCACGATCGGTGCCAGGCCCGCTCCGGGCGTGAACAGACTGAGCAGCAGGCCCACGAACAGACCGAACCAGGCACCGGACCCCGCCCCGCTGCCGAGCACCTTGCCCCAGGTCAGCCGGGACGCGACCCGCTCGACGACCAGGGGATCCACCCCGACGATGGTGACGTCGGAGACCGGGAACTCACTGTCGGCGAGGTGGTCGACGGCACGCTGGGCTTCCTCGTAGGTGTCGTAGGAGCCGATCGGCCACCCCGTGGGCATCGTCGGCAGCTGGGGCGGTTGGGACGCCCTGGTGAACGCCGTCGGGGAAAACGCCGTGGTCATTACTCCCACCTTCGGGTCTGTCGGTTGCTGTCCCGTTCAACGCACGGAGCGTCCCGACAGTGCCCGGAGCACCGCCCGGTGTGCGCAGATCACACGGGGCGCCCGCACTCGGAACCGGGAACGTGCCGGGAACCGGTCAGGCGCGGACCCGCTCGCCCGCGGTGTGCAGGTCCGGAATGCCGTTCGGTGAGCCGGCGTGCAGCCAGCGGCCGAAGTGGCGGACGGAGAAGAGTTCGTCCAGCACCATCCAGGCCGCCCCGACCAGACCGCCCTCCTCACCGAGCCGGGCCTGCTCGATGCGCAGCTCCCGGGTCGACAGGGGCAGCGACCGGCGGTAGATCGTCTCGCGGATGGTGGCGAGCAGGAGGTCGCCGGCGCCCGCGACCCGGCCGCCGAGCAGGATGGTCGACGGGTTGTAGAAGTTCACCAGCGTGGCGAGCAGGGCGCCGATCCGGCGTCCGGCGGCGACCAGGAGTTCGACGGCGGTGTGGTCCCCGGCCCGGGCGGCCGCGGTGACGTCGGCGCCGGTGACGGCACCGCGTTCGTGGAGGGCGGCG
>NZ_KE387040.1:118358-127180 GCF_000430445.1 Saccharomonospora iraqiensis subsp. iraqiensis
CGCCGTCCGTCGAGCGGGTGGCCGAGGCGCCCGAGATCGAGGAGCCCGCTCCCGTCGGCGGGCGGATGGAGCGGCTCCGGGGGCGGCTGTCCAAGTCGCGTTCGGCGCTCGGGCAGAGCCTGCTGGGCCTGCTCGGTGCCGGTGACCTCGACGAGGACTCCTGGGAGGACGTCGAGGACACCCTGCTGGTGGCCGACCTCGGCGCGGCCACGACGACCGAGATCGTCGAGCGTCTGCGCACGGAGCTGTCCGCGCGGGGCGTACGCACGGCCGATCAGGCGCGGGCACTGTTGCGGGAGGTGCTGGTCGATGCGCTCGACCCGGCCGCCGATCGTGCCGTCCGGGCCCTGCCGCACACCGTGGACGGGGCCAAGCAGCCCGCGGTCGTCCTCATCGCCGGGGTCAACGGCACCGGGAAGACGACCACCACCGGCAAGTTGGCGCGGGTGCTCGTGGCCCAGGACCACCGGGTGGAGCTCGGCGCCGCCGACACGTTCCGCGCCGCCGCCGCCGACCAGCTCCAGACCTGGTCGGAGCGGGTCGGGGCCGGGGTCGTCCGGGGCAAGGAGGGCGCCGACCCGGCTTCGGTGGCGTTCGACGCGGTCAAGCGCGGCGCCGACACCGGGGTGGACGCCGTGCTGATCGACACGGCGGGCCGCCTGCACACCAAGACCGGGCTGATGGACGAGCTCGGCAAGGTCAAGCGGGTCGTGGAGAAGCAGGCGAAGGTCGACGAGGTGCTGCTCGTGCTGGATGCGACCACCGGGCAGAACGGGCTCGCCCAGGCGCGGGTGTTCTCCGAGGTCGTCGACGTCACCGGCATCGTGCTCACCAAGCTGGACGGCACGGCCAAGGGCGGCATCGTCTTCCAGGTCCAGCGCGAGCTGGGCGTGCCGGTGAAACTCGTCGGCCTCGGCGAGGGCCCGGACGACCTGGCCCCCTTCGAGCCGGGCGCCTTCGTCGACGCCCTGCTCGCCTGACGGCCCGCTCACCCGGGTTGTGGCGTGAGGGGCACTTTCCCTGCGTCAGGTGCAGGAAGAGTGCCCCTCACGGCGTCTCACGCAGGGGGAGTGCCCCTCACGCCACACCGTCGGCCAGGTGGTCGGACAGCTGGTCGGCGGTGCGCAGGACCGCGGGGGCGATGCGGGCGACGGTGGCGTCGGTGAGTCGGCCCTCGGGGCCGGAGACGGACACGGCCGTGGGGGTGGGGGCACCCGCGATCGCCACGGCGATGCAGCGCACGCCGAGCTCCTGCTCGCTCTCGTCGAGGGCGTAGCCGCGGTCGGCGACCGCGGCGAGGTGGTCCAGCAGCGCGTCCGGGTCGGTGTAGGTGTGCTCGGTGTAGGCGGGCATCCCGGTGCGCTCCAGCAGCGCCCGCGCCTCGTCCCGGGGCAGGTGTGCCAGCACGGCCTTGCCGACGCCGGTGCCGTGCGGCAGCAGCCTGCGGCCGACCTCGGTGAACATCCGCATGGAATGCCGTGACGAGGGAACCTGGGCCACGTAGACCACCTCGTCCCGCTCCAGGACCGCCAGGTTCGCCGTCTCCCCGACCTCCTCCACCAGTTCGGCCAGCAACGGTCGCGCCCAGGTGCCGAACTGCAGGCTCGCGTTCTCCCCGAGCCGGATCAGCCGCGCGCCCAGGGCGTAGCGGCGGTTCGTGTTCTGCCGCACGTAGCCGAGACTCACCAGGGTGCGGATGAGCCGGTGGATCGTCGGCATCGGCAGCCCCGACGACGTCGCCAGTTCGGACAGGCTCGTCTCGCCGCCCGCGTCCGCGATGCGTTCGAGCAGCTCGAACGCGCGCTCGAGCGACTGCACGCCCCCGCTGCCTTCCCTGGGCGCCACCGGTGACTCCTCTCGCGTTGAGGTTCCGTATCGTAGAAACTATAGTCCGAATAGCAAAAGAACTCGATTCCTGTTTGGGGTGTTCCATGTCTGATGTGCGCGTGCTCGGAGCCGCGGTCGAGCGTGGCGACGAGGTGCTGACCGACGACGCCCTGCAGTTCGTCGCGGACCTGCACGAGCGGTTCGCCGCGCGGCGTGACGAGCTGCTCGAGGCCCGCTCGCAGCGTCGCGAGGAGGCCGCCCGCACCGGCAAGCTCGACTTCCTGCCCGAGACGAAGCAGGTCCGGGAGTCCGAGTGGCAGGTGGCCGAGGCGCCCGCCGCGCTGCGCGACCGCCGTGTCGAGATCACCGGTCCCACCGACCGCAAGATGACCATCAACGCGCTGAACTCGGGCGCGAAGGTGTGGCTGGCCGACCTCGAGGACGCCAACACGCCGCACTGGAGCAACGTCGTCAACGGCCAGATCAACCTGGCCGACGCGATCCGTAAGTCCATCGAGCTGGAGTCGAACGGCAAGCACTACGCGCTGCGCGACGACGTCGAGCACGCCACGATCGTCGTCCGGCCCCGTGGCTGGCACCTCGACGAGCGCAACATCGAGATCAACGGCCGCAAGGCCGTGGGCGCGCTCGTCGACTTCGGCCTGCACTTCTTCCACAACGCGAAGGAGCTGCTGCACCGGGGCAGCGGGCCGTACTTCTACCTGCCCAAGATGGAGAGCCACCTCGAGGCACGGCTGTGGAACGACGTGTTCACCCACGCCGAGAAGACGCTGGGCATCGAGCACGGCACCATCCGGGCCACGGTGCTGATCGAGACCATCCCGGCCGCGTTCGAGATGGAGGAGATCCTCTACGAGCTGCGTGAGCACGCCTCCGGGCTGAACGCGGGCCGCTGGGACTACCTGTTCAGCGTCATCAAGTACTTCCGTGACGCGGGCGAGAAGTTCATCCTGCCCGACCGCAACAGCGTCACCATGACGGCGCCGTTCATGCGCGCCTACACCGAGCTGCTGGTGCGCACCTGCCACAAGCGGGGCGCGTTCGCGATCGGCGGTATGGCCGCGTTCATCCCGAGCAAGGACCCCGAGGTCACCGAGAAGGCGATGGCCAAGGTGCACGCCGACAAGTCGCGGGAGGCCACCGACGGCTTCGACGGCTCCTGGGTCGCGCACCCGGGCATGGTCGGGCTGTGCAAGGAGGAGTTCGACAAGGTGCTCGGCGACAAGCCGAACCAGGTCGACCGCAAGCGCGAGGACGTCCAGGTCACCGCGGAGCAGCTGCTCGACGTGGCCGCCACCGAGGGCAGCGCGACGAAGGACGGCCTGCGCGGTGCCGTGGACGTCGGTATCCGCTACATCGCCTCCTGGCTGGGTGGCAACGGCGCGGCCGGCATCCACAACCTGATGGAGGACGCCGCCACCGCCGAGATCTCCCGTTCGCAGGTCTGGCAGTGGGTGCGCAACGGCGTGGTGCTGGACACCGGCGAGACGGTCACCGCGGACCTGGTGCGCACCGTGCTCGCCGACGTGCGCGCCGAGCTGGAGAGGGAGATCCCCGCCGACCTGCTGGGCCCGGCGGTGGAGCTGTTCGAGCAGGTCGCGCTCGCCGAGGAGTTCGTCGACTTCCTGACGCTGCCCGCCTACGAGCGGATCCAGTGACGCGGTAGTCACCGGACGCACCGACCACCGGGCCCCGGTCCCGCCCTTCGCGGCGGGGCCGGGGCCCGGCTCGTGTCCGGGGGTGTGCGGGAGCGATCGGGGTACACTCCCGTCGAACCAGAGAAGATCATTCACGTTGGTCGCGTGTCGTGGAGAGGGGAGCCCATGCTGCGGGCAGGCAGGCGGGAGGACGGGGATCCGGGCGCGTGCCCGTCCCGACGGTGGGGGCTCGCGTTCGTCGCGGTGTCCGGTGTGCTGGTGTTGACCGGCTGTGCGACCAGCGTGGGTGGTACGGCCGTGGGCCCGGTGCCGGGGGCGGTGCCCGCGACGGAGCGTTCCTCCGCCCCGGGCTCCGGACCCGCCCCGACCGCCGAATCGTCCCCACCCTCCCCCGGGCGTGGCGGTGGTACGCACACGGTCAGCGACCTGCCGGTACCGATCGAGTTCTCGCTGCCGGACGGATGGCGTTCCGCACCACCTGGTGAGGTCAGTGCTGACGGCGCCGCCTTCGTGGCGTTGAAGCCGGCGTCGATCAGTGACGGGATGACCCCCTCTATCGTGATCGTCGGCGATGTCCAGGACAGCACGGTCTCGTTGACGGAGGTCGCCGACCGTTCTCTAGCTGCACTCCGTGACCGCAACTTGGATGTGACGGTGGAAGACCGTCGGAGGAGCGGGAGTGCGGACAATCCTGGGCTGACGCAAGTGGTAGGCGCTTCGGGTGTCATCAACGGGAAAACTCAGAACACCGCTCAGGTACAGACCTTTCTCGGCTTCAGCGACACCGAGGATCCGCAACGCAGAGCGATACTGCAGTTCGTACTGACCGTAAAGGCGGAGCAACTCGAAACGCTGGCAGAAGACTTCCAGGAGTTCCTCTCCACCGTCCGGCCGACGGACGGGTGACCGACGCGCCCTCACGGTGGGGGATGGGAGCGTGTCGTGCTGGTGGGCCACCACGAGCCTGTCATCGGTGTCCGCGCTGGCGAGACCGCGTAGGTCAGTGTGCGGAGCGGGACCGCCGCGCTGGGGATGGCGCTACCGCTTCATAGCGCATGCTGTTGCGATCCGGTGCTGCACCCCCGACCGAGCGGTCGACCTGTTGCTGAGCCGCATCGGACTCAACCAGCAATCCGGGGCAGTTCGCGACGAGACAAAACCACGTGGGACCCGTTGTGCGGGAGCGACCGGGGTACACTCCCGTCGAACCAGAGAAGATCATTCACGTTGGTCGCGTGTCGTGGAGAGGGGAGCCCATGCTGCGGGCAGGCAGGCGGGAGGACGGGGATCCGGGCGCGTGCCTGTCTCGACGGTGGGGGCTCGCGTTCGTCGCGGTGTCCGGTGTGCTGGTGTTGACCGGCTGTGCGACCAGCGTGGGTGGTACGGCCGTGGGCCCGGTGCCGGGGGCGGTGCCCGCGACGGAGCGTTCCTCCGCCCCGGGCTTCGAATCCCCCGCCCCGGGCTTCGATTCGACCCCGACCGCCGAACCGTCCCCGCCCTCCTCCGGACGTGGCGGTGGTACGCACACGGTCAGCGACCTCCCGGTACCGATCGAGTTCTCGCTGCCGGACGGATGGGAATCGATCGATCCCAGCACGTTGGACACCCCCGGGGTGGCGTTCGTCGCGGTCAACCGGGACTCATCCGCTCGGTTCACCAGTAACCTCACGATCTACGGCGAGGTCCGGGACAACGACACCACGCTGACCGAGATCGCGGACGAGGCGTCGACCGACGGGTCCGGCGAGCTCGGTGGCGCGCCGGAGGTGGTGCACCGGAAGAAGGAGGGCGAGGGACTCGTCGCCGCAATCACCCAGGTGGTGGAGTTCCCGGCGCCCGAGGGAAGTGGTGTCGAGCGGCTCCAGCAGACACAGACGCTGGTGCAGTTCCCCGACAGCCACGGACCGGACCGGCGCGGGATCATCATGTTCGGGGCGACCGCTGCGCCGGATGACCCGAGTGCGATGGACGTCCTCGAACGAGTGATCGACACACTCCGCGAAGTCGAGAGGTGAGGGCTGATAGTCCGTTCGGGTGATCAGCGTGGAAGTGCGCACGGCGACGCGCCCGGGGCGGCAAGATCACCCGTGTGGCTGAAGGAGGGGACCCGCGCCGGGTGCTGTGCGTCCGCGGTCTGACCGTGCTCGTCGTCGGCTGCACCCTCGCGATCGTCGCCGGGTGCGCCACCACGACGGCGGGAACACCGCACGCCGCGCCGTCGTCGCGGGCGGAGCACGAGGCGCGGGGCGCGGCGACCTCAACCGCGCCGCGCACTTCCGGTGGGAGCCCGGCGGCCACCCTGCCGGTGCCGATCGAATTCTCCCTGCCGGACGGTTGGCGTTCCGTTCCACCACGGGAGGTCGATGCCGACGTCGCGTTCGTGGCGTTGCATCCGGCCTCGCGCGAACGCGGGTTCACGCCCAACATCACGATCGACGGCGATGTCCGGGACAGCGGCGTGCCGCTGACGGAGGTCGCCGACGAGAGGCTGGCCGAACTGCGTGACGCGAGATCCGATGTGCGGGTGGAGAAGAGCGAGAAGAGCGGCACCGCGGATAATCCGGCGCTGATGCGGGTGGTGCGGTGGACCCTTGTGCAGAACGGGAAGACGCTGGATATCGCGCGGGTGCAGGCATTTCTCGGGTTCCAGGACATCGGAAATCCACGACGCAGAGCGGTCCTGCGATTCGCGTTGACCGTCCGGACGCAGCAGCTCGAGCAACAGGTCGGCGACTTCCAACACTTTCTCTCCACTGTCCGTCCGGAGGGTGGGTGAATGGAGTTCGCGCGCAGGTGAACGTGCGGGTCGCCGCCGTTCCCGGCCGTGGCGATATCCGTCGGGCGGCAGGTCCTGAATGTGGTTTCGGCGTGACAGTGGAAGGAACAGGCGGACAAAAGCGATCAAAGTAAGCGCGTGGTGCTCCATTTTGTGCTGAGTGCATTACCGGAGCAGTTCGTGCAGCTCATCGGGGATTTTGAAGGTTTCTTTCGACGATCCACCGGAGGTCAGGGACGGCATGAATGCTGGTCTCGTCGTGGCGATAGCGGTCGGTGGCAGTGTGATCCTGCTCGGCGGTATCGCATGGGTAACAAAAAAACTGACTGGAGCGTTCGCCCCACAGTCCGATGACCGGAATTCTCGCTTAGCTGAGGAACTCACGCGACGCGGCTGGACATACGGTGATTACGATGAGTCGTGTGCTGATATACACAATGCACAACCGGTGTTCCGGGCGCGGAATATGATCGACCCGCTTGCCTCGCCACCAAAAGCGGTCGGTGCTCGGGACGTGATCTCCGGGACCCACCGGTCACGACCGTTCATCGCGACACAGTTCGACGTGCGTCAGCAGGGCGAGCAGGTATTCGTCACGGCGATCTGGTTGGCGTTGCCGGCGATGCGGCCGGGAGTGGTCGTGAACCAGGTAAATCGCTTGCAGAGCCGAATTCGCTCGCGCATTGGGCAGGGCGATATTCAGCTCGGTGTACCGGAGTTCGACGACCGGTTCGAGATCACGACTGAGGATGAGACATTCGCCCGTGCCGTACTGACCCCCGATGTCGTGCACTTCCTCTTGACGGACCCGCGTGCTGCTCGTGGATTCGCCATATACGGCGACCACCTCAACGTCCACGACGGAGTGAGTGATCATGGGAATCCAGAACAGTTGATAGCCGCGCTCGACCTTCGTTGTGACCTTCTGGATCGTATCCCGGAAGCCACGCTGTCGCAGAACCTTTAGATAGGAGCAAATAGTATGAATCAGTTGCAATCGCGCGGGATCGCGTCTGTTGTACTTTCTTCGGTGCTGATCGTCGGGGGGTGTAGCTTCAGTGTCGGATCCATGGAAATTCCGAAGGAGGAACTCGAACAAAAGTCGTTGGAGGCGCTTACCGAAGAAGTGGGGCAGCGTCCTGCCAAGGTTGAGTGTCCAGAAGCGATAAAAGCAGAATCCGGCCAAACTACACGTTGCGTCCTCACTGCCAAGGGTGGCGGTCGGGTCGGGTACACAGTGACAGTCGAATCGTACGAAAACGGTCGCTATCAAGTCGATATTCAGGTCGATGAGACGCCAATGCGGTCGGTACCGGAGGGTGCGGGTCGGTGATCAGAGTATCCGCCTTGCCTGTGCCGGTAGTGTTTTCCTTGCCGGATGGGGTACTTCCGGGCCTGAGCCGGGGATTCACGCCGAGCATCGCGATGACGGCCACGTTGCCGGCGACGAGGCACCGTTACGGCAGGCGGCCGAGAGTGCATTGGAGGAACTGCGCGCGGGGGCGTCGGAGGTCCACGTTGGGCGGCATGGCGCGGTGGGAACCGCGCACACCCCCGGGTTCACACGAGCGGTACGGTATCGCTGCCATACCGGGAGAAGTTGCTGCACCTGGCGCAGGAACAGGCGTTCCTCGAGGCACGGGGCGGTCGCGACGTCTCCCATGCCGCTGTGCTGCAGGTGGTTCCGACGGCGTTACCGGAACAGTTCGAGAAGAGGAGAGACTGAGGCGTCCCCGGGAACGGTGGTGCGAGGAGCCACCGTCGCCCCGGGCGGGCGCAGTAGGCTGAGGCGTGTGGACGACGTGGCGATCGATCTCAACAGCGACCTGGGCGAGGGCTTCGGTGCCTGGCCGTTGGGCGACGACGAGGCGCTGCTGGACGTCGTGAGCAGCGCGAACGTCGCCTGCGGGTTCCACGCGGGGGACCCGTCGGTGCTGCGGCGGGTCACCGAGCGGGCCGCCGAGCGCGGGGTGGCGATCGGGGCCCAGGTGGGCTATCGCGACCTGGCCGGGTTCGGGCGCCGCTTCATCGACATGGATCCGCACGACCTCGCCAACGACGTCATCTACCAGATCTCCGCGCTCGACGGGTTCGCCCGGATCGCCGGCTCCGCGGTGCGCTACGTCAAGCCGCACGGTGCGCTGTACCACGCGGTGACCACGCACGCCGAGCAGGCCGACGCGGTGGTGGAGGCGGTCCGCCGGTACGACCCGGCACTGCCGCTGCTGGGGCTGCCGGAGTCCGAACTGCTGCGCCGCGCCGAGGCCGCCGGGTTGACCACCGTGCCGGAGTCGTTCGCCGACCGCGCCTACACCCCGGACGGCAGGCTCGTCCCACGCCGCGAGCCGCACGCGGTGGTGCTCGAACCGGACGAGGTCGTCAAGCGCAGCCTGCGGATGGCCGTCGACGGGACGGTGGACGCCGTGGACGCGAGCACGCTCGCGCTGCGCCCCCGGTCGCTGTGCGTGCACGGGGACACCCCGGGTGCGGTCGAGCTGGCCCGGCGGGTCCGGAGGGCGTTGGCGGAGGCCGGGGTCGCC
>NZ_KE387040.1:127280-138940 GCF_000430445.1 Saccharomonospora iraqiensis subsp. iraqiensis
GCGGCGAAGGCCCGACGCGCCGCCGCGGACGCGGACGGTCCGGCGGGGCCTGCGGACACCGGTGGTCGACGGACGGGGTCCCGCCGCTGACCTCGATCTGCGTAGGTCTACTCACGGGTTACTCGGTGTCTTCACGCTGTTGTCACCTCCTCTCCCCGGGCACGCTGAGGACAGCCTCGGACGAGGTACCCGGGTCCGGTCACCGGTCGCCAGTAACTGGGGGTCTGGCGAACGACACGCCGGACCGGCACGGGTGCCCCACCGGGGTCCCGCCGCCCGGCCGGAGAGGGGGAGCATTGGGGGGAGCACCCGGCCGGGCGGGCCGGCCCCGTCCTCCGGGTCGTCTACCCTTGGAGGGCGTGGTCGGCCCGTGAGCCGACGCGAACAACCACGACCCGCTGGAGCGTGCACCTCGTGTTCGACACACTCTCCGATCGGCTCACGTCGGTCCTGCAGAACCTGCGCGGCAAAGGCAAGCTCACCGACGCCGACATCGACGCCACCGCCCGGGAGATCCGGATCGCGCTGCTGGAGGCCGACGTCGCGCTGCCGGTCGTGCGCGCGTTCATCAAGCAGATCAAGGAACGGGCCAAGGGCGTCGAGGTCTCCCAGGCGCTGAACCCCGCCCAGCAGGTCATCAAGATCGTCAACGAGGAGCTCGTCGGGATCCTCGGCGGCGAGACCCGGCGGCTGAACCTGGCCAAGAACCCGCCGACGGTGATCATGCTCGCGGGCCTGCAGGGCTCCGGTAAGACCACGCTGGCGGGCAAGCTCGCGCTGTGGCTCAAGCAGCAGGGACACGCTCCGATGCTGGTCGCCTGTGACCTCCAGCGGCCGAACGCGGTGACCCAGCTCCAGGTGGTCGGCGAGCGCGCCGGGGTGCCGACGTTCGCCCCCGAACCGGGTAACGGCGTCGGTGACCCGGTCGACGTCGCCCGCCGCTCGATCGACGAGGCAGGCCGCGCCCAGCACGACATCGTGGTCGTCGACACCGCGGGCCGCCTCGGTGTCGACGAGGAGATGATGCAGCAGGCCGCCGACATCCGGGACGCGGTCACGCCGGACGAGACGCTGTTCGTGGTCGACGCCATGATCGGTCAGGACGCGGTCAGCACGGCCGAGGCGTTCCGGGACGGCGTCGGGTTCAACGGGGTGGTGCTCACCAAGCTCGACGGCGACGCCCGGGGCGGCGCGGCCCTGTCGGTGCGGCACGTCACCGGCGAGCCGATCCTGTTCGCCTCCAACGGGGAGAAGCTGGAGGACTTCGACGTCTTCCACCCGGACCGGATGGCGAGCCGCATCCTCGGCATGGGCGACATGCTGACCCTGATCGAGCAGGCCGAGCAGGCGTTCGACCAGGAGAAGGCCGAGGAGGCCGCGGGCAAGCTCGGCTCCGGCGAGCTGACCCTGGAGGACTTCCTCGACCAGATGCTCGCCGTGCGGCGGATGGGCCCGATCGGCAACCTGCTCGGCATGCTGCCCGGGGCCGGGCAGATGAAGGACCAGCTCTCCCAGGTCGACGACGCCCACCTCGACCGGCTGCAGGCCATCATCCGGGGCATGACACCCGCCGAGCGGGAGAACCCGAAGATGATCAACGCCTCCCGCAGGCAGCGCATCGCCCGGGGGTCGGGTGTCACCGTCCGCGACGTGAACGACCTCGTGAACCGCTTCTTCGAGGCCCGCAAGATGATGCAGCAGATGGCGGGCCGGTTCGGCATCGGCGGCGGGGGCGGCGCCGGCGGCGGTGGCAAGAAGGGCAAGAAGGGCAAGAAGGGGAAGAAGGGCAAGAACCGCGGACCCACGCAGCCCAAGATGCCCGGCGGTTTCCCCGGTGGGCTCCCGCAGGGGCCCGGCGGCGGCGGGGGCGGTGCCCCCGACCTGTCCCAGCTCGGTGGCGGCCTGAACGACCTTCCGCCGGGCTTCGACCCGTCGAAGCTGAAGCTGCCGAAGAAGAAGTAGGCGGGCTACGGGCGCCGCACACCCGCACGCCCCCGACGCCGCCCACCGACAGCCGGACGGAAAGGTCGCGGACGACAAGCCGATGTATCACCTGCGAGGGGTCGTGCTCCCCGACGGGGTCGAGCGGGACCTGTGGATCGACGACGGCCGCGTGCACCTTCACCCGCCGGAGGGAGCCGAGGACGCCCGGAGCCTGCGGGGCGCGTTCGTCGTGCCGGGCCTGGTGGACGCGCACTGCCACCCGGGTATCGGCCCGGACGGGCCCACAACCCTGGACGAGGCCGCCGAGCAGGCCCGCCGGGACCGGGACGCGGGGACCCTGCTGATCCGGGACTGCGGGGTACCCCTCGACATCCGGGACCTGCAGCGGCGGGAGGACCTGCCGCGCATCGTCCGCAGCGGCAGGCATCTGGCGTTGCCGAAGCGCTACATCCCCGGCCTGGGCCTGGAACTGGACAGTCCGGACCACCTGCCCCGGGCGGTGGCCGCCCAGGCCGCCGACGGGGACGGCTGGGTGAAACTGGTCGGCGACTGGATCGACCGGTCGGTCGGTGACCTCGCGCCGCTGTGGCCGGACGACGTGCTCGCCGAGGCGGTGGCGGTCGCGCACGAGGCGGGCGCGCGGGTGACCGCGCACGTGTTCGGCGAGGACGCGCTGCCCGGACTGATCGCGGCGGGTGTCGACTGCCTCGAACACGGCACGGGACTGTCCACCGAGCTGCTGGCCGAGATGGCCCGGCGGGGCACGGCACTGGTCCCCACCCTGATCAACATCGAGAACTTCCCCGGCATCGCCGCGCAGGCCGCGAAGTACCCCACCTACGCCGCGCACATGCGGGCCTTGCACGCGGGGGTGTCCGACATGGTCGCGGCGGCCCTGGACGCGGGCGTCGCGGTGCACGCGGGCACGGACGCGGGCGGCATGGTCGCCCACGGCCGGATCGTCGACGAGATCGAGGCGCTGCACGCCGTGGGCATGTCCCCCGATCGGGCGCTCGCCGCAGCGTCCTGGGGGGCCCGGGAGTGGCTGGGGCACGCGGGAATCGCCGACGGCGCCCCCGCCGATCTGCTCGTGCTGGACGCCGATCCGCGTGCGGATCTGTCGGTGCTGCGCCGCCCCACCCACCTGATGCTGCGCGGCCGACTGATCGACTGACGCGGTTCCGGTCGCCCCCGTAGGGTTGACCGTGGAGCGGGAGACTCCACAGGCGACGGACGACGGTACGGGGGAGGCGCGGTGGAGCGCGAGGACGGTGCGCCCTCGGCCCGCGACGGTCTGGTGCTCGGCGCGCACTGGGGACTGCTGGCGTTCTTCCTGTCCTACGGCTCCTACTACGTGCTGTCCCTGGTGTTGTCCGGCCTGGCCGTGGGGAGGCCGGGGCCGCTGAACCTGCCGGAGCTGGGGCCGGTGATCCTGCTGGCGTTCCTGCCGAACCTGCTGCTCGGGATCGGCCCCGTCCTCGGTTCCCGTCGGTGGGGACGCGGGCCGTTCGCCGACTTCGGGCTCGTGCCCACCGGGCGGGACCTGCGGATCGGTCTCGCCTGCGGCGGTTTCTCCCTGCTCGCCGCGTATCTGCTGGGCATGCTGCTGATCCAGGTGTACGGCCGGGAGCGGATGTCGGATCCGGTCACCGACGTGTTCACCGGCCTCACCTCCCACGTCGGGTGGCTCGTGGTGGCCGCGCTGGTGCTCGTCGTGGGGGCTCCGCTGACCGAGGAGCTGCTCTTCCGCGGTGCGCTCTGGAACGCACTGGCCCACCACCGGATCCCCCCGTGGGCGGTCCTGGTCCTGACCGCGTTGGTCTTCGCCCAGGTTCACGCGGACCCGACCCGGACCCCGGCGCTGATCGCGCAGGGCGTCGCGATCGGTGCCGCGAGGTTGATCACCGGCCGGGTCGGCGCGAGTGTCGTCGCGCACGCCGTCAACAACCTGCCTCCCGCGCTGCTGCTGTTCGGCGGTTCGTGAGGGACCGGATGCGGTCAGTAGGCTCAGGGCAAGATCGAGACCGCCCGCCGGACGGGACGTCGCGGGCGGTGCCGCCTCACCGGACGGCGAAGGGATCGGTGTGACCGAAGGGGAGTATCCGGGGTCGGCGCCCGACCGGACCGGGGACGGGCCGGAGCGGACCGCCCGGCCGCGGCCGGAGGAGACCGGGCCGTCCCACCGCTGGGGGTTCGGCGCGTTCCTGCTCGTCGAGGCCGTGCTGCTCACCACCGCCGCCTTCGTCGGCGCGCTGCTCGGCGGGGGGCCGGTGGAGTCGCTGCCCGTGCGCGACGTGCTGATCGGCACGATGACGCCCACGCTGCTCGCGACGGCCGCGGCACTCGCCATCACGAAGGTGCGGGGCAACGGTCCGCTGGCGGACCTGCGGCTGTCCTGGCGCTGGGACGACGTGCGGATCGGCCTCAAGTTCGGTGTGCTCGGGCTGGTGTGCACGGTCGTGGGCGTGCTGGTGTGGACCGAGGCGGTCGGTGAGGCCAACACCGGCTCGGCGATCGGCACCCTGGTGGAGAACAAGCCGATGTCCGTCTCGGCCGCCCTGGTCATGTTCGTCTACCTGTGGCTGCTCGGGCCGATCTGCGAGGAGATCATCTACCGGGGGGTGCTGTGGGGCGCGGCCGAGCGGCTCGGCTGGGGCAGCGTGCGGTGGAGCCGCTTCGCGGCCTTCGTGCTGTCCACGGCGGTGTTCGCGGTGAGCCACCTGGAGCCGCTGCGCACCTCCCTGTTGCTGGTGATCGCCATCCCGATCGGGCTGGCGCGGCTGGTCACCGGGCGGCTGCTGGGCAGCATCGTCGCCCACCAGATGAACAACTTCCTGCCCGCGCTGGCGATCCTGCTCACCTCGCTCGGCGTCCTCACGACGTGAGCGCGCCCGCACCCGGGTGGCCGGGCAGGGCGGGGTACCCCGCCGGTGCGGCCCCGCCGGAGCGGTCTGGCAAAATGGGAGCTTGCCCGCTCCGGACCGGGCCCTCTCACCGTGCCGGAGCGCAGACCATACCTGCGGGCACCTGGATCCGGCTCCCCACTCGGATCGTGTCCCGACCCGAGTACGAGAAGACGACAGGAGTACCCACCCCCGTGGCTGTCAAGATCAAGCTGCAGCGCCTCGGCAAGATTCGCGAGCCCTACTACCGCATCATCGTGGCGGACGCCCGTACCCGTCGGGACGGCCGGGCCATCGAGACCATCGGCAAGTACCACCCGAAGCGGGAGCCCAGCTACATCGAGGTGGACTCCGAGCGCGCCCAGCACTGGCTCGGTGTCGGTGCCCAGCCGACCGAGCCGGTCCAGCGCATCCTCGAGGTCACCGGCGACTGGCAGAAGTACAAGGGCCTGCCCGGCGCCGAGGGCTCGCTGAAGGCGCCGGAGCCCGGGCCCACCAAGCAGGAGCGGTTCAACGCGGCGTTGGCCGCGGCGAACGAGGAGCCCTCCGTCGCGGCCACCACCCCGAAGAAGAAGGGTGGCAAGAAGGCCGACAAGGCCGACGACGGTGGCGAGGACACGAGCGGGGACACCGCCGCGGCCGACTCCGGGGCCACGGGTGAGGGCGAGAAGGCCGACCAGGCGTGAGCTTCCTGGCCGACTCGCTCGAACACCTGGTGCGGGGCATCGTCGACAACCCGGACGACGTCCAGGTCGAGCTGATCACCACACGCCGGGGACGGACCCTCGAGGTGCACGTCCACCCGGACGACCTCGGCAAGGTGATCGGCCGCGGCGGCCGGACGGCGACCGCGCTGCGCACCGTGATGGGGTCCGTCGGCGGTCGGGGCATCCGCGTGGACGTCGTCGACACCGACCACTAGTGCCGTCGGAACGGGAGCGCACAGGCGTGCAGGTCGTCGTGGGCCGCGTGGTGAAGCCGCACGGGATCCGGGGCGAACTCGCCGTGGACGTGCACACCGATTCCCCCGGGGACCGGTTCGCCGAGGACACGGTGTTGACCGGTCGGGCCCGCAACGGCGACACCCGGGAGCTCACCGTGGTAGCCGTCCGCCCGCACGGCGGACGGCTGCTGGTGCGCTTCGCCGAGGTGCCCGACCGGTCGGCGGCCGAGGAACTGCGCGGGCTCCAACTGCTCGCGGAGGCGGACGCACTGCCCCCGCTGGAGGACCCGGACGAGTTCTACGATCACGAACTCGAGGGGCTGCGCGCCGAACTGCCGGACGGCACCGCCGTCGGGACCGTGCGGGGGATCGTGCACGCACCCGGGGGTGAACTGCTGGTGCTGGACGTGTCCGGCACGGAGGCGCTCGTGCCGTTCGTGGCGGCGCTCGTGCCGCACGTCGACGTGGCCGGGGGCAGGCTCGTCGTGGACCCGCCCGAGGGACTTCTGGACGGCTGACGGACGGACGTGGACGGACAGCCGGTGAACGAGACGAACGGGACCGACCCGGCGCGCGGCGGCGCGCCGTCGCCGCTGCGGATCGATGTCGTCACGATCTTCCCCGAGTACCTGCAGCCGTTGCGCGCGGCGTTGCTCGGCCGGGCGATCGACCGTGGCCTGCTCGAGGTCGGGGTGCACGACCTGCGGGACTGGACGTACGACGTGCACCGCGCCGTGGACGACGCCCCGTACGGCGGCGGCCCCGGCATGGTGATGAAGCCCCAGGTCTGGGGCGAGGCACTGGACGACGTCTGTGCCGAGGGGACCCGACTGGTCGTCCCCACCCCCGCGGGCAGGCCGTTCACCCAGGAGCTCGCCCACCGCTACGCCGCCGAGGAACACCTGGTGTTCGCGTGCGGGCGGTACGAGGGCATCGACGAGCGCGTGTTCACCGACGCCGCACGCCGGATGCCCGTGGACGAGGTCTCGATCGGTGACTACGTGCTGGTCGGCGGGGAGGCGGCCGTCCTGGTGATCGTGGAGGCGGTGACCCGGTTGCTGCCCGGCGTGCTGGGGAACCCGGTCTCGGCCGAGCAGGACTCGTTCTCGGACGGGCTGCTGGAGGGCCCCAGCTACACCCGGCCCGAGGTGTGGCGGGACCTGGCGGTACCCGACGTGCTGCGGTCCGGCAACCACGCGGCCATCGACCGGTGGCGACGGGACCGGGCACTCGAACGCACCTACCGGCGCAGGCCGGACCTGCTGACGGGACTGCCGGAGAACGGCCTCGACGCCCGGGACACCGAGGTGCTCGACCGGCTGCGTCGGGAGGCCGGTGAGTGACGGCCGAGTACGTCTGTAATACTTGCGGGGTTGGCGCGACCGGTTCACGCGCCGAACTCCTGGGCCGCCCGCTCCCCGTGAGCAGGCGTGCGCCCGCAACGATGTGAAGCCACCAAGGACGAGGACGGACACCGATGAACACCCTGGACGCGCTGGACGCCGAGTCTCTGCGTTCCGACATTCCGTATTTCCGCCCGGGCGACACGCTGAAGGTTCACGTCCGCGTTATCGAGGGCAACCGCGAGCGCAACCAGGTGTTCCAGGGCGTGGTCATCCGCCGTCAGGGCGGGGGCATCCGCGAGACGTTCACCGTGCGCAAGGTTTCCTTCGGCGTCGGCGTGGAGCGCACCTTCCCCGTGCACTCGCCGAACATCGCCAAGATCGAGGTCTCCAAGAAGGGCGACGTGCGCCGCGCGAAGCTGTACTACCTGCGTGACCTGCGCGGGAAGGCCGCCAAGATCAAGGAGCGCCGGGAGAAGCCCGCGTCCTGAAGTGGTCGGCCCGTTACCGTAAGCTGACGTGGTGGAGTCAGTGCCCTCGAACGCCGCGGAAGACGAGCCGGAACGTCCGGAGGACAGGTCGACTCCGGAGGACGGGTCGACCCCGTCGTCGGGTGACGACGGGCGGACGACCTCGTCCCGGGAGGACGGTGAGTCGACGGGCCGGTCCGGTACGGAGGACGGTTCGTCTCCCGCGGCCGGGGCCCACCCGGAGAAGAGCAGGGCGGACAAGCAGCGCTCGTTCTGGAAAGAACTCCCGATCCTGATCGTGGTCGCGCTCGTCCTGGCCTTTCTGATCCAGCAGTTCCTCGGGCGGGTCTACATGATCCCCTCCGGGTCGATGGAGGAGACGCTCCACGGGTGCCCCGGGTGTACGCCGGACCGCATCCTGGTCGACAAGGTGACCTACCACTTCACCGACCCCGCACCCGGCGACGTCGTGGTGTTCCGCGGGCCGCAGCCGTGGGTCGAGGACGATCCGCCGTTGGAGTCGGCCAACCCCGTCGCCCAGTTCTTCCAGAACGTCGGGTCGGCTTTCGGTCTCGCACCGCCCGACGAGCGGGACTTCGTCAAGCGGATCATCGCCACCGGAGGACAGACCGTGCAGTGCTGCGACGACCGGAACAGGGTCGTCGTGGACGGCCGACCGCTCGACGAGCCCTACCTCTACTGGGAGGGCGGAGACCGGGAGCAGGAGGACTTCGGCCCGGTCCGGGTTCCCGAGGGCACCGTCTGGGTGATGGGCGACAACCGCAACAACTCCTCCGACTCCCGCTACCAGGGCGGTGGCGGTCCCCGGGGTGCCGTCCCGGTGGACAACATCATCGGCAAGGCGCGCCTGATCGTGCTGCCCCCGTCCCGGTGGGGCGTGGTCAGTGACCACAACCCCCAGCAGGAACCGGTGGCGGCGGCGCCCGTGGCGCCGGCGGCGCCGACCTGGCAGCAGGGACTACCGTTGGGTGTCGGTGCCGCGGCCTCCTGGCCCGTCGTCCGGGCGGGACGCCGGGCGGCCACGGCAGTCGGCACGGGACGGCGAGCCGTCGGGTCGGTCGAACGGGAGCACTGAGCGCGGTGAACGCGACAGCGGTGCCGGATGTGCCGCGTCCTCCCCGCGCGGTTATCCGGGGTGAGACGGCCTGGGCCCTGCAGTCCGCGCTGGACCGCCGCGGACTCGGCCCGGTGGCCGGGGTGGACGAGGCCGGACGCGGTGCCTGCGCCGGGCCCCTGGTGGTGGCCGCCTGTGTGCTGCGGCGCACCGATTCCACGCGGCTGGCGGAGCTGACCGATTCCAAACTGCTCACCGCCGCCGCCCGCGACCGTGTGTACGAACAGATCCTGCGCCGGGCCCTCGACCACTGCGTGGTGGTGGTCCCCGCCGCGGAGGTCGACGCCTACGGCATCCACGTCACCAACCTCGAGGGCATGCGGCGCGCGGTGGCCGGCCTGTCGCGGCGGCCCGGGTACGTGCTCACCGACGGTTTCCGCGTGTCCGGGCTCCCCGCGCCCAGCCTGTCCGTGGTGAAGGGCGACCGCGCGGTGGCCTGCGTCGCGGCCGCCTCGGTGCTGGCCAAGGTGACCCGGGACCGCATCATGGCGGGACTGCACGGTACGTACCCCGTGTACGGCTTCGCCGGCCACAAGGGCTACACGACGTCCGACCACGGCGCGGCCCTGTCCGAGCACGGTCCCTGCCCGGAGCACCGGTGGTCGTACACGAACGTCGCCGCGGCGGCGGCCGCACACGGGATGCGGGCACCGCACCGCGTGCGCCTCAGCGTCGCCGCCCTGCAGAACGGCGTGGCCGACCTGCCGGGGCCGGGGGAGATGGAGAACCCGGGGGACACGGAGAACCCGGGGGACGCGCTCGCTCCGGTCGGGGACGGCGTACCGGGCGGAGACGGGGTCCCGGGCGGCGACGGGGCGGATACCGGACGTGCGTGGGCGCAGTATGGTGCGGGCACGGACGACCGCGGGAACCACGGCGCGGCGGGTGCCGGGACGGCGGCCGTGCGCGAGAATGGAGCTTCCGCCGGCGACCGGTTGACAGGAGTGCGAGGAGGGGCCCGGGTTTCATGAGTGCGGAGGATCTCGAGAAGTACGAGACCGAGATGGAGCTGTCGCTGTACCGCGAGTACCGCGACATCGTCGGGCAGTTCTCCTACGTGGTGGAGACGGAGCGACGGTTCTACCTGGCCAACGCCGTGGACGTGCAGGTCCGCGACGGGGGTGGCGAGGTGTACTTCGAGGTGCGTATGTCCGACGCCTGGGTGTGGGACATGTACCGGCCGGCCCGCTTCGTCAAGAACGTCCGCGTGATCACGTTCAAGGACGTGAACGTGGAGGAGCTGGACAAGCCGGAACTGCGCCTGCCGGACGAGGGACCGTTCGGCGGCGGCTGAGGGTTCCCGGCCCTACCGCGCCCGTGGGAGCGCGTCGAGATCGACGTGCAGCGGCACCGGGTCGGTGGTGCTGAAGACCCGGGTGACCGCGGGGGCCTCCAGGTACCCGAACTCCTCGGCGAAGTGGTAGGCCACCAGGCTGACCGGGTCGTCGAGGTCCACGACCCAGTAGTGCGGGATGCCCGCCTCGGCGTACTCCGACGGCTCGGTGACCGTGTCGGTGCGTTGCGAGCCGGGGGAGACCACCTCGATCGCGACGAGCACGTCCTCGGCGCGCAGCCGCCGGGTCGGGCCGTCGGCCCTGGTGACCACCACGGTCCGGCACCCGGACCGTGGGAAGAGGGCGGTCGCCGATCAGTACCTCGAACTCCCGCAGACCTTCGACCCCGGCGGGTAGTTGCTCGTCCAGCACACGAACGAGTCGGGACACCGCACGGCTGTGTCGCCGGTCCGGTCGTGGACTCCGGATCAGCAGGCCTTCCCGGAGTTCGACGCGCGTGCCTTCGTCCTCGGGCAACGCGTCCCAGTCCGCGAGTGACAACGGCGGGGTCGGTGCGCGCCGGTCATCGCGCGCCTCTCGTCGTGGATGGATGGTTCCAGGGTAGCCGCTCCGCTCCCGGAGCAGTGGTGTCCTCGTCACCGTGTGTCGTCGTCGTGCGATTCGTACGACACCTTCCCGCTCTTCCGGCACCGCACGGTCCGTTCGTGTCCCGGTTGTCCACAGGCCCCCGGTTGTCCACAGGCCCGGTCCGTTCGTGCTGGTCGGAGGGTTCCCGCCCTGGGAGTGTCAGCGGTGACCGACGCGACCCGACGAGCACCCTGGGGGTGACGTGAGTGGACATCGAGGTGCGGCGTGCCCGCACACACGGCGACCGACAGGCACTGGGACGTGCCGGCGAGGACCTCGCGGCCGAGCATCTGCGCAGGCAGGGACTCACCGTCCTGGAACGCAACTGGCGCTGTCGGGAGGGCGAGCTGGACATCCTCGCCACCGACGGGACGACGCTGGTGGTCTGCGAGGTGAAGACCCGTTCCGGCCGGAACTTCGGCAGCCCCGCGGAGGCGGTCACCGAGGACAAACGCCGCCGCATCCGGGGGCTCACCAGCCGGTGGCTGGCCGCCCGCCGGGTGGCGTGGTGCCCGATCCGCTTCGACGTCGTCGCGATCGACCACCCGCCCGGCGAGGAGCCGGTCGTACGGCACATCGCCGGGGCCTTCTGATGCCCCTGGCGCGGGCCCGGTCCGTGGCGGTCGTCGGCATCGAGGGCCGGGTGATCGAGATCGAGGCGGACATCGGTGCGGGCATGCCGGGCACGAAGCTCGTCGGCCTGCCGGACGCGGGACTGCGGGAGGCCAAGGACCGGGTGCGTGCGGCGGTCCGCAACAGTGGGCGGGCCTGGCCGGAGACCGCCGTGACGCTCGGCCTGTTCCCCGCCGACCTGCCGAAGGTGGGGTCGGCCTACGACCTCGGCATCGCGGCCGCGGTCCTGGCCGCCTCCTCGGTCGTCCCCCCGGACAAGCTGCGGGGGACGGTGCTGCTCGGCGAACTCGCGTTGGACGGCCGGGTGCGTCCGGTGCAGGGCATCCTGCCCGCGCTGCTCGCGGCCCGCCGGCTCGGCCACCGGCGG
>NZ_KE387040.1:139040-147233 GCF_000430445.1 Saccharomonospora iraqiensis subsp. iraqiensis
GTTCCGTCCGTCTCGTCGCATCGGTCCAGGGTGCCGGGCGCGGCGGGACGGTGCGTGCGGCTCGTGCCGGACGGGCCGCGAACTGTGGACAGGTGGGGACGTGACACGGACGGGTGGGGACGGTTCCCGGGTGGTGCCGCCCGCGGGTCGAGGGCCACCGGGCGTCGGCGTACAATCCGGGACGCGACCTGTGTGCGTACGGGTCGACTTCGCGTGCACGTGCTGTCCCACCCGCGGACCGGTGTCCGGATCCCCGGCACGGGACAGGGTGCCCGGCGGTCTCCACGGTGGCCGACACCGTGGGGTCCGGGCGTCCGCACGGCACCAGGGCGGTGGGCCACCCGGCCCCCGCGACAACCGGCCACCGCGTCGTCGGGCCCCGCGCCCGGCGCGCTCAACACAGAAGAGGTGCGAATCCGGCCATGGCCGTCGTCACCATGAAGCAGCTGCTCGATTCCGGCGTGCACTTCGGGCACCAGACCCGCCGCTGGAATCCGAAGATGAAGCGCTACATCCTCACCGAGCGCAACGGCATCTACATCATCGACCTGCAGAAGACGCTGTCCTACATCGACCGCGCCTTCGAGTTCGTCAAGGAGACCGTCGCCCACGGCGGCACGATCCTGTTCGTCGGCACGAAGAAGCAGGCGCAGGAGGCCATCTCCCAGGAGGCCCTCCGGGTGGGCATGCCGTTCGTCAACCAGCGTTGGCTCGGTGGCATGCTGACCAACTTCCAGACCGTGCACCGCCGTCTGCAGCGGCTCAAGGAGCTGGAGGCGCAGGAGCAGACCGGCGGGTTCCAGGGCCTGACCAAGCGCGAGATCCTCACCCTGACCCGGGAGAAGGACAAGCTGGAGCGGACCCTCGGCGGTATCCGCGACATGTCCAAGGTGCCGAGCGCCGTGTGGATCGTCGACACCAAGAAGGAGCACATCGCCGTCGACGAGGCCCGCAAGCTGGGTATCCCGGTGGTGGCGATCCTGGACACGAACTGCGACCCGGACGAGGTCGACTACCCGATCCCGGGCAACGACGACGCCATCCGGTCGGCCGCACTGTTGACCAAGATCGTCGCCGAGGCCTCCGCCGCGGGTCTGATGGCGCGCTCCGGCCGCAACGGCTCCGCTCCCGAGGGCGAGGAGAAGCCCGAGGCCGGGGTCGCGACGGACGAGCCGCTCCCCGAGTGGGAGCAGGAGCTGCTCGCGGGCTCGGAGGGCGCCGCCCAGCAGTCCGGTGAGCAGCCCGCGGAGCAGTCGAGCGAGCAGACGACCGCGTCCTGATTCCTCTGCCAGAAGACCGTACGAAGGAACGGAAAGACTTACTGACAATGGCGAATTACACCGCGGCAGACGTCAAGCGCCTCCGCGAGCTCACCGGCTCGGGGATGATGGACTGCAAGAAGGCGCTGGAGGAGTCCGAGGGCGACTTCGACAAGGCCGTCGAGTTCCTGCGCATCAAGGGTGCGAAGGACGTCGGCAAGCGTGCCGAGCGGGCCACCGCCGAGGGCGTGGTGGCCGGTGACGGCGGCGTGCTCGTCGAGCTCAACTCGGAGACCGACTTCGTCGCCAAGAACGACGAGTTCCTGACGCTGGCCGACAGGATCGTGGACGTGGCGAAGGCCCAGCGCACGAACGACGTGGAGCAGCTCCGCAACGCCGAGCTGAACGGCGGGACCGTCGCCGAGGCGATCCAGGAACTGTCCGCGAAGATCGGCGAGAAGCTGGAGCTGCGCCGGGTCGCGGCCTTCGACGGGCAGGTGAGCACCTACCTGCACCGTCGGGGCTCGGGCCTGCCGCCCGCGGTCGGCGTGCTGGTGGAGTACACCGGCGACGACGCCGAGGCCGCCCGGAACGCGGCCCTGCAGGTGGCGGCGCTCAAGCCGCAGTACCTCACGCGCGACGACGTGCCGTCCGAACTCGTGGAGAACGAGAAGCGCATCGCGGAGCAGACCGCCCGCGAGGAGGGCAAGCCGGAGCAGGCGCTCCCGAAGATCATCGAGGGCAAGGTCAACGCCTTCTACAAGGACACCGTGCTGCTGGAGCAGCCGTCGGTGACCGACAACAAGAAGACGGTGCAGAACCTGCTCGACGAGGCGGGCGTGACCGTCACGAGGTTCGTCCGGTTCGAGGTCGGCCAGGCCTGACCGGCGACCGGCACCCGTGCCCCGTCTCCCGCCAGGTCAGGAGGCGGGGCACAGCCGTGAGACAGGCGGGAGAATCGTCCCGTCGGCCCACCCCGCCGGGCGGGTCGACGGGACCGGCCGGGTATCCACGGCCCGGCCGGGCACGGGAACGGACGGCGCGGACGGCGTACCGGCGGCAGGAGAGCGCGGAGGCGAGATGGACACGGACGGCACCGGCAGGCCCGGACACGGTTACCGGCGGGTGTTGCTCAAGCTGGGCGGCGAGATGTTCGGCGGTGGCTCGCTGGGTGTCGACCCGGACGTGGTGCACTCGGTGGCCGCCCAGATCGCCGATGTCGTGCGCACCGGGGTCCAGGTGGCCGTCGTGATCGGTGGGGGGAACTTCTTCCGCGGCGCCGAGTTGTCCCAGCGCGGCATGGACCGCGACCGGGCCGACTACATGGCGATGCTGGGCACGGTGATGAACTCGCTGGCCCTGCAGGACTTCATGGAGAAGGAGGGCATTCCCACCCGGGTCCAGTCCGCGATCACGATGGGGCAGGTCGCCGAGCCCTACGTGCCCCGCAGGGCCGAACGGCACCTGGAGAAGGGGCGCGTCGTGATCTTCGGTGCGGGTACCGGGATGCCCTACTTCTCGACCGACACCGCGGCCGCGCAACGTGCCCTCGAGATCAGTTGCGACGTGGTGCTCATGGCCAAGGCGGTCGACGGCGTGTTCAACGCCGACCCGAAGAACGACCCCGACGCGATGCTGTTCGACCAGATCCGCCATCGCGAGGTGATCGAACAGGGGCTCAAGGTCGCCGATGCGACGGCCTTCAGCCTGTGCATGGACAACAACATGCCGATCATCGTGTTCAACCTTCTCACCGAGGGCAACATCGCCCGGGCGGTCAGTGGTGAGAGGATCGGGACACTGGTCAGTACCCCCACACACCTGGAGCAGTCGTGATCGACGAGACCCTCCTCGATGCCGAGGAGAAGATGGAGAAAGCGGTGTCCGTCGCCAAGGAGGATCTGACGTCGGTGCGCACCGGCAGGGCCTCCCCGAGCATGTTCGCCCGCATCCACGTCGAGTACTACGGCGTGCCGACCCCGCTCAACCAGCTCGCGAGCGTCAACATCCCGGAAGCCCGGATGGCCGTGATCAAGCCCTACGACACGTCCCAGCTCGGTGCGGTCGAGCGGGCGATCCGGGATTCCGACCTGGGTGTGAACCCGAGCAACGACGGCACCGTCATCCGGGTGGTGATCCCGCAGCTCACCGAGGAGCGGCGGAAGGAGATGGTCAAGGTCGCCAAGAGCAAGGGCGAAGAGGGCAAGATCTCCATCCGCAGCGTGCGCCGCAAGGCCAAGGAGGAGCTGGACCGGATCGCCAAGGACGGCGAGGCCGGTGAGGACGACGTCGCCCGTGCGGAGAAGGAGCTGCAGAACCTGACGGACAAGTACGTCCATCAGGTCGAGGAGCTCGTCAAGCACAAGGAATCCGAACTCCTCGAGGTCTGATGCCGACGGTGAGCGACGACCAGGCCTCGGACGGGGATCCCTCGGTGCCCGGCGGGTCGAACGGCGGATCCACGCGCGACGACCCTCCGGACGAACCGTCCGGGGAGGGCGGGTCCGGAACCGGGGGCAGGACGTCCCGGGCGGGGCGCGACCTGCCCGCCGCCATCGCGGTCGGGGTGGCGCTCGGCGCGGCGATCCTCGGGTCGCTGTTCACGGTCCGGTACCTGTTCATCGGCATCATCGCCGCCGCCATCGCCGTGGGAACCGTCGAACTCGCGGGGGCGCTGCGCCGCTCGGTGGGCATCCGGATCGCGCTCGTCCCGGTGCTGGTGGGCGGCCAGGCCATGATCTGGCTCGCCTGGCCCTACGGCCGGGCCGGCGCGGTGACCGCGTTCGTGCTGACGGTGCTCACCTGCCTGCTGTGGCGACTGCGCGGCGGCGCGTCCGGCTATCTGCGCGACGTCGCCGCCTCGGTGTTCGCGGCGGCCTACCTGCCGTTGTTCGCGGCGTTCGCCGCCATGCTCGTGCCCCCCGACGACGGGGTCGGCCGGGTGCTCTCCTTCCTCATCGTGGTCGTGGCGTCCGACACCGGCGGCTACATCGCCGGTGTGTTGCGCGGCCGGCACCCGATGGCCCCGTCGATCAGCCCGAAGAAGACCTGGGAAGGGTTCAGTGGGTCGCTGACCACCGGTGTGGCGGGCGGCGCGCTGTCGCTGACCCTGCTGCTGGACGGGCAGGCCTGGCAGGGCGTGCTGTTCGGTGCCGCGGTGGTGCTCTCCGCGACGTTGGGCGATCTGATGGAGTCGCTGATCAAGCGGGACCTGGGCATCAAGGACATGGGCACCCTCCTTCCGGGGCACGGCGGCCTGATGGACCGGCTCGACTCGCTGCTGCCGTCGGCGGTGGTGTCCTGGCTGTTGCTCAGCGCGTTCGTCCCCGTGTGACGGCGCCCGCCGTCGGAGAACGGGGTCGGTCGCTCAATCGCCGTGGGGGTCGTCGACCTCCGAACGACCGACACCGAGATCGACCGGCCGGGAGTGGTCGGTCACCGAGAACAGTGCCCCGTCCGGATCGGCCAGGGTGGCCGTGCGGCCGGACTGGGTGTCGTAGGGCTCGGTGATCACGTCCCCGCCGAGCATCATCGCGTGTCCCGCGGTCGCGTCCGCGCCGCGTGCCGGCTCGACCGCGAAGTAGGTCATCCAGTGCGGTGCCGTCGGCGGACCCGGCTCCGGGTCGAGGACACAGCGGTACAGAACGGCGCGCGGCCCGAGTCGCCACTCCGCGTAGTCGATGCCGTCCCGCCCGATCTGTTCACTGGTGAAGGCGAACAGTCGGCGGTAGAAGCCGTCCGTGCTCTCCGCGTCCGGGGTGTTGAGGTCGACGCCGCTGAGCGTGCCGGGGATCCCGGAGCCCAGCGACCAGCCCTCCGGCGGTTGCCACAGGACCACCGGTGTCCCGGCCGGGTCGGTGGCGTGCAGGACCGTGCCCCGGTCCGGGATGTCCACCGGCCCGAGCCGGACCGTTCCGCCGAGGTGTTCGACCCAGCCCACGCTGCTCGCGGCGTTCACCACGGACAGGTGTACCGACCAGCCGGTCGGCTGCCCGGGAGCCGCCTGGTACAGCCCGGCGACCTCGATCCCGTCCCGCAGCGCGAGGGTGTAGCGACGGTTGGTCGCGACCGGGTCGCGTTTGACGTGGAAGTCCCAGCCGAACAGTTCCCCGTAGAACCGGCGTGCCGTGGGCTCGTCCACGGCGGCCAGTTCGACCCAGCACGGTGTTCCCGGCGGGGGGACGGACGTCGCCGGTGTCGACGGGCTCCCGTGGGACACACGGACCACCTCCCGGACGAGGGCGGATGACACGGCGGAAAGCCGGAGTCTAGCCCCGCACGGGGGGCCGTCGCGCCCGTTTTCGCGAGATCCCGACCGAGGGTGGCCCGACCGGCCGGTCGGGCGCGTGGCAGGGGACCACGCGACCACGGTGAGGCTGACGTGGGACAATGGCGGAGCCATGACTGCATTGCCCCTCGTCTTCGACGCCCCCCGCAAAGGTCTGCCGAGCAGGCACCTGGCCGATCTCGACACGGCCGGACGTGCCGAGGCGGTCGCCGCGCTCGGGGAGAAGCCCTTCCGCGCGAAGCAACTGTCGCACCACTATTTCTCCCGGCTGACGGTCGATCCGGAGGCCATGACCGACATCCCGGCGGCGTCGCGGCAGCGGCTCGTGGACGAGCTGATGCCCTCGCTGTTGACGCAGGTCCGCGCGGTGGACTGCGACGGCGGGAGCACCCGGAAGACGCTGTGGCGCGCACACGACGGCACCATGCTGGAGAGCGTGCTGATGCGCTACCCGGATCGGGCGACGTTGTGCATCTCCAGCCAGGCGGGCTGCGGGATGGCCTGTCCGTTCTGCGCGACGGGGCAGGGCGGGCTGGACCGCAACCTGTCCACGGCGGAGATCGTCGACCAGGTCCGTGCCGCCGCCGCCGTGATGCGGGACGGCGAGATGCCCGGCCCCGACGGCGCGCCCGCCCCGGGACGACTGTCGAACATCGTGTTCATGGGCATGGGCGAGCCGCTGGCCAACTACCGCAGGGTGGTCGACGCGGTGCGGCGGATCACCGACCCGGCACCGGCCGGGTTGGGGATCTCCCAACGGTCGGTCACGGTGTCGACCGTCGGGCTCGCCCCGGCGATCCGGAAGCTGGCCGCCGAGCGTATGCAGGTGCGGCTGGCGGTGTCGCTGCACGCGCCGGACGACGAACTGCGCGACGAGCTGGTCCCGGTGAACAACCGCTGGCCGGTGGCCGAGGTGCTGGACGCGGCCCGCCACTACGCCGACACCACGGGCAGGCGGGTCTCCATCGAGTACGCGCTGATCCGGGACCGCAACGACCATCCCTGGCGCGCGGACCTGCTGGCCGAGCGGCTGCGCACGCATCTGGGCCACCTGGCGCACGTCAATGTCATCCCCCTGAACCCGACCCCGGGCAGTGAGTGGGACGCCTCCCCGAAGCCGGTGGAGCGTGAGTTCGTCCGCCGCGTCAACGAGGGCGGCGTGCCCTGCACGGTGCGCGACACGCGGGGCCAGGAGATCGCCGCGGCCTGCGGTCAGCTCGCGGCCGAGAGCTGAGGACCGCCCCGGTAGGAGGGGACACGACGGCGGACGGCCGCGTCGACGGATGTCGAGCGGCCAGGTGACCACGGGACCGGCGGCCAGGTGACCACGGGACCGGCGGCCAGGTGACCACGGGGCGCGGATGTTCGGGCATACTGGCGGTTGTGCCACATCCACAGGACCTGCTCCCGCGTCGAGCCGAATCGCTGGTCACCGAAGCGCTGACGGACACCCGGGTCGTCCTCGTGAACGGCGCCCGGCAGGCAGGCAAGAGCACGCTCACCCGGCTGGCCGCCTCCCGGGCCGGGGACCCGGTCCTGCGTCCTCTCGACGATCCGGCGACGCTGGAGGCGGCGCGACTCGATCCGACCGGCTTCGTCGAGCATCCCGGGCTCATGGTCATCGATGAGATCCAGCTCGCCCCGGAGTTGCTGCGACCGATCAAGCTGACAGTGGACCTCGACCCGACTCCCGGCCGGTTTTTGCTCACCGGCTCGTCGCGCATCCTCGCGTTACGGGCACTTCCGGACGCCCTGCCGGGGCGGATGGAGATTCTCGAGCTGTGGCCGTTCTCCCAGGGGGAGATCAGTGACGGTGCGGACGCGTTCATTGACGCCGCCTTCGGTCACGGTGCCGACCTCGAGTACACCTCGGAGCTGCGTCGCCGGGACTATCTGGAGCGCATCACGGTCGGTGGTTTCCCCGAGGCGGTCCGGCGGACCCGACGCCGACGTGCCGCGTTCTTCGACTCGTACCTGTCCACCCTGATCGAGCGCGACGTGCTCGAACTGGCCGAGATCGAACGTCGCCGCGATCTCCACACCCTCCTGCGGCTGTTGGCCGGACGCGCGGGTGGACTGCTGGTACCGGGGGCGTTGGCCGGGGAGAGCGGGATCCCCAGGACCACTCTCACACGCTACCTGGACCTGTTGTCCTCGGTCTTCCTCATCAAATCCATCCCCGCGTGGGCGCCGGGCGGGACCCACCGCGCCGTGGGGACACCGAAACTCGCGTTCGTCGACACCGGGATCGCCTGCCATCTGCTCGGTCAGGACGCGAACCGGCTCGCCGATCCGGGAGGGGCCGCCGGGCCGATGGTGGAGAACTTCGTGGTGGGTGAGCTCTCCCGGCAGCTCACCTGGTCCACCGAACGCGGCACGTTGTACCACTACCGGACGAAGGACAAGGTCGAGGTCGACGTGGTCGTGGAGACCCCGGACGGACGGGTCGTCGCGGTCGAGGTCAAGGCCGGTTCCACCGTCCGCGCCGAGGACGTCCGCGGACTGCGGCACCTCGCCGACCGGTTGGGTGAGCGGTTCGTCGCGGGCTACGTGCTGTACACGGGGCGACAGACCCTGCCGTTCGGCGACCGGATCCGCGCGCTGCCGTTGGAGGCACTCTGGCGGGTCGCGCCGTGACACGGGGTC
>NZ_KE387040.1:147333-157675 GCF_000430445.1 Saccharomonospora iraqiensis subsp. iraqiensis
GCCGGGTGCCGGAGGCCGCGCCCGCGTGCCGCTGGGACACCGCCGCGACGTGGACCTTCGAACCGCTGGACACCGCGGCGTTCCCCGCCGTCGACCTGGCCCGGCACGTCGGCTCCCGGGGCGGCTGCCTGCCCGCCGTGTTCAACGCCGCCAACGAGCGGCTCGTGGAGCGCTTCCTCGGAGGGAACACGGGCTTCACGTCCATCGTGGACACTGTGGGCGAGGTCGTCGCCGCCGCCGACGAGTGGGCACGTCCGCCCCGCGACGTCGACGACGTACTGGCTGCGGAAGAATGGGCGCGCGACCGTGCCCTGGCAATCAGTTCGGGAGGGAACTAGCGCGTGCTCGTCTACTTACTGGGGGTCGCGCTCTTCGCGCTGGGCATCTGTGTCTCGGTGGCGCTGCACGAGGCCGGGCACATGGCCACCGCGAAGATGTTCGGCATGAAGGTCCGGCGCTACTTCGTCGGATTCGGGCCGACGGTGTTCTCCTTCCGGCGCGGCGAGACCGAGTACGGGCTGAAGTGGATCCCGCTCGGTGGTTTCTGCGACATCGCGGGGATGACCGCGCTCGACGAGGTGAAGCCCGACGAGGCGCCCCGGGCGATGTGGCGGTACAAGGTGTGGAAGCGCACCGTCGTGCTCGCCGCCGGGTCGTTCACCCACTTCGTGCTCGGCTTCGTGGTGCTCTACCTGATGGCGGTGTCGCTGGGCCTGCCGAACCTGAACGACCGCCCGGTCGTGGGTGAGGTGTCCGAGTGCGTGCGCAACGCCGAGACGGTCGAACAGTTCAACGACCCGCAGTGCGGGCCGGGTGACCCCGCGCCGGCGCGTGCCGCCGGGCTGGAGTCCGGTGACGAGGTCGTCAGCATCAACGGCACCCCGGTGAACTCGTGGTCGGAGATGGTGTCCCGGGTGCAGAACGCCTCCGGGCCGACCCCGATGACCGTGGTGCGGGAGGGCGAGCGCGAGCGGCTCACCGTGGACGTGGCGGAGGTCACCCGGCCGACCGCCGACGGGGGTACCGAGCAGGTCGGGATGATCGGGGCCAGCCAGGGCTGGCTGTTGTCCCACGGAGCGGTGGGCGCCGTGGGTGCCTCGGTCGCGTTCACCGGGGACATCATGGTGCAGACCTGGGAACGCCTGCTCGAACTGCCGGAGAAGGTCCCCGCCGTGGTCGAGGCGATCTTCGGTGCGGAGCGGGACCCGGAGACCCCGGTCAGCGTCGTCGGGGCCAGCCGGATCGGCGGCGAGGCGGTCGAGGCCGGGCTGTGGGGCGTGTTCCTGCTGCTGCTGGCGAGCCTGAACTTCTTCGTCGGCATCTTCAACCTGCTGCCGCTGCTGCCGCTCGACGGCGGACACATCGCCGTGACCTGGTACGAACGGGTGCGCGACTGGCTACGCCGACTGCGCGGCAGGGAACCGGGTGGTCCCGTCGACTACACCAAGCTGAACACCGTCACCGGTGTGGTGATTGTCATCGGTGGTGCGTTCGTGCTGCTGACGGTCACCGCCGACATCGTCAACCCGATCCGGCTCACCCAGTGAGACCCACGAGTGGGGGTCGGTGTGCCCGGCGCCGGGCCGCGCTCACGTATCGTGGACCCCGGCCAGGCAGCAATCCGGAGTGGAAGAGGAAGCGATGACCGTCGACCTGGGCCTGCCCACCAACCCGCCGCCCGTGCTCGCCGAACGCCGGAAGACCCGCCAGCTCCAGGTCGGTCCCGTGGGGGTCGGCAGCGACCACCCGGTGTCGGTGCAGTCGATGACGACCACGGAGACCGCCGACGTCAACGCCACGCTGCAGCAGATCGCCGAGCTGACCGCCTCGGGCTGCGACATCGTGCGGGTGGCCTGCCCGAGCGCCGACGACGCCGAGGCGTTGCCCGCCATCGCCGCGAAGTCGAAGATCCCGGTCATCGCCGACATCCACTTCCAGCCGAAGTACGTCTTCGCCGCGATCGAGGCGGGGTGTGCCGGTGTCCGGGTGAACCCGGGCAACATCAAGAAGTTCGACGACAAGGTCGCCGAGATCGCCCGCGCGGCCGGGGACCACGGTGTGCCGATCCGCATCGGGGTCAACGCGGGTTCGCTCGACCCACGGCTGATGGCCAAGCACGGCAAGGCCACCCCGGAGGCGCTGGCCGAGTCGGCGCTGTGGGAGGCGTCGCTGTTCGCCGAGCACGACTTCCACGATCTGAAGATCTCGGTCAAGCACAACGACCCCGTCGTGATGGTGCGCGCCTACGAGATCCTCGCCGAGCAGTGCGACTACCCGCTGCACCTCGGTGTGACCGAGGCCGGCCCCGCCTTCCAGGGCACCGTCAAGTCGTCGGTGGCGTTCGGCGCCCTGCTGCGCCAGGGCATCGGGGACACCATCCGGGTCTCCCTGTCGGCCCCTCCGGTGGAGGAGGTCAAGGTCGGTGCGCAGATCCTGGAGTCGCTGAACCTGCGTCCGCGCAAGCTGGAGATCGTCTCCTGCCCCTCCTGCGGTCGCGCCCAGGTCGACGTCTACAAGCTGGCCGACGAGGTCACCGCCGGGCTGGCGGACATGGAGGTCCCGCTGCGCGTGGCGGTGATGGGGTGCGTGGTCAACGGGCCCGGTGAGGCGCGGGAGGCCGACCTCGGCGTGGCGTCCGGTAACGGCAAGGGGCAGATCTTCGTCAAGGGTGAGGTCATCAAGACCGTGCCCGAGCACCAGATCGTGGAGACCCTGATCGAGGAGGCCATGCGGATCGCCGAGGAGAACGGCGACACCGACGCGAGCGGGGAGCCGGTCGTCACCGTGGGGTGAGGTGAGGCGTCCGTGGCGCGTGAGCCCGAATGGGTGGCCCGGGCGCCGCACCCGGCGCTCCGGCCCCTCGTCGCGCGCTACGTCGGCTACTCGGGATTCCCGCCCGCACCGGGCGTGCACCGGGGATTGCCCGGCGCGCACGCCACGCTGATCGTGAGCCTGGACGAACCCGTCCCGGTCGTCGGGATGCCCGATCCCGACCGCTCCCCGGTGCGTTCCCGGGTCCTGATCGGTGGGCTGTGTCTCGCGCCGGTGCTGATCGGACGGGAGCGTCCGCAGTCCGGGGTGCAGGTGGAACTCCGGCCGCTCGGGCTGGCGCAGCTGTTCGGGGTGCGGGCGGCCGAACTCAGCGGAGACGTCGTCGACCTCGCGGACCTCGCCGGTCTCGGGGACTCCGTCGTGCCGGTGCCGCGGTCGCTGCCGGACCGGGTGGCCGAGGCTCCGGACTGGGCACGGAGGTTCGCGGCGCTCGACGCGGCGCTGGCCGGGTCCCTGACCCGGCGGTGGGATCCGACGCCCGAACTGGCCCGCGCCTGGTGGCGGCTCACCCGCACGGCCGGTGCGCTCCGGATCGAGGCGCTCGCCCACGAGGTCGGGTGGAGTCGGCGTCATCTGGCAGCCCGGTTCCGGGCGGAGACCGGGCTCTCCCCGAAGCAGGTGGCCCGGATCCTGCGGTTCGAGCGTGCGACGGCGATGCTGCGGGCGGGCGGAGGCCGCGACCTCGCCGGGGTCGCGGTCGCGTGCGGGTACTCCGATCAGGCACATCTCAGTCACGAGTGGCGGGCGTTGGCGGGCTGCTCGGTGCGCACGTGGATGTCCGAGGAGCTCCCATTCCTGCAAGACACCGCCACCGTCCCCGGCGCAGACTCGGGCGCATGAACACCTCATCGAACACCGGAATCACGGCAACCACCGGAACGACCACGACGGCGTCCGGTCCGCGGGTGTGGCCTGCGCTGCGCTACACCGACGCGGACGCCGCGCTGCGGTTCTTCACCGAGGTCTGCGGTTTCGAGGAACGCTGCACCTACCGCGCCGACGACGGGACGATCGCCCACGGCGAGGTCCGCGGGCCGGAGGGGGGCGGCGTCATGTACGGCACCGCCACCGAGCGCAACGCGGGCCCCGCGTCGCCGCGGGTCGGAGGACACGCGGTGTACGTGGTCAGCACCGACCCGGACGCGGTGGCCGAGCGCGCCCGCAGGGCCGGTGCGCGCCTGCTGCGCGAACCCGTCGACACCGACTACGGCTCGCACGAGATCACCGTCGCCGACCCTGACGGCAACGCCTGGACCTTCGGGACCTACCCGGGGGAGTAGCGGCGCCCGCACGGCACCTGGCATGCGCGGTGCGCCGTTCGACCCCGAACGCGACACCCGTGACGTCCGACCGCGTCCGGACGTCGCGGACGGGTCCGGCTCGCCGGTCCCCATCCGTGGGGGTTGTCTGGCAATCTTGACGTGTGTTGCGGCTGGCCGGTGCGAGGCTGCTCGATGACAGGGACTACCCGGCGGTCCGCGCGGTCCTCGCGGCGGATCCGGTGGGCAGCTGCATGGTGTCCGCCCGCGTCGAGTCGGCCGGGCTGGACCCGTGGCGGCTCGGCGGTGAGCTGTGGGGCACCGACGGCCGGTCCGTGCGGGCGGGCACGTTGCAGGGGTTGTGCTTCGCGGGGCCGAACCTCGTCCCGCTGACCGGCGGTACGGGCGCGTTGCGGTCGTTCGCGGACCGGGCGCTGCGCCGGCCCAGGACGTGCTCGTCGCTGGTCGGTCCCGCCGAACAGGTGCTCGGACTGTGGGAGCAACTCGCCGGGGACTGGGGCCCCGCCCGCGAGGAACGGCCCGACCAGCCCCTGATGGCCCTGGACGGCGAGCCGCTCGTGGCCGCGGACCGGACGGTCCGGCCGGTGCGTCCGCACGAGATCGACACCTACTTCCCGGCCGCGGTGGCCATGTTCCACGAGGAGGTCGGTGTCGACCCGACCGCGGGGGACGGGGGTGCCGGGTACCGGGCCCGCGTCTCGGAGCTGATCTCCGGCGGTCGGGCGTTCGCCCGCTTCGAGGGCGGCGAGGTCGTGTTCAAGGCCGAGATCGGGGCGTTGTCCGACCGGGTGGGCCAGATCCAGGGCGTGTGGGTCCATCCCCGGTACCGGGGCCACGGCCTCGGCGCCGCGGGCACCGCCGCGGTCGCGCGGCACCTGGTGCACGGGCTCGGCCGGGTCGCGAGCCTGTACGTGAACTCGTACAACACCCCCGCCCTGGCCGCGTACCGTCGGATCGGCTTCCGACAGGTCGGAAGCTTCGCCACGGTGCTGTTCTAGGGTCCGTCTCCGGTGTGATCCGTGTCATGTCCACCCCGGTCGGGCGGCGGGGTCGGGATACTGGGCCGCGTGCGAGGCAGACGGTCGCACCGGGTCGGCGCCGCGTTGCTCGGCGTCGCCCTGGTGCTCAGCGGGTGCGGTGTGTTCTCCGGCGAGGATCCCGGGGAGGTGGCCGGCGAGTTCCTCGACGCGTTCGCCCGCGGGGACACGGCCGCGGCGGCGGAGCTCACCGACGATCCCGGCGCCGCCCGGCGGTTGTTCGACGGGGTGCGGGCGGAGTTGGAACCGGAGTCGGTGACCACCACGCTCGGTACGGTCCGGGAGGCCGAGGGCACCACCTACGCCGACTACCGGGTGGAGTGGGATCTCGGGCAGGGTCGCACCTTCGGGTACGACACACGGGCCGCGTTGACGACGGACGGCGACACGGCGATCCGCTTCCGGCCGTCGTTGGTGCATCCGGAACTGCAACGGGGCCAGACACTCGCCCTCCGCAGCGAGGACGCCGCGCCCGTCCCGGTGCACGACCGGGACGGGGCCCCGCTGCTGCGCTCCGACGAGGTCGTCAACGTGCTGCTGCACCGTGACGAGGCCGGGGAGCAGGCGGACGCGGTGATCGGGTCCCTGGCCGGGGCGCTGAACCCGCTGGACGATCGGATCACCCCGTCGTCGATCGAGTCGGGCGTCTCGGAGACCGAGGAGGGCGCGCCGTACCTGGTGGCGTCGCTCCGTTCGAGTGACTACGCCACGGTCAAGGAGGACATCCACGAACTGCCCGGGGTCCGGTTCACCACCCGGCACCGGATGTTGCCGGTGACCCGGGGGCTGGGGGAGCGGATCCTGCCCGCCGTGCGCGAGGTCGCGCGGGAGCGGTCGGCGGACAACGCGGGCTGGTCGGTGGCCGTGGTCGACTCCGACGGTGCCGAGGTCGGTGCGGTCCACCGCGTGCAGCCGGAAGCGGCCGAACCGCTGCGCAGCACCCTGAGCCTGCCGGTCCAGCAGGAGGCCGAACGCGCGCTCGACGCGGCGGACTCGCCGGGGGTGCTCGTCGCCCTGGAACCGTCCAGCGGGGACCTGCTCGCGGTGGCGGCCAACAACGCCGCGGTGGAGAACGGCACCGCCCCGCTCACCGGCCGCTACCCGCCGGGCTCCACGTTCAAGATCGCCACCGCCGCGGCGGCGTTGCGCGCGGGGACCGGGGTCGACACCCCGGTGGAGTGTCCGGCCACCACGGTGATCGACGGCCGGGAGATCCCGAACGACGACGAGTTCGACCTCGGCACGGTGCCGCTGCGGCAGGCCTTCGCCCGTTCGTGCAACACGACGTTCGCCCACCTCGCGCTGGAGCTTCCGGACGGCGCGCTCACCGACGCCGCGCGCAGCCTCGGCATCGGCGCCGACTACGTCATCCCGGGTGTCACCACCGTCACCGGTTCGGCCGAACCGGGGGACGGCACCGTGGCGCGGGCCTCGGCCGGGTTCGGACAGGGGACGATGCTGGCGAGCCCGTTCGGCACGGCGCTGATGTCGGCCACCGTCGCCGCCGGGAAGACCCCCGTGCCGGGTCTGCTCACCGATCGGGAGACCGAGGTCACCGTCTCCGGGGAACCGTTGCCGGAGCCGGTGCTCGCGGGACTGCGCACGATGATGCGGGCCGTGGTCACCGACGGCACCGCCACCGAGCTGAACGACGGGCTCTCCGGTGTGCACGGCAAGACCGGCACCGCGCAGTACGGCGACGGCACGGAGGCGCACGGGTGGTTCACCGGCTACCGGGACGACCTGGCCTTCGCGGTGCTGCTGGAGGGAGCGGGCAGTTCGAAACCGGCGGTGGCCACCACCCGGGACTTCCTCACCGGGCTGGGCTGACCCCGGCACCGGGTCGCGGTCCGCACGGGCACCGGCCGGGTGGCCGCCCGGTCCCGTGCGGCCGACGCCACCCGAGACACCCGCAGTGTGCCACCGGCGGAGTCGTAGGCTGGGGGACATGCCCGATCGTGCCCCGTTGCAGCCCGGCGTGCAGACGCCGCGTCGCCCCGTTCCCGAGTCCATCGTCCGCCCCGAGTACGTCGGTAAACGCGCACCGAAACCGGAACCCGGAAACGGGGTGCGCACGCCCGAGACCATCGAGGCCATGCGGGTGGCAAGCCGGATCGCGGCGCAGGCCCTCCAGGAGGGCGGCAAGGCGGTGAAGCCGGGCAACACCACCGACGACGTCGACCGGGTCGTGCACGAGTTCCTGCTCGACCACGGCGCCTACCCCTCCACGCTCGGCTACCGCGGGTTCCCGAAGTCGTGCTGCACCTCGTTGAACGAGGTCATCTGTCACGGCATCCCGGACTCGACCGTGATCGAGGACGGCGACATCTGCAACATCGACGTCACCGCCTACATCGGTGGGGTCCACGGCGACACCAACGCCACCTTCCTGGCCGGGGACGTCTCCGACGAGGCGCGGCTGCTGGTGGAACGCACCCGCGAGGCGACCAACCGGGCGATCAAGGCGGTGCGGCCCGGCAGGCAGCTGAACGTGATCGGCCGGGTGATCGAGTCCTACGCCAGGCGGTTCGGCTACGGCGTGGTGCGGGACTTCACCGGCCACGGTGTCGGCCCCGCCTTCCACACCGCGCCGACGGTGCTGCACTACGAGGAGCCGTCGGTGAACACCGTCATCGAGAAGGACATGACGTTCACGATCGAGCCGATGATCACGCTCGGCACGATCGACTACGACGTCTGGAGCGACGACTGGACCGTCACCACCCGGGACAAGAAGTGGACGGCCCAGTTCGAGCACACGCTGCGGGTCACCGACGACGGGGCGGAGATCCTCACCAAGCCCTGACCCGCCCGCCGTCGGAGGTGTGTGCCCGGCGCACACCCCCGACGGCCCGGTTGTGGCCCGCGCGGACATGGTTGCCGGGGTCGGGGGCCGCTTACCGTCTGCTGCCATGTCGAGCAGCCCACTGGCCGGTCGGACCGCCCTCGTCACGGGTGGTGCGGGCGGCATCGGACGCGCCTGCGTCGAGATCCTGGCCCGCGCGGGAGCCACGGTGCACCTGGTCGACGTCGACCGTGCCGCCGTGGACGTCGCCCGGGAGTACGACGCCGTCGCGCACGTCGCCGACCTCACCGACCCCGGTGCGGTCGACACGGTGCCCGGCGACGTCGACATCCTGGTGAACAACGCGGGCGTCCAGCACATCGCGCCCATCCCGGAGCTGTCGGCGGAGCGGTTCACCCGCATCCAGCAGCTCATGGTGACCACACCGTTCCAGCTCATGCGCCGCTGCCTGCCCGCGATGTCCGCGCGCGGCTGGGGACGGATCGTGAACATCTCCAGCGTGCACGGGGTGCGCGCGAGTCCGTACAAGGCGGCGTACGTGGCCGCCAAGCACGGACTGGAGGGTCTGAACAAGGTGGCGGCACTGGAGGCCGCGCCGCACGGGGTCACCAGCAACTGTGTGGCCCCCGGCTACGTCCGCACCGGCCTGGTCGCCGACCAGGTGGCCGACCAGGCCCGGTCCCGGGGGATCGACGAGGACGCCGTCCTCGACGAGGTGTTCCTGCGCAACACCGCCGTGAAACGGCTCATCGAGCCGGAGGAGGTGGCGGCGGTGGTGCTGTGGCTCTGCGGCGACCACGCCGCCTACCTCACGGGCACCTCGATCCCGCTCGACGGCGGGTGGACGGCGGGTTGATCCCGCCCGGTCCGACCCGCGTCGCCCCACGCCGGGCCGTGCCCGCGGCCGCGGCGACACATCCCTGTTCGCACACGACGAAGTGGTGAGCACCATGTCCCGGACCAGCTCCATCAAGCGTGTCGTGGGTGCCAGCATGATCGGCACCACGGTCGAGTGGTACGACTTCTTCCTCTTCGGCTCGGCCGCGGCACTCGTGTTCAACAAACTCTTCTTCCCCGAGAGCGACCCGTTGGCCGGGACCATGCTGGCCTTCGCGACCTTCGCCATCGGGTTCGTCGCCCGTCCGCTCGGCGGGCTCGTCTTCGGTCACTTCGGGGACAGACTCGGCCGCAAGAAACTGCTGGTGGTCAGCCTGCTCATGATGGGCGGGGCGACCTTCCTGATGGGCCTGCTGCCCACCTACGCCACGATCGGGGTGGCCGCCCCGCTGCTGCTGGTCCTGCTCCGGCTGATCCAGGGGTTCGCCGTCGGCGGCGAGTGGGGCGGCGCCGTGCTGATCGTGTCCGAGCACGGTGACGACCGCAGGCGCGGGTTCTGGGCGTCGTGGCCGCAGGCGGGGGTCCCCGCGGGGAACCTGCTGGCCACCGCGGTGCTCGCCGTGCTGGCCGCGGTGCAGACCGACGCCGCGTTCGAGGCGTGGGGCTGGCGCATCCCGTTCCTGCTGTCCGGCCTGCTCGTCGTGATCGGGCTGTGGATCCGGCTCGCCGTCGAGGAGTCGCCGGTCTTCGTCGAGGCGGTGCGCAGCGCGGACCGGCAGGCGGAGCAGGGGGCCGCCCCGGAGCGGGCGCCGATCGTCACCGTGCTGCGCCGGCACTGGCGCGAGGTGCTCATCGCGATGGGTGCCCGCTTCGCCGAGAACGTCTCGTACTACGTCATCACCGCCTTCGTGCTCGTCTACCTCACCACGCACCTGGGCATGTCGAAGTCGCTCGGGATCAACGCGGTGCTGGTCGGCTCCGCCGTGCACTTCGTGACGATCCCGGTGTGGGGGTGGCTGTCCGACCTGCTGGGACGCCGCGTCGTGTACCTGTTCGGCACGGCCGGGATGCTGGTGTGGAGCTTCGTGTTCTTCCCGATGCTCGACGCGGCCACACCCCTGGCGACCATCGGTGCGGTGACCGTCGGACTGGTGCTGCACGGAGCGATGTACGGGCCGCAGGCGGCGTTCTTCTCCGAACTGTTCGGCACGAAGGTGCGCTACTCCGGCGCGTCGATCGGCTACCAGCTCGCGTCGATCGCCGCGGGCGGGCTGGCCCCGCTCATCGCGACCGCGCTGCTCGACGCCTTCGGCACCAGCGTCCCGATCTCGGTCTACGTCGCGGCCGGGTGTGTGCTCACCTTCGTGGCCGTGTACCTGGCCCGGGAGACGAGAGGCACCTCGCTGGCCGACGCGGACGAGTCGTCGAGGGTGTCAGCATGATCGCCATGACCGAGCGGAGCGGGCGGCCCGCGGCCGGGCCGACGGCGGTGACGACCGTGGACGGCCCCGCCCACGGTCACGCGGACGGCCCCACGGACGCGGCCCCCG
>NZ_KE387040.1:157775-162939 GCF_000430445.1 Saccharomonospora iraqiensis subsp. iraqiensis
CGCTGGGGAGCTGGGCCGTGCTCGCGGTGACCGCGCTCGTGGTGTGGACGGTCGCGGCCCGCGCGCCCGTCCTGCGCCGTGCCCGTCCGCCCGGGGTCCCGGATCCGGACGACGGGGACCCGGTGTCCGGGGCGGCGGAGGCCCCACGGCGGTCACTGCTGCGCAGCCCGCTGGCCTGGGTGGTGACCGTGTTCTTCGGTTCCCAGGCCTGCCTGGCCTACATCGTCATGGGATGGCTGCCCCAGGTCCTCATGGACGCCGGGGTGTCCCGGACGCAGGCCGGGCTGATGGTCGGGCTGATCTCGTTGCTCGGGATCCCGGTGAGTCTGGTGGTGCCCGCGCTCGCCGCCCGGCAGGGCAGCCAGAGCGGCTGGATCGCCGGGCTGGGGGCGTTCGGGGTCGTCGGGGTGCTCGGGCTGATGACCGTGCCGGAGTACTCGCCGCTGCTGTGGTCGGTGCTCGTCGGCGTCGGGATGAGCGTGTTCTCCCTGGCGCTGACCACGATCGCGCTGCGCGCCCGCACCGGCGCCGACACGGCGTCGCTGTCCGGTATGGCGCAGGGCTTCGGCTACCTGCTGGCCGCGGTCGGGCCGTTCCTGTTCGGCCTGCTGCACGACGTCACCGGCGACTGGACCGTGCCGTTCGCGATGCTGCTGGGGGTGCTGCTGGTGCAGATCGGGTTCGGCTGGCTCGCGGGCCGCCCGCGCTACGTGTGAGCGCGGGCGGCCCCCGAGCCGGTCAGTCGTCGAGGGGCAGCGCGTACAGGGCGTTCTCGATCAGCTCCGGCATGGCGGGGTGGATCCAGTACTGGCCCCGCGCCATCGACCGTGCGTCGATGCCGAAGCTCATCGCCTGGATCAGCGGCTGGATCAGCGTCGGCGCCTGGGGACCGAGGATGTGTGCGCCGAGCAGCGCGCCGGTGTCCGGGTCGGCGAGCAGCTTCGCGAAGCTGTGCTCGTCCTCCATCGCCCACCCGTAGGCGATGCCGCCGTATCCCTGGGTCGCCGTCACGTACGGCACGCCCCGCGCGGCGGCGTCGCGTTCGGTGAGCCCCACCGAGGCGATCTGCGGCGCGGTGAACACCGCGTGCGGCACGAACCGGTGGTCGGCGGCCACCGGTTCGTCCGGGTGCAGCAGGTTGTGCTGCACCACCCGCGCCTCGTGGTTGGCGACGTGCTTGAGCTCGTGTGGCGAGGACAGATCGCCCAGGGCGTAGATCCCGTCCACGTTTGTGCGCTGGTGTTCGTCGACGGCGACGTGGCCGCTGGGCAACGTGGAGACCCCGGTGGCGCCGACGTCCAGCAGGTCGGAGTTGGGCCTGCGGCCGGTCGCCACCAGCAGCAGGTCGCCCTCGACGGTCTCCGGGCCCGCGGGACCCTCCAGGTCGAGCGCCGTGCCCGTGGCGGTGCGCCGCGCACGGACGGCCCGGCGGGACAGCCGCACGTCGTAGCGGCGGGAGGCCAGCTCGGTGAACCGTCCGCTGACGTCGTCGTCCTCGGAGCGCAGCAGTGCGCCCGAGCGCGCCACCACCGTGACGTCGACGCCGAAGGAGGCGAACACGTGCGCGAACTCGGCGCCGATGAAGCCGCTGCCCAGGATGACCGCGCGCTCGGGGAGGTCGTCGAGGCGCATCACGGTGTCCGAGGTGTGGTGATCGACCTCGTCCAGGCCGGGCACGTCGGGAATGTCGGCGCGTCCGCCCGCGGCGAGCACGAACTGGTCGGCGGTGACGGTCTCCGGCCCGTCGGCGAGCTCGACGGTGAGTTCCTTGTGCCCGGTGAACCGGCCGTGCCCCTCGTAGACCGTGACGCCCGCGTTGTCGTCGTGCTCGTGGCGGTACCGGCGGCCGCCCTCGGCGATCGTGTCGATGCGGCCGAAGATGCGGTCCCGGATCTCGCGCCAGCGCACCCCGCGCAGCTCGGTGTCCACGCCCAGGCGTGCCGAGTGCTCCGGCGTGGCGGCCAGGTCGGCGGGGTGGACGAACATCTTCGTGGGGATGCAGCCCACGTTGAGGCAGGTGCCGCCGAACACGCCCTTCTCCACGATCGCGACCTTGTGGTCGGCGAACCGCCGGTCGAGGATCGAGTTCCCCGATCCGGTCCCCACGATGACGAGGTCGTAGTGCGGCACGGTGTTGCCTTTCGACGAATTCGGACGGGTCGGTGGCGGTGTCGACGCGGTCGACGGGGTCGACGGGGTCGATGGTGTCGCGGAGGCGACGGTGCGCGTGCCCGCGCTCCCGGGGGATGCCAACAGCGCGGCCGGGGACCATTGTTCCCGCACCGACCGCGCGCCGGGGCCTCACCCCGGATGCCGGGTGAGCTCCAGACGCGGCAGCCCGTCCGGGACACCCCGGTCGATCAGGGTGTCGAGGGCGTCGGTGTCGACGTGGGTGTCGATCGCGTCGGCGAGCGTGTCGAGCATCCGCTCCCGGCGTTCGGCGAATCCGGGTGCGTCCGCGGGCCGCCACGCGACGCCCGCCCGCTCGGCGACCTCCGTGAGCCAGCGGCGACGGAACCCGTCGTTCTCCAGCAGCCCGTGCCACATCGTCGCCCACACCGCGTCGTGCCGGCCGCCGGGCAGGAAGGGTTCCGCCGGGCGGGCACCGTCCACCGTGCCGTGGTGGATCTCGTAGCCGGACACCCGCTCCCCGCGCCAGCTGCCCTCCGGGGTGCGCAGGGTCTTGTCCCCGGTGAACCGCACCGAGTGCGGCACCAGCCCCAGGCCGGGCACCCGCCCGGCGGCGGACTCGACGCCGTCGTCGATCTTCTCGGTCAGCATCTGACAGCCGCCGCAGACACCGAGCACCGGGCGGCCCGCCTCCGCCCGGCGTTCGACCGCCCGGGCGATCCCGGTGCGGCGCAGCCAGTCCAGGTCGTCCACCGTGGCCCGGGTTCCGGGCAGGACGGCGAGGTCGGCCGCGGCCACGGTGTCCGGGTCGGTCGTGAAGGTCACCGACACGCCGGGTTCGGCGACCAGCGGGTCGAGGTCGGTGGCGTTGGACACGCGGGGCAGCCGGACCGCGGCCACCCGCAGGGTCCCCGCGGTGGTGTCCCCGGACGCCGGGTCGGCGATGGTGGCGGTGACCGCGGCCCCGGCCAGGGTGTCCTCCGAGTCGAGCCAGACGTCGGCCAGCCAGGGCAGCACCCCGAGGACCGGGCGGCCGGTGACCCCGGCCACCGTGTCCAGGCCCGGCCGGAGCAGGTCGACGTCACCGCGGAACTTGTTGATCAGGAATCCGGCCACGTGCCGCTGGTCGGCCGGGTCGAGCAGGCCGACGGTGCCCGCGAGCGCGGCGAGCACCCCGCCCCGGTCGATGTCCCCGACGAGCAGGACCGGCAGATCGGCGGCGCGGGCGAGGCCCATGTTGACGTAGTCGCCCTCCCGCAGGTTCACCTCGGCGGGGCTGCCCGCGCCCTCACAGACGACGACGTCGTACCGGTCCCGCAGCTCGGCCAGCGCGGTCCGCGCCCCCTCGGCGAGCGCCTGCCTGCCCTCGTGGAAGTTCGCCGAGCCCAGCTCGCCCCACGGCCTGCCGCGCAGTACCACGTGACTGCGCCGGTCACTGCCCGGTTTGAGCAGCACGGGGTTCATCGCCGACTCGGGGGTGGCCCCCGCCGCGACCGCCTGCACCCACTGCGCCCGGCCGATCTCCGTGCCGTCCGGGCACACCATCGAGTTGTTCGACATGTTCTGCGCCTTGAACGGCGCCACCCGGACCCCGCGCCGGGCCAGCAGCCGGCACAGCCCCGCGGTCACCATCGACTTGCCCGCGTCGGATGTCGTCCCCGCGATCAGCACCCCACCTCGCATGACCGACACCGTAGCCTAGGTGGTTTTCCACCCGTGTCGGTGACAGCACGTATGCATTCCTCTGACATAGAGTGTCCGATGCCACCGGCAGGAGGGAAGAGGGCACCGTGCATCGAGGCAGAATCGGACAGCCGGACAGACGCGACCAGTCGGTCAGACGCGACCAGCCGGACAGCGTCCGGCGGCGGGGCGGCACCGGCGGGCGGTGGGGGAACAGGCGGCGGCACCGCCCCGTGGGACGGCGCCGGAGTCGCCTCGGGCTGGTGGTGACCCTGCTCACCGCGATGCTGTCCACACCCGTCACCCAGGCGGCGGCCGCGCCGCGACCGATCGTCGGCGGCGACGACGTCTCCGTCCACGAGTACCCGTTCGCGGTGTACCTGGTGGACGGCCGGGGGAACCAGTACTGCGGGGGAGCGTTGCTCTCCGCCGAGACGGTGCTGACCGCGGCGCACTGCGCCCTCGCGGTCCGCAGGTCCGCCCTGGGGGTGGTCGCGGGGCGCGAGTACATGTCCTCCGTCGACGGTGTGCGCGCCGGTGTGCAGAGCATCTGGGTGGCGCCCGGCTACGACCACCCGCTCAGTGGCGACGACATCGCCGTGCTCACCCTCGACGAGAGGGTGCCCTATCGCACGGCCGACGTGGCGACCACGTCCGAGTACTACCGGGCGGGCACCCGGGCGACCGTGCTCGGCTGGGGCAGGCTGTACGAGAACGGGCCCAAACCGGGCCACCTGCTCGCCGCCGACGTGCCGGTGGTGTCCGACTCCCGGTGCGGGGACATCTTCCGGTCGTTCGACCCGGAGACGATGGTCTGCGCGGGTCACGAGGAGGGCGGCATCGACGCCTGCCAGGGCGACTCGGGAGGCCCGCTGGTGGTGGACGACACGGTGATCGGGATCGTGTCCTGGGGTGACGGCTGTGGGGAGCCGAACCGGCCGGGCGTCTACACCCGGGTGGCCGCGTACGCCGACCAGCTCGGACGGTCTGATAGACCATGACGGGTGAGCGAGACGCCGATTCCCGCCGCGGCGGATGATCCGACGACGCCGGACCCGGGCACGGTGGTGCTGACCTGCCGGTCCGGCCCCGAGCTGACCACGGCCGAGCTGTACGGGATGCTGCGCCTGCGGGTCGACGTGTTCGTGGTCGAGCAGGAGTGCCCGTACCCGGAGCTGGACGGCAGGGACCTCGACCCGACCACCCGGCACATCCGGGCGGTCACCGGCGGGCCCGGCAACGGTGGGCCCGGCAACGAGCGGGGAGACGTCGGCGGGGCGGACCCGGCCGCGGAGCCCGGCGCCACGGTGGGGTGCCTGCGGGTGTTGCGCGATCCGGACGGCACGGCCCG
>NZ_KE387040.1:163039-164842 GCF_000430445.1 Saccharomonospora iraqiensis subsp. iraqiensis
GGCGCGGCCACGACCGGCTACGACGTGCGCCCCGAGGTGTCCGAGCAGGTGGCCTCCGTCGGGGCGCGGTGGCTCGACCTGGGGGTCGAGGCGGCGGGGGAGGGCGGCTACGCCCGGGAGTTGTCCGACGACGAACGCGCCACCCAGCAGCAGCGGCTGACCGAGGCGATCACCGGGTTCGACGTGGTCGTCACCACCGCCCTGGTGCCCGGACGCCGGGCGCCCGTGCTGGTGACCGCCGAGGCCGTGCGGGGGATGCGGCCCGGCAGCGTGGTGGTGGACCTGGCGGGGGAGAGCGGCGGCAACTGCGAGCTGACCCGGCCGGGGGCCGACGTCGTCGTGCACGACGTCACCGTCTCCGCCCCGCGCAACCTGCCCGCCGAGCTGCCGGTGCACGCCAGCGAACTCTACGCGCGCAATCTCGTCGACCTGCTCGACCTGATGCTGGACGCCGACGGGCGTCTCGCGCCCGACCTGTCCGACGAGATCCTCGCGGCGACGTGCGTCGCGGGGGCGGACACCCTCCCCGGCGGCAGCAGTGGTGCGGGCGGCACGACCGGCACGCCCGACACCACCGGCACGTCCGACACGACCGACAGGGAGGCCGAGTGATGCTGCTGCAGAACCTCGCGATCCTCGTGCTCGCCGGCTTCCTCGGCTTCGTCGTGTTGTCGAAGGTGCCGAACACCCTGCACACACCCCTGATGTCGGGCACGAACGCGATCCACGGCATCGTGCTGCTCGGTGCGCTGATCGTGCTCGGGCTGGGCACCGAGGGGGTGTTCAACCGGATCCTGCTCGTGCTGGCGATCGCCTTCGGCACGATCAACGTGGTCGGCGGCTTCCTCGTCACCGACCGTATGCTGGGCATGTTCAAACGCGGGTCCGGCCGCGGCGGACCGGACCGCGGCGGGCCCGGCCGGGACGGACGGGAGGGGCCCCGGACATGACGTCGGTCGTCGCGGTGGGCTACATCATCGCCTTCTCGCTGTTCGTCCTCGGCCTGATGGGGCTGACCGGCCCGCGGACGGCGGTGCGCGGCAACCGGCTGGCGGCGGCGGGCATGGCGGTCGCCGTCGTCTCCACACTGTTGCTGCCCGGTATGGGGGACTGGTGGCTCATCGCGCTGGGGCTCGTGCTCGGCACGGTGGTGGGTGTTCCCGCGGCCCGCCGGGTCCGGATGACCGCGATGCCGCAGATGGTGGCGCTGTTCAACGGTGTCGGCGGTGGCGCCGTCGCCCTGATCGCCTGGGCGGAGTTCCGGGACACGGCCGGGTACGTGGTCGAACCCCTGCACGTCGCCGTCGCCTCGCTGTTCGCCGCGCTCGTCGGGTCGATCTCGTTCTGGGGATCGCTGGTGGCGTTCGGCAAGCTCCAGGAGTTGATCTCCCCGCGTCCGCTCGGGCTCGGCGCGGTCCACCGGCCCGTGACGGCGCTGGCACTGGCCGCCGCGCTCGCCTACGTCGTCGTGGTGGCCGCGGGCGGCACGTCCGGCTGGCTCATCGTGGGTGTGCTGGTGGCGTCCGCGTTCTTCGGTGTGCTGCTGGTCCTGCCGATCGGCGGGGCCGACATGCCCGTGGTGATCTCCCTGCTCAACGCGGCGACGGGCCTGTCGGCCGCCGCGATGGGGCTCGCGCTCGACAACACCGCGCTGATCGTGGCGGGCATGCTCGTCGGCGCCTCGGGTTCGATCCTGACCAACCTCATGGCCAGGGCGATGAACCGCTCCGTGACGTCGATCCTGCTGGGCGGGCTCGGTGGGGCGGGAGCGGGGGCGGCGGCCGCGGGCGCCGGCGCCGCGGG
>NZ_AICW01000128.1 GCF_000430445.1 Saccharomonospora iraqiensis subsp. iraqiensis
GGGCCGCCCCCCGGGGGCGCGGGTCCGGTGGCTTCCGCTCCGCCGCCCCCCGTACCGGGGCGCGCGGGGACGGCCGCAGGTCCGACCGGCGGACCGGATCGAACAACGCGCTGACGGCGTGGCTGTCCCGACCGCTCGCCGACTTCCACCTCATCCTGGCGCTGTGCGGCACCCTCGGGCTGCTCGGGATCGTGATGGTGTTGTCCGCCTCGTCGGTGTCGTCCTCCAGCCCGGGCAGCGACAGCACCGTGTACGCGATGTTCACCCGGCACGTGGCGTTCGTCGGTGTCGGCGCGGTGGCCTTCTGGCTCGGGGTCCGGACCCCGTTGCGGGTGGTCCGTGCCCTCTCGTCCACGGCCATGGTCGTGTGCCTCGGGCTGCTGGCGCTCGTGCTGACCCCGCTCGGCTCGGAGCAGTACGGCTCCCAGGGGTGGTTCGTGGTCGGGGGACTGTCCCTGCAGCCCGTGGAGATCGCCAAGGTGGCCCTGGCGCTGTGGGGCGCGCACATCCTCGTGGTCAAGTACGAGGTGCTGCACCGGTGGCGTCACCTGCTGGTGCCCGTCGTCCCCGCCGCGTTGCTGATGTTCGCGCTGGTGATGGCCCAGCCGGATCTGGGTGGCACGATCACCCTCGGCGTGGTGCTGCTGGCGCTGCTCTGGTTCGCCGGGGCACCGCTGCGGTTGTTCACGATGCTGCTCGTCGGGGCCGTGGTCGGGGCGGTGGTGCTGGCGCTGGTGGCCGACTACCGGTTCGACCGGATCAAGGCCTTCCTCGATCCCGAGGCGGATCCCCAGGGCGACGGCATGCAGGCCAACCAGGCGCTGTACGCGCTGGCGGACGGCGGACTGTTCGGCAAGGGCCTCGGTCAGGGCCAGTCCAAGTGGATGTACCTGCCGAACGTGCAGCACGACTTCATCTTCGCGCTGCTCGGTGAGGAGCTCGGCCTCGTCGGCTGCCTGGTGGTACTGGGGCTGTTCGGGTTGCTGGCGTTCGTCGGCCTGCGAATCGCGATGCGCAACCTCGACCCGTGGATCCGCATCGTGGCGGGCACCCTCACGACGTGGATGGTCGCCCAGGCGTCGGTCAACATCGGATACGTGGTCGGGCTGCTGCCGGTGACCGGCGTGACCCTGCCGATGATCTCCTACGGCGGCACCTCGCTCGTGGTGACCATGCTGCTGTTCGGGCTGCTGGCGAACTGTGCCCGCCACGAACCCGAGGCCGTGGCGGCGCTGCGCACCCAGGGACCGGGTAAGTTCGGGCGTCTCATGCGGCTGCCCGCGCCCGCCCCGTACCGGCCGCCCGCCCGGCGGCGGGCGACGGGAACGGCGGGGACCG
>NZ_KE387041.1:0-1366 GCF_000430445.1 Saccharomonospora iraqiensis subsp. iraqiensis
CGCTCCGCCAGCGGCACCAGCAGCCGGTAGACGGCGGCCCGGCTGGTACCGACGGCGACGGCCAGCTCCGAGACGGTGGCCGACCCCTCGGCGTCGGCCACCGCCCGCAGCAGCGCGAGCCCGCGGTCGAGCGTCAGCGAGCCCTCCCGCGTCACAACAGCCCCAGCCCCTTCAGATCCGCGATCGACTCGTCGAAGGTCGCCGACGCGTAGGAGGTGAACATCGAACGCACGGCGCGGGCGGCCTCGTCACCCAGCTTGCCCGCCTCCGCCGCGAGCGCGTCCCCGTCGGTGGAACCCAGCGCACCGCGGACGTCGCCGCCGGACAGGTTCCGGGCCGCCGCGACGATCAGGTTGAGGAACCCGTGGTGCTCGAAGCCGGTGTCCGGGTCGGTGTGCCGGACGGCGCGGTGCAGGCTGTTGGTCGCCTTGAACGACGCGCCGGGCGCACCGCCGACCACCGAGAAGAAGTCGGCGACCTCGTCGACACCCGGGAAGTTCTCCTGTGACAGCCCGCCACAGCGGATCTTCGGCCAACTGCCGTGTTCGAGCACCTTGCGCACACCGTCGAGCCAGCCGACTCCCCGGCGCGGCTCGACGACGCGGGCGACGTCCTCGGGCACGAACTCGGACACCCGCTCCAGCCACACCTCGTCGACGTCGGAGGGTGCGGGCATCTCCACCATCCGCAGGGACAACAGTTCCTCGCGGGACTCGACGATGGAGATCGCCTTCGGAACCCCGCCGAGGCCGGTGTCGATGATCAGCGAGAGCGGTAACGGCTCCTTCGGCCTGATCTTGATCAGCTCGGTGATCATCTCCGGGAGTCGGGACGCCGGGCAGAGGAAGACCCCGAGCACGCCCGCGTGCTCACCGGCCCTGTTGTCGAGGTGGCTGACCAGGGCCTCCGACATCGACGCGTCTCCGGGAGGGAACAGCGCCGAGTCGTCGACGAGCCGCGCGAGCAGCGGTGGGGTTCCTCGGGGGCCTGGGGGCGGGAGTTCCACAGCGCTTGACACGTCCCACACGCTAATAGCGAACGGAATCAGGACGAAAGCGTTCGTTCAACGAACGCGCGCCGGGCCTCCCCGACGTCGCCACCCGGGCGCGCGGGCGGAGACACGCCCGACCGGCGACGGACGTGCGCAACGACACCCTCGACATCCGGATCCACGAGGTTAGGCTTACCTAATGAGTACGCCGATCGGGTGACACCGGAGCGGTACCGGACGGCGTGCCCGACATCGTCGTCCGATGCGAGGTCCCCGCCGTGAGCGAACCACTTCCCCAGCACCCTCCCGTCCCGCGTCCCGCCGAACGGGCCAAGACGATCGCGGTCCGGGGCGGTCCCGCGGCCCTCATCCCGG
>NZ_KE387041.1:1466-5614 GCF_000430445.1 Saccharomonospora iraqiensis subsp. iraqiensis
GCACCGGCGTGGGCCCCCGGGTGCCGCCGCTGTTGCCCGGCCCCGGGCAGTAACGCCGCCAGCGTCTTCCCGGCCACCTCCGGGCCGAACCGGGCGTCGACGGCCCGCTTGCCCGCCTCCGACAGCCGCCGCCACACCCCGTCGTCGTCGAGCAGGGTGGCGATGTGGTCGGCGAGGAGCCCGGCCGTGTCCCCGACCAGCACGTCCGCACCGTCGACGAGACCCATCCCCTCCACCGCGACGGTCGTGGCCGCCACGGGGACGCCGTGCGCCATCGCCTCACCGACCTTGCCCTTGACCCCGGCACCGAACCGCAGCGGAGCGACCACCACCCGCGCCCCGTCGTACATCGTGGCGAGGTCGTCCACCCACCCGTGCACCACCACGGACCCGTCGTCGGCGTCCGTGCTCTCCAGGTCGAGCACCTCGCGGGGCGGGTTGCTACCCACGATGTGCACGACGGCGTCCGGGTGCCGCTCACGCACCTCGGGCAGGACCTCCTCGACGAGCCAGCGCGCGGCGTCCCGGTTGGGCCGGTGGTCGAACCCGCCGACGAACAGCACCCCGGACCGTCCCCGCGGCGACGCGGGCGCCGGGTCGACGTCGTGCACATTGGACAGAACCTCGACCCGCGCCTCCGGTGTCTCCACGGCGAGCAGGTCGCGTTCGGTGTCGGACACCGTGAACGTGACGTCACAGGCCCGCGCCAACCCGAGTTCGAGCTGCCGCAGCGCCTCCGCGCGCCGTCGCAGCGACCCGGCCTCCACGGTGTCGCCGAGCGAGCGCGCCAGCTCCGCGTGCCGCCCCAGGCGCACGTGGTGCAGGTCGACCGTGTCGTAGGCGATCGTGCAGTCGGGGGCGTGCTCGCGCAGCGGCTCCAGCCACTGCCACGCGACCTGTGGCCGGGACAGCACCGCGAGCCGGATCTCCGGACCGACGTCGCGCACGAACTCCTCCTGCTGCCGCCGGTCACCGACGATGGTCACCCCCGCCCGGTACAGCGGCCCGGCGTAGCGCAGGTCGGCGAGGTCGTCGTCGCCGGGGAAGAACACCACCCGCTGCTCCAGACCGACGAGCAGTTCGAGGATCCGCATCATCCGGACCGAGCCGGAGTCCTCGTCGGTGCGCGGCAACCGGTGGTCGGCCACGACGACGAATCCCCCGTCGTGCCCCTGCGCGGTCCGGCTGCGCGCGGCCCAGAGGTTGCGTCTGCTCACCCTGGCACGGTGGCTCACCAGGGCGTGCGCCCACTTCTCCGCGAAGACGGTACGGTTGAGTCGCTGGTAGCGCTTCACCCCGCGCGCGGTGTCGGTCCCGTTCGACACGCCCTCGTCGTGGGTGACCACCGAGGCCGGTTGCACCACGGTGCGGTACCCGGCCGCGCGCACCGCGAAGGCCAGGTCGGTGTCCTCGTAGTAGGCGGGCGCGTAGCGCGGGTCGAAGCCACCGACCGCCCGGAACACGTCCCCGCGCACCAGCAGGGCCGCACCGGAGCAGTAGTCGACGTCCCGCAGTGTCGCGAAGCGCGGTTCGTCCGCGGGGCTGCCCCGGCCGTAGTTCGACCCGGACCCGTCCGCCCAGACGATGCCCCCGCACTCCTGGAGTGTCCCGTTCGGATAGACGAGCTTGGACCCGACGAGGCCGATGCCGGGGTTGTCCCGCAGCACCGCGGCCGACTCGTCGAGCCACCCGTCGTGGACCTCGGTGTCGTTGTTCAGGAACATCAGCAGCTCGCCGCGTGCGTGTTCGGCGCCGAGGTTGCACGCACCGATGAACCCGCTGTTGCGCCCGGTGCGCACCAACCGCACGCCCTCACAGGAGGCGATCCGTTCCGGTGTGTCGTCCGGGGAGGCGTCGTCCACCACGATCACCTCGAACGGCGTGACCGGGAGACGCCGCGCGATCGAGGCGAGGCAGCGCCGGGTCCAGGGCCATTTCCCGTACACCGGGATGATCACGCTGACCACCGGTTCGGCGCTGGTGGACACCGTCACCGGACCGGTCTCCAGCCGTGGGGCGGGCGCGACACCCTTCGGCCTGCCCAACGCGCTCTCGTAGAGGTCCCGGCGGGTGGTGCCCCGGGGGGCCACCCGCTCGATCATCCCGCGGTACCGGCCGATCAGCTTCTGCGCGAGGGCGGACTGGTGGGCCCGCAGCGTGGCGTTCTCCTCCTCCAGGGCGTCGACCCGGGAGCGCAGCGTCCCGTTGTTCTCCCGGAGCCAGTCCCGTTCCGTGGCGTAACGCTGGAGCCGCAGCCGCAGCGCGTCCCCGTCCGCGGGCACCGGATCGTCCACGGGCCCCGGGTCGCGGAAGGGTGCGGCATGCGTGGCGTCCGTCCGCTCCCCGGTGGACACGGTGCCCTCCGTCGACCCGGCGCCCTCCGTCGACCCGGTGCCCTCCGCCGATTCGACCGACCGTTCGCCCGTCCCGGAAGCCCCCGTAGTCATGCGGGCACAGTAGCGCCCACCGTCGGCGGCGCGGTGTCAGGTTCCCGCTTCCCGCAGGGTGAGTCCGGTCAACACGTACGACAGGCTCCGACGGTCGTCACCGGCCCCGATGTCCGCGGGAACGGCCCACCAGTCGGCGGAGAGGGTCAACTCGACCGACCGGTGCGCGGGCAGGGTCACGGCCGTCCGGGCCCCGGTCCTCCCGTGCCCGACGGCGATCGTGCCCGCCGGGTCCCCGTCCACCGTCAGCGTCAGCGTGCCCGGCCCCGGCATCCACCCGGGCACGTAGACCTCGACGTCGACGCCCTCCACGGCCGCGGTGGTCCGGACCGGGAGGGTGGCCGTCCGGCCGACCCAGCGGTCGTGCTCCACGCCGTGCAGCCGCCCGACAGCGAGAGCGGACCCGCCGACGAGCCGCTGCGGGTCCGCCGCGTCGGGGTGGAAGGACACCCGCCCCCCGGTGTCCACGACCCCGGTGCGGCGCACCGACCGCTCCGGCGTCCGGCCGCGGTAGGCGCGGAGCTCGTGCGGCCGGGGGTGGAACAGCGCGGTCATCCGGGTCGGGGTGACGACGCCGAGATCGATCAGGGTGTCGTCGAGGGTGCCGAGGTCGTCGAGCAACGCCCGGTGCGCGGCCTCGGCCGGGTCGAAGTTGTGCCCGTACACCCGGTCGATGAACGGGTCGATCACGTTGCCGAGCGTCAGGAACAGACCGGGGTGCAGGAACTCCCGCAGCACGGGCAGCACGTCCTGGGCGCGGATGCCCTCGAAGCCGTCGGCGGCGCAGTCGAGGTCGACGAAGTGCTCGTCCACCGCGCCGGTGACGGCGTTGCGCCGCAGTTCCGGCGGCAGGGTCGCCCACACCCGCTCGATCACCTCCAGCGCCTCCGGCCACCGGCGGTGCCCGTTGCGACCGATCATGTCGTGGACCACGAGGACCCCGTCGGCGCGCAGGCCGTTCCGCAGCTGCGCGCCGAGGTGTTCGAGATCGAGCACGTGGTGCAGCACCTGGTAGGCCACGATCACGTCGTGGTCGGTCTCCGCCTCCCAGGTGTTGAGGTCGGCGTCGAGGTGTTCCACCCGCGCGTCCAGACCGCGCTCGTGCGCGGCCTCGGCGGCGCGCCGCCGCATCTCCGGGTTGACCTCCAGCAGCCGCAGGCGCACGTTGTCGACCCCGGAGGCCACCAGCTCCCCGAGCCACCGCAGCTCCTGGTCCCCGTTGCCGCTGCCGAGCGAGAGCACCACGGCGTCCCGGCCCGCGGCACGGGCCTCGGCGGCACGGGCGCGGAGGGTGTCGGTCACCAGGGAGTCGAGGTCGGCCACGCCCAGCTCGCGCAGTTTCGGCAGCAGATGGCGCCGCGACCAGTGGTGCGCCGAGTCCGGCAGTCCGCCGTGCACGTCGACCTGCCCGGCGAAGGTGTCCCGCTCGACGGCCAGCCGCCGTTCGTAGTCCGACCCGTGTGCCCGCACGCTGTCCCTCCGCCGCTTCTCCCGGCCGCCCGTCGCCGGTCCCCCGGTCCCCGGTTCCGGTCGACGCGGACACCGCCGACTCCGGTGATCCGGCCTGTCTCCCCGGGTTCCGGCGCTACCATACTGGCCGTGCTCCCCGGTACCCCGGCGAACCCGGCCTCCCCGCCACCGGAGCGGCATGCGCCCCCGCCCGCGCGGCCGCGGTTGCCGCCGACCCCCGAGTCGTGGCTG
>NZ_KE387041.1:5714-10289 GCF_000430445.1 Saccharomonospora iraqiensis subsp. iraqiensis
GCAGCAACCCCGCCAGCTCGCCGGAGGTCGCCCTGCGGCCGGTCCCGGGCACCCGGTGCCACACGGTGAGCACGTGCTCGCCCACCACGAGGGGCTGGCGCACCCCGTCGAGCAGGCGGACGGCCGGGACGCCGTGCCGGGCGAAGTGCTCGGCCACCGCGACGACCTTGTACGCCCGGTGCCGCAGCGCCCGGGAGCCCACGATGCGCACCACGACGGGATCGGCGGCGAGCGAGTACACCGCGTTGTTGGTGAACCGCACCAGCGACGCGCCGCGGGGGTCGAGGCCGAGCCGGGCACACGCGGTGTCCAGGACGTCGTCCAGCTGCTCTCGGGTGAACCGGCCGTCCACCCGCGCGCCCTCGCCCGTACCGGCCCCGCCTTCTACGCGAAGAACTGATTCATCCGCTCGGCCAGGTCGCGCGCGTCGCTGTTGTTGCTGCGCCGCTGGGCCTCGTGCTTGAGCGGTTCCATGCGCTTCTCCACCCGCGCGGACTTGAGCCCCTCGGCACAGTCCAGCGCCTTTCCGCCCACCTTGGCGCCGTGGTCGATATCCCCCTCCAGCAGGTGGTTGGTCGCCAGCATGCTGAGACTGAACGTCTTGCTGCGCGCCATGTCCTCGCCGTAGGAGTCGGTGGCCTTGCGCAGCGCCGGGATGGCGTAGCGGGAGTGGCTCGGGTCGACGTGCTGGGCCAGGGCCGTGTGCACCGTCCCGACCATGGCGTGCACGTCGGTCTCGTCGAAGAAGCGCACCCACGACTCCGCGTTGGCGAGATCGGCACGGGCGAACTCGTCCCGCGTCCTGCCCAACAGTTTCACCGCCTGCTCCTCGTTGCCCATCATGGCGTAGGCCCACGCCTCGTTGGCGCAGAGCACGGCCACCGCCAGCTCCGAGCCGGAGTCCTGGGCGGCGAGCTGGCCGAGCTGGAACAGTTTCAGCGCGTCGTCGGGCGCCTCCTGGTGCAGGTATACCCGACCCATCCGGTAGAGGATGTTCGCCACCAGCGGGTTGTTCTCGCCGTGTTTGGCCAGGTCCAGCGCCTGCGCGAAGTGGTTGCGCGCCGAGTCGACGAGGTCGATGTCGAACGACGTCCATCCCGCGAGGCTGTGCAGGTCGGCCAGCGCGACGAACAGCCGGGACTTCACCTGCTCGGTGCCGCCGGCCTGGAGCATCTGCTGGCCCCAGGACAACTGGGCCACCACCGCGTCCCGGCAGAACCCACCGCCGTACTGGTAGTCGAGCGCCCGCAGTGCCCTGGTGGCCGCCTCGACCTGTCGGACGTCGGTGACGCCGATCCGCCCCGGCGCGGGTGTCCTCGCGGGGTTCGTCGCCCAGGCGGACGAGGTGGGCCCGAAGACCGCGGCCCCCATGGTGACCTGGGCTGCGTGCGCGAGGAACTTCCGTCGCTTCACGGACTCGTCCTCCTCAGCTTGCTGCTCGCCGGTGGTCCCGACGACCTCGTTCCGCGTGGCCTCGTCGTAGGCGAGGCCCATGTACCCCGGCCGGATCCCCAGGCCATGGCAGATGCGCGAGAGCACGTCGTAGGCCATGACCTGCCGACCCTTGAGGATCTCCGACACCTCGGACTGGGACTGGCCGGTCATCGCGGCGATCTGCCGCTGCGAGATGCCGTGTCTGCGCAACTGCCGGTAGACCTCGCTGATGTCGCGAGCGGCGAGCGCGTCCCGCATCTCGCGGCCTTCCCAGACCTCGGGATCGATGCGACCGTGCGTGTCGTCCCTGTCGGTGCCGGTGTCCATTCCGCCCCTCCACAGTCGGCCTCGGGCGTCGGTGTGCAGCGTAAGCAACGTCCATTCAACCGCGCGAAAGCACGTTCGGGGAGCCTGATCGGCCGGACCGAACCTCCGGCGACCGCTCGGCGTGCCCGGCTTGCCGGTCGGCGCTACGGGATGCACTCGGGGTTCTCTCGGCGTTCGATTCGCCGCAATGTTGGGTAAGCGCAGGGTGCGTGGCCGGACGGACACCGTACGCAACCACGCCCCGCCCCCGGCGATCCGGGGAACGACCGAGACGGAACCGAGAGGACGTGAGGGACGTGCACTCGATCACAGCCGACCGTGCCGCGGCCGGCGCGTCCCGCGTCGACCCGCCCGGTGCCGGGGATTCGTCCGCCGACGAGGCACACCCCGACGCGAGCGACAGACCGGTGTGGCGCGTGCGGTGCGGTGACCTCATCAGCAGGCACCGGTGCGTCACGGTGTTCGTCGACGCGGGTGAAGTCGTCCTCGTGGGCCCTCCCGGCGAGACGGCACGTCTGACGCACAGCCAGCTCGGCCGACTCCGGGCCGCGCTCGACGAAGCCGCCGACCTGGCGGAAAGGTGAGGGTGAGTTCCGGTGGACCAGATACTCGGACAGGTGCTCCGCGACGCGGTGTGGGAACGCCTCGACATGCTCGCGGACCTCGCCGACCGCGCCGACGCACCGTCGCTGGTGTCGGTGGCGCGCTCGGAGCTGCCCCGGCTGACCGAGGGGTGGCGCGCGATGCTGCGGGCCCACGAACCCGACGAACGCGGCGACTGCCCCACCTGCTCGACCAGGTGGCACCGGTGCAAGGCGCCCTGCTCCGTCTGGCAGGTCGCCCACGACCACCTCGTCGCGGGCGGGCTGGCCCCGTCCCGGCACCCCACCCCGTCCCCCGGGACCCCGCTTCCGTCGGCTGCTCCCGCTTCCCCGGTCCCCCCGTCCCCTCCGGAGCAGCCGACGGGCAGGCACGCCCTGCTGTCGTCCACACCCCGGAACGAACCCCGACACGCCCTGGCCGGAGGGCGGCGCCGATGACCAGGTCGACGGACCCGGTGATCCGGTCGGCGCATCCGGCACGCCCGTCCGACGGTGTTCTCCCGCCGGACGGCCCCCGATCGCCGGCGGCCGGCTCGTGCGTACCCCCGAGCGTGACGAGTCCGGCCGCCGGCTCCCTCGCGAAACCTTTCGCGATTAATCGCAAAAATCCCGCGGACCCACTGGCACCAGCCCTACCGGCCGGTTAGGTTGAGCGGACAGCGGTCGGTTCCGCGATCGTTCACACGACGGAACCACCGCCACAACTACACAACGCGCTCGGGTGGCCGGGCCACCCACCGGGTGATCCCCGCCCGGTGCCGCCTGTGCCCGCCCGCGCACCCCGCCCCTGGTGGGCCCCGACTCCGCGGGCCGGTGCCGTTGCACTCCCCCTCCCCCCGACCGGCACCGGCCCGCGGTTCCATCCCCGCTCCCGAACCGCGCGGTTCCCGTACTCGCGTTCACTCGTCGGTGACGCGGAATCCGGACACGATAAGGTCGCTGACCTGCACAGCAAGGAGCACGACGTGTCCGAGAACCAGACGGTGAGCCCTGGCCCGACCCCGCCGGAACCGGACGGGGAGACCGGCGACGGGACGGCCCGCACCGGATCGACCCCGCTGCGCCGGCAACCGGTCCAGCAACGCAGCGCCCAGCGTGTGGAGCGCATGCTGAACGCGACCGCCGAACTGCTCGACGAGGTCGGGTACGAGGCGCTGACCACCACACTCATCGCCCGGCGTGCCGGTGTCGCCGTGGGATCGCTCTACCAGTTCTTCCCCGACAAGCGCGCCGTCGTCCAGGCGTTGACCCAGCGCAACCTCGAACGGTTCATCACGGCGGTCAACGACCGGCTCGACACGCTCGGCCCGGGTCACTGGTGGGACGTCGTGGACTCACTGCTGGACATCTACCTGCGGATGCACCGTGAGGTACCGGGCTTCTCCCAGGTGCACTTCGGCGACGTGGTCGACCTGCGCCTGCTCGACGACCGGCGTACGAACAACACGGTGGTGACCGACGCGCTCGCGGCCCTGCTCACCCGGCACGTCCCGCTGTCGGCCGAGCAGGTGACGCTGCCGATCTCAATCGCGGTCGAGGCGGCCGACGGGCTGCTGAACCTCGCCTTCCGCCGCGACCCGGCCGGCGATCCGGACGTGATCGCCGAGACCAAGGAGCTGATCCGGAGCTATCTGGCGGGCAAGTTCGGGGAGTGACGCCTCACCCGAAGGCGTGGCCCTCACCCGAAGGCGCGGCCCTCACCCCGGTAGGTGGGCACGGTGCGGACCAGCCGCCCGTGTTCGAGCAGGTGGTAGTCGTTGACGTGCTCGGCGAGCTCCCCCGCCTTCGCGTGCCGGAACCACACCCGGTCGCCCGGACGCAGCCACCGGGCGGCCTCCCCGGTGACCGGGGTCTGCACCTCCCCGGCGCCCTCCACCCCGAGCAACCGCAGCCCCGAGGGCAGGTACGGGGTCGGCAACCGGGACGTCCCCGCCTGACCCGAGGCGATGTACCCGCCGCCGCCCAGCGTCACCACGTCGGCGCGGGGCCTGCGCACCACGGGCAGCGCGAACAGCACGGCGGGGCGTGGGGTGAACCGCGTGTACCGGGAGAACAGCGCGGACCCGATCAGCCCGGAGCCCGCGGTGACCTCGGTGACCGCCTTCTCGGCGCGGGTGGACTCGACGCTGCCGGTGCCACCGCCGTTGACGAACTCGAGGTCGGCCACCCGCCGCACCGCGGCGACCACGGCGGCACGCCGCCGCGCCAGCTC
>NZ_KE387041.1:10389-12664 GCF_000430445.1 Saccharomonospora iraqiensis subsp. iraqiensis
ACGGGCGACTCCCCCGCCGCGCGGGCCCGTGCGCTCACCGCGCCCGCCGACCCGGCCGGGGCCGAGCAACCCGGACCGGCCGAACAGCAGGCCGAGACCCCACCGGACCCGAAGGCGAAGCGCCGCAAACGTTTTCGGCTGCTGTCCGCGTTCGGGCTCGCGGTGGTGCTGCTCGCGGCCACGGGGCTGGCCACCCGCTACTTCGTGCTCGGCCAGTACTACGTCGGCGCGGACGACGGCGAGGTCGTCATCCATCAGGGTGTCCCCGGCAGCATCCTCGGTTTCGACCTGCACCGCCGGGCGGAGGGCTCCTGCCCCCCGGAGGCCTCGATGTGCGATCCACTGCGCCTGCGGGACCTCGAACAGCACGCCCGGGAGGCCGTGCGCAACGGCGTCAACCGCGAGAACCTCGACGAGTCGCGCTCCTACATCAACTCGCTGCGCCGCAACAACATGCTCGAACCGTGCGACGACACGTCCGGGTCGGTCCAGGGCGGCGGATTCGGCGGTGTCGAGCAGGGTGGTGGCACCGACCAGGATCCCGCGGGACAGGACTCCACCGAACAGAACTCCGCCGGACAGACCTCCGTGCCCGCCACCGGCGGGAACGACGGCTCCACAGGGGACGACGGTTCCACCGGGGACGCCGACACGGAACCGACCGGGACGGGCGCGGAACGGCACGAGGGCGGTCAGCGGCCGGGTGTGGACTGCCGTCCGGTGCCCGACTCGGGCGGTAACTGATGGCGGCACCCGCGGCGAACTCCGGTGCGGCGGCCCAGTACACGACCAACCCGCCGCGTGAGCTGCCGACCCGGCGTGGCACCGAACTGGGACTGCTCACCTTCGCGGCGGTCATCGTCACCTCGGCGTTCGTGCTGGTGCAGGCCAACCAGGAGCAGGAGCTGTCCTGGTCGGTGGTCTGGTACGGCCTCGCCTATCTCGCGATCTTCGCCGTGGCACACCTGGCGGTCCGCCGGTGGGCCACCTACGCGGACCCGCTGATCCTCCCGTGCGTCGCGCTGCTCAACGGGCTCGGACTGGTGATGATCTACCGGATCGACCTCGCCGAGGCCCAGCAGGCGTTGGCGGCCGGGGAGGAGGCCGCGGGCAACGCGCCCCGGCAGGTGCTGTTCACGGTGATGGCGCTGGCGCTGTTCCTGGCGCTGCTGGTCGTCGTCCCGGACCATCGCGCGTTGACCCGCTACGCCTACATCTCCGGACTCGTCGGACTGGTCGCGCTGGCCCTGCCCGCCGTGCTGCCGAGCTCGATCTCCGAGGTCAACGGCGCGAAGGTGTGGCTGAAACTTCCCGGCTTCTCCATCCAACCCGGGGAGTTCGCCAAAATCCTTCTGATGATCTTCTTCGCGTCGTTCCTGGTGTCGAAACGGGACCTGTTCATGACGGCGGGGAAGCGGATCGCCGGGGTGGAACTCCCCCGCGCGCGCGACCTGGGGCCGATCATCATCGCCGCGCTGGCCTGTCTCGGCATCCTCGTGTTCGAGAAGGATCTCGGCACCGCGCTGCTGTTCTTCGGCATCGTGCTGGTGATGCTCTACGTCGCCACCGAGCGGATCATCTGGGTCGTGCTCGGTCTGAGCATGTTCGCGGTCGGCGGACTGATCGCCTATGCGCTGTTCACCCACGTGCAGCAGCGCATCGCGAACTGGATCGACCCCCTGGCCACCTACGACGAGGCCGGTGGCGGGTACCAGATCGCGCAGGCGCTGTTCGGACTCGCCACCGGAGGCATGTTCGGCACCGGGCTCGGCTCCGGGCGGCCGGACACGGTGCCGGAGGCACACACCGACTTCATCAGTGCCGCCATCGGTGAGGAGCTCGGTTTCGTCGGGCTCGCGGCCACGCTCATGGTGTACCTCCTGCTCGCCATGCGGGGCATGCGCAGCGCGCTGGCCGTACGCGACACCTTCGGCAAACTGCTCGGCGGCGGGCTCTCGTTCGCGATCGTCATGCAGGTCTTCGTGATCGTCGGCGGGGTCACCAAGCTCATCCCGATGACCGGTGTGACCACCCCGTTCATGTCGGCGGGCGGATCGTCCCTGCTGGCCAACTACATCCTGGTGGCGTTGCTGCTGCGCATCTCGGACGCGGCCCGGCGTCCGCAACAGCCCCCGAAGCCGAAACCGCAGGTCCAGCAGGCGCCACTGGCCGACGCCCACACGGTCATGGTCCAACGTCCCGCCGGCGGGGCCGCGCCCGATCCGCACGGCCCGTCGGACGGCGGCGCCCCCGCACCGGGAGCCACACCGGCGCC
>NZ_KE387041.1:12764-15982 GCF_000430445.1 Saccharomonospora iraqiensis subsp. iraqiensis
CGGGGCGGCGCAACCTCCCGCCGCGGGGCAGTCTCCGTCCGCCGCGGCGCAGTCCTCCGGGGCGACGGCACAGTCGTCCGGCGCGACGGCACAGTCGTCCGGCGCGGCCGGGCAGGACGAGAACCCGGCCGACCGGTCGAGCCGGAACACGGGCGACGCGGCCCAGCAGGGCACGAAGCAGCCGTCCACGAAGCAGCAGGCGGCGCGGCAGGAGACGGCGAAGGGCACGGAGCGGGCGTCGGCCCAGGGCGGGCAGAGCAACTCGCAACAGCCGAAGTCGTGACCGGGCCCCACCGCGACGGCGGCTGAGCCCCGCCGGTGGGCCACGACGACAGCAAAGACCCCCGGAGGGGACGCCCTCCGGGGGTCTTCGGCTGTTCTGGTCCGGACCGGATCCGGCCGGTGCTGCCCCGGGTTCTCAGGCGGCGTGCTTGTCGATGAGCTTGCCCAGGCGCGGCAGGGCCTCCTCGACGTTCTCCTTGCCCTTCGGGCGCAGCTTGTCGTAGACCTTCTTGATGCTGTCGCGGTCGCTCTTCTCCGCGCGGGCGTCGGTGACCGACAGCAGCGCGTCGGCGGCCTCGCTCGAGCGGGTGGGCAGGTAGCTGCCGAAGTCGCTCGTGCCGCTGGCCTTGAAGTCGGCGTAGAAGGGCTCCAGCGCGGCGGTGAAGTCGTCGAGGAGGCTGTCCACAGCGGACGTGATCATGCCGGGCTTGATCTTCTTGACCGCGCCGTAGCCGGTCTTGATGACCGTGCCGGACACGCCGCTCTTGGCCTCGACCTCCTCGTCGATGAGGTTCCCGAGGTCTTCGACCACGGTCGGGCGCTTGCTGGAGTCGAGCAGGATTTCCTTCAGGGTGTCAGCCACGGCTCTTCCCATCCTTCACAGTCTGATTCAACGATTCGCCTGGCAGGACGCCCGACGCCCGGCACAGCCCCGCTCGGGGGAGTCAACCGGTTGAGGTAGGCCGTCCTGATGTGCCTGCGCGTGCGCAGTACCTTAGTACAAGATCAATCTGGCTTGCACGCAGCGGTGTTCTCCCGTCACGCTGAGCCTTCGAGGGCTCCGACCACGTCCGTTGCCACCGTCCGGGCCTTCACGCTCTGTCGTTGATTCGTGGTCACGATGACGGCAGTCTCACCCTTACTGATGGCATAGACCGCGCCGCTGTCATCCGTTTCGTAGCCACCCTCCCAACCGGACGGCCGGGTCGCGGGATTCGACGTCGCGACCGGTGCGGCCGCGTCGACGAGCGCGACCGCCACCTCCGGCCGCCCGACGAACACCCGCACACGCAGCTGCTCCTCCCCGTCCGGGCGGTGGAAGAAACAGCTCGGCGGGTCACCGTCGGAGACCCGCACGGTGCCGACCCGCTGCCCGTTCGCCTCGGCGACGGCGTCGGCCGACAGGTACGGGCACGGCCCCTCGGCCACCGGCTCCGGTTCCGGCGGTGGCGTCACCGACTCCCGGGGCGACGCCGGAGCCTCCGGCGTCGCCCGCTCCGCTGCCGGACCCGGTGCGGCCGGGCCCGGCGAACAGGCCGTGAGGACGGCGACGGTGACGGATCCGAGCACGGCGAGACGTGGGCGCATAGGTCGCACAGTGAATCAGAACGCCGGGCGGCGTCCCTGGTCGGCCGCACCGATCCCGAGCGACCGACAGTTCGTGCAAGATCATGTACTTTCGGTGAAAACCGACAGATCGACACGGAGGGTGACACCACTGATGGTCTTCAGGAAGCTGCTCGGGGCGCTCGGGATCGGGGGCCCGTCCGTCGACACCGTGCTGCACGATCCGCACGTGCGGCCCGGCGGCACACTGTCCGGTGAGGTCCGGATCAGCGGCGGCTCCCAGGGGACCACCGTCGAGCACGTCGTCCTCGGCCTGGTCACCGGGGTCGAGACGGGCGACGACGAGGTGGGGGTGGAGTTCCACCGCGTGGTCGTCGGTGGCGGGTTCGGGCTCGCGGAGGGTGCGGAGAAGACACTGCCCTTCGAGATGCCCGTGCCGTGGGAGACGCCGGTCAGCAGCGTGCACGGGCAGCCGCTGCCCGGGATGACCCTGGGGCTGCGCACGGAACTGTCCGTCGAGCAGGTCGCGGACAAGGGCGACCTCGACCCGGTCGGCGTCGAGCCGCTCCCCGTGCAGCAGCGGGTGCTGGACGCGCTGTCCGAACTCGGCTTCCAGTTCACCGGCGCCGACCTCGAACACGGACATCTCCAGGGCATCAATCAGCAGCTGCCGTTCTTCCAGGAGCTCGAGTTCGTCCCGCCGCCGCAGGCTTCCGGGCTGGTGAGCGAGGTCGAGGTCACCTTCGTCACCGGCCCCGACCGGATCGACGTCGTGCTGGAGGCGGACCGGCGGGGCGGCATGTTCACTCCGGAGCGGGACGCGTTCGGCCACTTCTCCGGGACCCACGACGAGGCGGCGAGCACCGACTGGGCCGCCCACATCGCGCAGTGGCTCGACCACCTCGCCGAGCACCGTGGCGTGGCGGACGGCCCCGGGCTCAAGTACACCCACGACCACGACGACCACGGCGACGGCGGGAAGTCCGGAATGGGCGGCATGCTCGCCGGCGCCGCGGTCGGGGCCGGGGCCGGAATCCTCGGCGGAATGGCACTCAACGAGATGCTGGACGACGACGAACAGCCGATCGGCGACGTCGACGTGGACGTGGAGGAGCCGGACGTGCCGGAGGAACCGGAAGAGGAGGAGCCGGAGGAGGAAGGCGACGACGAGGAGTAGCACCCCGCCCGCCGCACCGTTTCCCGCACGGTGCGGCGGGTATCCGCCGGGGCATGCGTATCGGTGACACCGCCGGCACCGTGCCCGGCGGGCCCGCCGCACTCCCCCGGAGCACGGCCGCGGTGTCACCGTCCCCGGCACCGGGGTCGGCACCACCGCGTGCGCGCTGAGGGCACGCACCGTGTCCGTGACCACCGCACCGCCGCCCCGCCGGACCGTGGTCGCGCTGCTGGTGCTCACGCTGGTGACCGGAATCGTCGATGCGGTGAGCTTCCTGCGACTCGACCAGATCTTCGTCGCCAACATGACGGGCAACGTCGTCTTCCTCGGACTGAGCGTCACCCCGTCGTCGTCGGTCGCGGCGTACGCCCCCGCGATCGCGATCGCCGGCTTCACACTCGGCGCACTCGCCGGCGGGGTGTTCGCCGCCCGCGCACCGGCGGGCGCGGTCCCCGGTCACCGGACCGCCGCG
>NZ_KE387041.1:16082-22627 GCF_000430445.1 Saccharomonospora iraqiensis subsp. iraqiensis
AGTCACCGGCGGATCCGGCGGCGGGATCGGCGGTCGTGGTGCCGGCCCCGGTGTCGGGAGTCGCCCCACCGTCGTCGCCCGCGACCCGCTGCCAGGGTGGCGGTTCCCCCGGGCTGGTGTCGGTGGTGCCGCCCGAGCCGCTCTGTTCGGTGTCGTCAGAAGATGTCACAAACCGTCATCCCTCGTCACTCGCGCGCCACTGGTGCCCGGGTCGTGCGACCCGCCTACTCCGCGTCCCGCGGCTCGCCTCCGGCGGCGGTGTCCTCCCCGGAATCCGCCCCGGACACGGCCTCGGAGCCGGTGCTCCCGTCGTCCTCCGGTGGAAGTTCACCGGTGGTGGTGCCCTCTCCGGGGACGTCCGAAGGCCGGTCGGCGTTGCGTGCCACGGCGAGCAGAGCGTTCCCCTCGCCGAGGTTCATCAATCGGACGCCCTTGGTCTGCCTACCCGCCTTGCGGACCTCACCCGCGGGGGTCCGGATAACTCCACCACTGGAGGTGATGGCGTACAACTCGTCCTCGATGTCGACGATCAGCGCGGCGACGAGCGCTCCGCGCCGTTCGTCGTGCTGGATCGTCAGCACACCCTTACCACCGCGGCCACGCACCGGGTATTCCTCGACCGGGGTGCGTTTGGCGTACCCACCGTCGGTGACGACGAGCAGGTCGGTGTCCGGCCGGACGACGTTGACGCTGAGCAGTTCCGCGCCGTCGTTGAACCGCATGCCGAGCACCCCCGAGGTGGCCCGGCCCATCGGGCGCAGCACCTCGTCGGTGGCGTGGAAGCGGATGGACTGACCGTCCGAGGACACCAGCAGCAGGTCGTCCTCGGCCGAGGCGAGCACCGCGCCGACGAGCTCGTCGCCCTCCCGCAGGTTGATCCCGATCAGACCACCGGAGCGCGGGGAGTCGAAGTCGGACAGCCGGGACTTCTTGACCAACCCCTTCCGCGTGGCCAGCACCAGGTACGGGGCAACCTGGTAGTCCCGGATCTGGATGACCCCGGCGATGTGTTCCTCCGGCTGGAACGCGAGCAGGTTCGCCACGTGCTGCCCGCGCGCGCTGCGGTTGGCCTCCGGCAGGTCGTACGCCTTCGCCCGGTAGACCCGGCCCTTGTTGGTGAAGAACAGGATCCAGTCGTGCGTCGAGCACACGAAGAAGTGCTGCACGATGTCGTCCTGGCGCAGCGTGGTGCCCTGCACCCCCTTGCCGCCGCGCTTCTGCGACCGGTACAGATCGGTCTTCGTCCGCTTCGCGTAGCCCGTCCGGGTGATCGTCACGACGACGTCCTCCACCGGGATCAGATCCTCGGCGGAGACGTCCCCGTCGTACGGGATGATCTGCGTGCGGCGCTCGTCGCCGTACTTCTCGACGATCTCGGCGAGCTCGGTCCGCACGATCGAGCGCTGCCGCTCGGGCTTGTCCAGGATGTCCTTCAGATCGGCGATCGTGGCCTCGCGCTCGGCCAGCTCGTCGGTGATCTTCTGCCGCTCCAGGGCGGCCAGCCTGCGCAGCTGCATGTCCAGGATCGCGGTGGCCTGCACCTCGTCGACCTCGAGCAGCTCCATCAACCCGGTGCGCGCCTCGTCCGCGCTGGGCGACCGGCGGATCAGGTTGATCACCGCGTCCAGCTGGTCGAGTGCCTTGACCAGGCCACGCAGGATGTGCGCGCGCTCCTCGGCCTTGCGCAGCCGGTACCGGGTCCGGCGGACGATGACGTCGATCTGGTGGGCCACGTAGTGCCGCACCATCTGGTCCAGCCGCAGCGTCCGCGGCACGCCGTCCACCAGCGCCAGCATGTTGACGCCGAAGTTGTACTGCAGCTGGGTGTGCTTGTAGAGGTTGTTCAGCACCACCTTCGCCACGGCGTCGCGCTTGAGCGTGATGACGATACGCATCCCGCTGCGGCTGTTCGTCTCGTCGGCGATGTCGGCGATGCCGGTGAGCTTGCCGTCCCGGGCCAGCGTGGCGATGTTCTCCACCAGGTTGTCCGGGTTCACCTGGTACGGCAACTCGGTGACCACCAGCGTGGCGCGGCCCTTGGTGTCCTCCTCGACCTCGACCACCGCGCGCATCCGGACCGACCCGCGGCCGGTGCGGTAGGCCTCGGAGATCCCCCTGGTACCGAGGATCAGCCCGCGGGTCGGGAAGTCCGGCCCCTTGATGCGCTCCATCAGCGCCTCGAGCAGTTCCTCCTCGCCGGCCTCGGGGTGGTCCAGCGCCCAGATCACCCCGTCGGCGACCTCGCGGAGGTTGTGCGGCGGGATGTTGGTCGCCATCCCCACCGCGATCCCGGAACCGCCGTTGACCAGCAGGTTCGGGATGCGACTCGGCAGGACGTCGGGCTCCTGCGTGCGCCCGTCGTAATTGTCGGAGAAGTCGACCGTCTCCTCCTCGATGTCCCGCAGCATGTCCATCGCCAGCGGGTCGAGGCGGGATTCGGTGTTGTGGCTGACGAACCCGTCGGTGACGAACGCGTGGTCGTCACTGTCGACGCGCACGCTGTAGACGGGCCGCACGCCCGCGTCGCTCACGGACTCGACCTCGGCGTAGTAGTACCGCCCGTCGACGAGCGGTTCGACGACGTCGAGCACGCCCGGCTCCGTGATCCGTTCGGCGATCTCGTCCCGCCGGGTCTCCCACCGGGCGACACGGTCGACGTTGTGCCTGCGCAGCCAGTCCCGTTCGGTCCACCGCCGGGCGCCGTGCCCACGGATGTACTCAGCGACGAACGGCACGTGATCCGACGACAGGGAACGCGAGTCGTGCGGGATCTCGGCCAGCACGGTCTCCAGCTTGTCCTGCTTGGTGCCGTCGAAGCCGATCCTGGTGGCGAACAACCGGGCGTCACGCCGGTTGGTGATGACGACCTTGTACTCGCCCGAGTCGTAGCGGACCTGCTTGGCCACGACGCCGAACTCCAGCAGCAGCTGCTGCACCTCGCGCGCCAGCCGGGCGCTGTAGGTCGAGTACGAGACCTGCACGGAGTTCCGGGGCAGTCCGGAGACCGATCCGTCACCGGTGAACAACGCCGCCAGGAATGTCCGTTTGACCTCCGGCCCGCCCGTGTGCACGAACTCGGGGACCCGCTCACCGACGTACGCGCCCGCCGATCGGGCTTCGTCCAATTGGCGGGGATCGGTGTCGGAACCGGCGGGCGGCTCGGTGCGTTGGAGCACGACCTTCTCCCCCGGCCCGATCTCCGACAGCAGTTTCCACACCAGCGTCGGAACGCCCAGCACCCGGGACAGGCAGAGCACCGGGTGGTTGTGCGTCCCGGTCAGCTCGAAGCCTTCGCGCGTGGTCATGCGAAGTGTGGAGTGCTCACCCGAATGGAAGAGCATGTCCGCCCGGACCGGGTCGCCGTTGCGGTCGAGAAGCTTGACGTCGACGGGGTGGTCGCTGTTCGGCCGGGCGTCCGGAACGAGGTCACCGATCGCGACCGTGGCGCCGTCCGCGAGCTTCACACGGGTGTCGCCGGTCACGCAGTACCTCATGGCGGCGGCCGGATCGTTGCCCGGGGAACCGAAGTTGCCCTGGCCGTCGATCAGCGGGTACCGCATCGACCACCCCTGCGCCAGGCGCACCAGGGCGTCGTAGATCGCCGAGTCGCCGTGCGGGTGGTAGTTACCCATCACGTCGCCGACCACGCGGGAGCACTTGTTGTACCCGCGGTCGGGACGGAAGCCGGAGTCGTACATCGAGTAGAGCACCCGGCGGTGCACGGGCTTGAGTCCGTCCCGCACGTCCGGCAGGGCCCGCGACACGATGACGCTCATCGCGTAGTCGATGTACGAGTTCTGCATCTCCTGTTGGATGTCAACAGGTTCGACACGGCCCCGGTGGTCCGGTTCCAGCGTTTCGGTCACGGAGAAGAAGTCCTTTCACACGAGCGACGTCGGCGGGCGGGCGCGCGGCCGGGGTGAGCCGGGCGCCGCGTCAGACGTCCAGGAAACGCACGCCCTTGGCGTTGCGGGTGATGAACGAACGGCGGGCCTCGACGTCCTCGCCCATCAGCACGGAGAAGAGCTCGTCGGCCGTGGCCGCGTCGTCCAGGCTGACCTGGAGCAGCACGCGGTTGGTGGGGTCCATGGTGGTCTCCCACAGCTCGTCGGCGTTCATCTCGCCGAGACCCTTGTACCGCTGGATGCCCTCGTCCTTCGGCAGCTTCCGGCCCGCCTCGGCACCCGCGCGGAGCAGGCCCTCCTTCTCGCGCTCGGTGTAGGCGTACTCGGCGTCGTTCCGCGGCCACTTGATCTTGTAGAGCGGCGGCGAGGCCAGGTAGACGTACCCCTGCTCGATCAGCGGGCGCATGAACCGGAACAGCAGCGTCAGCAGCAGTGTGCGGATGTGCTGGCCGTCCACGTCGGCGTCGGCCATCAGCACGATCTTGTGGTACCGCAGCTTCGAGATGTCGAACTCGTCGTGGATGCCGGTGCCCAGCGCGGTGATCAGCGACTGGACCTCCGCGTTCTTGAGGACCTTGTCGATCCGCGCCTTCTCCACGTTGATGATCTTCCCGCGGATCGGCAGGATCGCCTGGTACTGCGAGTCGCGGCCCTCCTTGGCCGAGCCGCCCGCGGAGTCACCCTCGACGATGTAGAGCTCGCACTTCTCCGGGTCGGTGGAACGGCAGTCCTTCAGCTTGCCCGGCAGACCGCCGATGTCCATCGCACCCTTGCGCCGCACCAGGTCGCGGGCCTTGCGCGCGGCCAGCCGGGCCTGCGCGCTGGAGACCGCCTTGTTGATGATCACCTTGGCTTCGGCGGGGTTGCGCTCGAACCAGTCGGCCAGCCACTCGTTGCAGGTCGTCTGCACGAACGAGCGAACCTCGCTGTTGCCCAGCTTGGTCTTGGTCTGGCCCTCGAACTGCGGCTCGGCGACCTTGACGGAGATGATGGCCGCGAGGCCCTCCCGCACGTCGTCGCCGGTGAGGTTGGCGTCCTTCTCCTTGAGCAGCCTCTTGTCCCGCGCGTAGGCGTTGACGACGCGGGTGAGCGCGGCGCGGAAGCCCTCCTCGTGGGTGCCACCCTCGTGGGTGTTGATGGTGTTCGCGAAGGTGTAGACCGACGGGGTGAAGCCGTTGTTCCACTGCATCGCGACCTCGACCTCGACGCCCTCGCCCTGCTCCTCGAAGGAGACCACGGTCGGGTGGATCGCGTCCTTGGAGGCGTTGATGTGCCGGACGAAGTCCTCCAGCCCACCCGGGTAGTGGTAGGTGCGCTCCTTGACCTCGGCCTGCTGGCCGGCGGCGTCCTCGTCCTCGTCCCCGGAGACCCGCTCGTCCCGCAGCACGATGGTGAGCCCCTTGTTCAGGAACGCCATCTCCTGCAGGCGGCGGGCGACCGTCTCGGCGCTGAAGTGGGTGGTCTCGAAGATCTCCGGGTCGGCGAAGAACGTCAGGCTCGTCCCGGTGCGCTCGGTGGGCCCCTTCTCCAGCAGCTCGCCGGGGACCGACTTCTCGTAGTGCTGCACCCACATCGTGCCGCCGCGGTGGACCTCCACGTCCAGCGTGCTGGACAGCGCGTTGACCACGGAGACGCCGACGCCGTGCAGACCGCCGGAGACCGCGTAGGACTCGCTGTCGAACTTGCCGCCCGCGTGCAGCTGGGTCAGCACGATCTCCAGCGTCGGCTGACCGTGGACGGGGTGCTCCTCGACGGGGATGCCGCGACCGTCGTCGACCACCCGCACGCCACCGTCGGCGAGCAGGGTGACCTCCACCTGGCTGGCGTGGCCCGCCATCGCCTCGTCGACGGAGTTGTCCACAACCTCCCAGATCAGATGGTGCAGGCCACGCTCACCGGTCGAACCGATGTACATGCCGGGGCGCTTGCGGACCGCCTCCAGGCCCTCGAGCACCGTGATGGAGGACGCACTGTATTCGCTGTTACTCGCTGCCACCGGCCTGACTTCTCCTCGTCTCGCCCAACGGACACCGGGGGGACGTCCGGGTCACATCCGGCCCGCGTCGGGCCCGAAGCTGGTATTCGTTCCGGCACCGATCCGGCTTGCCTCACTCAAGTTTACTTGGCCGGTCGCGCTCACAGGCACCAAGGACACCCCTGGCTGCGCCACAGAGCCACGAATTCGGACACGGACGAGTCCCGTCCCGATGACCTGCCCGACCGCGCCTCGACGCCGCGTCTGCGGCGCCCGTGGGAACGCCTCCCGTCGGGCGCGGTCGCGGCGCCGTGCGGGCGGTCAACCATAGGTGTCCCGCGGCCCCCGACCGGAGATGTGCCGGGGCCCCTTGCGCCAGCTCGGCGCGGTCGGTCCCTGGATGCGCATCTTCGTGACCACCCCGTGTCCGACTCCGGCCGCGATTCTCGCGAGCAGCTGACGCTGGAGCAAACGCAACTGCGTGGCCCATGCGGTGGAACTGGCGCGCACGGTCAGCTCACCGTCGGTGAGGGAGACGGGCTGCGCGTGCTCGGCGACCTCCTCGCCGACCAGCCGCGACCACTGGCCGAACACCCGGCCGTCCGCCAGCCGCTGGTTCCAGCCGAGCTGGGACGCCATGCGGGAGACCAGCCTGCCCAGCGGCT
>NZ_KE387041.1:22727-38857 GCF_000430445.1 Saccharomonospora iraqiensis subsp. iraqiensis
CCCGTGCGGTGCCGGGGAGCCGGGGGGCGACTCCGGCGGGGAGTGCGCGGGAGCGGACCGGGTGGGTTCCGCGGGTGCCGCGGGCGCGTTCTCGGCCGCGTCGACCTTGACCGCGAGGGAGACCTCCCGCCCGAGATGCCGGGACAGGGCCGAGGTGATCGGTTCGCGCAACGCGCGTTCGATCGCCTCCTTGGCGAAGTCGCTGGGCGCGGCGAGCAGTGCGGTGCCGTCGAGCAGGCCGATCGGCCGGGTGACCCGCATCCATGCCCGCTGCTGAGGGGACAGGGTTCCGTCCGAGAGCTCGGCGACGACCTGTTCCCAGACGACCGCCAGGTTGAGTTGGTGCTCAGACACGCTGCTCTCGCTCCCCTCCCCTCGACGTCGTCGCCGTCACGGCCCCGGCACCTGCGACACCGTTGCCGACGGCCGCGGCCGACGGGACGGCGTCGCCCGGAAGGTCCGGGGACGGCGAGGGTCCCGGCGACGGCCCGGTGGAGCGTCCCGGCAGGTCGGCGTGATTACCTGCGCAGCAGGTATCCACATGGTTGTCCACAAGTGTGCATCAATGTACGCCCGCCCCGCGGGCCCCCCATCCCGTGGGATCACGGTTCGCCGGTCGAAGTCTCCCACCTGCGGGGAACGTCCCCGCAGGCCCCGGCCGGTCACGCGAGAAGAGGCACGCTAGCAAGCCGCACGGGGCGCCACAAGGCGGCCTCGGCGGTCAGGGTGCCATCCCGGAACGGTCCTCGCCCTCCGGTGGTCCCCGCCGGAGTGAGGTCCCACGCCCGGTGGGGTGACGCACCGTGATCCGGCCGGTCACACCGGTGATCGGCCGGGTCCGGTGCCGGGGGTCGGTGTCGGTGCCGCCGGGGCCGATGCGTACCCTCGAAGGGTCTACCGCTGACAGCGGCGCCGTTCAGCCTGCCCGGCTTCCGCCGAGCACCTGAGCACACGAGACCGAAGACCGGACGCCCGAGACCAGGAGAGCGACAGCCGTGAGCAAGGGCAAGCGCACCTTCCAGCCGAACAACCGTCGACGCGCGCGGACCCACGGGTTCCGGCTGCGGATGCGTACGCGGGCGGGGCGGGCCGTTCTGGCCGCCCGTCGGCGTAAGGGCCGCAACCGGCTCGCCGCCTGACGCTCGCGTCCGGCTGCGACGACGACGAGTACGACGAGGCGCTGCGTGCTTCCCGCGGACGCTCGTCTCCGACACGGTGACCAGTTCCGCGCCGTGATGCGGGGCGGCGTCCGCGCCGGACGCCGCCGTCTGGTCGTGCATCTGCTCCCCGGGTACGGCGAGCGCCCCCGCGCGGGATTCGTGGTGAGCAAGGCCGTGGGCAACTCGGTCGTGCGGCACCGCGTGATCCGGCGGTTGCGGCATCTGGTGGCGGCGCGGCTCGGAACCCTGCCCGAGGGCAGCGCGTTGGTCGTGCGGGCGCTCCCGCCTGCGTCGTCGGCGACCAGCGCCGAACTCGGCGCTGATCTCGATGCGGCGCTGCGACGGTTGGCCGGGCGCTCCTCCTCCGGCCCGCCGCGCGGGCGTGGCCGGCCAGTCCGAACCAACGATGGATCATCGGCGTGAACGAACACGACGCGGCCGACGTCAATCCGGCCGAGAGCCACGACCCGACACCGTCCACCGGGGCCGGCGGACCGACGCGGGTCGCGTGGGTCGTGCTGCTGCCCATCCGGTTCTACCGGCGGTTCATCTCCCCCTATCTTCCCCCGATGTGTCGGTTCTATCCGAGCTGTAGCGCCTATGCGGCCGAGGCGTTGACGCGTCACGGCGCCGCCCGCGGCGGATACCTCGCGGTGCGCAGGCTGCTGCGCTGTGGGCCGTGGACACCTCCGGGACGAGACCCCGTGCCCGAGACGTTCAGTTTCCGGCACCAAGGCCCTGGTATGTCTACCGAGGAGTAGCTCAGTGCTCGACTTCATCTACTACCCGGTGTCGTTCATCCTCTGGATGTGGCACAAGGTCTTCGGTTTCGTCTTCGGTGACGACAATGCCATCGCCTGGGTCCTCGGCATCGTCTTCCTGACCTTCACCGTCCGCGGCATCCTGTTCAAGCCGTTCGTGAACCAGGTCCGGTCGATGAAGAAGATGCAGGACTTCGCGCCGGAGATCAAGAAGATCCAGAAGAAGTACGGCAACGACAAGCAGCGCCAGGCGCAGGAGATGCAGAAGCTCCAGCGCGAACACGGGGTCAACCCGTTGGGCAGCTGCCTGCCGATCCTGCTGCAGATCCCGGTGTTCATCGGACTGGTCAACGTCCTGCGGAACTTCGTGCCCGGGTCCGACTCGAACTACTTCTTCGACGCCGCCGGTGTCGCGTCCTACACCGAGGCCGAGCTCTTCGGGGTCAACCTCGGCGAGGCCATCCGGCACGTCGCCATGATGGGCGGGCCCGACATCGGCCAGGAGGGCTGGAACTGGTCGGTGGCCCCGGTGGCCTTCCCGTTGCTGATCGTCGCGAGTATCGCGACGCACTTCACCGCCCGGCACTCGGTGGCGCGGCAGAACCCCTCCTCGGCCACCCAGCAGACCGCGGTGATGAACAAGCTGACGCTGTACATCTTCCCGGTGGGTCTGTTGATCTTCGGTGCCTTCCTGCCGGTCGGTATGTTGATCTACTTCCTCGCCAACAACGTCTGGACCCTGGGCCAGCAGCGGTTCGTCTACGGCCGGATCGACAAGGAGGAAGAGGCGAAGAAGGCCGAGGAGAAGGAGAAGCGGGACACGCTCGCCCCCAAGCCCGGCCAGAAGCCCCAGCCCGGCCAGAAGCCCCAGCAGCAGAAGTCGCAGCAGCAGAAGCCGCAGCCCGGCCAGAAACCGGCACAGGGCTCCGGCAAGAAGCAGGGCAAGCAGGGCGGATCCTCCGGCGAGGGCAAGTCGGGTGGTGGTGGCTCCAACGGCACGTCGCCGAAGGGTGACAGCAGCGTCCGTGGCGGCGCCTGGGCGAAGAACGGTGGGAACCAGCCACGCCAGTCCGGCCAGGGGAAGAAGACACAGGGACGGAAGCGGCGCTGACCCGACGGGGCCGACACCGTGCGCACCGGGTGGGTCCACGGACCGCCCGGCGGGATGGGAGTCGATCCCCGCGGAGTCGACCGGAGCGGCCCGACGCGGCCGGGTCGTCTCCCCCGGTCCCGCACCGGACCGGCGGGGACGGCGTGGCGCGAGGGCCACGGCTGGTGCCGCAGCACAGCTGACGCGGGTTGAGAGGAGACGGACATGTCCGATACGGCCGGGGTGCTCGGCGCCGACCAGAACGACCCCACGCCGGGGCAGCCGGAGGAGACCTCCGGAACGGAGGCACGGGACGAGAACGCGGGAGACGTCGCCGGTGACGCCGCGGAGACCTCCGCGGCGGAGGGTGCCGCGGACACCGGTGGCGCCGACGCGGAGGACGGTGGCGCCGAGGAGCAGGATGCCGGGGACGACGGTGAGGATCTCCTCGTGCGCGAGGGGGACATCGCCGGGGACTACCTGGAGCGGCTGCTGGACATTCTCGACTACGACGGCGACATCGACCTGGACGTCGAGGCGGGCCGGGCGATCGTCAGCATCGACGGCGGGGACGATCTCGAACGGCTGGTCGGCCCCCGGGGAACGGCGCTCGAGGCGCTGCAGGAACTGACGCGGCTGGCGGTGCAGCAGGAGACCGGCACCCGGAGCAGGCTGATGCTCGACGTCGCGGGGTGGCGGGCCGACCGTCGGGAGGAACTGCGGGACCTCGGCAGGAAGACCGCCGAGTCGGTCGCGGAGTCGGGCGAGCGGACCCGCCTGCAGCCGATGACGCCGTTCGAGCGCAAGATCGTGCACGATGCGGTCGCCGAGGTGGAGGGCGTCACGAGCGAGAGCGAAGGCGAGGAGCCGAAGCGGAGGGTCGTCGTCCTGCCCGAGTGAACGGCGGATACGGCACCACATCAGAAGAGGAACGCACGAGCGGCCCGCCGGGTACCCGGCGGGCCGCTCGTCGTCGTACGGCCGTTCCACGTGAAACGTCGTCGGGGCGTTCCGTATGTGCGGCAGCGGCCGTGTCGCGGTGGTGCGGCGGCCGCGCCGGCCCGGCCGGAGGGAGTGCGGTCCCGGACGCGGACCGTGATCGGGGAGAATCGGCGGCGCCGGGTTTCACGTGAAACGGCGTGGGAGGAGTGGCAGTGAACTCGCAACCGCCCGAGGGCGAGACGACCCCGCGGGAGCCCGGTGACGGGACTCCCCCGCGACTCGACACACCGGATTCGGCGCGGGCGGTCTTCGGTGACCGGCTCGCACTCGCCGAGCAGTTCGTGGGACTGCTGAGCACCCACGGTGTCCAACGGGGCCTGATCGGACCACGCGAGCTGGACCGTCTCTGGGAACGGCACGTCCTCAACTCCGCGGTGCTCGGCGAGGCGGTCCCCGAGGTGAGGGGTACCTCCGGGGAGGGTGCCCGGCCGCGGGTGATCGACGTCGGGTCCGGGGCGGGACTGCCCGGTGTGCCGCTCGCCCTCGCACGGCCGGATCTCGATATCGTGCTTCTCGAACCGATGGCGCGGCGGGTGGACTGGCTGGAGGAGGTCGCGGAGCGGCTCGGCCTGTCCGTCACGGTCGAACGGGGACGCGCCGAGGAGAAGGCGGTTCGGCAGCGGCTCGGTGTGGCGGAGGTCGTGACCGCGCGGGCGGTGGCGCCGTTGGGTCGACTGGCGGCGTGGTGTCTGCCGTTGGTACGCGAGGGCGGCACGCTGCTGGCGTTGAAGGGGCGCAGTGCGGCCGACGAGATCGAGCGGGACCGGGACGCGGTGCGTCGGGCAGGTGGGGGTGAGCCACGGATCGTGGAGTGCGGTGCGGGCGTTCTGGACACACCGACGACGGTCGTCGCCATCGAGCGGGTCGCCCCGGCCCGGGGGACACGACGCGCGCCGAAGCGGGACCGGACGAAGCAGGGGGAGACCGAACGGGTGGAGTCGCGGAAATCGGGAGTTGCGCGGAGACGCAATTCGAGACGGCACTGAGAGGATTGGCCGAACGAATGAGCACGACCAGCACGACCGACGCGGCGGGCCCGGTGGGCTCGCCCGGAGCGCAGCGTTCCTTGTTCCACGTGAAACAGCGGGGGTCCGGGACGTGCTCCGGTGCGGTGCGGCAGCACGGTGAGTTCGTGACGACGAGGAAGGGTGGCCAGCGGTGAACACGACTCCCGAGACCGGTGTCGGCGGCACCCCGATCGCCGAGGAAGCACTCCGGGCCGCCCGCGTTCTGCACCCCGACGCGAACCTCATGCCGAGGCCGACCCGACGTCGTGTGCTCACCGTCGCGAACCAGAAGGGCGGGGTCGGCAAGACGACCAGCACGGTGAACCTCGCCGCGGGTCTCGCGCTCTACGGGGTACGGACGCTGGTGGTGGATCTCGACCCGCAGGGGAACGCGAGTACCGCGCTGGACGTCGACCACCGCTCCGGCACGCCCTCGGTGTACGAGATGCTCCTGGGCGAGGCGTCGGTCGTGGACGCGGCACAGACGAGCGGGCAGTCCGACCACCTGCTCTGTGTCCCGGCGACGATCGACCTGGCCGGTTCGGAGATCGAGCTGGTGTCGATGGCGTCGCGCGAGGCACGACTGAAGGAAGCCCTCACGAGCGAGGGGCTGGACCAGCTCGGCATCGACTACGTCTTCGTGGACTGCCCCCCGTCCCTCGGACTGCTCACGGTGAACGCCCTCGTGGCGGCGCACGAGGTGCTCATCCCGATCCAGTGCGAGTACTACGCGCTGGAGGGGCTCGGCCAGCTGCTCAACAACATCGAGCTGGTCCAGCGGCACCTGAACCAGGAGCTGACCGTGTCCACGATCCTGCTCACCATGTACGACGGTCGGACGAAGCTGGCCGATCAGGTGACCCAGGAGGTCCGCAGGCACTTCGGGGACGTCGTGCTCAACACGATCATCCCGCGCAGCGTGAAGGTCTCCGAGGCGCCGGGCTACGGCCAGACGGTGCTCGGCTACGACCCGGGGTCGCGCGGCGCGATGAGTTATGTGGACGCGGCTCGGGAGATCGCCGAGCGCGGAGCGAAGGAGCGACAATGAGCGAGCGGAGAGGTGGCCTCGGCCGGGGCCTGGCCGCGCTGATCCCGACCGGACCGGTCGAGCCCGCCGACGGTGCGGAGCCGGAACAGGACCGCCCGGGCGGGGCGGATCGCGGAGACAGCGGCGGGGCGGGATCCGGGGGCGTCCGTACGAACGGGCGTGGCGGGACGGCCGCCTCGCGAGCCGGTTCCGACGGGGACACGGGATGGTTCGCGGCGAACGCCACCGTGACCCCGCACGGCGGCGAGGTCGCCGGTGCGGTCTACCGCGAGATCCCGGTCGAGGCGATCAAGTCCAACCCCAAGCAGCCGCGTCAGGTCTTCGACGAGGACGCGCTGGCGGAGTTGGAGCACTCGATCCGTGAGTTCGGGCTGATGCAGCCCATCGTCGTGCGCGTGCTCGGGGACAACGAGTTCGAGCTCGTCATGGGTGAGCGCCGGCTGCGGGCGGCCCAGCAGGCCGAGTTGGAACTCATCCCCGCCATCGTGCGCAACACCTCCGACGAGGCGATGCTGCGGGACGCCCTGCTGGAGAACATCCACCGGGTCCAGCTGAACCCGCTCGAGGAGGCGGCCGCGTACCAGCAGCTGCTCGACGAGTTCGGTGTCACCCACGACGAACTGGCCTCCCGCATCGGGCGGAGCCGCCCGGTGATCACCAATACGATCCGCCTGCTCCGTCTCCCCCTGCCGGTGCAGCGGCGGGTCGCGGCGAACGTCCTCTCCGCGGGGCATGCCCGCGCCCTCCTGTCGGTCGACGACCCGGACCGCCAGGAGGAGCTCGCCACCCGGATCGTCGCGGAGGGGCTGTCGGTCCGTGCGACCGAGGAGGCGGTGACCCTCTCGAAGAGTGAGTCGAAACCGAAGCCGAAGCAGACCGACCGCAAGCCGATGACGATGCCGGGAGTCGACGGACTGGCCGAACGCCTGTCGGATGCGTTCGACACCCGGGTCAAGGTCGACGTCGGTAAGCGCAAGGGGCGCATCGTGGTCGAGTTCGGCTCTCCGGATGACCTGGAGCGGATCGTCACGATGATGGCCCCCGGTCACGCCCAGCAGATCCGGGCGGTCAAACAGGGCATTTCGGACACCGAGGACGACGACCGATGACACCGGCCTGATTCGTCACGGTGACGGTTCGCGGGCCGGGGGTGCGCGACCGGTGACCGGGCCGACGGATCAGGCCGGCGGCCGCAGGTCAGCTCCCCCGCCGCACCGCGCGCTCGACCAGGTCGGTGAACACCACGCCCAGCGACGTTCCCGCGGCCTCCATCGCCATCGGCACGGTGGAGGTCTCGGTCAGCCCGGGCGAGGAGTTCACCTCGAGGAAGTGCACGCTGCCGTCGGCGGCCACGATCGCGTCGGTGCGCGAGATGTCGCGCAGCCCGAGCAACCGGTGCGCGCCGACGGCGAGGTCGCCGACGGCCTTCGCCGTCTCGTCACTCAGTCGCGCCGGGGCGAAGAAGTCGGTGAGCCCGGCGGTGTAGCGGGCGGTGTAGTCGTAGACACCGCCCTCCGGCACGATCTCGACCGCGGGCAGCGCCTCCGGCCCGCCGTCGCGCTCGACGACGGTCACCGCGACCTCGACGCCGTCGACGAACCGCTCGGCGAGCACGGCGTCCCCGTACGCGAAGCTGCCGACCATCGCGGCGGGCAGCTCACCGGCCTCGCGCACCACCTGGGCGCCGAGCGCCGAGCCGCCCTGGTCGGGCTTGAGGATGAGCGGCAGACCCAGCTTGTCCACCATCGCGTCCAGCACCGTCTGCGCCCCGAGTTCGCGGAACGTGCTGTGCGGCAGGGCCACCCAGTCCGGGGTGGTGTGGTCGTTCTCGGCGACGAGCGCCTTGGCGATCGGCTTGTCCCACGCCCGTCGGCAGCCCTCGGAGCTGGTGCCGACGAACGGCACGCCCAGCATCTCCAGCACCGTCTGCACCGACCCGTTCTCGCCTTCCCCGCCGTGCAGGGCGATGACCGCCGCGTCGGGGCGTTCGTCCCGGAGGCGGGACAGCAGGCTCGCGTCGGTGTCCCACTCCTGCACCGTCAGCCCCTGCTCGCGCAGCGCGACGGACAACCTGCGGCCCGACCGCAGCGAGATGTCCCGTTCGTGCGACAGGCCGCCGGCGAGCACGGCGACAGTACCTTCGGCCAACGCGGGTCTCCTCGAAGTCGTGATGCTGGTGTGCCGCCCGGTCCGGTGGGGCCGGGCTCAGGCCGTGTTCGGCCCGGGCGACTGCGGCCCGGACACCGTGCGGGTGGTGACGCTGCCGAAGGTGCGTTGCAGCTCCCGTTCGGATTCCATCACCCCGGTGAGTCTGCGCACCCCCTCGTGGATGCGTTCCGGTGTCGGGTAGCAGAACGACAGCCGCATCTGGCGGCTGCCGAGCCCGTCGGTGTAGAAGCCGGTGCCCGAGGCGTAGGCGACGCGGGCGGCGACCGCTCTGGGGAGCATCGCCTTCGTGTCGATCCCGTCCGGCACCGTCACCCACACGAAGAAGCCGCCCTCCGGGTGCGTCCACGTGACACCGGGCGGCATGTGCTGTTCGAGGGCGGAGATCATCGCGTCCCGGCGTTCCCGGTAGTTCTCCCGGAAGCTCTTGATCTGGCCCTTCCAGTCGTGGGTGGACAGGTACTTGGAGACGACGAGCTGGTTCAGCGTGGGCGGGCACAGGGTGGCCGACTCGGCGGCGAGCACCAGCTTCTCGCGCACCGCGTGCGGGGCGAGCACCCAGCCAACGCGCAGCCCGGAGGCGAACGTCTTGGAGAACGAGCCCAGATAGATGACGTTGTCCGGGTCCATCGACCGCAGCGGCGGATAGGTCTGGCCGTCGAAGGCGAGCAGACCGTAGGGGTTGTCCTCGACCACCATGACGTCGTGGGCGCGGCAGATCTCCAGGATCTCCGCGCGCCGCTCGGTGGCCAGGGTGACGCCCGCGGGGTTGTGGAAGTTCGGGATCGTGTAGAGGAACTTCACCGTGCGGCCCTGCCGCGCGCACTCGGCGAGCGCCTCGCGGAGCGCGTCCGGGACGAGCCCGTCGTCGTCCATCGTCACGTGGACCACGTTCGCCTCGTAGGCGGAGAACGAGCCGAGCGCACCGACGTACGAGGGCCCCTCGGCGAGGACGACGTCGCCGGGGTCGCAGAACAGCCGGGTCACCATGTCCAGCGCCATCTGGGAGCCGACGGTGACGACGATGTCGTCGGGGTGCGCGGAGATCCCCTCCACCGCCATGACGTCGCAGATCTGCTCACGCAGTGTCGGCACGCCCTGCGCGGAGCCGTACTGCAGAGCGACCATGCCCTCCTGCGAGATGACCTCGGCCATCTGCTCGGACAGCGACTCCAGCGGGAGCGCGGCCAGGTTCGGCATCCCACCCGCGAGCGAGACCACCTCGGGCCTGCTCGCGACCGCGAACAACGCCCGGATCTCCGAGGCCGTCATGCCCGCGGTGCGCGCCGCGTAACGGTCGAGGTGCGGATCGAGGTTCTGGCGGCCCGGCTCGGACCCTGGTCGATGCTCGGGAGGCTCGGATGCAGTCATCGCACACGCTCTCGTCTGCTTCGGCGCCCACTGGGCGGCGCTTGCTGTTGCCGGGTTCCTCGCGTGTCCTGGTCGATGGTGTCGTCAGACCGTGTCGAGGGAGCCCGTGGCCGGGTGTACCGGCAGTGGGACCCACCCGAGTGTAACGTCCGTCCCCGCGGGCATTCCCGCTCTTGGCGGGGCTTATCACACCGCCATAAGATCGAAATGTGGCTTTCTGGCCGCCGCGCCCGCGATGCGCGCCGGTTCCACCACAGGCGGGATGACGTGTGTCGGGGAGGTTCGGTGTCGCGAAGTATCGAGGGCATCACCCTGGACAACCTGGAGCGGCTGCCGCTCGGTTGTCGTCGGTGTGTGTACTGGGAGGTGGCCCCGCACCTGCGGGAGGAGGCCGAGCAGTTCGGCGAGACCGAGGTCGAGAAGGAGGCCTGGATCTCGTCCGTGCTCCTGGAGTGGGGCTCGTGCGGACGGGTGGTGTTCCACGGGGACGACCCCGTCGGCTTCGTCCTCTACGCCCCGCCGACCGCGGTGCCCCGGGCCGGCGCGTTCCCCACCTCTCCCCCGGGCGCCGACGCGATCCTGCTCACGGCGTTTCACGTGCAACAGGAGTTCCGCGGCTCCGGCATCGGCCGCGCCCTGGTGCAGGCCACGGTGCAGGACCTCACGCGCCGTGGGGTGCGGGCCGTGGAGGCGTTCGGCGACGCGCAGCCGGATACCGACGACGGGCAGCACGTCTGCGTGGTCCCCGCCGCGTTCCTGCGCGCCGTCGGGTTCAAGACGGTCGCCCCGCACACCCGGTGGCCCCGCCTGCGCATGGAGCTGCGCTCCGGCCTGTCCTGGAAGGCCGACGTCGAGGCCGCCCTGGAACGCCTCCTCGACGAGGTCGCCGTCACCGCCACCCCGAGCGTCACCCGCGCCTGAGGTGCGTGGCGGTGTGCCGTGAAGGACCCCTTGCCTGCGTGTGACGCAGCGGGGGACTCCTTCCCTGCACCGTGTGCGGTGAAGGGGTCCTTCACGGCACACCGGGAACGCCACGGGTGCCGCGACGTCCACAGGGTGCTGTGGACAACTTCGCCTTGTTGTCCACAGGCCTGTGCACAGGCGGGTGGGTTGTCCACAGCATGGCGCCGGTGGGGGACGGACCGCTGGTGAGGCGCTGATCCTCAGCGGAGGTAGGTGCCTTTGCCGGGGAGGGTGCGGGTCGTACCGCGCTCGGTCAGCAGGCGCACCGCGCGGTCGACGGTGGCGACCGAGACGCCGTAGTCCCGCGCCAGGTGCCCCCGGTTGGGCAGCTGGCGGCCGAACTCGCCCCGGTCGATGCGCGCGGCGAGGTGGTCGGCGACGCGGCGCCAGAGGTACTCCGGCCGGTCGGTGCGGAGCGGGAAGCGGCCCCCGCAATCGGTTGCGCTCACGCTCCACCACCGTTCCCGGGATCGTCGGCCGTCATCCGCCGCCCCAGTTCGCACACGTCCACCCCGACCCGGCGGATCGCACGCCGGTCGTCCGGCGCCGCCTCGTCGAGATGCACGAGCGCGCCGATCACCTCGTACCAGCGCCTCCGCAGGTCCGTCCCGGGGTCGTCCGGGCCTCCGGCGCCGTCCGCCCGGCAGCATTCCAGGACCCCGCGCCCGCGATCGTGGACGACCTCACCCGCCTCCCCACCGCACATCTCGGCGAGACACTCCTCCAGCACGGCCCAGTGACCGGGGGCGAGCCTGCCGGGCGGAGGTGTCCGCGCGGTGTGGCCGCCGCTCCCGCCCGGCAGCACCGGAGGTCCGTCCAGCTCCGCGGCCCGGTCCCGGAACGCACCGGCCAGCTCGGACAACAGCGAGCCGATCTCGGCCAGCCTCGTCGCCGGCAGTTGCCCGCCGTCCTGTTCCGCCATGAGCTCGCAGACCACCGCACCGAGCCCCCGGTTCACCCGCGCGGCACGGGCGAGCAGCTCACGGTCCCGTTCGATCATCGGCATCACCCCGGGTGGTGGTTGAGGACTCCATGGGATCCACCCTGACGGAATCCGAGGAAAAGACCTTGCCACCGTGGCAATCACGCGACCGGATGAAGCTTCGGCAACCGGTCCTGATCGGGTCGGTAGGACGTCCGCTTACACCGGCAACCCGGAGCGGTAGGCCATGCCGTGGAGTTCACGGCGGGCACGCTCACTTCCGGTCTTCGTGAGCAGTTCGGCGAGGACCGTTCGCAGGGAGGGCTGCCGCTGGATGCGGGCGGGAGAAAGGCGTTCCGCTTCACGCAACATGTGCACCGCGGTGTCCCGGTGGCGCGGTAAGCGAGCCAGCGCCCGGCCGTAGTCCCGGTAGTAGGCGGCCCTACGGGTATTCGTGGGGAGTGCCGAAGGGTCGATCCGCTCGGCGATACGGACGGCCCGGGCGTGCTCACCGGATTCCAGCGCGACCGACAGTTGCCACACTCCCACATTGGCCGGGCCGAAGCCGAACCAGAACGCATCGCCCTCACCGGTGAACGCGGCAAGGTCGGCGGCCCGGTCGAGGGCGGCCTGCTGTTGCGCGTCCCGGCCTCGGGTGGCCGCGAGCAGTGACGAGGCGAGGGTGAGCATCCCGGACATCTGCCGGGCACCGGATGTGGCCGTGCCCGGGTCCGACGAGGTCAGGACCTGCTCCATGAGGTCGAGACCACCCGCGCCGAGCAGCGCGAAGGCGTTGCCGAACGCGCTGATCGCCGTATAGGTCGGCTCGTCCAGACGCTCGGCGGCGACCCGGGCGAGCGTGGCGGCCTGCCAGGCGAGGTCCTGGTGTGCCCCCACATCACACAACCACGCCTGCGTTCCCTGCACGTGGGTCAGCACGGCGAGTCTCAGGAGCTCCCGCTCGTCCCGGCCGGCCCGGAGGGCGGTGTGCAGGTCGTGGATCAGCCCCGGGAGACGGTCGCCGACGAGTGCGTGGTCACAGTTCCGCTGCGCGGTGAGTACCTCGGCGACCCTGGTCCGGAGTGCTTCGACCGGTTGCCGGACGCCGTTCGGCGCCTGCATCCCGACCGACAGCAGCGCGAGTCGCACCTCGACGAGTGCCCGTTCCTCCCCGGCCGGCCCGATCTCGGCGACCGTGTTCTGGGCGAGTTCGTTGGGTGCGACGTCCAGCGCATCCGCGAGGGCCACGATGAGCGACCGTCGGTCGAGCGCACGGTCCCCGGACTCCAGACGGGACAGGTACGACGGTGAAATGCCCGCGAGTCCGGCCACGACGGCGAGGGATTTACCCCGCGCATGCCGTAGTCGATGCAACGTCTGCCCGAGAGTCGGGGTCATTTCCGCAGCGTACCGGCCCGGCCATGGGTCCGGCCCTACTCCGTTGGTGCCACGTCCGGATCGGACCGGGTCGCACGGCGCAGGCGTGCGGCGGGATCCTCCGCCCGTGCTCAGTCGTGGCCGGCGGAGACCTCGGTGAGTTCGTGGGCCAGGACGTCGGCGAAGGTGAACGTGCCCGTGGGTTGGTCGTTCTCGCCGAGCAGGTACAGCCGCTTGACCGCCACGAGCAGGCCCTCCGCCACCACGTCGCGGAATCCGGGGTCGGACAGCCGGGCGCGGTCCCCGGCGTTGGTGAGGTAGCCGATCTCCACCCGGACCGCGGGGCAGCGGGTGCGGGTGAAGATGTCCCACGTCTTCGGGTGGGTGCGGCAGTCCTGCATCCCGGTGCGCACGGCCAGCTCGCGTTGGATGTAGCCGGCCAGCAGTTCGCCCACCGTCGAGGTCGTGCCGTTGCCGGTGCCGAAGTGGAAGCTCGCCACACCCTCCGCCTGGGCGGAGCGGTTGCCGTCCGAGTGCAGCGACAGGAACAGGTCCGCGCCCGCGTCGTTGGCGAACTGCGCCCGCTGACTCTCCGACGGACTGTGCGCGGGGCCCCGGGAGATGAGCGCCTCCATGCCGGTGGCCTTCATCCGGCCCTCCAGCCTGCGCGCCAGGTCCCAGGCGACCTGGGCCTCGCTCACCCCGTGCACGGACACGCCCAGATCCGGGCCGCCGTGACCGGGGTCGATGACGATGCGCTTGCCGCGCAGGCGGGGACCGGAACGCCGCACCTGCTCCCGCTCCCGCAGGAACACCGGCCGGCCACCACGCGCACGCGGCGACAGCTGCCGCAACGCCCGCACAGTCGCCGGACCGCAGATCCCGTCCACCACGAGTCCGTAGTCCCGTTGGAAGTTCTTCAGTGCCCGCTCGGTCTGCGGGCCGAAGCCGCCGTCCGGGCGGCCCGCGTCGAAGCCCAGCTCGGTGAGCCGCTCCTGGAGGGCGAAGACGTCGTCCCCGTGGACCGGGGACGACACGAGATAGGCGAGCGGCCTGCTGCCGAGGTGGTAGGTCGAGCCCCGCAGCGCACGGTAGGTGGCCGGGCCGACGACACCGTCGGTGATCAGGCCGCGGCGCTGCTGGAAGGCCCGGACGGCGTGTTCGACGTCCAGGTCGAAGGAAGCTCCGTGTCCGTTGGTCTCGGCACCGGACGTGAGCAGGTCCAGTGCCGAGAGCATTGATTTGATCTCGGCGACCTCCGGTCCGGTGTCGCCGCGGCGGAGTACCCGCATGCACCCCTCGCTTTTCCTCGGGCACCAGGTGCGTTCGTCTGGGGACTGTGCGTGAGGGCCGGTGCGTAGGCCTGCGGTCCCTATTGTGCCCTGCCGGGTCCGTACCGATGCGGAGGGCTGCTCCCGTTTGTCACCCACACGGAGGTATTGGGACGAAAAAACCCGGAAGCGCGGGTGACCTGCGCTTCCGGGTTGTTCCGACCGGTCCGAAGGCTCGGACGGGTTCAGAGCACGGGGCTCAGAGGACGTCCGAGAGGTCCGAGAGCAGGGCCGCCTTCGGCTTGGCGCCCTGGATCTGCTTCACGGCCTTGCCGTCCCGGAACAGGATCAGCGTCGGGATGGACATGACCTGGTAGTCCCGGGCCGTGTTCGGGTTCTGGTCGACATCGAGCTTGGCCACGCGCAGCTTGTCGCCGTACTCGGAGGCGATCTCCTCCAGCACGGGCGCGACCATCTTGCACGGTCCGCACCAGGTGGCCCAGAAGTCCACGAGCACGGGCTTGTCGGCCCCGAGGACCTCGTCGGAGAAGTTGTTGTCGGTCACCTGCACGGTGTCGGTCATTGTCACTCCTGTCGTCACTCGACACGGTTGCCGTCGGTCGGCACCGCGGACTGGGTGGGGTTCGTCCGGCCGCCGCAACACGGCACGTCCGGCCGCAGCCGTGGCGCGGAGGCCGGTGGTACGGAGGTCAGTGGCTCGGGCCGTACCCGCCGCCGACCAGCGCCGGGTCCTCGCTGGCCTCGGCGACGTCCTCGTGTTCGGCCAGCCAGCGCTCGGCATCGATCGCCGCCGAGCAGCCCGTGCCCGCCGCGGTGACGGCCTGCCGGTAGGTGCGGTCCACGAGGTCGCCCGCGGCGAAGACTCCCTCGATGTTGGTGTGGGTGCCACGCCCGGAGGTCAGCACGTAGCCCTCGTCGTCCAGGTCCACCTGGCCGCGCACCAGTTCACTGCGGGGGTCGTGCCCGATCGCGAGGAAGAAGCCGGTGACGTCCATCGTCGACTCCTCCCCGGTCACGGTGTCGACCAGCTTGAGGCCGTTGACCTTGCCGTTGTCCCCGAGAACCTCGGTGACCTGGGAGTTCAGCTGCCACCGGATCTTCTCGTTCTGCTGCGCCCGGCGCAGCATGATCTTCGAGGCGCGGAACTCCTCGCGGCGGTGGATGATGGTGACGGTGCGCGCGAACTTCGTCAGGAAGGTCGCCTCCTCCATCGCGGAATCGCCCCCACCGACCACCGCGATGTCCTGGTCACGGAAGAAGAAGCCGTCGCAGGTGGCGCAGGACGACACACCGTGACCGAGCAGTTCCTGTTCGCCGGGCACGCCGAGGTAGCGGGGCGAGGCCCCCATCGCGAGCACGACCGCGTGCGCCGCGTAGCGCTGCCCGTGTGCGCTCACGTACTTCACCGGGCCGGTCAGGTCGAGCTCCTCGACATCGGCCTGCTGCAGGTCGGCGCCGAAGGCCTTGGCCTGTTCGCGCATCTCGTCCATCAGCTCGGGGCCCTGGATGCCCGACCGGAACCCCGGGTAGTTCTCCACCTCCGTGGTGGTCATCAGCGCACCGCCGAACTGGGTGCCCTCGAACACCACGGGATCGAGCTGGGCCCGCGCGGCGTACACCGCGGCCGTGTACCCGGCCGGCCCCGACCCCACGATGATGAGGTTCCGAATGTCCTCTCCTGCCACCAGCGACCTCCGCTTCGACGAAAACCTGCGTCACCCCGTCTCAACACGATGGTAGGCGCGGGTGTTCCCGGCGGGCAGGAGTGCCGGTCAGCCGCCCGCGCCGCCCGTTCCGCCCACCGTGGTGTCCATGAGCAGGCCGGATTCACCGGATCCGCAGTCGGCCGGGAGCGCGACCAGGCGGAACTGTGCGAGCTCGCCGGTGGTGTAGAGCACGAGGACGGACTCCCGGCCGTCGACGGTGGCGGGCCGGACGCCCGCCGCGTCCCGGTCCGGGTCGAGGCCGTTC
>NZ_KE387041.1:38957-46350 GCF_000430445.1 Saccharomonospora iraqiensis subsp. iraqiensis
CGCGGCCGCGAGCGCGTCGTCGGAGAGCACCACCGGGCCGCCGTACGGGTCGGAGACCACCTTCGGCTCCCGCGCGGCGAAGGGCCACAGCAACGACACGGGCCTGCCCGCCGCGCCGTCCGACGTGCCGGGCCCGCCCAGGACGGGGAGCAGGAGATCGGCCACCGCGAGCCGTGCAGGGCCGCCGTAGGCCGGGGTCCCATTGACGTTGAGCAGCAACGGGTACACGCCCGGGTCGGTGATCCCGAGCGTGGCGAGGTCCGCGGTGATCGACAGCTCGGCGCTGTCCCCGATCTCCAGCCGGTCGGCGACACCGACCCAGTCGGACCACCCGGCGCCCGCGGGGGGCGGATCGGCCAGTGTCCTGCCGAGCGTCCCGGCGCCGGTCTGGCGTGGGCCCGCCTGGACCCGCGCGACGAGGTCCGAGATCGGCCGGTCCCCCGTGTTGGTGACGGTGGCGGCGAGGGTGACGGTCGCGTCGTCCGGTCCGACCCGTCGCGGTGTCATGCGGTCCAGGTGCAGCCGGACCCCGGAGGAGGTGTCGGCCTCCGCGGCGTGCCGACCCGCCGGCCGTGGGTCCGCCGCACCGGACGCCGCGAACGGCGCGCCGAGCAGGGTCTGCCCGAGCACGAGCACGAGCGTCAGCGCGAAGCCGGCGAGCCTGCTCACGACTCCCCCGTCCGGTCGTGCCGGATCAGCGCCCCGGCCTTGCGCACGAGCTTCCGTTCGTCGGCGTAGGCCAGGGTCCGGTCGAGCTCGGCCAGCGGCACCCAGGCCACCTCGGTGACCTCGACGTCGGCGTCGGAGAGCTCGCCGCCGTCCGCCTCGAGCAGGAAATGGTGCACCGTCTTGTGCACCCGGCGCCGCTCGGCGACGAACCAGTAGTCGATCGTGCCGAGCTCTCGCAGGACGTGCGCGGAAATCCCGGTCTCCTCCTTCACCTCGCGCACCGCGGTCTGTTCGGTGGTCTCGTCGCCCTCGATGTGCCCCTTCGGCAGCGACCAGAGCAACCGCCCCCGCCGGTCGAGTCTGCCGATCAACACGGCGTGCCGTCGGCCGGGGTCCACCACGAGGCCCCCGGCCGAGGTCTCGTGCACCGTGGTCAGCCGTCGGTTACGGCGGCGCCGGGACCGGCGTCCCGGTTTCGGGCCACCGGAGCGACCGGCCGATCCAGGCATGCTGCGATGCTAGAGCACCGAGCGCCGTCGGTACCCTGGCTCGGGCGTGTCCGTGTCGGTCCGGCCGTGTAGTAAGGGGAACTTTTGGGCAGTGGGAGCAGCGTGAACGAGCGCACGAGCGGGGCGGACGGTGCGGCGACCGCCAAGCGGCTGACCGAGGCCAAACGGAACGCGGTCGCCGAGCTGATGCGCGTCTCGCCGATCGCCGACGACCTCGCGGCCCGCTTCACCGCCGCCGGGCACCGGCTCTACCTCGTCGGGGGCAGCGTGCGCGACGCACTGCTGGGCAGGCTGTCCACCGACCTCGACTTCACCACCGACGCGCGTCCCGAGCAGGTGCAGCGCCTGGTCGCGGGCTGGGCGGAGGCGGTGTGGGACACCGGCATCGAGTTCGGCACGGTCGGTGCCGCGAAGAACGGCTCGACCCTGGAGATCACCACCTTCCGGGCGGACAGCTACGACCGCGTCGGGCGCAACCCGGAGGTCGCCTTCGGCGACACCATCGAGGGCGACCTCGTACGCCGGGACTTCACGGTGAACGCGATGGCGGTGGAGGTGTCGACGAAGACGTTCGTCGACCCGTACGGCGGTCTGGAGGCGCTGGCCCGCCGCACGCTGGACACCCCCGCCACCCCGGAGGAGTCGTTCGCCGACGACCCGCTGCGGATGCTGCGGGCGGCCCGGTTCGTCGCCCAGCTCGGCTTCACCCCCGCCGGGCGCGTGGTGACCGCCATGACGGACATGGCCGACGAGCTGAAGCGGATCACGGCGGAACGGGTGCAGGTCGAGCTCTCCAAGATGCTGACCGGCATCGCCCCACGGCGCGGCGTGGAACTCATGGTGGACACCGGACTGGCCGAACACGTGCTGCCCGAGGTGCCGGGGATGCGGCTGGCGATCGACGAACACCACCAGCACAAGGACGTCTACCAGCACTCGCTGACCGTGCTCGACCAGGCGATCGACCTGGAGACCTCGCACGAGCCGACCAGCGAACCCGACCTGGTGCTGCGGCTGGCCGCCCTGCTGCACGACATCGGCAAACCGGCCACACGGCGGTTCGAGCCGGGGGGCGGGGTGAGCTTCCACCACCACGAGGTCGTGGGGGCGAAAATGGTGCGCAAGCGTTTGCGCGCCCTGCGCTACCCCAAGGACGTCATCAGCGACGTCTCCCAGCTCGTGTTCCTGCACCTGCGTTTCCACGGCTACGGCCGGGGCGAGTGGACCGACTCGGCGGTGCGCCGCTACGTCACCGATGCCGGCCACCTGCTGCCGCGGCTGCACAAGCTCGTCCGCGCCGACTGCACCACCCGCAACCGGCGTAAGGCCGCCGCCCTGCAGCGCTCCTACGACGACCTGGAGCAGCGCATCTCCCGGATCGCCGAGGAGGAGGACCTCGCCCGGGTCCGCCCGGACCTCGACGGCAACGAGATCATGCGGATCCTCGGCCTCAAGCCCGGGCCGCTCGTCGGCCAGGCCTGGAAACACCTGAAGGAGATCCGCCTCGACCGCGGCCCGCTCGACCGGGACGAGGCCGTGGCCGAACTCCACCGCTGGGCGTCCGAGCAGGGCATCGAGCTGCCGGAGTGAGGTGAGCCGACCGGGGGAACCGGCGGCCGGACGGAACGGCGGCCTCCCGGTCGTGCGCACGGGCCGGTGCTCAGGACACCCGTTCGAGTGCGCCCGTCTCCAGGTGGTGGGTCAGTGCCCGGGGCAGCAGGTACGCCACCGCGCCGCCCGGGGACGGCCCCCACGGCCGGGTCACTCCGCCGAGCACGCGCAGGGGGCGCAACACCCGGTAGCGGTGCCGTTCGTACTCGCGGTCGACCGTCAGGGACGTCTCGGGGAACGGTGTGTCGAGCGGGTGGGTCAGGTTGCCCTGCTCGTTGCCGTAACGGTCGAGCACCGTGCCGCCCGGAAGGGTGAGCAAACGTTTGCCCCCGTAGAAGGTCAGCGGTGGTTCGCCGGTCAGGGGCAGGATCGGCCAGTCCGTCGCCTGCTCGGGCGGCGCCGCCCCGGCCGCTGGTGACGTGTCGGTCCACGCCCGGCCGGGGAACAGCAGCAGGGCACCGAGCAGCGCTTCCGCCGCGGCGTGCACCCGGGGGAAGTAGCGGGGCTCGACCGGGTGTCCGTCGGCGTACCGGGCGACCTCCCAGCCGTCCGGGGTCCGGTGCAGGCACCACGCGCCGTCGGCGGTCCCGCCGATCCGGTAGGCCTGCTCGGCCACGCCGTGTTCGGCCAGCCGGGTGCGCAGCACCCGCAGTGTCTCGGAGGCGCGCAGCGGCCGGGCCGGTTCCTCGCCCCGGTGCACCCGGGTGACGGCGTCCGGATCGGTGAGGTCGTCCGTCGTCCGCGGGGGACGCGGGTTACCGAGCACGTCGGCCTCGACCGTGGCGCGGACCCGGGGCTCGACGTACGGCGGACGGTGGTTCTGCGCCCGGATGTGTTCCAGCAGGTCGTCCTCCGGCGGCACGCCGTACTTGCGCAGGTAGTGCGGTACGGCCGCGGGCCAGACCCACGTCCCGTCGGTGTGGAAGGCGTCGGGCACGTTCGGCGGGCCGGGGACGAACACGTCCGGCAGTGCGCCGGGGCGGGCCAGCGCGACCGGGGCACGGTAGAGGTAGCCGAGCACGGCCCGGACCTCCTCCTGCGGTACCGGCGGCCGGTTCACCACCGGCTTCTCCCCCGGCGCGTGGCTGTCCACCACCCGGGCCCACCGGAAGCGGGTGTCCAGGGGCACGCCCGCCTTCGCCGCGAGCCAGACGGGCACGTTCTCCCGGGGGAAGTAGCTCAGCTCGGCCTCGTAGCTCGCCGTCGTCGTGCGGCCGTCCGGGCCGAGTCGCCAGTCGGGCTCGGTCTCGGTGTCGTAGTCGAAGTCGTAGTTCGCGTCCGCGTCGAGGGTGAAGGTGCCCTGGAACCAGGTCCCGGTGCCCGCCTCGTACATCGCCGAGCGGAGTTGGCAGAACAGCTGACCGAGCTGCGGTGGCGGGGACAGGAACACGAGGACGTCCTCGGCGACCGCCCGCACCTCCAGCTCCGAGTAGTCCCCGACCTGCCGGAAGCGGGCGGCCACCCGTTCCCGGCCCTCCGACAGGTGGTCGCGGAGGGTGGCGCCGATCGCGCGCAGCAGCGCCCCGCTGTCGCCGCTGCCGGGCTCGCTGCGGGTGGCGTCGTCGTCGGCGAAGTCGTGCCGCTCCTGCCACAGGGCGGTCAGGGTGTCCGGGTCGTCGACGGTGGTGGTCATCTCGGTCAGTCCGAGGTCGCGGGCGGTGTCCGGGTCGGTGCCCGCCCAGCGCAGGGTCAGCGCGCCGCCGGCCGGGGACGGCTGGAGCCGGAAGGACTCGTCGTCGTGGTCGCAGTAGGTGTGTACGGCGAAGGTGTCCGGGACGTCCGCGGCGGGCACCACCCTGGCGGGCCCGTCCTCGGACCCGGCGTCGAATCCCTCCGGTGGGGGTTCGCCCTCCAGGGTCACCAGCTTCACCGTGCCGTCCGTCGTCGACCGGTCGGCACGGAAGATCCGACCGTCCCACAGCGCGTACAACGCGTCCGGGCGGTCGGGCACCTCCACTCGGTAGCGCACCGTAGTGTCCCCCTCGTCAGTGTGTCCCCGGTTACTTCACCCGTGTTTTACCGCGCGGGGGCTCGCCGGCGCAGGCAGGGCGGGCAGGTGTGAGCAGCACGGCACCACGGCGGATCGGCGCGCCGGGTCCGGCGGGGCGTCACTCACGGAGGTTCACCCTAACGGGCGGCGGCGGGAGTGCCGATCGCACCGACGGCCCGCCGGGTACCTCCCCGACGGGCACGCCGTGCCGCGCGGGAGGACCCCGTGATGGGATCATGGCGGGCGTGCGAGCGGACGCCGAGGTTGAGCCGGGAACACTCCTGGTCGCTGCCCCCACCATGTTCGACCCGAACTTCCGCCGGACCGTGGTCTTCGTGATCGACCACCGGGACGAGGGGACGCTCGGGGTCGTGTTGAACCGGCCCAGCGAGGTCGAGGTGGACGAGGTGCTGCCCAACTGGGGCGAGCACGTCGTGGCGCCCCGGTCGGTGTTCGTCGGCGGTCCGGTGGAGAAGAAGACGGCGCTGTGCCTGGCCGCCCTGCGGACCGGGGAGACGGCGGCGAGCGTGCCGGGGGTGATCGCGGTCCGTGGCCCGGTGGCGCTGGTCGATCTGGACGCCGAGCCGGACGCGCTGGTGCAACGGGTCCGCGGGATGCGGGTGTTCGCCGGATACGCGGGCTGGGACGCGGGCCAGCTCGCCGAGGAGATCGACCGGGGTGACTGGTTGATCGTGCCCGCGTTGCCGGGTGACGTGTTGGCGACCCCGGACGGGGATCTGTGGAGTCAGGTGCTGCGCAGGCAGGGCCTGCCGACCGCGTTCCTGGCCACCCATCCGGGTGATCTGCAGCGCAACTGAGCCGCGGCGAATGTAACAGCACTTGTATGAGTGCTTGTACAAGTGCTGTCATCTCGGGGTGACGTCGTCCCGACCTCCTGAACCGCCCCGGCCCGACGACCCGACGGAACTCGACTTCTGGCGCCCGCTGGCACGGCTGCGTCAGGCGATGGAGGCGGAGATCGCCCGCCTCTACACCGAACGCGGGGTGCGCGTGCAGCCCCGCTTCACGATGCCGCTGATCCGCCTCGCCCGCCGCGGCCCGATGACCATCCGACAGCTGGCCGAGTCGCTGGAGGTGACCCACTCGGCGATGAGCCAGACCGTCGGCGCGCTGCGTACCGACGGGATGGTGACCACCCGCCCCGGCCGGGACGCCCGCACCCGCGAGGTCGTGCTCACCGACCGGGCGCGGGAGCTGGTGCCGTTCCTCGAAGCGGAGTGGCTGGCCACCGAACGCGCGGCGGAGGAGCTGGAGGCCGAGCTGCCCTACCCACTCCGGCAGGTGGTCCGCGACATGGAGGCCGCGTTGGCGCGGCGTTCCTTCCGCGACCGGATCGTGCGGCACCTCGACGGGTCCGCACCCGGTGACTCCGACCCGGACGGCTCCGGCCCCGGTGACTCCGGCCTCGGCGACTCCGGCCCCGGCGATCCTCCCGGGTCCGCGCGGCCCGGTTTCCCGTGAAACTCCTCGACCGGATGACCGACGTCCGGCCGTTGCGCTCGTCGGCGGCGTTCCGGCGGCTGTGGGTGAGCGGCACCTGCGTGACGCTGGGGCACCAGCTCGCCGTGGTGGCGGTACTCGCGCAGGTGTGGGAGCTGACCGGCAGTTCCGTCGCCGTGGGGGCCATCGGACTGGCGCAGGCGCTGCCGATGGTGCTGTTCGGCCCGGTCGGGGGCACGCTGGCGGACGCCGTCGACCGTAGGAAGCTGGTGGTGGCCACCACGTCCGGTCAGTTCCTGGCGGCCGTGCTGCTCGCCGCCCAGGCGTTCGCCGGGGTGGGATCGCTGTGGGTGGTGCTGGTGCTGGTCGGGGCGCAGGCCGGGTTCCAGGGGCTCGGGGCGCCCGCGCGGAAGACGTTCGTGGTGGGGCTGCTGCCCGCCGACGAGGTCGCGGCCGGACTCGCGCTGACGAACCTGAGCTTCCAGGCGGCCATGCTGGCCGGTCCGGCGCTGGGGGGTGTGCTCACCGCGCACGGCGGCGCGGGACTGTGCTACGCGGTCGACGCGCTGACCCTGCTGGTCGGCATCTACGGCATCGCCGGACTCCCGTCCCTGCGGCCCGACGGTGGGGGTTCCCGGCCGGGGCCGCGTGCCACCTGGGAGGGCCTGCGGTACGTGCTGCGCGGTCGCGTCGTGGGCGGCGCGGTGCTGACGGACCTGCTGTCCACGGTTCCCGCCATGCCGATCGCCCTGTTCCCGGCCGTGAACGCGGAGCGGTTCGGCGGTGCGCCGGAGACGTTGGGGCTGTTCCTCTCGGCGATCGCCGTCGGTGGGGTCGCCGCCGGGTCGGTGTCCGGGTTGTTCAGCCGGGTGCGGCGGGTCGGGCTCGCGCAACTGCTGGCGGCAGGTGTCTGGGGGCTCGCGATCGCCGGATTCGGCCTGGCCGGCCCGCTGTGGCTCACTTTGGGGTGTCTCGCGGTCGCCGGCGCGGCCGACACGGTCGCGGTCGTCACCCGCGGGGCGCTGGTGCAGCTGGCCGTCCCCGACTCGCACCGCGGCCGGGTGAGTTCGGTCGAGCACGTCGTGGGTGTCGCCGGGCCGGACCTGGGCAACTTCCGGGGCGGGCTCGTCGCGGGGGCCTCCTCGGCCGCGTT
>NZ_KE387041.1:46450-51367 GCF_000430445.1 Saccharomonospora iraqiensis subsp. iraqiensis
GGCCGTCGTCGCCGTGACGCCGACCAACAGGCCGCTCGCGATCAACAGGACGCCGTCCCGGGCGACGTCGAGGTCGAAGCCCAACTGCGCGACCGCGGTGGAGACGGTCAGGACGAGCCCGCCGAGCATCCCGCCCACGGGGCCGAACCGGGCCCCCGCCGCGACCGGCGGCGCCGCCGCCCAGACCGTGGTGACCAGCGGAGCCACGACGGCGTACTGTGCCTCGGAGAGCACGAACGGGGACGTCAGCATGATCGCGCAGGTGACGGTGACGTCGAGAACGACGAACCACGCCGTGCGTCCGGAGTGCCGGGCGTAGACGAGGGTGGTGACCGCGGTCCACACCACCATCGCGGCGAACCCGGTCCACGCCAGCCACGCGCGGACGTAGCCGTCGTGGTGTACGACGATCGCTCCGAGGGCGAAGCCGAGCGTCATCCACCGCAGGACGATCGAGCCCCACCACAACGGGGCCGCGGGATCGCGCAGCGCCGGAGCCGTCGTCATGCCGGATCGTGTTCCCTCCGTTCCCCGTCGGGCGCGGACTCCGGACCGGTGGCACGGGCGGGGCCGGACGCCGCCCCGTCGTCGGGTGCGGTCACCGACGCGGCGCCGGTGTCCCCGCTCGTTCCGGGCTCCCCGGTCGGGTGCGGCAGCGCCCCCTCGGTGGAGAGGACGTCGACGGCCCCCGGGTCCGGGAGCTCCTCGTTGACGAGCGACTTCACGGCCGCGTTGAGCACCGCGAGCAGGGGGACCGACAGCAGCGCCCCGGGGATGCCCGCTGCGACGAGTCCTGCGGTGATCGCCAGGACGACGGCGAGCGGGTGCAGCCGGACGGCCCGGCCCAGCAGCAGCGGCTGCAGCACGTTGCCCTCCAGCTGCATCACGCCGACCACGATGGCGAGCACGATCAGCGCCGTGACGAAGCCGTTCGTCACCAGCGCGACGAGCACCGCGACCGCGCCGGCGACCACGGCGCCGATGATCGGGACGAAGGCGCCGAGGAAGACCAGCGTCGCCAGCGGGACCACCAGGGGGACGCTCATGATCCACAGCCCGATCCCGATCCCGACACCGTCCACGACCGCCACCGCCGCGGTGGCCCGGACGTAGCTCACCAGCGAGGCGAAGCCACGGCGCCCCGCGGTGTCCGCGCGGTCGCGGATCTGCCGCGGGACGGCCCGCATGAGGAAGGTCCAGATCTGTTCCCCGCCGACCAGGAAGAAGATCAGCACGAACAGGGTCAGCAGGAAGCCGGTGAGAATCTCCCCGACCGCCCCTGCCGTCGTGAGCGCCCCCGCGGTGATCGAGGCCTGGTTCTGCTGGATCAGCTGGACCGCGTTGTTGATGAAGTCCTCGATCTGCGTCTCACGCAGATGCAGGGGGCCGTTGATCAGCCAGTTCTCCACCTGTTCCAGGCTCAGGTTCAACTGCTGCTGCAACGCGGGCAGTCCGGAGGTGAACTGGGTGATCACGAAGGTGAGCAGGCCCCCGACCACCCCCAGACCGAGGATCAGCACGATGACCGCGGAGATCGGCCGCGGTACGCGCCAGAGGACCAGCCTGCGTACCGCGGGTGCCATGAGCGCGGCGAGCAGCAGCGCGATCGACATGGGGATGACGACGACCGAGAGGTACCCGATCAGCCACAACACCACGTACAACGCGGCCACGACCACGAGGAAGCGCCACGACAGCGCCGCGGCCACCCGCAGTCCCGTCGGCACCCAACCCGTGACGTCCGGATCCTCGGACAGCATCGCGATCCGCCGGTTCCTCCGGCCACCGTCCGCACCCGCCTGCGCGGGCGACCCCGCGCCTTCGCCGATCCCCTGCTCGCTCACCGGTTCACCGTATCGGGTCCGCGGGTTCCGCGTGGGCAACCCGAGTGTGACATCGGTACTACCGACCGTGCCGGAGGGGCCGGACCGCCGCGGTCAGTCCTGGGCGAGGTCGGCGAACCGGCTGTAGTGCAGCTGGTGGGCGACGCTGATCGTGCTCGTCGGCCCCGCACGGTGCTTGGCCAGGATCAGGTCCGCCTCCCCCGCCCTCGGGTCGTCGAGCTCGAAGGCGTCCGGCCGGTGGATCAGCATCACCATGTCGGCGTCCTGCTCCAGGGAGCCGGACTCCCGCAGGTCGGCCAGCATCGGGCGCTTGTCCGTGCGCTGCTCCGGACCACGGTTGAGCTGGCTGATCGCCACCACCGGGACCTCCAGCTCCTTGGCGAGCAGCTTGAGCTGCCGGGAGAACTCGGAGACCTCCTGCTGCCGGGACTCGACCCGCTTGCCCGACGTCATCAGCTGCATGTAGTCGACGACGATGAGCTGGAGGTCGTTGCGCTGTTTGAGACGACGCGCCTTCGCCCGGATCTCCATCATCGTGAGGTTCGGTGAGTCGTCGATGAACAGCGGTGCCTCACTGATCTCGCTCATCCGCCGGGCGAGCCGGGTCCAGTCGTCGTCCGACATCCGGCCGCCGCGCATGTCCGCCAGGCGGATCCGTGCCTCGGCCGAGAGCATGCGCATCACGATCTCGACGCGGCTCATCTCCAGCGAGAAGATGACGCTGCTCAGCCCGTTCCGGATGGAGCACGCCCGGGCGAAGTCGAGCCCGAGTGTCGACTTGCCGACACCGGGTCGGGCCGCCACGATGATCATCTGTCCGGGGTGCAGGCCGTTGGTGACCTCGTCGAGATCGGCGAACCCGGTGGGCACACCCTGCGAGGTGCCGCCCCGGGAGGCGATCGCGTCGATCTCGTCCATCGTGGGCTGGAGGAGCTCCTCCAGCGCCACGTAGTCCTCGCTCGTGCGTCGCTCGGTGACGTCGTAGATCGCCGCCTGGGCACGGTCGACGACCTCATTGATGTCCCCGCCGTCGTTGCTGTCGGCCCCGTAGCCGTACTGCACGATCCGGGTGCCCGCCTCGACCAGCCTGCGCAGGACGGCCTTCTCGGCCACGATCTGGGCGTAGTAGCCGGCGTTGGCGGCGGTGGGCACGGTGGCGATCAGTGTGTGCAGGTACGGGGCGCCACCGGCCCGGCCGAGTTCGCCGCGCCGCTCCAGTTCCGCCGACACCGTGATCGGGTCGGCGGGCTCGCCCCGGCCGTAGAGGTCGAGGACGCAGTCGTAGACGGCCTGGTGTGCGGGCCGGTAGAAATCGCCGGGCCGCAGCACCTCGACCACGTCGGCGATGGCGTCCTTGGACAGCAACATTCCGCCGAGCACCGACTGCTCAGCCGTGTTGTCCTGCGGCGGCTGGCGCTCGAACCCGCCGTGCTCCCCCGCGGGCGCAGGGCTGCGGTCGTCGGTGATGGCCACCTGTACTGGCACCCCCTCGGTCGGCGGACGTGTGTCGGGCGGTGTGCGGCGGGCGGCCCTCCCGCGGAACACCGTCGAAGGTCGAACACCCGTTCGACGAGTGTAGGCGATCGGACGGCGCTCGCCGGGCGTCCGTGCCCGGCGTTTCCGCCACCCGCCGCGGCGGCGGCGTTCGCACCACCGGGCGGCGGCGTTCGCACCACCGCGCGCACGCTAGATCGCTCGGACGGAGCAGCGCAATCTCGCCTGTGGACAGAACTGTGGACAACCTGTTGATGACCGGCCCCAACGAATCACAAGCTCGGCTCAGCCTGTGTACAACCTGGGGAAGACTCAGGTCGGCCTCACTGAAACTCCTGGTCACACCCTGTGGATAAACTGTGGAGAACTTTGTGGCGGAGATTTCGGCGTGTCGCGCCGAGAGGCTCCCCCGGCGTGTCGCGCACCACGCACCGCCCGCTCGCCCCGGTCCGGCCTGTGGAAAACCGGCCGCCACCGGGTGCGGCCCCGCTGCGCCGAACGGGCGGGCAAATCGGGCGGTCGTCAGTGGATCGGGAGGGTGCTCATCGCGGTGCGTAACCGGTCGGCGAGCAACGCCGCGGTCGCCGGGTGCAGCGCGACCAGCGGCTCGCCGTGGCCGGGGACCTCTTCCGCCAGCCAGCGACCCTCGACGGTGTCGATGTAGTTGACGGGGCGTTCGACCCGCACCCGGCGGCCGGTGCGGTCCCGGGCCGCGGCGTAGAGGTTGCCGCCGCCGACCCGGGAGAGTTCGAGGACGCGACGCGCCTCGGCGGCCTGGGGATCGGCGGGACCGCTCCCGCCCCGGCGCATCACCGAGATCTCCCGCTCCTCGGGTTCGGGCTGTCGCGCACCGCCGACCACCCGGCTCTTCGGCACCTGCAACACCCGGCCACGGCCCGGCGTGTACGGGGGTAGCTGGGCGATGACGTTGTCCAGCAGTTCGTTCGGCGGCACCGAGGCGAGCACGACGACGTCGTTGTCGGTGTTGCGGGCCAGGACGAAGCCCTCACCGTTCGCGGCCCCGACGAGCACGGTGTAGTTCAACGGCTGGTTCTCGTAGCCGCCGCTGACCCACCCGTAGTACTCCACGGCGGGCCGGGAGACCGCCGCCATCGTGGCGTCGAACTCCCGGTCCGGCCCCGACGGTCCGTGCAGCCCGAGGCGGGCCAACTCGCCGTCGGCCCGCTCCGCGGCCTGCCGCCGCGCGCGCTCGTCCTCCCAGACCGGGGTGGCCGCCAGCACCGTGGGGGGCTCGGCACCACGCCGCCGGATCAGGTTGAGCACGGTGGAGGTGGACAGGGTCACCTGCTGTCTCAGCACGGTCGTCGATCCTTCTTCGCTTGTCGCGGACGGGCGTCACTCACCGATCACGGGCGGTGCGGTCATCTCGTCGGTGCCGAAGAGCGAGTCACCGTCCTCCTTGAGGAGGTACTTCGTCTCGTGCTCCTCGTCCTCGGAGCCCTGGCCGCCACGACCGGCGCCGCCCATGGCCCCCATCGGCATGCCTCCCATGCCGCGTGCACCACCCGCCGCGGCCGCACCACCCATGGCCGTGCGGCCCGCGGCACCGGCACCGGAA
>NZ_KE387041.1:51467-54432 GCF_000430445.1 Saccharomonospora iraqiensis subsp. iraqiensis
CGCCGCACACGGCCCCCGTGCCCGTCGTGGGCGCGGAGGCCGCCGAGTTCGTCGGGGCCGTGGACCCTCGGGCCCGTGCCGGCCGCGGCCGTCCCGTGTCGTGCTCACCGGCCTGCTGCCCTCCGGGAACGGGGTCGGGGTTCCCCGGTGCCGAGGACGTACGAGAGCACCACGTGGTTCCACCCGCATCCGCGGCACACCTCGACCACGTACACGGTGAACTCGCCGAACAGTCCCGCCATCCGGTCCAGTTCCTCGGGCGAACGTGCCGAGTTCGAGGCGTGCCGGAGCTCGTCGCCGAACACCCAGGACACCTCGTGCAGGCGGTCCCTGCGGCAGACCGGGCACGGGGAGGCGCTCGGCCTGCCGTGGAACTCGGCCGCCCGGAGCAGGTAGGGGTCGGCATCGCAGACGTCGAGCGTGCTGGCCCTGCCCGAGTGGTACTCGGCAAGGGCAGCACGACGCGCGAGCGCGTAATCGACGACCTGCCGCTGGTTCCGCACGCCAACAGAGTACGGGTAACCGCCTCCCCGATGCCCGCGTGTCGCGCAGGACGTGACGGGTCACCCATCCGACACGCCGCGATCCCGATAACTGTTCGGTGAAGTTCACACGTCCGAGCAATCACTCGGAAGGTCTACCGCGTTACGTGTGCCACGTCGATGTATCGACGCGATATAATGACGCGGTATGTTGGAGTTCGGTTCGCGGACCGGGGCGATGTCCGGAGTGGGCCGCCGTCCGGCCGGGCCCGAACAGACAACGCCGGTGGTGAGTCGTCGATTCCCGGAAGGGGGTGCACTGTGCTGGAGTTCGCGATCCTCGGGCTGCTGCACGAGGCCCCCATGCACGGGTACGTACTGCGCAAGCGTCTGCACGAGACGCTCGGTATGTTCCGCACCTTCTCGTACGGTTCCGTCTACCCGACCCTGCGCCGGATGCTGCGGGCCGGGCTGATCGCCGAGGAGGTGGCGGAACCCACCACCGGCTGGAACCGGCGGGCCAAGCGCGTCTACAAGCTCACGGCGGACGGCAAGGAGCGGTTCGCCGAGCTGGTCGCCGACGCGGGCCCGCAGACGTGGGACGACGAGGGGTTCGGCGTCCACCTCACCTTCTTCTCCAGGACGCCGGCCGACGTCCGGATGCGCATCCTGGAGGGCAGGCGTCGCCGGGTCGAGGAACGCCGCGAAGGTCTCCGGGCAGCGTTGGCCAGGGCCGAGGAGAAGATCGACCGCTACACCCGCGAACTGCACCAGCTCGGGCTGGAGACCAGTGAGCGGGAGGTGCGCTGGCTCAACGAGCTGATCGCGCACGAACAGGCCGAGCAACGAGGGCAGCAGTCCTGACGGGGAGCGGTTCGCGCCCGGCTCGGCGGGAGCCGAAGACGAGAGAACACGAGTAAGGAGAGACCGGCATGGGCGACAATCGCCGCGTGAGAGTGGCCATCGCGGGCGTCGGCAACTGCGCGGCGTCGCTTGTCCAGGGAGTGCACTACTACCGCGACACCGACCCGGCCGCGCGTATCCCCGGACTGATGCACGCGCAGTTCGGCGGATACCACGTGGGTGATGTGGAGTTCGTCGCCGCGTTCGACGTGGACGCCAAGAAGGTCGGACACGACCTGGCCGAGGCCGTTCTGGCCAGCGAGAACAACACCATCAAGATCTGCGACGTCCCGCCGCTCGGGGTCACCGTGCAGCGCGGGCCCACCCTCGACGGGCTCGGCCGCTTCTACCAGGAGACCATCCAGGAGGCCGACGACGAGCCGGTCGACGTCGTGGCGGCGCTGCGGGCGGCGGAGGTCGACGTCCTGGTGTCCTACCTGCCGGTCGGCTCCACCGACGCCTCGGAGTTCTACGCGCGGGCCGCGCTGGAGGCCGGCGTCGCCTTCGTCAACGCCATCCCGGTGTTCATCGCCTCGGAGCCGGAGTGGGCCGCGAAGTTCGAGCAGGCGGGCGTGCCGATCGTCGGCGACGACATCAAGTCGCAGGTCGGGGCCACGATCACGCACCGGGTGCTCGCGAAGCTCTTCGAGGACCGCGGTGTCCAGCTCGACCGCACCATGCAGCTCAACGTGGGCGGCAACATGGACTTCAAGAACATGAAGGAGCTGGAGCGGCTGGAGTCGAAGAAGATCTCCAAGACCCAGTCGGTGACCTCGCAGATCGAGCGCGACCTCGGCAAGGGCAACGTCCACGTCGGCCCCTCCGACTACGTGCAGTGGCTGGACGACCGCAAGTGGGCGTACGTGCGCCTGGAGGGTCGCGCCTTCGGTGACGTGCCGCTCAACATGGAGTACAAGCTCGAGGTGTGGGACTCGCCGAACTCGGCGGGCATCATCATCGACGCGGTGCGCGCCGCGAAGATCGCCAAGGACCGGGGGATCGGCGGGCCGCTGCTGTCGGCCTCGTCGTACTTCATGAAGTCCCCGCCGGTGCAGTACGACGACTCCACCGCCCGCGACTCGGTGGAGCGTTTCATCGCGGGCGAGATCGAGCGCTGAGCCGGTTCCCCGCGCGGCCCGAAGGCCCCTTCGCCTCCCTCTCCCGTCCGGGTCGGGTGGTGCGGGGGCCTTTCGCGTGTCGGTCCGGGAACCTGCGTTCGGCAGGTGGTCCGGACGTGTTCCGCCCGTGTTCACCGTTCGTACGGAAATCCCTCGATCCCTCGCCGTAGCGTCGGTGCGCTGCCATGCTCGAACAGCGATGCTGCCGGAGTGATCTGGAGGACGGGTGTCCACGGAACCGAGACGGCCGGAACGGCTGCTGCCCCTGACGACCTCGCGGCATTCCGCGCGGTCGGCGACCACGTGTCTGTACCGGTGTGGGGATGCGTGTGCGCATCCGGCCCCGAACCGGTCGGACAACCCCTACTTCGCCGACGTCGCCACCGAACTGTCCCGGCGTGGGGCGTTGCGGGCCGGTGCGGTGCTGGGCGCGGCGGCCACCGGGTTCGCCGCCCTGTCGGG
>NZ_KE387041.1:54532-56347 GCF_000430445.1 Saccharomonospora iraqiensis subsp. iraqiensis
CCGGCCGCCCCGCGGGGGAGCGCGGGGATCGGCGGGCCGCAATCAGGGGCACGAACCGGGGGGAGGGGGGAGGTGAAGGCGGTGGGCGTGTTCGCTCGGGGGCGGGCACGCCCACCGCGCTCGTCGGTGTCCGCCACCGTGCTCAGGTGCGCGGCGCTCAGGTGCGCGGCGGTTTCGTCAGCCGCCGCGCACACACGCGCAGCGACCGGCGCAGCTGTTCCACCTGCTCCGGGGCCAGCTCCGCGAGCATGTCCCGCTCGATGTCGTCCACCTCGACCTCGATCCGGTCGAGCAGGCGCGCCCCCTCGTCGGTGAGGTGGATGCGCAGCACCCGCTTGTTCGTGGGCGCCTGGGTGCGGGCGATGAGTCCGCGCCGCTCCAGGGCGGCGATGAGCTCCTGCATCGTCTGCGCGCTGACGAACGACCGGCGGGCGAGCTGGGCCGACGACTGGCCGGGGATCCGGCGCAGCGCGGCCAGCGCGGTGTACTGGGTGGTCGTGAGCCCGTGCGGGCGCGCGGCGGAGTCGATGTGGGCGCGTACGGCCAGTTCGAGTTGTTTGACGAGGTAGGCCGTCCGGGCCGGCGCCGACTCCTCGGTGCGGTGCTGGCCGTTCACCGTGAGCAGGTTATCACCAACGGTGACGTGCGCCACGCACGGTCGGTGGTATCGCCCGCTCGTGCGGCGGATTCACCACGCCGGGACCGCCGGTCCCGGTGTCGTCCCGGGTACACAGCGGTCACGGTGTCGTCGTCCTGGTGAACAGCAGGTCGCGGCTGGCCCGCCCCTCGGTCCGGGCGCGCTGCTCGAACTTGGTCACCGGACGCCAGGACGGGCGCGGTGCCCAGCCGTCGTAGGCGTTGCGCAGCCTCGGCTCGGCCTCGCACACCTCGAGCATCTGCTCGGCGTAGTCGGCCCAGTCGGTGGCCAGGTGCAACGTCGCCCCCTCGGCCATCCGGGAGGCCAGCAGCGCGACGAAACCGGGCTGGATCAGCCTGCGCTTGTGGTGCCGCTTCTTCGGCCAGGGGTCCGGATACAGGATCCGCACGGTCGACAGCGCCCCCTCGGCGACGTGGGAGGTCAGCAGCTCCACGGCGTCGCCCTTGACCAGCCGGAGGTTGTCCACCCCGAGCTGTTCGGCGCGCAGCAGCAGTTGCCCGAGCCCGGCCTCGTAGACCTCGACGGCGACGTAGTTGACCTCCGGTTCGGCCGCCGCGAGCCGGGCGGTGGTCTCCCCCATCCCGGAGCCGATCTCCAGCACCACGGGGGCCTCGCGTCCGAACCACCCGGCGAAGTCGATCGGCCCGGCCGGCAGGTCCGGCACCGTCGTCCCCCACGTCGGCCACAGACGGTCCCACGCGCGTTGCTGGCCGACCGTCATCCGCCCGCCGCGTTTGACGTAGCTGACCACGGTGCGCAGGTGCGGCTGCTGTTGTTCTCCCACGAACGGGCACGATAGCCGCACCGTGGTGGTCCCCGGCCCCCGGAGGGCGACGGGGGCCGGTCGAGCACGGTCGGTGGTGGCTCAGCGCACCGCTTCGAACTCGCCGAGCCGCGCGCGCAGGCCGGCCAGGCCCGCGACCGGGATCGGCGCGGGGGTGGTGCCGCTGTGCGCGGGGAGTACGTCGATCCAGCCGGGGTGCCGGTCGGTGTTCAGGATCGTCGTGGGAATCCGGTGGCCCTGCCTGCCCCGTTCGGAGGGCATGAACTCCCAGTAGCCCGACTCGCCGTCGGCGGCCCACGGCACGTACTCCCACCCGGGCCGGGTCGCCAGCAGCCGGTCGATCCGGTCCTCCACGCGGAACCCGTCGGCGCGG
>NZ_KE387041.1:56447-61300 GCF_000430445.1 Saccharomonospora iraqiensis subsp. iraqiensis
GCCCGCCACCCTCGCGGTCGGGCTCGGCGCGGGCTGGTGGATGGCACGGACCCGCAGGCACGCGGCCGACCGGCAGCACCTCCGGCAATGGCTGGTCGAGTCGATCGCCGACGCCCGCGCGACGCTCGACCGGCTCGTCGCCGAACAGCTCATCGAGGCCGAGCAACAGCTGTCCCTGGCGCTCGACGACGCACTGAGCCGCCGCATCGAGGCGATCGACGCCGAGTTGAGAGCCGTCGACACGTCGATCAGGCTGGACGGGAAGGAACGGTCCCGGCAGCTCTCCTCGGTCACCGACCGGGAGCGGGAGGTGGCCCAGGGGCGGGAGCGCGCCGAGGCCCTGCTGGGCCGTATCCGGGAACTCCGGGACGGGCCGAGGCGGGCGTGACCCGCGGGCGGCCGGACCGGCCGTCCCGCGCCGGGGTCCGGGAAACACTTGGTCCGGGAACGAAACGGGCTTACCGTGAGTCCCAGTGAGCAGCGGTTCCGGGATTCCGGGGCCGGCTCGCGACCGTGAGGGGAGTGACCGTGTGGGCCGATGAGACGGGCGGCGGCACCGACACCGGCGCGACGGGCATGCCGGACGACATGCTCGTCACCGTCGAGGGCGAGCAGTACAGCGCCGAGACGAACCTGGACCTCGACGGGGACGGTGTGGCCGACACCGCGGTGGTCGACCGCGCCGACGGCAGCACCCAGGCGTTCGTCGACCACGACGGGGACGGCGCGGCGGACGAGTACGTCCGCTGGGACGCGCGGGACCGGGTGACCGCCCACGCGGACTTCGACGAGGCGACCGGGGAGTGGGTGGCCGTCCCGGACGGACAGCACCCCGACGGCGACCCGGATCCCGAAACCCGGACCAGCCACGGCGGCACGATCGTCGCCGACCTGCCCGGCGGCGACGTCGAGGTCGGCCCCGCGACGACGGACACCGACCACGACGGCGTGAACGACACCGCCGTCGTCACCGATGCCGAGGGCAACACCGTCACCTACACCGACGTGGACGGCGACGGGTCCGCCGACGTGGCGGTGGTGATCGACGACACCGGCAGCGCGAGAACCTACGAGCACACCGGGGACGGGGAGTGGACCGGGGTGGACCCCGGTGCCGAGCACGACGGCGTGCGCGCGGAGACGCCCGGGGAACAGGCGGGCTGGGACGGCTCCGGGTGGGACACGCCGGGTACCCGGCATGTCGAGGGCGTGGCGTGGATCGACGCGGCCACCGGCCAGTGGATCAGCCCGAACTGACACCGCGGCGCGGCCCGGTGTCATCACACTCCGCACCCGGTCGGTCGACGTTGCGGTGAACACGGGCGAAACGGACGGAGACGACAGCGGTACCGGCGGGTTGCGGCGGGCGGTCGCCACCGCCGGGGTCGGACACAGGCGGAAACCCTCGCGTGCTGACCCGATTCAGCCGAGATCTGAATCGATTCCCTTATCGTTCTTGTGAGAGAACCGACAGGTCATGGGTCGGTTCAGGCTGTGTCGGGCCGCTACTCTCAGGGCATCCAAGAACGTGAGCACACCGCTCGACGGTGCGCTTGTAGCCATTCGGTCGCCGGCAACGGAGCCCGCATCCGGACACTGGCGTCCGGTGTGGGCTCTTGTCGTCGAAGACAGGAGTTAGAGATGACTGCAGTGGCCATCCCCGGTCTCGACAAAGCGCCAACGACGCACAGCGGTGTGCTCTCGTGGGTGCGCGAAGTCGCCGAACTCACCACCCCGGACCGGGTCGTCTGGGTGGACGGCTCCGACGAAGAGGCCGAGCGCATTAACAACGAGCTGGTCGAGGCGGGCACCTTCGTCCCGCTGAAGGCCAGGCCCAACTCGTACTGGGCCGCCTCGGACCCCTCCGACGTGGCCCGTGTGGAGGAGCGGACCTTCATCTGCTCCGAGCGTGAGTCCGACGCCGGGCCGACCAACAACTGGAAGCACCCGGACGAGATGAAGGCCACCATGACCGAGCTCTACCGGGGCTGCATGCGTGGTCGGACGATGTACGTCATCCCGTTCTGCATGGGCCCGCTCGGCGACGAGAACCCCAAGCTCGGCATCGAGATCACCGACTTCGCCTACGTCGTGGCCTCCATGCGCGTGATGACCCGCATGGGGCAGGCCGCGCTGGACAAGTTCGTGACCGAGGACGGCACGGAACGCGAGTTCGTCCCGGCGCTGCACTCCGTGGGTGCCCCGCTCGAGCCCGGCGAGGAGGACGTCCCCTGGCCGTGCAACGACACGAAGTACATCAGCCACTTCCCGGAGAGCCGCACCATCTGGAGCTACGGTTCCGGCTACGGCGGCAACTCGCTGCTCGGCAAGAAGTGCTACTCGCTGCGCATCGCCTCGGTGATGGCGCGGGACGAGGGCTGGCTCGCCGAGCACATGCTGATCCTCAAGCTCATCTCGCCCGAGGACAAGGTGTACTACGTCGCGGCGGCGTTCCCCAGCGCCTGCGGCAAGACCAACCTGGCGATGCTGCAGCCGACGCTGCCGGGTTGGCGTGCCGAGACGCTCGGTGACGACATCGCGTGGATGCGCTTCGGCTCCGACGGCAGGCTCTACGCCATCAACCCCGAGTTCGGCTTCTTCGGTGTGGCTCCCGGCACCGACGAGCACACCAACCCGAACGCCATGCGCACGATCGAGAAGGGCAACACGGTGTTCACCAACACCGCCCTCACCGACGACGGCGACGTGTGGTGGGAGGGCATGGCGGGCGAGAAGCCCGCGCACCTGACCTCCTGGAAGAAGCAGGACTGGACGCCCGCCGACGGCGAGGCCGGTGAGCCCGCCGCGCACCCGAACTCGCGCTACTGCACGCCGATGTCGCAGTGCCCGATCCTCGCGCCGGAGTGGGACGACCCGCAGGGCGTGCCGATCTCGGCGATCCTGTTCGGCGGCCGCCGTGCCACCACGGTCCCGCTGGTCAACGAGGCGCGCGACTGGCAGCACGGTGTGTTCATGGGCGCCACGATGTCGTCGGAGAAGACGGCCGCCGCCGCGGGCAAGGTCGGCGAGGTGCGCCGCGACCCGATGGCGATGCTGCCGTTCCTCGGCTACCACGCGGGCGACTACTTCCAGCACTGGCTGGACATCGGCAAGAACTCGGACGAGCTCAAGCTGCCGAAGATCTTCTACGTCAACTGGTTCCGCCGCGGTGACGACCGCCGGATCCTGTGGCCGGGCTTCTCCGAGAACTCGCGCGTGCTCAAGTGGATCGTCGAGCGCATCGAGGGCACGGCGTCGGCCGCGGAGACGCCGGTGGGCAACGTGCCGACCGCGGACGACCTGGACATCGAGGGGCTGACCGAGCCGCTGGCCGACATCCAGGCCGCCCTGGACGTCGACCCGGACGAGTGGCGGCAGGAGATCCCGCTCATCGAGGAGTGGTTCGACAAGATCGGCCGGGACAAGATCCCGTCCGCCCTCCTCGACGAACTGGAGACCATGAAGCAGCGCCTGGCCTGATCGCCGGGTTTGCCGTGAAGGCCCCCTTCCCTGCGTGTGCTGCGGGGAAGGGGGCCTTCACGGCGTCCGGCGCCGCGAAGGAGTCCTGCACGGTTCAGTCGAACAGGCCGACGATCTGGTCCACCGCCAGGTAGGCGAACAGGGCGAGGCAGACGACCAGGAGCGTGTTGGAGATCGTCCGGGAGCGGAACTCGCGCGGCAGCCGTGCGGAGTTGAGCAGGATCAGCAGCGTGCCCGCGAGGAACGGCATGAACAGCGCCCCCAGCACGCCGTAGGCCACGGTGAGCTGGAACGGCCGGTCGAGGAACAGCAGCGCCATCGGCGGGAACGTCAGCCACAGCACGTAGGCGCGGTAGGGCCTGCTGCGCACCCCCGCCCGCCGGTCGTAGTCGGTGCCGGTGCCGGTGCCGGTGCCGGTGCCGGTGTCGGTGCCGGTGTCCATGTCGGTGTCGGTCGCGTGTGCGGGCAGGCGCCAGGTCCGCCACCAGTCGGCGAACAGCAGGCTCACCCCGTTCCACACGCCGATCAGCGACGTGAACGACACGGCGAAGAACCCGACCAGGAATGGCACGCGGGCCCATTCGCCGTACTCGACGGCGAGCCGGTCGCCGAGCAGGAGCAGGCCGACGTCGCCGGCGACGACGTCCGTCCCGGCCAGCATCCCGGCGCCGACCACGAGCATGGCGACCACGAAGACGCCGGTGGTCACGTAGCCGACGACGTTGTCGAACCGCATCATCGGCAGCCAGCGGGACGAGCGCCAGCCCTTCGCCAGGGTCCAGTAGCCGTAGGCGGCCATCGTGATGGTCCCGCCGACCCCGCCCACGAGCCCCAGGGCGTACACCAGTGACCCGTCCGGCAGCCGGGGCACGAGCCCGCCCGCCGCCTCGGCCAGGTTCGGGGCCACCAGCACGGCGGTTCCGACCACGGTCACGAACATGACGCCGACGAACACCGCCATGATCTTTTCCAGCACCGCGTACCGCCCGAACCACACGAGCGCGAACCCGAGCAGGCCACAGAGGATGGCCCAGTACCGCACGGACACACCGGGGACGAGCGCGTTGAGCGGGAGGCCGGAGGCCGACATGGCGGTGGCCCCGTAGACGAACCCCCAGATGACGGTGTAGGCGCCGAAGTAGACCAGCACCCACCGGCCCAGCGTGCGCCAGCCCGCCAGCAGGGTCCGTCCGGAGGTCAGGTGCCAGCGCCCGACCGCCTCCGCGAGCGCGATCTTGAAGACCGTGCCGAGCAGCACCGCCCACAGCAGGGTGTAGCCGTAGCGGGAGCCCGCCACCATCGTGGCCACGAGATCGCCTGCGCCCACGCCGGTCGCCGCGGCCATGATGCCCGGCCCGAGTTGGCGTATCCGG
>NZ_KE387041.1:61400-64983 GCF_000430445.1 Saccharomonospora iraqiensis subsp. iraqiensis
CGGGAGCGGACCCGCCGACGAACCCGACCCGGCGGGACCCACCCCGCCCGGAGCCCCGCCGACCGGGGCGGCACCCGCGGCACCCGACGCGGTGGTCCCCGGCGAGCCGATCGAGGTCACCGAACTCGGGGTCGTCCCGGTCCCGCCGTTGAACTCCGGGGGCTCGGCGAACGCGGGCTGCTTCGAGGCGGCCCCGTGCAGCTCGCCGTCGTACTGCCCCATCACCCGGGCGGCCTCGTCGTGCGCCTGTTGGCTCTGGTGGTAGCGCTCGGTCGTCTTCTCGACGTTGTCCAGGAGGTCGAGCGGGTTCTCCGCCCACTTGCCGACCTCGGTCTTCCAGTCGAACGGGACCTCTTCGGGCATGTTGTTGCGGGCGGCGCCCGCGGACGCCGCCTGCTCGTTCATGGTCTGCGAGGCCAGTTCGGCGTTGCGCGAGTTGCCGTCCGCCCAGGTGCCCAGGCTCGCGAAATAGCCGTGCGCACTGTCGGCGGCCGCGCCCTGCCACTCGTGCCGCGACTGTGCGACGGCCTCGCTCAGCTCCTGGGCGAACTCGGCGAACGCCAGGTTCAGCTCGTGGTACGCGGTGGAGATCTCGCCGACCTCGTCCGGATTGAGCTCCTCGCGGACGTACCGGGCCAGCTCGGCGTGCGGGATGCCCGGGTAGTTCGCGTCCGACGGCGGGAGCCCACCCACGTACTCCGTCTCCCCGGAGGACGCCAGCTCCCGCATGCGCTCGGCGTTCATCTCCTGGCCACGCTGGGCACCCTGGACCCGCTTGCCGATACGCTCGATCCAACTGAAGAGTTCACCTTCGTCGACGCCCGACGCGCTGAGCGCGGCGAAATAGTCGTCCCGCTGCGCGGGTGGCAGGGACAGGACCTGCTCGTCGGACATCCGCGGTGGTGTGCCACCGGCCGCGAGGTACTCGGCCCGCTCCGTGGCTGTCTGGTTGACGAACTCCTCCCCGGTGACCCGGGGCGGTGACGTGGACTCACTCATCGGAACCTCACCTCGCGTCCCGGATCCGGTACCAGCGGCACCTGACTCACCCCCGTGTCGTCCGCCTGCCGTGCTGCGCTGAGTGTACCGAGCCGCGGCCCGGCGTCACCGGCTTTCAGGGAGACCGCGGTGCCGGCTCACTCCGTCGGACGCCAGACGGCGCCCTCGACGAGGTCGTTGAAGCCGAGCCAGGTGAGGTTCATCAGCCACGAGGCGAGCACACCCACGGGTACGTCGGGGTGGTCCAGCCACCAGTCGGCGAGGGACTCGGCGGCGCCGACCAGGGCGGCGGCCATCCCCTCGCCGGAGAACTCGACCTGCTCGCCCAGCCCCTTGCGGACCCCGGCGGACACCACGAGTGTGCTCACCAGCTCCACCGCGGTGCTGCGCAGCGTGGTGATCTCGGCGGCGAACGGCTGGCCGGCGGTGAGCGCGTGCCGGTGCAGCACGATCCAGGATTCGCGGTGGTCGGCGACGAAGCCGTAGAACGCGCGCAGACCGTGCCAGAGCTGCATGTCCGGGGGGACGTCCGGCCGGATGCCGTCGCGCACGGCGTCGAGCAGGCGGTTCGACTCGCGCCGCACGCAGTGCGCGAACAGGTCCTCCTTCGCCCCGAGATAGCTGTAGATCATCGGCTTGGACACGCCCGCCACGTCCGAGACCTCGTCCATCGCCGCCGCGTGGTAGCCGTGTCGGGAGAACACGGTCACCGCGGCGTCGAGAATCTGCTTCTCCCGGACCTCCCGGGGGAGTCGTTTAGCCCGTTCGGGCGAGCGCTGCACGTCCTGCGCCACCAGCAACCTCCTGTGTCCCCCGCACGCTACCTGACCAGGAGATTCGGTGTCGGCACGCCCGGTGCCCCGTTCGGGGTGCGCCCCGGATGGGAAACGGCCGTCTCACGGTGCGGGCCCCGTGGGCGCGGTCGCGTTACTCGGAGTCGATGACCGGACGTCCGTTCGGCCGGGGGCCGCCCTCGCCGTCGTCCCGGCGGCGGTCGTCGGAGACGACCTCGCTGTCCACCACGATCGTCCGGGTCCGCATTCCCGGACCGAACGGTGTGCCGGGGGTGCTGCGGATCGGTCCCCGGCGCCGCAACCGCCGCATCCACACACGCCGGAACAGCGCCCGGCTCGGCAGCAGCAACAGCAGGCCGGCGACGTCGCTGACGAATCCGGGGAGAAAGATCAGCAGTCCGCCCAGGCCCACGAGCATCCCGTCGGTGATCTCGTTGTGCGGGGAACGGCCGGAACGCGCGGTCGCCATCACCGCGCGGGCGGCCTTGCCGCCTTCCCGGCGGGCCAGCCACGACCCGACGAGCGCGCCCGCGAGCAGCAGCCCGAGCGTGCCGAGCACCCCGATCTGCGAGGCGACCGCCCACACGGCGGCCACCTCGGCGATCACGTACAGCAGGAACAGGACGGCCATACCCGGAACAACGCACGAACCCGCCCGTTTGATCCCGCAAGCCGTCCTCCCTCACCCGCGAGTCGCCACCCCATGCCCGCGAGTCGCCACCCCAAGACCGCGAATCGACGCCGCATGTCCATGAGTTGACGCCGTGTGTCCACGAACTGGCGCCCTGTGTCGCGAACTGGCGCCCGATGAGGACGTGTCGCCGGGCGGGGCATGCCCCGGGTCGGACTCCCGTGACCATCGCGCGGCCCGCGAAACGTCGACTCACGGGCATGGAGCGTCAACTCGCGGCACCGAGTGGCAACTCGCGGGCATGGAGTGGCGACTCGCGGGCATGGAATGGCGACTCGCGGGTGCCGGGTGGCGACTCGCGGGTGGGAGGGGGTGGGCCCCTCCCACCCGCGGGGGTCAGTAGGTGATCGCCTTGGCCGGGTCCGCGAGGAGGGCGCCGACGTCGGCCAGGAAGCGCGAGCCCTGTTGGCCGTCGACGACGCGGTGGTCGAAGCTCAGCGACAGCTGCATCACCTTGCGGACGGCGAGCTCACCGTCCACCACCCAGGGCGTGTCCCGGATCGCCCCGAGCGCGAGGATCGCCGACTCGCCCGGGTTGATGATCGGCGTGCCGGTGTCGACGCCGAACACGCCGACGTTGGTGATGGTGAACGTGCCGTCGAGCATCGCCTCCGGCGGGGTCTTCCCGTCCCGCGCGGTGGTGGTCAGCTCGTCCAGCGCGCCGGCCAGTTCGGCCAGCGACAGGGCGTCGGCGTCGCGGACCTTGGGCACCACCAGGCCGCGCGGCGTGGCCGCCGCGATGCCCAGGTGCACGTAGTCCTTGTAGACGATCTCGCCCGCACGCTCGTCCCAGACCGCGTTCACGTCCGGGGTGCGCCGTTTCGCCAGGCACACCGCGCGGGCCGCGAACGCCAGCGGGGTGAGCTTCACCCCGCGGAAGTCGGGATCGCCCTTCAGCCGCTCCCGCAGCTCCATCATCGGCGTCACGTCGACGGTCAGGAACTCCGTGACGTGCGGGGCGGTGAACGCGCTCTGCACCATCGCCTGCGCGGTCGCCTTGCGCACCCCCCGGATCGGGACCCGGGTCTCGCGGTCGGCGCGGTCGCCACCGGCACCGCCACCCGCACCGGCACCCGGCAAGGTGGCCGCGGGCGCTGCG
>NZ_KE387041.1:65083-69361 GCF_000430445.1 Saccharomonospora iraqiensis subsp. iraqiensis
ACGCCCTGCGCCTCGATCTGAACGCGCCGTCCGGACCTGCCGTGACCCTCGACCGGGGCGCGCTGCGCGCGGCCCTGGCCGGGCAACTCGACGGTACGCAACGTCGCGCGCGGGACGCGCGGCTCACCGTCGTCGACGGGGCGCCGTCGGTGCAACCCTCGGCGGCCGGTACCCGGATCGACTGGACCCGCACGCTCGACCGGCTGGTCCGGGCCGCCGCCACGCCCGGACGGCGGATGATCACCGTCGCCTACGCGCCCGTGCCGCCGTCGGTGTCCACGGCGGACGTGCGGGCCCTGGGGGTGCGCGAGGTCGTCGCGCGGTTCACCACCGGGGGTTTCGTGGACGCGGTGCGGCCGAACCTGCGCGCCGCGGCCCGCGCCGTCGACGGGACGCTGGTGCGGCCCGGTGCGACGTTCGACCTGGAGGAGCACACCGGCCCGCGCACCCGTTCGCGTGGCTACGTGCGCGCCCCGCTGCGCGAGGACGGTACCGGCCCCGAAACGATCGGGGGCGGGGTCAACCAGTTCACCAGCACCCTCGTCAACGCGGTCCACCGTGCCGGGATCACCGACGTCGAACGGACCCCGCAGCCGCACCCGCTGGACCGGTATCCGGCGGGCCGGGACGCGGTGTCACTGGCCGGGGACGGGTCGACCGTGGATTTCTCCTTCACCAACGACGCCCCGACGGCGGTGTTCCTCCGGGCATGGGTCGGCGACTCGACCGTCACGGTCGAGATCTGGGGCAGCCGCCGCTGAGCCCGCCGGTGGTCGCGGACCACCGTGCGCGGCCTCCGGGATGGGCACCGGACGGAAAAGGGCCACGCCGGGCACCGCATGCCCGACGTGGCCCCGCGACCCGACCACCTCAGAAGGCGGCTTCGTCGACCTCCATGAGGTCGTTGTCCGCGGCGTCGACGACGGCGCGGCGGGCGGTGAGCTCCGGCAGCACCTGCTTGGCGAAGAACGACGCGACGGCGATCTTGCCCTGGTAGAACGAGGCGTCCCGGCCGGAGGCGCCGTTGTCCAGCTTCTCGATGGCCACCTCGGCCTGCTTGATGAGCTGCCAGCCCACGAGCAGGTCACCCGCGGACATCAGCAGCCGCACGGTGTGCTGGCCGACCTTGTAGATGTTGCGCACGTCCTCCTGGCTCGAGGTCAGGTAGCCGATCATCGTGCCGACCATGCCCTGCACGTCGTCCAGAGCGGTCTTGAGCAGCGCACGCTCGTCCTTCAGCCTGCCGTTGCCCCGGTCGGACTCGATCGTGGCGGTGATCTCGTTCGCGAGGTGGCCCAGCGCCTGACCCTTGTCCCGGACGATCTTGCGGAAGAAGAAGTCCTGCGACTGGATCGCCGTGGTGCCCTCGTACAGCGAGTCGATCTTGGCGTCGCGGATGTACTGCTCGATCGGGTAGTCCTGCAGGAAGCCGGACCCGCCGAGCGTCTGCAGCGACTGCACCAGCTGTTCGGTGGCCCGCTCGGAGCCGACACCCTTGACGATCGGCAGCAGCAGGTCGTTGACCCGCTCGGCCAGGGACTGCGTGTCCTCATCACCCTCGCCGGTCCACACCTGGTCCTGGTAGGCGGCCGTGTACAGGTACACCGCGCGCAGGCCCTCGGCGTAGGCCTTCTGCAGCATCAGCGAACGGCGCACGTCCGGGTGGTGCGTGATGGTCACGCGCGGGGCGGTCTTGTCCGTCTGCCGGGTCAGGTCGGCACCCTGCACGCGCTCCTTGGCGTACTCCAGCGCGTTCAGGTAGCCGGTGGACAGCGTCGCGATGGCCTTGGTGCCGACCATCATGCGGGCGTACTCGATGACCTGGAACATCTGCGCGATGCCGTCGTGCACCTCGCCGAGCAGCCAGCCCTTCGCCGGGACGTCGTGCTGGCCGAAGGTGAGCTCGCAGGTGGTGGAGACCTTCAGGCCCATCTTGTGCTCGACGTTGGTGACGTAGGCGCCGTTGCGCTCGCCGGGCTCACCGGTGTGCGTGTCGAAGTGGTACTTCGGCACCAGGAACAGCGACAGGCCCTTGGTGCCGGGCTTCGGCTCGATGCCCGGCCCCTCGGGACGCGCCAGCACCAGGTGCATGATGTTCTCGGTCATGTCCTGGTCACCGGAGGTGATGAAGCGCTTGACGCCCTCCAGGTGCCAGGAACCGTCCTCCTGCTGCACGGCCTTGGTGCGGCCCGCGCCCACGTCGGACCCGGCGTCCGGCTCGGTGAGCACCATCGTCGCGCCCCACGCGCGGTCGATCATGAGCTGCGCCCAGCGCTGCTGCTCCTCGGTGCCGTTGCGGTCGAGGATCATCGCGAAGTTCGGGCCCGCCATGTACATGTACAGCGCGGGGTTGGAGCCGAGCATCAGCTCGGCGGCGGCCCACTGCACCGTCGGGGGCAGCCCGAACCCGCCGAGGTTGTTGGTCAGCCCGATCCGGTACCACTCGCCGTCCCACAGCGCGCGGTAGCTCTCCTTGAACGACTCCGGCAGGGTGGCGGAGAAGGTCTTCGGGTCGTAGACCGGCGGGTTCCGGTCGGCGTCGGCGAAGGACTCGGCGAGCGGGCCGACGGCGAGGTTGTTCAGCTCGGTCAGTACCCCGCGGGCGGTCTCCTCGTCGGAGTCGCTCAGCACGCCCTTCCCGAGACGTTCCTGCACGCCGAGCATCTCGAACAGGTTGAATTCGAGGTCTCGCACGTTGCTCTTGTAGTGGCCCATGTCGTCACTCCGTACGGGTTGTTCGGCATTCCGGCGTGGGCGCTCTGGCGGACACGCACTGCAACTGCCCTACTGACCGGTAACATCAGGATACTACCCATCGGTAATCGTGGGCGAGGGCTGTTCGGGCGGAACCGCTGTGTTTCGCTGCACGCCGGGCCCTGTGATGCCGGAGCGCGGCATGCGCGGGAACGTGCCGGTGTCCCGGACGACGTGTCGGGGACGACGTGGGGCGACGTGGTGTCGCGCGGCCGGCTCAGCTCGGCTGCGGGTGTGGCGGCTGCGCGCGGGCCGGCTGCTCGGGGGTCGGTTGTGCCGGGTGCGCCGGTTCCTCCGGGCCGAGCACGAGCAGCCCCTCACGGAAGGCCTTCGTCACGGCGTGTGTCCGGTCGTGCGCGGACATCTTGCGCAGGATGCTCTTCACGTGGGTGCGCACCGTCTCCACGGAGAGATAGAGCGTCTCGGCCACCGCCGAGTTCTCCATGCCCTCGGCGATCAGTTGCAGCACCTGGTACTCCCGCCGGGACAGCGGGGTCTGCGGGGGCACGCCGCCGACACCCGGGCCCGCCCCCGGTGCGTCCAGCAGTGGAGCCAGCGCCGGGTCGGTGTGCCCACGTTCGACGTAGGCACGGCGGATGCCGTCGGTGAGCCTGCGGGGCTCGGCCGCCCGGGGGAGGACACCGTGGGCGCCCGCGGCGAGTGCGGTGGCGAGGTAGGCCGGGGTGCGCTGCTCCGGGCCCACCAGCACGACCACCACGAGCGCGGGTTGGCTCTCGGTGAGCATCGCGGTGAGGTGGCAGCGCGGGTCGAACGCGGCGTCGAGCAGGACGACGTCCGGACGCGCCTGTTCACAGAGCTGGATGGCGGCGTGGTGACTGGCGGCGTGGCCCGCCCAGCGCAGCCCCGGCGTGTGGTCGATCACCGAGTGCAGCCCTTCGCGGAAGATCGGCACGGGATCCACGGCGGCCACCGCGAGCGTCCTGGTGCCCCGGTCGACGGTCCGGGCGATCCCCGGACCGTTGTGTCCGGTGTTGCCACTGTGTCCGGTGTTGCCACTGTGCCCGGTATTGCCGCCGTGTCCGGTGTTGTTGCCGTACCCGGTGTTGCCGCTGTGCTCGGTGTGCGCCATCGGTGTCCTCCTCCACGCCGGGCGACGCCCGTCCTCGATCCCCTCCGTGCCCGGCCGGTGGACCCATCCCCTGTACGGGGGTTCCCGGTTGAGCCGAACAGACCACACGCAACCACACCGGACACTCCGTCGAAGGAGGTTTGCGGCACTCCCCACGCGGGCCCGGCACGCTGCACCCGGTGGCCCGGATCGGCCACGGCTCGTGTTCGCCCCGGGGAAGGCGTAGGATGTGACCGGCCACACACGACGGCATCAAGGGGGATGGCGTGCCACTGGCTCTGGTGCTCGGTCTCGTCGGGTTGGTCCTGGTCGCCGCGGCGGCGACGGTGCTGTACGAGGACCAGCGGGAGAGCCGCCGCCGGTCCCGGCGCAGGCACGCGCGGCTGGCCGCTCTCGGTGAGACCGACTCCCGGGGGCCGGCGGGGCCGTAGCCG
>NZ_KE387042.1:0-2765 GCF_000430445.1 Saccharomonospora iraqiensis subsp. iraqiensis
TGGCCGTCGCGGGTTACGGCGCGCTGCGCGCCCGGGCGGCGGTGGGGGACCGGCCGTTGCTCGCGTGGGGCGCGGTCACCGCCGTGGCCACGGCCGTCGGGCTGTGGTCGATGTCCTTCGTCGCACGGACATTCCTGTAGACGTTTACCGGGTCGCGCGCACGGATATCCCTTACGCGTCAGTAGTACCCGGGTGGTGAGGACGAGCGGTCATGACGGCGGTGCGCGAGGACACCGACACGCGGTCGACCTTCTCGCACTCGGCGTTGTTCTACCGCGGTCGCGCGGAGTTCCTCGCGGCCACGGTCCCGTTCGTCCGGGAGGGGCTGGCGCAGGGGGAACCGGTGGCGGTGATCCTGCCCGCGCCGAACCTGGAGGCACTGACCGCCGCGCTCGGCGCCGACGCCGAGCGGGTGCGACTGGTCGACATGGCGGAGGCCGGACGCAATCCGGGGCGCATCATCCCGCTCGTGCTGCGCTCGTTCGCCGACAGCCATCCCCGCCCGGTACGGGTCGTGGGGGAGCCGGTCTTCAGCGGCCGCACCGAGGACGAGTACCCGGCCTGCGTGCAGCACGAGGCGCTGGTCAACGCCTCGTTCGAGGATCGGCCCGCGGCGTTGCTGTGCCCGTACGACACCGGTCGGCTGGCACCCTCGGTGCTGGCGGACGCCGAGGCGACCCACGCCGTCGTCGTCGACGACGACGGACCGTACGTGAGCCCGCGCTACGCACCGGACGACGCCTTCGAACGGCACAACGTGCCGTTGCCCGTCCCCGCCGACGCCCTCCGCGTGCCGTTCGACCTGGACGGCCTCACGCGGGCGCGGCACACCGCGACCGACTTCGCCGCCGACGGGGGATTCACGGGGGAGCGGTTGCAGGACGTGGCGCTCGTCATCGGCGAGTTGTGCGCCAACAGCGTCCAGCACGGCGGCGGTGGCGGCCTGCTGCGGATGTGGCGGGACGGGGACGGCGTGGTGTGCCAGGTCAGCGACCGGGGCAGGCCGACCGACCGACTCGCGGGCCGACGTCCCGCGACGCCCCACCAGGACGGGGGGCGCGGGTTGCTGCTGGTGAACCAGGTCGCCGACCTCGTGCGGACCCACGTCGGCGGGGAGGGGACGACCGTCCGCGTCGCCCTGCGCCGGTGAGCGGCGTCCGGCGTCAGCGGGTGTCGTCGGCCGGGGCCGGTTCGCGCACCCGGTCCCCGGTGTAGAGGTTCATCTCGGCGCCCCGCAGGAAGCCCACGAGTGTCACGCCCCGCTCCTCGGCCAGGTCCACGGCCAGCGACGACGGCGCGGACACCGCGGCGACCAGCGGAATCCCCGCCATGGCGGCCTTCTGCACCAGCTCGAAGGAGGCGCGCCCGGACAGCAGCAGCCCGGCCCCGGACAGCGGGACCCGGTCGTGTTCCAGCGCCCACCCCAGCACCTTGTCCACGGCGTTGTGCCTGCCGACGTCCTCCCGGACCACGAGGAGGGTCCCCTCGGCGTCGAACAGGGCGGCCGCGTGCAGCCCCCCCGTCGAGTCGAACACACGCTGGTGTTCCCGCAGCGCGTCGGGCAGCCCGGCCAGCATCCCGGTGGTCACGGCGAGATCGGAGGCGGAGACGTCGAAGCGGCCGCGCAGCCGCACCGCGTCGAGCGCGGCCTTGCCGCACACACCGCAGGACGAGGTGGTGTAGAAGTTGCGCTCGACACCGACGTCCGGGGCGGGCACGCCGTCGGCGAGCAGCACGTCGAGCACGTTGTAGGTGTTGCGCCCCTCCTCGTCCACGCTGTCGCAGTACCGCGCCACGGCGATGTCCCCGCGGGCACCGACGACCCCTTCGGACAGCAGGAATCCCCGGGCGAGTTCGATGTCGTGGCCGGGGGTGCGCATGGTGACCGCCAGTGGGTGGCCCCCGACGCGCAGCTCCAACGGCTCCTCCACCGCCAGTGCGTCCGGCCTGCTCCGCACGCCCTGCGCCCGCACCATGCGGACCGGCCTGCGGACCGTCACCCGTCCCATCCCGACCTCCCGTGGGGTTCGGCTGCCCGTCCACTCCATGATGACCGTGACACCCGGGTCGTGCGTGCCGCGCCGCCGCGCCCGCCCGTACTGTCCGATCCGGGGATACGCGGGCCCACGTGCGGGACGCTCGACCGATAGCCTCGAACCATGCTCATCGCCGAGGACCTGGCCCTGCTGCTGCCCGAGGGGGACACCGGGGCATCCGGGACCGCGACACCGCGGGGGGAGTACTCCCTGGCGGGTGCGCTGCTGATCGAACTGGCCCTGCTGGACCGGGTGGACGTCACGGGCGGCACGGACCCCGTGGACACCGCACCGCGGACACCGGCCCCGGACGGAACCGGCGGTACTGACGGATCCGGCGGTACTGACGGCTTCGTCAGTACTGACGGAACCGGCGGTGCGAACGGCGCCGGGGCACCGGAGGCGCCCACCACCGGCAGGCTCGTGCTCCGCGACCCCGCCCCGACCGGGCACCCCGCTCTGGACTCGGCACTCGCCGTGCTGGCCACGCTGGAAGACGCGAGACCGAAGGACGCGGTGGAGGCGCTCACGAAGGAGCCGGTGTCCACCGACCTGCGGAGCGCTCCCGGGAAGGGTGCCGCCGAGCTCGACCGGCTCCGCGCCCGGTTGCGGGAGGTGCTCGTCGACGGCCGGGAGCCGGACGAGCGCACCACCGCGTTGATCGCCCTGCTGACGGGAACGGACGCGGTGGGCGCGGCGCTCGGGCCGGACGCGGCCGGGGACGTGGAG
>NZ_KE387042.1:2865-4789 GCF_000430445.1 Saccharomonospora iraqiensis subsp. iraqiensis
GGCGAGACCGAGGGCGGGAGCCGGCGTCGCCGGCGTCGTCGCAGGCGCAAGGGTGGCGACGACGACTCCACCACCCCGGACGACCCGCCGAACACCGTCACCCACGTCCGGGACGGCAAGGACGGCGACACCGACAGGTCCGACAAGCCGGACAAGTCCGAGAAGTCCGACAAGAAGTCGGACGCCAAGGGCGAGGACGGCGTGAAGAGCGTGCGCGGCTCGACCCGGCTGGAGGCCAAGCGGCAGCGCCGCCGGGACGGCCGGGAGGCGGGCCGGCGGCGCGCGCCCATCCTGTCCGAGTCGGAGTTCCTCGCGCGCCGGGAGTCGGTCGAGCGCGCGATGGTCGTGGCCGAGCGCGGGGACTCCACCCAGATCGGGGTGCTGGAGGACGGCGTCCTGGTCGAGCACTTCGTGACGTCCTCGGGCAGCGGCTCGATCGTCGGCAACGTGTACCTGGGGCGGGTGCAGAACGTGCTGCCGTCGATGGAGGCCGCCTTCATCGACATCGGCCGGGGCCGCAACGCCGTGCTGTACGCGGGCGAGGTGGACTGGGACGCCGCCGGGCTCGAAGGCAAGGCCCGCAAGATCGAGCAGGCGCTGTCCAGCGGGGACAACGTGCTGGTGCAGGTCACCAAGGACCCGGTCGGCCACAAGGGTGCGCGGCTGACCACCCAGATCTCGCTGCCCGGCCGGTTCCTGGTGTACGTGCCGTCCGGCGGTGCCACCGGCATCTCCCGCAAGCTCCCGGAGAACGAGCGGCGCAGGCTCAAGGACATCCTCAAGCGCATCGTGCCCTCGGATTCCGGCGTCATCATCCGGACGGCCTCGGAGGGGGTCAGCGAGGAGGAGCTGAGCCGGGACGTGAACCGTCTGGAGGCCCAGTGGCAGGTCATCCGGGACAAGGCCGACTCGGCGAGGAGCGGTAAGAAGTCGAACGCGCCGACGCTGCTCTACGAGGAGCCCGACCTGCTGGTGAAGGTCGTGCGTGACCTGTTCACCGAGGACTTCGTGAAGCTGGAGATCCAGGGCGACACCGCCTGGGAGACCATCCGGTCCTACGTCGAGCACGTGGCCCCGGACCTGCTCGACCGGGTCAAGCGCCACGTCGGCACTGGGGACGTCTTCACCGAGCACCGGATCGACGAGCAGCTGACCAAGGCGCTGGACCGCAAGGTGTGGCTGCCGTCGGGCGGCTACCTGGTCATCGACCGCACCGAGGCGATGACGGTCATCGACGTCAACACCGGGAAGTTCACCGGCTCCGGCGGCAACCTGGAGGAGACGGTCACCCGGAACAACCTGGAGTCCGCCGAGGAGATCGTGCGTCAGCTCCGGCTGCGGGACATCGGCGGGATCATCGTCATCGACTTCATCGACATGGTCCTGGAGTCCAACCGGGAGCTGGTGCTGCGCAGGCTGACCGAGTGCCTCGGCCGGGACCGCACCCGGCACCAGGTCGCCGAGGTCACTTCGCTGGGCCTGGTGCAGATGACCCGGAAGCGGGTGGGCACGGGCCTGCTGGAGGCGTTCTCCAGCACCTGTGAGCACTGCAAGGGGCGTGGTGTGCTGGTCTCCCAGGAGCCGCAGAAGGGGTCCGCGCAGGGCAACGGCGGCCACCAGAACGGGCACGGCGGACAGCAGCAGGGCTCCCGGCGTTCGCGGAACAAGGCGAAGGCGGCCGAGAGCGACACGACACGCCCCGGTGAGCAGCCCGCTCCGGCGCCGACCCCCGAACAGCGCGAGTCGGTCGCCTCCGCGGTGGCGGTGATGGCCAACGCCTCAGGGGCGTCGGGCGGCGCCAAGGCCACCTCCGGACGCTCCGGCGGTGCCGGGGACGAGGGTGGTGCGGCCCCGGATTCCGGATCCGGCGCGAAGGTCGACCGCAAGGCGCACCGCCGGGCCGAACGCAAGGCGGCGCGCCCCG
>NZ_KE387042.1:4889-7776 GCF_000430445.1 Saccharomonospora iraqiensis subsp. iraqiensis
TCGGGCCGGGACGCGAGCCCGGGTGGGCGTGGCGACGGGTCGTGCGCGAGACCGGCGAGCGCGACGTTCCGCTGGTCACCGTGGGCGCCTCGGACACCCTCACCTGGTCCGGTCTGCGGCTCGACGTGCTGGGGCCGCACTGGGTCCCGGCGGCCCAGCGCGGCGCGGGAACGGAGCCGGGTGCGGCGGACCCGGGTGCGGACGGCACGGGGGTGAACAACACCTCGCTCGTGGTGCGGGCCACGACCCGGGCCGGACGGATCCTGTTGACCGGGGACGTGGAACCGACCGCCCAGGCCGACCTGCTCGCCGCGGACGCCGACCTCGGCGCGGACGTGCTCAAGGTGCCGCACCACGGCAGCCCCGCCGTGCTGGACCGGTTCCTCACGGCCGTGGGGCCCCGGATCGCGGTGGTCAGTGTCGGGGACAACTCCTACGGCCATCCGCACGCGACCACCCTGCGGACCCTGCGGCGGGCGGGGACACTCGTCGCCCGCACCGACACGTCCGGGACCGTGGCCGTCGTCGCCGACGACGGCGACCCGGCACTGGTCCGTCGTGGCCCCCGGTGACCCCGCCGCACTTGGGTGCGGGACGGCACCCGGGGGAGGGCGCACCGGGCCCGCGGTCCGGGAGGTGTCGGTACCGGCCCGGGCCGCGACGTCGGTCAGCCGCCGAGGGCGTCGTCCACGGCGTCCACCGACGGTGGCACGGTCGCCTTCGGTCCGACGTGGTCCTCCAGCGCGTCGAGCGTCTTGAGCCCGTCCCCGGTGATCAGCAGCACGGTCTCGGCGTCCGGGTCGAGCTGACCGGCCTCGGCGAGCTTCTTCGCCGTCGCCACCGTGACACCGCCCGCCGTCTCGGTGAAGATGCCTTCGGTCCGGGCCAGCAGCCGGATGCCCTCGACGACCTCCTCGTCCGTGACGTCGGCGACGGCGCCGCCGGTGCGCCGGACCGTGTCGAGCACGTACGGGCCGTCGGCGGGATTGCCGATCGCGAGCGACCGCGCGATGGTGTCCGGTTTCACCGGCTGGACCACGTCGTGCCCGGACCGGAACGCCGTCGACACCGGCGAACACCCGGACGCCTGCGCCCCGAACACCGTGTACGGGGTCGGCTCGACCAGGCCCAGCTCCCCGAGTTCGCGGAAGCCCTTGTCCACCTTGGTCAGTTGCGAGCCGGAGGCGATCGGCACCACGACCTGCTCGGGCAGACGCCAGCCGAGCTGCTCGGCGACCTCGTACCCCAGCGTCTTCGACCCCTCCGAGTAGTACGGCCGCACGTTCACGTTCACGAACGCCCAGGACTCGTGCTCGGCGGCGAGCTCGGTCGCCAGCCGGTTCACGTCGTCGTAGTTGCCGTCCACCGCGATCAACGCACCGTCGTACACCGCCGTGGTGAGGATCTTGGCGCGTTCCAGGGACGACGGGATGAGCACCACGGACTGCCACCCGGCGCGGGCGGCGGCCGAGGCCACCGCGTTGGCCAGGTTCCCGGTCGACGGACAGGCCAGGGTGTCGAAGCCGAACTCGCGGGCGGCGGCCAGCGCGACGGCCACCACCCGGTCCTTGAACGAGTGCGTCGGGTTCCCGGTGTCGTCCTTCACCCAGACCCGCTTCACGCCCAGGGCGCGGGCAAGCCGGTCGGCGCGCACCAGACGGGTGAAACCGGGCTCGGTGTTCGGGATCTGCTCGACGTTCGACGGGACCGGCAGCAGCTTCTTGTACCGCCAGATGTTGTTCGGGCCGGCCTCGATGTCCTCCCGGCGCACCCGCCCGAAGTCGTAGGCGACCTCCAGCGGGGAGAAGTCCTCCGCCGAGACGAACTCAGGGGCGAGCGGCTGCCGGTGGCCCTCTTCCTTGGACACCAGTTCGGCGGCGGGGCCGAGGTCGACGGTTCGGGAAGCGGCCGTGGTCAGCGTGCTGGTCATCGCGAGGTCCTTTCCTCATCTGTCCCGCCGGCGCGGGTCGGAATTGGCACCGTTGCCGTCGGCCGGACCTCGCGGAATCAACGAGTCACCGGGCCGACGCCGGTTGCCGGGGCTTCATCGGGCCGGTCCCTCTGCCCCTCTGGATGAGCGGTATTCGATTGTCCGCCGCGTGTTCCGGATGCGGCGTGCCGCACTCTCCGGGGCGCGGCAACGCGACTCACCCTACGGCAGCGGAATCGCCCCGTGCCACAGCCGCGAGGGTGACCTCACACGTGGCAGGATCGGGGCGTGACCGCACCGTCCACCACTCCCGCGCCGCTGCATCTCGTGCTCGGGGAGGAAGAACTGCTCGTCGAGCGGGCCGTGCGTGCCGTGCTCGACTCCGTCCGGCTCGCCGATCCGGCGGCGGAACTGACCCGGGCGCGGGTGAGCGAGGTCACCCCGGCGGAGCTCGCCGAGATGGTCAGTCCCTCGCTGTTCAGCGAGGGGCGGGTGATCGTGCTCGACGCGGCTCAGGAGATCGCGAACGAACTCGCCGACGCCGTCCTGAGCCATGCCGCCGACCCCGCGGACGGCATCGTGCTCGTGGTCGTGCACAGCGGTGGCGGGCGCAGCAAGGCGGCCAAGTCGTTACCGGCGGGCCTGCGGGAGGCCGGCGCCACGGTGACCGAGTGTCGGAAGATCACCAGGGCCGCGGACCGGGAGGCGTTCGTCCGGGGCGAGGTCCGCGCGGCGGGCGGGCGCATCGAGGCGGCCGCGGTCACCGCGTTGATCGAATCCGTCGGCTCCGACCTGCGTGAGCTCGCGTCGGCGGCGAGCCAGCTCGTGGCCGACTCCGGGGGCTCGGTGGACGAGCGGGCGGTGCGCCGGTACCACCGGGGCCGCGCCGACGTCAGCGGATTCGAGGTCGCCGAGAAGGCCGTCGCCGGGGACCGGGCGGCGGCGCTGGAGTCGCTG
>NZ_KE387042.1:7876-13371 GCF_000430445.1 Saccharomonospora iraqiensis subsp. iraqiensis
CGCGGATCCCGGCTGCCGTGGGCCACCGCCACGAGTGCGGGGCCGCCGACGTCCGACGGCCCCGGCGCGTCAGGCACCGCCCGCGAGCGCACGGAACCGTTCCCCGACGAGTCCTGCCGCGAGGGTGTCCCCGCTGCCCGGGTCGAGCACCAGGAACGCGCCGGTGCGGGGGCTGTCGGTGTAGTGGTCCACCGCCAGCTGCTCGGCCAGCCGCAGCCGGACACTGCCGATCTCGTTCAGCTCCAGCTTCCCCGGTTCATCCACCGTGGACAGTGCCTGCTCGTCGAACCGGGAGACGAGCCCGTCGACGATCGCCTGCACCGTGCGGGTGCCGTGCTTGACAAGGACCCTCGTCCCGTGGTCGAGGGTCTTCGCGGACAACCAGCACAGGGTGGCGGTCAGCTCGTCGGTCACGGTGGGGCGGTGCTCGGCCGAGGCGAGCAGGTCGCCGCGGGCGATGTCCAGGTCGTCGCGCAGCAGGACGGTGACCGAGGCGCCCGCGCCCGCCTCCGCCACCGGGCCGTCCGGGGTGTCCACCCGTTCCACGGTGCTGCGCAGGCCCTCCGGCAGCACGGCCACCTCGTCGCCCGGCCGCACCGTGCCCGCGGCGATCTGCCCCGCGTAGCCGCGGTAGTCGGGGTGCTCGGCGGTGCGCGGGCGGATCACGTACTGCACCGGGAAGCGGAACGCGGCCTCGTGCGGGTCCGGCGCCACCGGCACGGTCTCCAGGTGCTCCAGCAGTGTCGGACCGTCGTACCACGGCGTGTTCGCCGAGCGGGTGGCGACGTTGTCCCCGTGCAGCGCCGACACCGGCACGGTCAGCACCGATCCCTCGGCGTAGCCCAGCGAGGTCGCGTGCGCGGCGAACTCCTTGGCGATCACGGTGAACGCGGCCTCGTCGTAGCCGATGAGGTCGACCTTGTTCACCGCCAGGACCAGGCGGGGCACGCCGAGCAGGGCGAGCACGGCCGCGTGCCGCTTCGTCTGTTCCACCACGCCGTTGCGCGCGTCCACCAGCAGCACCGCGAGCTGTGCCGTGGAGGCACCGGTGACGGTGTTGCGGGTGTACTGCACGTGCCCGGGGGTGTCGGCGAGTACGAAGCTGCGCCGGGGGGTGGCGAAGTAGCGGTAGGCCACGTCGATCGTGATGCCCTGCTCGCGCTCCGACCGCAACCCGTCGACGAGCAGCGACAGATCCGGTGTGGACAGTCCTTTGTCGACGCTCGCGCGCTGCACGGCGTCGAGCTGGTCGGCCAGGACCGACTTGGTGTCGTACAGCAGCCGCCCCACCAGCGTCGACTTGCCGTCGTCCACGCTGCCCGCGGTGGCCAGCCTCAGCAGGCTCGACATCAGAAGTACCCCTCCCGCTTGCGGTCCTCCATGGCGGCTTCGGAGAGCCGGTCGTCGGCGCGGGTGGCCCCGCGTTCGGTGAGCCTGCTGGCGAGGACCTCGGCGACGACCTCCTCGACGGTGGCGGCGTCCGACTCGACCGCGCCCGTGCACGACCCGTCGCCGACGGTGCGGTAGCGCACCGTCAGCTCGTGGACCTCCTCGCCCTCCCGGGGCCCGCCCCACGGGCCCTCGGTGAGCCACATGCCGTCCCGGCGGAACACCGCGCGTGTGTGCGCGTAGTAGATCGACGGCAGTTCGACGCGCTCGCGGGCGATGTAGTTCCACACGTCCGCCTCGGTCCAGTTGGACAGCGGGAACACCCGCACGTGCTCACCGGCACGGTGCCTGCCGTTGTAGAGGTTCCACAGTTCCGGCCGCTGCCTGCGCGGGTCCCACTGGCCGAAGGCGTTACGCAGACTGAAGATGCGTTCCTTGGCCCGCGCCCGCTCCTCGTCGCGCCTGCCGCCGCCGAACACCGCGTCGAACCGGTTGTCCGCGATGGCGTCCAGCAACGGCTGGGTCTGCAACGGGTTGCGGGTCCCGTCCGGGCGTTCGGTCAGCCTGCCGTCGTCGAGGTAGTCCTGCACCCGGGCGACGATCAGCCGCAGGCCGTACTTCTCGACCACGTGGTCCCGGAACCGGAGGACCTCGTCGAAGTTGTGCCCGGTGTCCACATGCAGCAACGGGAACGGCACCGGCGCCGGGTGGAACGCCTTGATGGCCAGGTGCAGCAGGAGTGTGGAGTCCTTGCCCCCGGAGAACAGGATCACGGGACGATCGAACTCGCCCGCGACCTCGCGGAAGATGTGCACCGCCTCCGACTCGAGTGCGGCCAGGTGGTCCCGGGCCGCGTCGGTCGCGGACTGCGCAATGGTCATGACGTCCCTTCCTCGACGCGCGTCGGTTCGTCCGACAGGTTCAGGCGTGCAGGCCGCATTCGGTCTTCGCCGAGCCCGCCCAGCGGCCGCTGCGCGGGTCGGCCCCCGGCGCCACCTTCGCGGTGCACGGCGCGCATCCGATCGAGAGGTACCCCTCGGCCACGAGCGGGTTGCGCAGGATCCCGTGCCGCTCGATATAGTCGTCGAACTCCTCGTCCGTCCAGGCCGCGAGGGGGTTGACCTTGACCAGTCCGTTGCGCTCGTCCCAGGTCACGATCGGGGTGTCGGCCCGGGTGGGGGCGTCGGCCCGACGGACGCCGGTGACCCAGCACGAGTAGTCCGCCAGCGTCGCGCGCAGCGGCAGCACCTTCCGCAGGTGGCAGCAACGGTTCGGGTCACGGTCGTGCAGCTTCGGGCCGTACTCGGCGTCCTGCTCGGCGACGGTCTGCTCCGGGTGGGCCTCGACCACCCGGATGTCCGGGTAGGCCGCGGCCACCGCGTCCCGGGTGCCGAGGGTCTCGGCGAAGTGGTACCCGGTCTGCAGGAACAGCACGTCGACGTCCGGCTTGACCCGGGTGGCCACGTCGATCAGCACCGCGTCCTGCATGTTCGAGGCGACGATCAGGTCGTCGCCGAACTCCTCGACCGCCCAGCGCAGTGCCTGCTCCGCGGTCGCGTCGGCCAGCCGTCGCGACGCCCCGGTCGCCAGGGCCTCGAGCTGGTCGGGGGTCCGGGACCCGCTCACCGTGTCACCTCCGGGATCGAGAGACCGAGCAAGGTCACCGAGAACACCCTCCGGCACGCGGCACACATCCAGGCCGTCTCCCCCTCCGGTCGAAGATCCTCGTCGCCACAGTACGGGCAGTGCAGCGGTGCGGAGCGTACGGGCGCCCGCCCGGTCGCCGACTCACTCACCTCAGCTCAGCCTCCTCCGCCCGCGCGGCCCACCGGGCGAACCGTTCGCCGTCGGCGCGGCCCGCGTGGTAGTTGCGGACGACGCGTTCCACGTACTCGGTCAGCTCGGCGGCGGTGACCTTGTGCCCGCGTAGTTTACGGCCGAAGCCCGCGTCGGCGCCGAGGCCACCACCGAGGTGCACCTGGAAGCCCTCGACCTGCCTGCCCTCGGCGTCGGTGACGATCTGGCCCTTCAGCCCGATGTCGGCGACCTGGATGCGGGCGCAGGAGTTCGGGCAGCCGTTGAGGTGGACACTGACCGGGTGGTCCAGTCCGTCCTGCAGGTCGGCGAGCCGCTTCTCCAGGTCGGCCACCAGGTCGGCCGCCCGCTGTTTGGTCTCGACGATGGCGAGTTTGCAGAACTCGATCCCGGTGCACGCCATGACCCCGCGCCGCCAGGGCGACGGGGCCGCGTGCAGTCCGGCGTCGGCCAGCGCGGTGCGCAGGCCCTCGACCTCGGAACCGGGCACGTCGAGGACGACGAGCTTCTGCTGCGGTGTCAGCCGGACGCGGGACGAGCCCGCGCGTTCGGCGGCCCGGGCCGCCGCGATCAGCATCGAGCCGGAGGTCCGACCGGCCACCGGTGTCGCGCCGACGTAGAAGGTGCCGTCGGTCTGGCGGTGCACCCCGACGTGGTCGACCGGAGTCCCGGGGACCTCCGGGGCGGGGCCGTCGACGAGCCCGCGGTGCAGGTACCCGGTCTCCAGGACCTCCCGGAACCGCTCCGGCCCCCAGTCCTTGACCAGGAACTTCAACCGGGCCCGGGAGCGCAGCCGCCGGTAGCCGTAGTCCCGGAAGACACCGACCACGCCCGCCCAGACGTCCGGGACCTCGTCCCGGGGGACCCACGCGCCCAGCCGCACGCCGAGCATCGGGTTGGTGGACAGGCCCCCGCCGACCCACAGGTCGAACCCGGGCCCGTGCTCGGGGTGCTCCACCCCGACGAAGGCCACGTCGTGGATCTCGTGTGCGACGTCGGGCTGTCCGGAGATCGCGGTCTTGAACTTGCGGGGCAGGTTCGCGAACTCGGGGGCACCGATGTAGCGGCGGTGGATCTCCTCGATGGCCGGGGTGCCGTCCACGACCTCGTCGGCGGCGATGCCCGCGACCGGCGAGCCGAGGATCACCCGGGGGCTGTCGCCGCAGGCCTCCATGGTGGTCAGGCCCGCGTCCTCCAGCCTGCGCCAGATCGTGGGGACGTCCTCGATGCGGATCCAGTGGTACTGGATGTTCTGCCGGTCGGTGATGTCGGCGGTGTCGGCGGCGTAGGTCCGGGACAGCTCGCCGAGCAGGGCCAGCTGCCCGGTGGTCAGGGCCCCGCCGTCGATGCGCACGCGCAGCATGAAGTACCGGTCGTCGAGCTCCTCGGGGGTGAGCGTGGCGGTCCTGCCGCCGTCGATCCCGGGTCGGCGCTGGGTGTAGAGGCCGAGCCAGCGGAACCGGCCACGCAGGTCGCCCGGGTCGATCGAGTCGAACCCGCCCGGGGCGTAGATGTTCTCGATCCGGGCCCGCACGTCCAGCGGCGGGCCGTCCTTCTTGGATCGTTCGTTCGGGTTGAGCGGCTCGCGGTGGCCCAGGGCCCACTGGCCCTCGCCGCGGGGCCGCCGGGGTCTCGTGGAACTGCCTGCGTTCGAGGCCATCGATGTCCTCCGGGAACGGGTGGTCCGCACCCGGCGCCGCGACGCGACGGGAGCCCCGTGGGCGGGGAGTTCGGCTCGCCGTACGTCGGCGCCGGTGTCCGGGAAGAGAAGAGTGGACGGCGCGCGGTCAGCGCCGGCAGAGGCTGCTGGAGACGCGCAGGAAGTCGACGTGGCGCCGCACGACGAGGGACACTCCCGCTGAACTCACGGAGCTCACGGTTCCAGCACGGGGCGGGCCCGTCCAGCTGTGCCCGCATACTGGGAAGCCGGCCTCACCGGTGCTTGTCGGCTGCCACAATGCCCCGCTTGCACCGGGAGGCCAGGCGGTGTTGTGCGCGGATCCGCTGCCACAGCCCGAGCGGGGCGAGCTCGGCGTCCGGTGCGCCCCGCCGATGGTCCGGAACGATCCCCCCGTCCCGCAGTGTGCCCGCGAGTTCCCACGTCTCCCAGCGTTCCAGGTCGGGGATCGAGTAGTCGTGGCCGAACACGAGTGCGTCCGTCCCGTCGCCGTGCAGCTGATTTCCCCCGATCGGGCGCAGCGGCACGGCCGTGCCGGGTGCGGCCCCGCCGTCGGGGGAGGCCCCGTCGTCGGGGGAGCTCCCGCCGTCGGCTCCGGCGACGGCGACGGTGG
>NZ_KE387042.1:13471-18135 GCF_000430445.1 Saccharomonospora iraqiensis subsp. iraqiensis
CGGCCCCGGCCACGGGTGCGACGTCGGCCACCGTGGCCGGGCGCACGGTCACTCCGCGCCGGTGACCGCGGCGACCGCCTCGTCCGCGGTCTGGTGGACCGGCATCTGGGACAACAGCCCGGTCGCCTCCAGCGGCCGCAGCACCACGCGCTTCGTGGCGACGATCGCCCAGGTCAGTTCGTTGTGGGCGGCCCGCTCGGACAGTTCGGCCAGTACGGACAGGCCCGCGGAGCCGAGGAAGCCGATGCCGTCGAGCTCCAGCACGAGCCCGTCGTCGTGGCCGACGTTGTCCTGGACCCACTGCCGCAGTTCCGGGGCCGACAGCAGGTCGACCTCGCCGGAGACCCGCGCCAGCACCGCGCTGCCCGACCGTCGTTCGGCGTCGATGCGCATGCCGTGGCTGTCGAGCTGCCGCGGCTGCCCGTCGGAGGACGACTGCGGGGGCAGGGTGTTCGGATCGGTGCTACGCACTGTGTTGTCCCTCCGTAGCGTTCGGATAGGGCACGGGCAGGTGCGACCCCGATCCGCTGCTGTGCGAAGGCGACCGACGCACACATCCCGGACCGCGTACGCATCGTGGACCGCGCACGTCTCCCGGGCTGCGTACGCGTGTCGTGCTCCGCACGGATCGCGAGGGACCTGCCTCGACACGGCTGTGGGCTCAACCGCTCGGGTTCCACGGTAGAAAGCTTCGTGGCCGATTCGCAACCTTCCCCGGGACGGGTCACACCGGATCACACGGCGGAACCACCCGCCGGGGAGGTCGTGGGCGCCGCCCGGTACGGCCGGGTGCCGGGTCCCACGGTCGTTTGTCCCGGGGCCCCCGCGGGTACAGCGCTAACGCACGACGCCCCGGAGGGTGGAGCCGAAGGGAGCAGGGGCCGATGAGTGACGGCGAGGAGCCCGTGACACCACCGCAGGACACCGGTATGCCCGACAGTGTCGAGAGCGACCCCGCGTCGCTCAGCAGTGCGGAGGACCTCGACGAGGACCGGCTCCGGCTGGATCCGCTCGAGGAGGGGGTGGAGCCTCCGGAGCACTACAGCGAGGCCACGAGAAAGGGCATGACGCCGTTCGAACAGCACCAGGGCGAGACGCTGGACGAGCGGGTGAGTGAGGAGCAACCCGATTTCGCCGAACCACGGGTACCGGATCGCCCGATCGGGGAGCATCCGCCCGGGGAAGTGAACGACACGGTGGACCCGGTCACCGAGGAACCGCGTCCGGTCGATCCGAGCGGTGAGGTGTCCGCACCGGACACCCCGGCCGTCCGGCGCGGGCAGAACGCCGACCGCGCGGGCGGGTCCGTCGCCGACGCCGTCCGGACCCCGGAGGGCGTGGAGGAACCGGAGGGGGAGCAGACGTGAGTTCGGCCGATGTGCGGGGCCTCACCGAACGGATGTTGACCGACCTGCGTGGGGACGACGCGGAGGGACTGGCCACGCTGCTGGCGTCGGTGGTGGCGCCGGACGCGCCCCGGCGGCACCTGTTGTGTCCCCTTCTGGGTGAACTGGTGTCCATGGTGGCCCACGACCTCCGTGAGCGGGCCGAGGACGGGGACGACGCGCCCGGTGTCGACGGCACGGTCGGTGTCGACGGCACGGCCGGCGGGTCGGCCGGGGGCGGAACCTTCACCGCCGAGCTCGTCGACGACGAGGACGAGCCGTTCGACATCGACGACCTCGATCCGGCGGTGCGCGCGGTTCTGCGCGCGGTGCTGGCCGAACTGAACGACGACCCCGGGGATGTGCGGTTCCACCTCGGGCTCATCGGGGCGGACCCGGAGCCGCTGGCGCGGCTCGACGCCGTCTGGCACGTGCTGCTCTGGGCGAGCATGCTCGACGAGGGCGCCGCGTGACGGACGCCGCGTCCCCCGGTGCGTGCCACGGCCGTGCGCCGGAGGCGGCCGTCCGGCGCACGAGCCCGTGCGCAGGGGATGCGGGAGCCGTGGAACGGACGGGCCGCTGTGGACGCTCGCGGCCGGACCGGGCACGGTACCGGTCCATGATCGACACGTTGTTCCGGGGCGGTGGAACGGCGTTTCGGACCGGGCACGCCTACGGTGGGGGTTGGCAGCCACACGCGACCGAAGGGAAATGCCGACATGCTGGCCATGACTGACGCTGCCGCCGAGGCGATCGGCGCACTGACCTCCCAGGACGGGCAAGACGCGGCCGGCCTGCGGTTCGCGGTGCGCGAGGAGACCGACGAGGGTGCCCAGCTGGCGCTGTCGATCGCCACGGCGCCCGAGGACGGCGACCAGGTGCTCGGCACCGAGGGCGGCGCACGCGTGTTCCTGGAGCCCCAGGCGGCCATGTTCCTCGACGACAAGGTCCTCGACATCCAGCAGGACGATCAGGGACAGCTGAACTTCGCCGTGATGCAGCAGGCGGAGGAGGCCGAGGAGTCGCAGGGCTGACACCGGCCCGACGACGGTTTGGTCGTCGGCCATCGGTGGTACGTCCTCGTCCGAAGGCGACCACCGATGGCCCGGCACCGGCCCGCGGACCGACCCCGGGCGGGGCCTCGGCGGTGTGAACGGTCCGGTCGGCGCGTGCACCCACGTCCGATCGCCGTGCGAGGGGAGACGCCGATGAAGGCCGTGACCTGGCAGGGCAAACGCAACGTGCAGGTGTCCGAGGTCGCCGACCCGCGGATCGTCGAACCGACCGACGCGGTGATCCGGGTGACCTCCACCGGTGTCTGCGGGTCGGATCTGCATCTCTACGAGGTGCTGGGGGCGTTCCTCGACCCCGGCGACGTGCTCGGGCACGAGCCGATGGGGATCGTCGAGGAGGTCGGCAGCGCCGTCGACGGGCTGGCCGTCGGCGACCGTGTCGTGGTGCCGTTCAACATCTCCTGCGGGCACTGCTTCTACTGCGACCAGCGGCTGTACTCGCAGTGCGAGACGACGCAGGTGCGCGAGCACGGCAAGGGCGGGGCGCTGTTCGGCTACACCAAGCTCTACGGCCAGGTCCCCGGGGGGCAGGCCGAACGGCTGCGGGTCCCGCAGGCCCAGTTCGGACCGATCACGGTCCCGGACGGTCCGCCCGACGAGCGCTTCCTGTACCTGTCCGACGTCGTGCCCACGGCGTGGCAGGCCGTCGAGTACGCCGGGATCCCGGCGGGTGGCTCGGTCACCGTACTCGGCCTCGGTCCGATCGGCCAGATGTGCGCGCGGATCGCCCGGCACCGCGGCGCGCGGACGGTGATCGGCGTGGACCTCGTCGACGAGCGGCTGGCGATGGCGAAGCGGTACGGGGTGGACACCCTCGACCTGCGTCAGCACAAACACGTGGCCGACCGGATCCGGGACCGCACGGACGGCCGGGGCACCGACTCGGTGATCGACGCGGTCGGCATGGAGGCCCACGGAGCGCCCGTGACGGGAATGGCCCAGCAGCTGGCGACGCTGCTGCCCGGCCCCGTCTCGGCCAAGGTGACCGAGAAGGCCGCCGTGGACCGGCTCTCGGCGCTGTACCTCGCGATCGACGCCGTCCGGCGCGGCGGCACGATCTCACTGTCCGGTGTGTACGGAGGCATGGTCGACCCGATGCCGATGCTCACCCTGTTCGACAAGCAGGTGCAGGTGCGGATGGGGCAGGCCAACGTCCGCGCGTGGGTCGACGAGATCATGCCGTTGCTCACCGGGGACGGCGATCCGCTCGGCGTGGAGGACCTCGCCACCCACCAGCTCCCGTTGTCCGAGGCGCCGCACGCCTACGACATCTTCCAGAAGAAGCGGGACGGGGCGATCAAGATCGTGCTCAAGCCCTGAGCCCACCCGCGGCCGGAGTCGGTCGTGGACGGTCCGGACGGCTCAGTCCGTGGGGACCGGCGTCGGTGGGTCCTCGCCCCGCAGCACCGCCACGACGTTGCGCGCGGCGAGGGTGGCCATGGCGGTGCGGGTCTCGACGGTGGCCGAGCCCAGGTGCGGGGCGAGCGCGACGTCGTCGCGCCCCAGCAGTCCGGGGTGGACCTCGGGTTCGCGCTCGAAGACGTCCAGCCCGGCCCCGGCGATCGTCCCGGCGTCCAGCGCATCGGCGAGTGCGGCCTCGTCCACCACCGGACCGCGCGCGGTGTTCAGCAGGAACGCGGTCGGCTTCATCGCCGCGAGCGCGTCGGCGTCGATCAGGTGGTGCGTGTCCGCGGTGAGCGGGCAGTGCAGGGACACGACGTCGGCCCGCGCCAGCAGCTCGGGCAGTGGCAGGTACGTGGCCGCCAGTTCCTCCTCGGTGCCGGTGGGGGCGCGCCGCCGTCCGGTGTAGACGATCCGCATCCCGAACGCGCGGGCCCGCCGGGCGACCGCGCGGCCGATCTGACCGAGGCCGACGATGCCGAGGGTTCTGCCCGTCAACCCGGTGCCGAGCATGAAGTCCAGCTCGAACGACCACGGGGTGCCCGACCGCAGCAGCCGCTCGCCCTCGCCGAGCCTGCGGGTGACCGACAGCAACAGGCCCAGGGTGATCTCGGCTGTGGCGTCGGTGAGCACGCCCGGGGTGTGCGCCACGACCACGCCACGGGCGGTGAGCGCGGGGACGTCGATGTTGTCGTAGCCGACCGCGACGGTGGCCACCGCCCGCAGTCCCGGCCCGGCGGCGTCCGCGAAGGCGGCGTCGACCCGCTCCTTCAGCGTCACCACGGCGGCGTCGGCGCCCGCGACG
>NZ_KE387042.1:18235-23571 GCF_000430445.1 Saccharomonospora iraqiensis subsp. iraqiensis
GCCAGCGCGGCCTCGCCCGCCGGGCCACCGTGGTGCTGTTCTCCGACGGCTGGGAACGTGGCGACGCGGGCCTGCTCGGGGAGCAGACCGCCCGGCTGCGCCGCCTGGCGCACGCGGTGCTGTGGGTCAACCCGCACGCGGGCCGCCCGGGGTACGAGCCCGTCCAGTCCGGGATCGCCGCCGCGTGGCCGCATGTCGACAAGCTGCTCGCGGGGCACAGTCTGGCCACGCTGGAACGACTGCTGAGGGAGATCAGCCATGCATGACGTGCTGGACGAGCTGTACCGCCGGTGGCGGGCCGGTGAGCCGGTGGGCCTGGGCACGGTGGTGGACACGTTCTCCTCGGCGCCGCGGTCACCGGGGGCGGCGATGCTGGTGGGCACCGACGACACCGTGGTCGGCAGTGTGTCCGGCGGGTGCGTCGAGGGCGCGGTCTACGAGCTCGCGCAGCGCGTCGTCGACGACGGCACACCCGTGTTGCAGCGCTACGGTGTCAGCGACGACGACGCGTTCGCCGTCGGGCTGACCTGCGGCGGCATCATCGACGTGTTCGTGGAGCGGATCGACCGCGACTCCATGCCGGAACTGCCCGACCTGGTCGACTCCGTCCGCGCCGGACGGCCGGTGGCCGTGGTGACCACGGTCGGGCATCCGGACACCGACCGGCTCGGCGGCCGGATGCTCGTGTGGCCGGACCGGGTCTCCGGCAGCCTCGGGTCGGCCCGGATCGACGACGCCGTCACCGACGACGCGCGGGGACTGCTCGCCGGTGGACGTTCCGGCACCCTGCACTACGGGCCGGACGGCCAGCGCCGGGGCGAGGGCATGGCGGTGTTCGTCAACGCGTTCGAGCCGCCGCCGAGGATGCTGGTCTTCGGCGCGATCGACTTCGCCGCGGCCATGGCCCGGATGGGGGGCTACCTGGGGTACGAGGTCACGGTGTGCGACGCGCGCCCGGTGTTCGCCACCCGCAGCCGCTTCCCGGACGCGCACGAGGTGGTCGTGGACTGGCCGCACCGCTACCTGGAGGCGGAGGCCGCGGCGGGCCGCGTGGACGGCCGGACCGTGGTCACCGTGCTCACCCACGACCCGAAGTTCGACGTCCCCGTGCTGGAGGTGGCCCTGCGGCTCGACCTCGGCTACGTCGGCGCGATGGGCTCCCGGCGCACCCACGACGACCGGATGCGGCGGCTGCGCGAGGCGGGACTGACCGAGGCGGAGCTCAAGCACCTCGCCTCCCCGATCGGGCTGGATCTCGGCGCCCGTACCCCGGAGGAGACGGCCGTGTCGATCGCGGCCGAGATCATCGCGCTGCGCTGGGGCGGCGGTGGCCGCAGGCTCTCCGACGTCGACGGCCGCATCCACACCACCGAGCCCCGCTGACCCCGCGTTCCCACCTGGCAGGCCCCGCCGACCGGGCCACGGCCGACACGCCGCCGGGGTGGAACGCGCGTTTTTGGTGCTCCGCCGGAAAACGGAGGCCCGATCGGGCGATGATCGGCGGGCACGGGGGCCGCCGGGGTTGTCCCGGCAGCCCGGAGGTAGCAGGGTTACCTGTGAGGTCGATCACCGAGGTGGTCGACCCGACGGCCGCGTTCCCCGGCCCGCCCCGGCGGGCCGTGCCAGCACAGGAGGCCCCATGCGCATCACCGTCACCGTCGACGGAGCCCGCTACACCGACGAGGTCGAACCCCGCACACTGCTGGTGCACTACCTGCGTGAGCAGGTCGGCAAGGTCGGCACCGTGGTGGGGTGCGACACGAGCAACTGCGGAGCCTGCACCGTCCACCTGGACGGGCAGAGCGTGAAGTCCTGCTCGGTACTCGCCGTCCAGGCCGACGGCCGGGAGGTCACCACGGTCGAGGGGCTCGCCCGCGACGGCGAGCTGCACCCCGTGCAGAAGGCGTTCTCCACCAACCACGCGCTGCAGTGCGGGTTCTGCACCCCCGGCATGATCATGCAGTCGATCGACCTGCTCGCCGAGAACCCGGACCCGGACGAGCAGGCCGTCCGTGCGGGGTTGGAGGGCAACCTCTGCCGGTGCACCGGTTACCAGAACATCGTCCGCGCGGTGCAGGACGCGGCGAGCGAGATGCGGCCCGGGGCGGGCCCGGAGGCCGAACGGGTCGGGGAAACCACCGGCGCGGCCACCACGGCGGGTGTGCGGGGAGGTGCGCGGTCGTGACGTCGACGACGGAACCGGCGGTCACCGAGGTCGGCAGGGCCCGGGTCCGCAAGGAGGACGAGCGGCTCATCACCGGGCGCACCCGGTGGACCGACAACATCACCCTGCCGGGCATGGTGCACGTGGCCGTGCTGCGCAGCCCGGTCGCGCACGCGCGGATCACCGGGATCGACGCCGGTGAGGCGCGGGAGATGCCCGGCGTGCTCGGCGTCTACACCGCCGAGGACCTCGATCCCGAGGGCGCGGTCGCGCTGCCGTGCGCCTGGCCGATCTCGCCGGACATGAAGCACCCCCGCAGGCCGATGCTCGCCCAGGGCACGGTGAACTACGCGGGCGAGGGCGTGGCCGTGGTCGTCGCGCGCAGCGCCGCCGAGGCGGAGGACGCGCTCGCCGGGATCGACGTCGACTACGAGGACCTGCCCGTCGTGCTGGACATGGAGCAGGCCCTGGCCCCCGACGCCCCGTTGGTGCACGAGGACCTGGGTACCAACCGCAACGCGGTGTGGACGTTCGACTCGGCCGAGGCGGGCTCGGGCGGGGACGTCGAGCGGGCCTTCACCGACTCGGAGGTGGTGCTCACCCGCCGGTTCCGCCAGCAACGGCTCGTGCCGGGCTTCATGGAACCCCGCTCGGTGGTTGTCGACCCGACCGCGCCGCAGCTGACGATGTGGTCGGCGACCCAGGTCCCGCACATCGTGAAGACGATGGCGGCGATGACCCTGGGCATCCCGGAGCACCGGATCCGGGTGATCGCCCCGGACGTCGGCGGCGGATTCGGTGGCAAGCTCGCCGTGATCCCGGAGGAGATGCTCGCCCTGCGGCTGGCGCAGGAGCTGGGCAGGCCGGTGAAGTGGACCGAGTCCCGGTCGGAGACGATGGTCGCCGCCCACCACGGGCGCGACCAGATCCAGGACCTGACGATCTCGGCCACCCGCGACGGCACGCTGACCGGCCTGAAGGTCGAGCTGATGGCCGACATGGGCGCCTACCTCAGCCTCGTCGGCCCCGGGGTGCCGATCCTCGGCGCGTTCATGTTCAACGCGATCTACAAGATCCCGGCCTACCACTTCTCCTGCACGAACGTGTTCACCAACACCACGGTCACCGACGCCTACCGCGGCGCGGGCAGGCCGGAGGCCACCTTCGGCATCGAACGGATGATGGACGAGCTGGCGGCCGAACTCGGCATGGAGCCGCTGGAGCTGCGGGAGAAGAACTGGATCCGAAACGACGAGTTCCCCTACACCACGGTCTCCACGCTGACCTACGACTCCGGCGACTACGAGGCCGCCACCGAGCAGGCCAAGCACCTGTTCGACTACGACGGGCTGCGCCGCGAACAGCGGGAGCGGCGGGAACGCGGTGACCCGGTGCAGCTCGGCATCGGTATCTCCACGTTCACCGAGATGTGCGGCCTGGCGCCGTCCCGGGTGCTCGGCTCGCTGGACTACGGCGCGGGCGGCTGGGAGCACGCGGAGATCCGGATGCTGCCCACCGGCAAGGTCGAGGTGGTCACCGGGGTCTCGCCGCACGGGCAGGGGCACGAGACCGCGTGGAGCCAGATCGTGGCCGACCAGCTCGGCGTCGGCTTCGACGACGTGGAGATCCTGCACGGCGACACCCAGTCCTCCCCCAGGGGTCTGGACACCTACGGCTCGCGGTCGTTGGCCGTCGGCGGGATCGCCGTGGTGAAGGCGGCGGAGAAGGTCGTCGCGAAGGCCCGCACGATCGCCGCGCACCTGATGGAGTGTTCCGAGGACGACCTGGAGTTCGCCGACGGCCGGTTCACCGTGCGTGGCACGGACCGCTCCACCCGGATCCAGGACCTCGCGCTGGCCGTGTTCACCGCCCACGACCTGCCCGAGGGGGTCGAGCCGTCGCTGGACTCGGAGGCGACCTTCGATCCGGAGAACTTCTCCTTCCCGCACGGCACGCACCTGTGCGCGATGGAGGTGGACACCGAGACCGGGCGCAGCACCATCCGCTCCTACGTGTGCGTGGACGACGTCGGCGCCGTGGTCAACCCGCTCATCGTGGAGGGGCAGATCCACGGGGGACTCGCCCAGGGCATCGCGCAGGCGCTGTACGAGGAGGCGGTGTTCGACGAGGGCGGCACGCTGATGTCCGGCACGTTCGCCGACTACCTGCTGCCGTCGGCGGCGGATCTGCCGTCGTTCACCACCGACCGCACCGAGACGCCGTCCACGACGAACCCGCTCGGCGTCAAAGGGGTGGGGGAGGCGGGCACGATCGCCTCGACCCCGGCGGTGGTGAACGCGATCGTGGACGCGGTGCGGCATTTCGGCGTGGACGACGTCCGGATGCCGTGTACGCCGATGCGGGTCTTCAAGGCCATTCACACCGGGGAGCAGGCCGCCGGTGGGCCGGGCGCCGAGGCCGGTGGCGGCCTCGGTTCGATCGACGCCGAACACGGAGGTGCGCAGTGATCCCCGCCCCGTTCGACTACGTGGCTCCGTCCACGGTGGATGACGCGGTCCGGGCCCTGGCCGACGCGGGTGAGGACGCCAAGATCCTCGCGGGTGGACAGAGCCTGCTGCCGGTGCTGCGGTTGCGGATGGCCGCGCCGACGACGGTCGTCGACCTCACCAACATCGACGAGTTGCGCGGGGTGCGCGACGACGGCGACGCGCTGATCATCGGCGCGATGACCACGCACCACGACGTGCGACGGGACCCGCTGATCGCCGAGCACGCGGCCCTGCTGGCGCGGGCCACCGACACGGTGGCCGACCCGCAGGTGCGCCACCGCGGCACGTTCGGCGGGTCGCTGGCCCACGCCGACCCGGCGGGGGACCTGCTCGCACCCGCGTTGGCGATGGACACCGAGATGGTCCTGCGCGGGATGGACGGCACCCGCCGGGTGCCCGCGGCGGAGTTCTTCGCCGACTTCTTCACCACCGCCCTGGATCCGTCCGAGATCCTGACCCAGGTGCGGGTCCCGAAGTTCACCGGCTGGCAGGCGCACTATGAGAAGTTCAACCGGGTGGCACAGGCGTGGTCCATCGTCGGGGTGGCCGCGACGGTGCGCACGGACGCGGGTGCGATCGCCGAGGCCCGGGTGGCGCTGACGAACATGGCGTCGGTGCCGGTCCGGGCGCGGGGCGTGGAGGCCGCGCTGGTGGGGCAGCCC
>NZ_KE387042.1:23671-26279 GCF_000430445.1 Saccharomonospora iraqiensis subsp. iraqiensis
CGAGCGGCGGGCACCCGGCGTCAGCGCGCGGGCGCCGTCCAGCGGAGGGTGGCGGCGATCGGGTCGTGGTCGGACAGCCGCTCGCCGGTGTCGTCGAGGAAGTCGGCCCGGTCGTCGCTGTAGTCGGTGGCGGTCAGGCGGAGGCCGTCGCCGCCGCGGTAGAAGATCTTGTCCACGACCTCGCACCGGTCGATCGTGGTGGTGTCGCACTCCGGGGACGGACCGCCGATCTCCGGTGGGACGCCGTCGTGCACGAGCTCCACCCACGGGTCCCGCAGCCCGTTGTCCGCGACGAACTCCCGCACGATGTCCTCGCCGCTGGTGTAGCGGGAGTTCGTGTCGCCCATGACGACGACGGGGCGCCCGGACGAGTGGGCGGTGATGTGGTCGGACACCTGCCGCAGGTTGCTCCGCCGGGCGGCGTGGTCGAGCGAGCTGTCCCCGGCGTCGGCGTGCAGATTGTAGAAGTCGACGGTGACCCCGTCGGCGATCTCCACCCGGGAGAAGGTGAACCCCTTCGGGGTGAGGCAGTCGGCCTGGTTGATCCAGCAGTCGTCCCAGGTGACGCGCTCGAGATCGCGGATCGGAAAGTTCGACAGCGTGTTCAGCCCGGACCCGAACGGCACACCGCCGCTGGTGGCGGTGCGGTGTGGGTGGTCGTCGGCCTCGTACAGCGCGGCGTGGTAGTTGAAGTCCTCCTGGACGTGCACCACGTCGTAGGGCGCGATCCGCTCGCCGATCACGGGGGTGTTCTCGGCCGGGTCGCTGCCGGAGAGCGGCTCGGGCAACCCGGCGATGTTGTACGTCAGCGCCGTGAACGTCCCGCTCGCCGCCGTGGGCGGGTCCGCCGCTGCCGTCCCGTCCTCCGGGGTCGCGGCTGCCGGGGCGGTGCCCGCCGCGGCGAGCGCCACCAGAGCCATCAGCGGGGTCAGCCGTCTCATGCGCGCCTCCTCGACCGGGTGAGTAAACCTGAGTGAATCTCACGTTCGAGTCGACGATCAACCGCCGAAGGGGGGAACGGGCAGCCGTCGGGCCACCCCCGGTCGCCCGGCGGCGTCGCGTCCGGCCCGGTGTGTGCTCCGGTGAGGCGTCAGCCCGTGACCAGGGCGAGCGCGAGCCCGTCCCAGCCCTTCGTGCCGACCGTCTGCACGGCGGTGGCGTCCAGGCGCGGGTCGGCGGCCAGCAGTTCGATGACCTCCCGGCTGCCCCGCACCGACGGGTCCGGGTCGGTCGCGTCGGCCACCGCGCCGCGGCGCACCACATTGTCCACCACGATCAGCGATCCCGGCCTGCTCAGCCGCACGGCGTGCCGGACGTAGTGCGGGTTGTTCACCTTGTCCGCGTCCACGAACGTCAGGTCGAACGGGCCCTCGTCGTCCAGGGTCGGCAGGACGTCCAGGGCCGCACCGACGCGGATGTCGATCCGCTCGCCCAGTCCCGCCCGTTCGACGTTCGCACGGGCCAGTTCGGCGTAGGAGGGTTCCGCCTCGATCGTCACCACCCGCCCGTCGGAGGGCAGCGCGCGGGCGAGCCAGACGGTGGAGTACCCGGCCAGCGTGCCGATCTCCAGCACACGGCGGGCGCCGACCGTGCGGGCGAGCAGGTGCAGCAGTTTCCCCTGGTTCGCCGCGACGGAGATCGGGGGAAGGCCCGCGCGGTCGGCCGCGCGTTGGATGTCGTCGAGAACCTCGTCCTGCCCGACGAGGTGGCCGTCGACGTAGTCGTCGACCGCCGCCCACCGCTGTTGGTCCGTCACGACGGGCAGCCTACGGCCGGTCGTCCCCCGGGGTGTCGTCGGGAGCGTCGGCCGGCGGTGTGGCCTCCGGCGAATCGGCCTCCAGGACCGTGAAGCGGTCGGTGGCCGGCTCCGTGGCGGCCTCCCCGGGATCGGTGTCCCCGGCCTGCATCACCGCGTCCCGCAGCACGGCGCGGAGGCGGCCCACGTCGAGCGAGGTCAGCACCGCGGCTTCACCCGGTGGGGCGACGAGAACCACCCGGTCGGCGCTGACGAACACCGACAGAGCCCGACGCCGCCCGGCCAGGTCCCGGCAGGTAACGGCCCATTCGTCTCGCACAGCCACCTCGTCCGCCCCCTCGTTGTCGTCGGGACAGACTGTATCGCGCGTCACAGCCGAATGTGATCGTTTCGACCGTTTCCGTCGCGGTCCGTCCCGCGGCGGCGCGGTCAGAAGTCGCGGGCGCTCTCGGTCGGGTGGTGCGGGTGCAGCCGGTGCAGCCGCACCCGGCGGTGGATCCGGATCACCGGGCGTGCGGCCAGCTGGAGGCTGCCCACCAGGAACAGCGCCGTGCCGACGACGACCGTGGCCTCCCAGAAGAACAACACGCTGCCCACCGTGAACCAGAGCGCGATCAGCAGGTCGTTACCGATGCTGAGCAGCTCGTACCGGCGGCGGAGGACGAGTTCCTCGTGCCCGAACCGCAGCGTCAGCGTCCCCTCCGCGTCACCGGAGCGCCCGTCGTCGGCCATGGGATCACGGTGCCACGGCCGGTCGGGATCGGCAGGTCACGTGCCCACCGTTCGGGGGCCGGGCGGCCCGGGATCCCACCACGGGCCTGCGGCGGCTCAGCCCACCGGGGCGTCCGCCGC
>NZ_KE387043.1:0-2207 GCF_000430445.1 Saccharomonospora iraqiensis subsp. iraqiensis
TCCACGACCTCGCCCAGCGCGGCCGCGAGCGTGTCCGCGGCACCGGGAAGCACCACGACGTCCTCGGCACCGGACTCGAAGGCGCACCGCCACACGTCGGCGTCGGGCGGCTCCGCGCACACCAGCGACACCCCGGAACGGCGGGGCGGACGGACCGCGGTCGCGGCCACGGCGGCGTGTTCGAGCAACACCAACGGCGCACCGGACCAGTACGGCCGCGCCTCGGCGAGGTCGGCGACGGTGTCGAGGTCGCACCCCACCGCGGCGGCGATCCGGGTGATCCGGTCCCGGAGGTCGGGCTCGCCCGCCACCAGCAGCGGGCGCGGCCGGTCCCGCCCCGTCGCCCGGTCGCCCGGTGATCGTCCGATCGGATGTTCGTCCACCGGGTCCCGCCCGGTGTGCCGGTCCGGTTTCTGCATGGCTCCCCCTCGGTGTCCGTCCACGGCCGGTACGCCGGGTCACGGTCACCGGACGACCGACCGCCGGGCAAGGACGGGACCGCCCACCTGTGGACAACCGGGGCAGTGTGGACAACACTGTGGACGACCGGGGCCGATCCGGCCAGGTGGCCGGGACACCGGGAACGGGTCCCCTATCGTGGGGACGTGGCCGAACCCGAGAACACACCCCCGCACCCCCCGGACCCCGCGGCCGGAACGGGGGTGACCGCGGCGGACACCGCCTCCCCGCACCGCACGGCGGCGTTCTTCGATCTCGACAAGACGATCATCGCCTCGTCGAGCGCACTGGCCTTCAGCCGGACGTTCCTGCGCCAGGGGCTGATCAACCGGCGGGCCGCGCTGCGCAGTGCCTACGCGCAACTGGTGTTCTCGCTCTCCGGCGCGGACGCCGACCGGACCGAGCGGCTGCGGGCGGAGATCTCCACCATGTGTGCGGGGTGGGACGTCGACCAGGTCCGGGCCATCGTCGACGAGACGCTGCACGACGTGGTCGCCCCGCTGGTCTACGCGGAGGCGGCCGAGCTGATCGAGCGGCACCGGGCCGACGGGCACGACGTCATCGTGCTGTCGGCCACCGGGGAGGAGGTCGTCGGGCCCATCGCCGACATGCTCGGGGTGGACCACAGCGTGGGCAGCCGCATGGAGGTCGTCGACGGCCGGTACTCCGGGCGGGTCGACTTCTACTGCTACGGCGAGTACAAGGCGGTCGCCGCCCGGCGGCTCGCCGCCGAACGCGGCTACGACCTCGCCTCCGCGCACGCCTACACCGACTCGAGCACCGACCTGCCGTTGTTGGAGGCCGTCGGGAACCCGCACGTGGTCAACCCGGACCGCCAGTTGCGCCGGCTCGCCACCGAACGGGAGTGGCCGGTGCACACGTTCTCCGATCCGGTCTCCCTGCGTGCGCGGATCCCGGCCCCGGCGGCGACCGCGGTGGCCGTGGGGCTCGGGGTCGGCGCGGTGGCGGCCGGTGCCACGCTCTACGGGCTCTCCCGCCGGAAACGCGGGACCGAACGGTGACCCGGGCCGGACGTCCGATCCGGCGAACGGCTTGAAGTGACGTGTCTCACCCGATACAAAGGAAGTGCGGACGTCTTGTCGGCCAGAGGCCCGGCGGAGGAGAAGCCGGGACTCCCCTGATGAGGCCTCCGTGCGCGGACGCCGGGTACCCACGCGGAGCTCGCCGCGAAAGGCTCGTCGTCACAGGGACTGCGTAATCGGGACGCCGGACGCCGAGTACCCGTCGGACGACACGGAACGCACGCTTGGTCGCCCGCGTGGTCCGCGCCGTGAAGGTGGCGCCCACCGCTTCGCCGGTGGGCGCCACCGGCATGTGCGGGCCGTACGCGCCCCGCGACGGCGGGAGTCCGGCCCGGTGACGGTACTCACCGGAAACTTGCGCGCCCCTGTCCGGCAGCGCGACCTTGTACGGCGACTGACCAGCACGAACACGCCGGTCACCGCCGTCACGGTGGGTGTGCGCGCCACGACACCGCACGCCGACACCGGCCCCGGACGGCGGCCCGGGCAACCCGCACGTCGTTTCCGGGCCCGACCCGGGTCCACGATGCACGAATCGAGCCATGATGACCGTCGACCGTCGCCGCTTCCTCGCCGCGGGTGCGCTGGCGACCCCGTTGCTGACCACGGGGTCGATCTCGCCCGGGCGGGATGTCCGGCACGGCTGCGACGGCCCCGCCACCGGGCCGGGGCGTCCGGAGCGGGTCATCCCGGCCGCGGACCGGC
>NZ_KE387043.1:2307-9420 GCF_000430445.1 Saccharomonospora iraqiensis subsp. iraqiensis
CGTTCTCCGCCGCCTCCGCGACGCCGTCCAGTTCCATCAGCGGGGCGAGCGGGTCGGCGGTCCCCTGGTGCTGCGTCATGCCCGCGAGCATAGGCAGCGCCCGGCGGCCTCCGGTCGGCGGCGGTGCCGGTGTGTGCCGTCGGTCGCCGTCGGTGCCCGCACCCCGGGCCGTACCCGGACTCCGTACCCGGGTTCCGCCGGGCACGCGGACCGCGCCGGTGGACGTGCCGGCGTTCGTGCACCGCTCGTCAGCCGCTCGTCCGCCGTCACTTGTCGACCGTCGTGGCGTGGCTGCACTCTTGTGAGATGCGGTACTAACGTCGCCACCGGCGTGCGTGCGCGGAGCCCTCCGCGTGCGCGGACCCTGTATGTCGGACCTGGAAGAGGACTCGCAACCATGACAGAGCAGTCACCGGCACTCGACAACCTCCTGACCGAGAGCCGTACGTTCCCGCCGGGCGACGAGTTCGCCTCGCAGGCGAACGTCACCGGGCAGGCCTACACCGAGGCCGACGCGGACCGGGAGGCCTTCTGGGCCCGGCAGGCCGAGCGCCTGCACTGGGAGACGACGTGGTCACAGGTACTCGACTGGTCCGACGCCCCGTTCGCGAAGTGGTTCGTCGGCGGCAGGCTCAACGTCGCCTACAACTGCGTCGACCGGCACGTCGAGAACGGGTACGGCGACCAGGTGGCCATCCACTGGGTCGGCGAGCCGGGCGACACCCGGGACATCACCTACGCCGAGTTGCAGGCGGAGGTCAGCCGCGCCGCGAACGCGCTGACCTCGCTCGGGGTCGACGCGCACGACCGGGTGGCCATCCAGCTCCAGATGATCCCCGAGGCGATCGTGGCGATGCTGGCCTGCGCCCGGATCGGTGCGCTGCACAGTGTCGTCTTCGGTGGGTTCTCCCCGACCGCGCTGCGCTCCCGGGTGGACGACGCCCGGGCGAAGGTGGTGATCACGTCGGACGGCCAGTACCGCCGGGGCAAGGCCGCGCCGATGAAGGCCAACGTGGACGACGCGCTGGCCGGCGCGGAGAGCGTGGAGAAGGTGCTCGTGGTGCGCCGCACCGGCGAGGAGGACGTCCCCTGGACCGAGGGGCGGGACCTGTGGTGGCACGAGCTGCTGGACGCGCAGTCCGATCAGCACACCCCGGAGGCGTTCGACTCCGAGCACCCGCTCTACATCCTCTACACCTCCGGCACCACCGGGAAGCCGAAGGGCATCCTGCACACCTCCGGCGGCTACCTGACCCAGGCCGCCTACACGCACGACGCGGTGTTCGACCACAAGCCCGGCGAGGACGTCTACTGGTGCACCGCCGACATCGGCTGGGTCACCGGGCACACGTACATCGTGTACGGACCGCTGGCCAACCGCGCCACCCAGGTCGTCTACGAGGGCACACCCAACACGCCGCACGAGGGCAGGCACTGGGAGATCGTGCAGAACTACGGGGTCAGCCTCTACTACACGGCGCCCACGCTGATCCGGACGTTCATGAAGTGGGGCGCCGACATCCCCGCGCAGTACGACCTGTCCTCGCTGCGGGTGCTCGGCTCGGTCGGTGAGCCCATCAACCCCGAGGCGTGGATGTGGTACCGCGAGCACATCGGCGGCAACCGCTGCCCGATCGTGGACACCTGGTGGCAGACCGAGACCGGCGCGATCATGATCTCTCCGCTGCCCGGGGTGACCCACGCGAAGCCGGGCTCGGCCCAGCGTCCGCTGCCCGGGATCTCCGCCAAGGTCGTCGACGACCACGGTGTCGAGGTCGGCAAGGGCGGGGGCGGCTACCTGGTGCTGGACAAGCCGTGGCCCGCCATGCTGCGCGGCATCTGGGGCGACGACGAGCGCTACCGCGAGACCTACTGGTCGCGCTTCGCCGAGCACGGCTTCTACTTCGCCGGGGACGGCGCCAAGTACGACACCGACGGCGACATCTGGCTGCTCGGCCGGGTGGACGACGTGATGAACATCTCCGGGCACCGCATCTCCACCACGGAGGTCGAGTCCGCGCTCGTCTCGCACCCGACCGTCGCCGAGGCCGCCGTCGTGGGCGCCACGGACCCGACCACGGGTCAGGGCATCGTCGCGTTCGTCATCCTGCGCGGCGGGGTGGCCGAGGACGACGCGGGCGGGGCCGAGGCCATCCAGGCGCTGCGGGACCACGTCGCCGCGGAGATCGGCCCGATCGCCAAGCCCCGGCAGATCATGGTGGTTCCCGAACTGCCGAAGACCCGCTCCGGCAAGATCATGCGCAGGCTACTGCGGGACGTCGCCGAGAACCGGGAGGTCGGGGACGTGACGACGCTCGCGGACAGCTCCGTCATGGACCTCATCTCCAGCGGACTGAAGTCCGGCGCGGACGACGAGTGAGCCCCGGGCCCGGGCCCCGGCACCACGGGTGGCGGGGCCCGGGCCCCACGGACACGAGAAAGCGGCCCCCACCCGTGCGAGTGGGGGCCGCTTTCGTCAGCCGTACCGGTGGTTACCGGTGTGCCGGTCTCGACCGGTCAGGTCAGCCGGTCACCTCGAGGTTGCCCGGCTGCGGGGTCGGCTTCGGGGCCTTGCCGTCCTCGCCGGCCTCGTCGCCGTCGTCGGCGCCGTTGTCGCTGTCGTCGCCGTCGTCGCCGCCGTTGTTGCCGTCGTTGTCGTCGCCGCCGTTGTTGCCGTCGTCGCCGTCGTCGCCGTTGTCGCCGTCGTCGCCGTTGTCGCCGTCGTCGCCGTTGTCGCCGTTGTCGCCGTCGTCGCCCTCGTCGCTCAGCGCGCAGGTGGCCTGGGAGATGTCCAGGGTCTGCGTGCTGTTGAGCAGGTCGATGGCGATCGCGGTGACGGTGGTGGAGCCGTCCTCGTTCTCCTCCTGCTTGTTCAGCGTGAGCCGCGCGATGCCCTGCAGCGGGTCCGGGATGAGCTCGGTGTTCGGCTTGAGCTGGTCGATCGCGATCTTCTCGTTGCCGACCTGGAGGTCCACCAGCGAGGTCCGGGCCTCGCCGTCCACGCACTCGGCCTTGATCAGCGAGGCGCCGATCAGCGGAGCGGCGGGCAGGTTGACGCCCACGTCCGCGGTGCTCGCGCTGGCGAAGCCGTCGTCGGCGGCGGCGTTGAACACACCGGCGGACAGGATCGCCTGGTCGCCGGGGGGCAGCTCGGTGTAGACCAGGTGGTCCTTGCCCTCACCCTGCACGTGCGGGATCTTGCTGACGTTCAGCAGGCCCTCCGCGCCCAGCGCGAAGGCCGAGTCCTGGACCGGCTCCTGGGCGGTGGCGACGGGGGTGAACGCGACACCGCCGGCGACGAGCGCGGACAGGACGGTGGCGCCGACGGCCGTCGTCTTCTTCTTCGACAAGGGAATACCTTTCGTATCAGTGGGAACTGGGTCGTGCGGTGTTACGGAGGACCGTTCGGCCGATCAGGTGATGTTGACCATCGTGCCGAGCGGCAGTTCGGCGAGCGCATCGAGTCCGTTGTTGTCGATCCGGATGCACCCGTCGCTGGAGCGCTGACCGAAGACACTGTCGTCCGGCCAGGTGTGGATCCCGACGGTGCCGGGGCCACCGCCGTAGGTCTCGTGCGAGCTGGAGTGGGCGCTCAACGGGAGGACGATGGGACTGTAGTCCTTCACCTGGTCCTGGATGGACGCGATGATGTAGGCACGTCCGGCCGGGGTCGGGTGCTCCTCCTTGCCGAGACCGACCGTGTACTCGCCGATCTGCTCGCCGCTCTCGACGATCTCGAGGGTGAAGGACTCCCGGTCCACATTGACCACGTAGTCGTTCTGCGCGGTCTCGACGTCGCTCTCGCCCGCCTTGATCCACCCGGCCGCACCGTTCGGCCTGGTGGGCAGCAGGACCTGTGCCCAGTCACCCTCACGCTCGATGACCGGGACCCACGTCGGGGACGAGATCTGCTGTTCCGGCAGACGCGCGAACGCCTCACCGTCGACCTCGTCGTAGATCTTCAACTCGCGCTTGGGGTGGACCACCTCCCCGTCGGTGGACCCCTGGGGGTCCGGGTCCTCCGGGGCGTCCGCGAGGGTGCCGTAGGTGGTCGCCTCGGGAAGCTTGCCCGCGTCCCCGGAACCTCCCTCGGCGTCGGCGGCGTCCCCACCGCCACCCCCACCGCAGGCGGACGCGAGCAGCGTCATCGTGGTCGCGGCCGCGGCTGCGACCACTTTGCGGGACGACGGCCTGCGGCCGGACCCGCGGGCCGGGCGCTCCCGGCGAATCTCGGTAGTTTCCATTTCCTGTCCCTGGGGCATAGATCAACTGGGCGAGGTGGACGCTATTAAAACAAAGCCCGTTTCCCCGGCCGACAGCAGGTTCCCTTTTCCGACAAAACTGCACGTGAGCCGAGGGAACCGCCGCCGAAGGCGCGCGGCACCTTCTCCCCGGGCCCCCGGCACCGTCCACACGGCGCCCGCCGTCCACGCCGCGATCCCCGGCGTGCCAGGGAGAAGGGTATGATCGTTGCGGAGGGCACGAGTGTTACCGAGGGTTTGTTCGGACCCCGACGAGCCCGCTCCGACAACCCCTGTGCGGCGCTCTCCGGAATTACTCTCGGCAGCCGGTACGCCGGCCCGGATGGCATCTTGCGCGATGTTTCACCCCTTCGAGTGGAACGGTGTAACGCGTGAAGGAGCAACATCCCGGAAAGAAATTCGTTTCACGAAGGTCTCGATACAGTTACGGGCGCAACCCCGGGCGATTCCGTTCGTCTTTTCTCCCGACGTGCCGCGGGCGGACCCGCCGGGCCCGCACTCGAACGCACGTTCTATCCTCACCGCTCGTATCGACATCCAGCCGCCTCAAGGAGACGACACCGACGATGACCGTTGATTCCGCTGGTTCCGCCACCCAGACGACGGACGAGAGCCCGCAGGTCCCGGCCGCCGACGACGGCCCGGCAGGCGAACCGGGACCGCAGGGACAGCCCGAGGACGGCGGCACGGAGGGCACGCCCGGCGACACCGGCGGCACCGGCGCGACACCCGGGCAGGAGTCGTCCAAGGCCACGCGCGGGAAGGGCACCGGCAAGGGCAAGGCCGGCGCACGCAAGACGAGGACGGTCGAGCTGACGCTGACCGTCACGGGCACCGCCGACGGCGAGTGGCAGGCCGAACTCAAGCACGGCAGCAAGTGGGTCGCCAAGGGACTGGACATTCCGGCCGCCGCCGTCTCCCGCGCGGCCCGCGAGCTGCACGAGGACCTCTCCGCGCCGATCGACGAGGTCATCGACGCCGCGCGGGAGCAGCAGCAGGCGAAGGTCGCCCAGCTCGAGGCCGAGCTGGAACAGGCGCGGCAGGCGCTGGCCGACCTGGAGAGCTGACCCACCCGTCCGGACCACCCGAGCCCGGAGGTCGCACCCCGACGCACCGTCCGTGTTGCCGCGCCGCGGGCGGTGCGTTGGGATGGACGGGGTGAGCGATGCCGGACACCCGCACCCGGACGAACCGCACCACCACGACCTCGGTGGCAAGCTGAACTGGCTGCGGGCGGGGGTGCTCGGCGCCAACGACGGCATCGTCTCCACCGCCGGACTCGTGGTGGGGGTCGCCGGCGCCACCACCGACCGCACCGCACTGTTGCTCGCGGGGATCGCGGGCCTGGTCGCCGGCGCACTGTCGATGGCGGGCGGCGAGTACGTCTCCGTGTCCACCCAACGGGACACCGAACGCGCCCTGCTCCGGCTCGAACGGCAGGAACTACGCACGATGCCCGACGAGGAGGAGCGCGAGCTCGCCGGGATCTACGAGCGCAAGGGCCTGTCGCGGAAACTGGCCGCCGAGGTCGCCCGCGAACTCACCGCCCGGGATCCGTTGCGCGCCCACGCCGAGGCCGAACTCCAGATCGATCCCGACCAGCTCACCAGCCCGTGGCAGGCCGCGGGGGCGTCGATGCTGTCGTTCACGGTGGGTGCGCTGCTGCCGCTGCTGGCGATCACCCTCACCCCGCTCCCGGTCCGGGTGCTCGCCACCGGCGGAGCCGTCGCCGTGGCCCTCGGCATCACGGGGTGGGTCAGTGCCCACCTCGGCAACGCGCCCCGCGGTCGCGCCGCGGTCCGCAACGTCGGGGTCGGGGCGCTGACGATGTCGGTGACGTACGTGGTCGGGCTGCTCTCCGGAACGGCGGTGGGCTGACCTCCCGTCCCGCGCCCGGCGCGCCCCCGGTTTGATCACGTGGCACGATGATGCGCGTGAGCAGCCCCAAACACCACCCAGGTGACAGCGACGGGACGGGCGCCGTCCCGTACATCCCGCTGTCGTCGGACGACGGAACCGCCCCCGACTCCGCGTCGATCGGCTCGCTGGTCCACGACGCGACCCAGCAGGTGTCCACGCTGGTCAGAGCCGAGGTCGAGCTCATCAAGGCCGAGGCCGTCGGCGAGGCGAAGAAGGCGTTCAAGGGCAGTGTCTTCTTCGTCGTGGCCGCGGTCATCGCGCTGTACAGCTCGTTCTTCCTGTTCTTCTTCCTCGGCGAGCTGCTGGCGCAGTGGCTGCCGCGCTGGGCCGCGTTCGGCATCGTGTTCCTCGCGATGCTGGTGGTCGCGGGCGTGTTCGGTTACCTCGGCCTGCGCAAGGTCAAGCGGGTGCGCAAGCCGCAGCGCTCCCTCGACTCCCTCCGGGACACCGCCGAGACACTGCGGCACCGGGGGCATTTCGCGCACCCGGACGCCACCGCGGATTCCGACGCCGAGGCCGCCGACCCCGCCTCCTCGGGCGGCAGGCGTCCCGCGGGCGCGGGCCCGGATTCCCCGGCGGGGCACTGACCGGGTTGCCGAGGTCGTCCGCTCCACCGCCCGACCCGTCGTCCGTCCGGCTGGCGGGGCCGTGGACCCACCGGGACGTCTCGGCCAACGGCATCCGACTGCACGTCGCCGAGCTCGGTTCCGGTCCGCTCGTGCTCCTGCTGCACGGCTTCGGCGAGTTCTGGTGGGTCTGGCACCGGCAGCTGCGTGACCTCGCCGACGCCGGGTACCGGGCCGTCGCCGTGGACCTGCGCGGGTACGGCGACTCGGACAAGCCACCGCGGGGCTACGACGGGTGGACGCTGGCCGGCGACGTGGCCGGGCTCGTCCGCGCGCTCGGGGAGCGCCGGGCCCACCTCGTCGGG
>NZ_KE387043.1:9520-14196 GCF_000430445.1 Saccharomonospora iraqiensis subsp. iraqiensis
CCGGTCCGGACCGCCCGGCTGCGGGGCCGCCCCGCCCGGGGGTCGTGCGGCGGCTCGGCGGCCGGTACCGGGGTTCCCCCGTGGTCGGAGGCCAGCCATACCGGCGTCCCGGCGGCCAGTGCGGCCTCGTGGTATCCGGTCCGTTCGGCACCGGGGCCGGTCACCTCGACGACGGTGTGGATCCCCGCGCGCCGCAGCGCGTCGTCGACCCGGAAGGCGACCGCGGGCGGGTGTGCCTCCGGGCCGATCTCGATGAGCACCACCCGCTGGGGGAGCGGACCGGGCACGGCCCCCGCCGGGGTGTTGCGCCACACCGCGTGCACCGACCGGAGGTCGGGAAGTACCTGGAGGATGCGGTCCAGCGCCTCCGCCATGCCGCGGTCCGGCTGGTCCGCGCCGGAGAACCGGTGCGCGGGTTCCGTTCCGGACTCGCCCACGGTGAGGTCCTCGGCCAGTGCGGGGTCGGACCGGCTCAGCTCCAGCACCAGCCCGAGCTCCCGTTGCTCGGCGGGCCGCACCGGGATCCGGCCGGCGATCAGGGCACCGACCGCGAGTTCCGCGGCCTCGTCGAGATGCGAGCGTGCGACGAGCTCACGGGCGTCCGACAGCGCACTGTCGTCGAGTCTGCCCGCCAGTGCCAGCAGGACGTTGTGCAGACGCAGCGGCACGGCGAAGCCGTCCTTCGGCATGCCGTCGTGTACGTCCACCATCGCCGTTCTCCCTCCAGCCCGCGAAAGCGAGCGTCACGCGGGTACGAGCCTGTGGTGTCCGGCGTCCACGGCGCCCGCGCACACGAACCGGGAGTCCGCGAGCGCGGCCCGGTGGTAGGGGGGCGGTTCCGCCTGCGCGGGCAGGACCTCCACTCCGGGTTCCTCCTCCCCCAGCACACGCAGAACCCGCTGCAACTCCCCGGCCAGCCGCGGCAGCCCGGACACCGCGGTGACCAGGAGTACCCGCTTGGCCTCCCGGTCGGCGGACTCGCGGTCGTACCGCCAGCTCTCCCGGACCTCGCCCACGTCCGGGCGCCCACGCAGCGTCGCGGGCACCACCACGGACACCGAATCGACGGTGTTCACCCATTCGGGTGCTTCCGGGGTGAATGTGTACCTGCTCTCGGCCGAGGCGTCCACCCCGAGCGTCGAACTGACCTCGTGCCAATCGGCCCCGTAGGGGATCAGACCGGCGACGAGCAGCCGGTACTCCGACTGGTCGAGGTCGACCCGGTGCTTGAGCAGGGCCTTGGGCAGCGTCCGCGCGAGCGTGGCCATCGCGCCCTCGCCGAACCAGTCGCGGAACCGCCACAGCATCCGGTCGGGCATCCGCCCCGCCAGGCGGAGGAGCAGTTCGTGGGACGCCGCCTCGACGTCCGGGTCCATCAGGACACCTCCACGACGAGCTCCACCTCGACGGGCGCGCCCAGCGGCAGTTCGGCCACCCCGACGGCCGAGCGGGCGTGTGCCCCCGCGTCCCCGAACACCTCACCGAGCAGCTCGGACGCTCCGTTGATCACCGCGGGCTGGCCACCGAAGCCCTCCCCCGAGGCGACGAACCCGACGACCTTCACCACCCGGACGACGGAGTCGATACCCACGACCGAGTCGACGGCCGCGAGACCGTTCAGGGTCGCCGTCCGGGCGTGCCGCTTGGCCTCCTCGGGGCTGACCTCCGCACCGACCTTGCCGGTCGCGGCCAGCTCGCCCGCGACGAACGGGAGCTGGCCCGAGGTGTACACGTACCGCCCCGTCCGGACGGCGGGCACGTAGGCCGCGACCGGCGTCGCGACGGCGGGCAGGTCGATGCCGAGTTCCGCGAGTCTCGCGCTCCAGCTCATCGTCGGTCCCGTCAGTCCTTCTCGCGCCGGAGGTAGGCCACGTGCTGCTCACCGCTCGGGTTCGGCAGCACCGTCACCAGCTCCCAACCGTCCTCGCCCCACTGGTCGAGGATCTGCTTCGTCGCGTGGATCAGCAGGGGGACGGACGCGTACTCCCACTTCGTAGTGCTCATGCTCCGACACCCTAGCCATTACCGTCGGGTCTCGTGGAAGCATGGCGCATCCTGGCGACGGTCCTGCTGGCCGTCCCCGGGCTGGTGGGGGTGGCGATCGTGATGGCGCTGGCGCGGGACCGCACCGGGAGGCCGGGCACGGTGGCGGTGGCCGGCCTCGTCGCGTTCACCGCCCTTGCGGTGGCGTGTGTGCTCACTCTCACGGTGCTGTCCGTCCCGGTGACCTGGGCGCTCGCCGGGGGTGTCGCACTGATGGTGAGCGTCGCGGCCCTGGTGAGCTGAACGGTGGCTTAGGCTCTGGGGGTGTGACCACGCTGCCTGGCTGGACCGAGGAACTCGAACGGAGCCGCCTGCACTTCGTGACCGGGAAGGGCGGGACCGGCAAGACCACGCTCGCCGCGTCCCTGGGCCTCGCCCTGGCCCGGGAGGGACGCCGCGTCCTGCTCGTCGAGGTCGAGGGACGGCAGGGATTCGCCCAGGCGTTCGACACCGAACCGCTGCCCTACGCCGAGCAGCGCATCGCCGCCGCGCCCGGCGGGGGTGAGCTGCGGGCGCTGCACGTGGACGTCGAGGCCGCCCTGCTCGAATACTTCGAGATGTTCTACAACCTCGGCTTCGCGGGGCGGACCCTGCGCCGGATGGGCGCCATCGAGTTCGCCACCACCCTCGCGCCGGGGCTGCGCGACGTCCTGCTGACCGGCAAGATCAAGGAGTGTGTCGGGCGCACCGAGTCGAACGGCAGGCACACCTACGACGCCGTGGTGGTGGACGCGCCGCCCACCGGGCGGGTGGTCCGCTTCCTGGACGTCACCCGCGCGCTCACGGACGTCGCCAAGACCGGCCCCATCCGGGGGCAGGCCGAAGGGGTGGTCCGGCTGCTGCATTCGGGTGAGACGGCCGTGCACATCGTCACACTGCTGGAGGAGATGCCGGTGCGCGAAACGCTCGACGCGGTGGCCGAGCTGGACGGCGCGGATCTGCGCCCCGGGGCGGTCCTGGTCAACCGCGTCCGGCCCTCGCGGCTGCCCGCACCCGCCCTGCTCCCCGCCGCCGACGGCAGGGTGGACGCCGAGCGCGTGCGGTCCGGACTCGCGACCGCGGGCCTGGAACTGCCCGGGAGCACCGTGGACGCGCTCGTCGCGGAGACCGTGGAGCACGCCGTCGGCATCGCCGCGGAGCAGCGCTCCCGCGAACAGCTCGCCGAGGCCGACCTGCCCACGCTGGAGCTGGCCGACTTCGCGGGCGGCGTGGACGTGGCCGCGCTCTACGAACTCGCCGACGCGCTCGTGGAACAAGGTGTGAAATGACCGGCTCCTTCGACGTCGACGGTCTGCTGGACGACCCGGAGACCCGCGTGGTGGTCTGCTGCGGCTCCGGCGGGGTCGGCAAGACCACCACCGCGGCGGCGCTGGCGCTGCGCGCCGCCGAGCGCGGCAGGCAGACCGTGGTACTCACCATCGACCCGGCGCGCAGGCTCGCCCAGGCCCTCGGCCTGCGCGAACTGGGCAACCACCCGCGCCGGGTGTCCGTGCCCGGATTCGAGCCCCGGGGCGAGCTGTGGGCGATGATGCTGGACATGCGGCGCACCTTCGACGACATGGTGCGCAGGCACGCGGGTCCGGAGCGCGCGGAGCAGCTGCTGGCCAACCCCTTCTACCAGACGATCTCCACGTCGTTCTCCGGAACGCAGGAGTACATGGCGATGGAGAAGCTGGGCCAGCTCGCGGCGACCGGCGAGTGGGATCTGATCATCGTCGACACCCCGCCCAGCCGCTCGGCGCTGGACTTCCTGGACGCGCCCAACCGGCTCTCCGCCGCGCTGGACGGTCGGATGATCCGGCTGTTGACCACCCCGGCCCGCGCGGGCACCTGGGGGCTGCGCAAGGTCGTCGGCGCGGGTTTCTCCATGTTCGCCAAGGCGGTGTCGACCATTCTCGGCGGGCAGCTGCTGGCCGACGCCTCGGCGTTCGTGCAGGCGTTCGACTCCACCTTCGGCGGGTTCCGCGAGCGCGCGGAGAAGACGGCCGAACTGCTGCGTTCCCGCGGCACGTCGTTCCTGGTCGTGGCCGCGCCGGAACCCGACGCGCTGCGCGAGGCCAGCTACTTCGTCGACCGGCTGTCCACCGAGTCGATGCCGCTGGACGGCCTGGTCGCCAACCGCACCCACCCCGTGCTCGCCGACGTCTCCGAGATCTCCGCCATCGACGCGCTGGCCGCCGCCGAGTCCCTGGAACGCCGGACGGCGACCGGGACCGGTGACGAGGGTTCCGCGGACGGAACCGACGGTGCCGACGGAACCGACGGTGCCGACGCGCTGGCCGCGGCGGTGTTGCGGCTGCACGCCGACCGGATCGCGATGGCGGGCCGGGAGGAGCGGCTGCTGGCCCGGTTCACCCGGGCGCATCCGCACGTGCCGGTGACCACGGTGCCCGCGTTACCGAGCGACGTCCACGACCTCGACGGACTCCGGGATGTCGGAAACCGCCTCGCGGGCGGCTGATCCGGCGTAGACTCACCCCGGCCGTGAGGCACACACCCGGAACGGGTCACCGGACGAGACGGCGGAGGCGACGTGAGGCACGGTCGGCACGGCCCGGCGGCAGGGCCGGTACGCGCCCCGGCGGGGTGGGCACGGACCCCCGAGGGGGCCCGCACCGCCCGCACCGTCCGTG
>NZ_KE387044.1:0-2000 GCF_000430445.1 Saccharomonospora iraqiensis subsp. iraqiensis
GCGGCACGGACGCCGCACCGCCCGCGTCGGCGCCCTCGGGCACGGAGTCGGCGCCACCCGTGGTGCCGGCCCCGGTCGTGCCCGCGGTGTTGTTCCGGTCCGCGGTGTTGTTCCGGTCCGCGGTGGGGTTCTTGGCCGGTGCGCTCTTGGGCGGGCGCTCGAACTTGTACCCGACGTTGCGCACGGTACCGATCATCTGTTCGTGCTCGGGGCCGAGCTTGGCGCGCAGCCGCCGTACGTGCACATCCACCGTCCGGGTGCCGCCGAAGAAGTCGTACCCCCAGACCTCCTGGAGCAGCTGCGCCCGGGTGAACACCCGACCGGCGTGCTGGGCCAGGTACTTGAGCAGCTCGAACTCCTTGTACGTCAGTTCGAGTGTGCGCCTGCGCAGCCGGGCCGTGTAGGTCGCCTCGTCGATCACCAGATCACCCACCCGCAGTTCGGCGTCGCCCTGCGCGGTGGCACCCGCCCGCGTGGTCGCCAGCCGCAGGCGGGCGTCGACCTCCGCGGGGCCCGCGGTCGGCAGCACGAGGTCGTCGGCACGCCACTCGGCACTCACCGCGACGAGGCCGCCCTCCCCGACCACGGCGATCACGGGTGTGGAAGGCTCGTCGTCGCCGACACCGGTCAGGAGCCTGCACAGACTCTTGGCCGAGGCCAGGTCCGTACGCGCGTCGAGGAGGATGACGTCCCGGTGCCCCGCATCGAGCAGAGCGGTGACCTCGGGTGCGCGGACCCGTACGGTGTGCGGTAGAAGGTCCAGGGCGGGCAGGACGGAGGCGGCCTGTGTTTCCGACGTCAGTACCAGCAGGTTCAGACTCATCGCGACCACCTCGTATTGTCCGGTGCCACACCGCCGGAGTGGTTCTCCGCCACGCACCACGAGAATAGTGTCGAATCGACGCGGGCCCACAGCCCTGAAACCGGCGTCACACCCGTGCGGGCACATCGAAACCTGCCTTTAACAGAACGGACGTGATCGTGAACACCGCTGTAACGGAGGCGGATCCGCAGGAGCGGGGAAGGAGCCGTCGCCGCGTGAAACGCACCGTCATCGTGCTGGTCGCGCTCCTCGGCCTGTTGGTGGGCGCCGACTTCGCCGCCGCGGCCTTCGCCGAACACACCGTGTCCCGCAAATCCGCCGAGCAGCTCGGGCTCAGCGACGACCCCGCGGTCACCATCCACGGTTTCCCGTTCACGACCCAGGCGCTGTCCGGGGAGTACGACCGCATCAGCCTGTCCGCCGACGGTGTGCCGGTGCAGGACCTGCAGGACGTGTCGATCGACGCCGAGCTGCACGACGTGACCGCGCCGTTGTCCGACCTCACCGCGGGCGACGTGAGCGATGTCGTGATCGACCGGCTGAACGGCCGGGTCACGCTCAAGGAGAGCGACATCGCCCGGGTCGCGCCGTTGACCAACATCGACGACCTGCGGATCGAACCGTCGTCGAAAGGCTATGTGCGGCACGGTGCGGACGGTTCCGGTGCGGACTCCGGATCGGGCGGACAGAACGGTGCCGCCGGTGACGGAACGGACACCGACGACACGACCGCAGGCATCCGGCTCTCCGGCAAGGCCGATATCGCGGGTGAACGGATCGAGATCTTCACGTTCGCCATGATCGAACTCGACGGCACCACGATCCGGATCGATCCGCGTCGCGTCCAGTTCGGCAACGACCGGGAGACCACGGTGGTCCCCGAGGCGGTGCAGGAGAAACTCCTGCCCCAGTTCGAGGCCGACATCAACGCGGGGCAGATGCCGTTCACCGTGACCCCGACCGCGATCAGTGTTGCGTCGGGTTCCATCACCCTGCACGGTGAGGCCGAGGACGTGCGCTTCACCGGATGAGGCGATCCGGCCGGAACACGGAGGCGGAACGATCATGACGGGCACCTGGGTGCTGCTCGGCACCGTCGCGGCGGCCGCGCTGGCCGGGGCCCTGCTCCGGGCACGTGACGGCCGCCCCCGGCACACCGCCGCGACACCCGCAGGCG
>NZ_KE387044.1:2100-3466 GCF_000430445.1 Saccharomonospora iraqiensis subsp. iraqiensis
CGGGCCGCGCCCGTCGGACGGGCCGGATCCCGCGGTGCCCGGGTCCGGTCCGACCGTCCCGGAGCCACCCGTGCCGGTCCCCTCCGGGCCCGTGAGCACCGACGCTCCCGGATCGCTCGCCGTCGTCGGCGCACCTCCCGGCAGGGAGGAGACGACGACGCCACCGCCCGCGAGCACCACCACGGCGCCCGCCGCCGAGGCCAGTGCCGTCCGTCTGCGCCGGGTGATCCGGCGGGAGGCGCGGGTGACCTCGTCGACGGTGAACGACGCCGCGGGCGGCTGATCACTCGCGGCGCGCAGCCTCCGCCCCAGCTCATCCTCGTCCACCGGTCTCCACCTCCTCACCGAGTGCCGCACGCAGGTTCGCCAGGCCACGGGCGGTCTGACTCTTGACGTTGCCCTCGCCGCACCCGAGCGCCCGGGCCACCCCGCTCACGTCCAGCCCGTCGAAGTAGCGCAGCACCAGCACGGCCCGCTGCCTCGGCGGCACCTGCCGCAACGCGACCAGCAGGTCCTCCCGCAGGGCCACCCGTTCGGCCAGCGAACCGGACGTGTCCGTCCCGTGCGCCGTCCCGCCCGGACGCCGGGGTTCCGGCGGCTCGTCGGTCTGCCGCTCCCGGCGCCACGGCCTGCGGGACTCGTCGATCGCGGCCCGTACCAGCGTCTTGCGCAGGTAGGCGTCCACCGCGGAACGGTCCCGGATCCGGGTCCAACGCCGGTGCAGCGCGATGAACGCCGTCTGCGCGAGGTCGTCGGCACGGTGCCAGTCGCCGCACAGCAGGTAGGCCGTCCGGCGTACGGAGTCCCGCCTGGCGGCGAAGTACTCCGCGAACTCCTGATCCTCATGGTGATCCACGCGGGTGAGCTCCGGTCGGTCGTGTTGTCGACGGTGAGGACGGAACGGCCCCGCCCCACGGTTGCACGGTGATCAACGATTCACCGGACGAAGGGGTCGTTGTGAGGTGAACGGGGAGTATGATGTGATCGGATCGTGACCTCCGAAGCGACCGGACACGCAGCGACGCCTCTCGACTTCCGATCCGACACCCTGACCCGCCCGGACGACGCCATGCGGTCGGCGATGGCCGAGGCGGAGGTCGGCGACAACGTCATCGACGTCGACCCGACGATCCGGCGGTTGGAGGAGCGCGCGGCCGAGGTGCTCGGCAAGCCCGCCGCGCTGTGGACCCCGAGCGGCACGATGGCCAACGTGCTCGCGCTGTCGCTGCAGCTGCGTCGCGGCGACCGGTTCCTCGCGCCCCGCAACGCGCACGTCCTGGTCAACGAACTGGGCTCGGCGGCGTGGTTGGCGGGCGGGATGCCCGAGCCGCTGGAGCACGACGCGGGCCCCGGGCGGCCGAGCCCG
>NZ_KE387044.1:3566-5308 GCF_000430445.1 Saccharomonospora iraqiensis subsp. iraqiensis
CACCGCTCGTCGCGCCGGGTGCCCGCCGATCCCGGGACGGCGGGCACCCCGGCCGGGCGCGGTGGTCAGGCGAACTCGTGCCGGACGATGGTCTGCTCGCGGCCCGGCCCGACACCGATCGCGGAGATCCGCGCGCCCATCAGCTCCTCCAGCCGCTCGACGTAGGCACGCGCGTTGGCGGGCAGGTCCGCGAAGCTGCGGCAGCCGCTGATGTCCTCGGCCCAGCCGGGCAGCTCCTCGTAGATCGGCACGGCGTGGTGCACCTCGGTCTGCGTCATCGGCATGTCCTCGGTGCGGAAGCCGTCCACCTCGTAGGCCACGCACACCGGGATCCGCTCCAGCCCGGAGAGCACGTCGAGCTTGGTGAGGAAGTAGTCGGTGATGCCGTTGACGCGCGCGGCGTAGCGGCCGATCACCGCGTCGAACCAGCCGGTGCGGCGCGAGCGGCCGGTGGTGACGCCGAACTCCCCGCCGGACTTGCGCAGCCCCTCACCGGACTCGTCGAGCAGCTCGGTCGGGAACGGGCCCGAGCCCACCCGGGTGGTGTAGGCCTTGACGATGCCGAGCACGGTGCTGATCCGGCCCGGCCCGATGCCGGACCCGGCGCTGGCCCCGCCGGAGGTGGGGTTGGACGAGGTGACGAACGGGTAGGTGCCGTGGTCGACGTCGAGCAGGGTGCCCTGCGAGCCCTCCAGCAGCACCGTCTCGCCGCGTTCCAGCGCCCGGTTGAGCTCCAACCGGGTGTCGGCGATCCGGTGCGCGAACCGCTCGCCCTGCTCCAGGACGGTGTCGGTGACCTCGTCCACGTCGAGGCCCTTGCGGTTGTAGACCTTGACCAGCACCTGGTTCTTGAACTCGAGGGCCGCCTCGACCTTCTGCCGCAGGATCTTCTCGTCGAGCAGGTCCTGCACCCGCACGCCCACCCGGGCGATCTTGTCCTGATAGCAGGGGCCGATGCCGCGGCCGGTGGTGCCGATCTTCTTCGCCCCGAGGTAGCGCTCGGTCACCTTGTCGATGGCGACGTGGTACGGCATGATCAGGTGCGCGTCCGCGGAGATGAGCAGCCGGTCGGTGTCCACCCCGCGCTCCTCGAGCCCGGACAGCTCGTCCAGCAGCACCCCCGGATCGATCACCACGCCGTTGCCGATGACGTTCGTGATGCCCGGGGTGAGGATGCCGGACGGGATCAGGTGCAGTGCGTAGTCCTGCCCGTCGGGCAGCACGACCGTGTGCCCCGCGTTGTTGCCGCCCTGGTAGCGGACGACCCAGCGGACCCGGTCGCCGAGCAGGTCGGTGGCCTTGCCCTTGCCTTCGTCACCCCACTGGGCCCCGACGAGCACGATGGCCGGCATGTGACACTCCTGGTATTCGACGGTCGAGAAGAGCGTGGCGCTGGTGGAAATCGCCGGTGACCGAGCCTAACCGAGGAGCGCTCCGTGGGTGGACTGGTACTGGCTTGCGGGGACGCGACGGACGCGTTGCCGACGGGCGACCTCCGGGTGGCCGAGCTGCCCGAACGCCCCGGCAGGACCGACGTCGATCCCGTGCTGGAGCCGTCGCTGATCGTGGCGGGCACCGACGCCGACCTCGCCGCCGTGGCGCTGCGGCTGCTACGCAGGGAACTGCTCGCGGACACCGTGGTGGGCTTTGTGCCGACCCGCCCGGACTCGGCGGTGGCCGCCCTGTGGGGCCTGCCGACCGACCCGCACGCCGCACTCGAACGCGCCCGCGGCGGCGTGGAC
>NZ_KE387044.1:5408-8853 GCF_000430445.1 Saccharomonospora iraqiensis subsp. iraqiensis
GTCGGCCGCGTCCGGCCCGTCGGCCGCGTCGGTGCCGACGGGCGGTACGGACGGGTCCGGGGCCGGGCTCGCCGGCGGCTACGGGCTGCTGTCCGGCGCCGACCACGATTCCCTGGAACTGCGCCGTGCGGTGTCCGGTCTCGGTGGCGAGGAGGCGGGGTCCCGGCGGAAGGATCACCGGTCGGGGTCGGCACCACTGACCCTGCGCTGGGTGTTGTTGCTCGCGGGGTCCCTCGGATTCGCCGTGGGCTCGGTGCTCGGCCTGGTCACCCTCTGACCGACGCGTCGACCACCGTCGCCGGGCCGGGCGTGTGTCACCGCACCATGCCGTACACCCGCTCGACCCGCAGCTTCAACACCAGCCTGCGTTCGGCCACCATCGCGGCGCGGAACTCGTCCCAGTCCGGATGCTCACCCGCCATCGTGCGGTACAGCGCGACGAGGTCGGCCACCGTGTCGTCGTGCGGGTCGGCGGCCGCCGGGGGCAGATCGGCGGTTCCCTCGGCCACCGCGTACGACCAGCCGTCGTCGCTGGAGACGTGATAGCTCGCCCGGGGGTCGCGCCGGAGATTGCGGGTCTTCGCCCGGTCGTCGGTGACCGAGACCAGCACGGTGTCGCTGACGGGATCGAAGTGGTGGATCACCGTGGACAACTGGGGCGGGCCGTCCCGCCGGAGTGTGGCGAGTACACCGAACCGCCGGTCGGCGAGCAGCGCGCGGAGAGCGTCGTCGGTCATACCGGCCTCAACGGCACGGGCACCCGGTCGATTCCGAATCACCGTGACCGCGTGGGTGGGCAGCAACGTAGTCTGCCGACGTGGACACGCTGCACGCCGACGCCGCGACGGTCGCTCCCGACTGGCTCATGACGGTGGGGATCCCCCTGCTCTGGGTCGTCGTGCTCAGTTTCGTGTTCATCGAGTGCGCGCTGATCCTCGGCCTGTTCCTGCCCGGTGACTCGCTGCTGCTCGGCGCCGGGATCGTGCTCGCCCAACAGGACGCGGAGGGACAGGCCTGGGCCCTGTCCGGGGTGGCACTGGTGGTCGCCGTCCTCGGCAACCAGGCCGGGTACGCGATCGGCCGGAAGACGGGGGTGCACGTGGCCACCCGCCGCGACGGCAAGGTGCTGAACCGACGGAACCTGGAACGGGCCCGGCTGTTCTTCGACCGCAGGGGCTTCTTCGCCGTCGTGGCGGCGCGCTACATCCCGTACGTCCGCACGCTCACCCCACCGATCGCGGGCGCGGCGCAGATGAACCCCGCGCGGTTCATCGTCGCCACCGTCGTGGGTGCGGTGCTGTGGGTGCCCGCCCTCGTGCTGGTCGGGTACTACGGCGCGGGGCTGCTGGATTCGATGCCGTGGCTGAAGAGCGCGTTGATGCTGGCCAGTCTGAGCTTCTTCGTCGGCGGAACCGTCTACGGGCTCTGGCGCTACCGCCAGGAGATGCGCAAGCCGAGCGACACCGAGGCGCAGACCACCCGGGCCTGACGGCCCGCCCCACGCGGCGCCTCAGACGGCGAAGTGCGGCAGGTCCATCTCCCGGACGATCAGATCGGCGCGGTCCGCGGTCCGCGCGATCAGGTCGGCGTTGCGCTGGTCCGAACCGCGGGCGCGTTGCTGGGCCTCCACGAGTGAGCGTCCGTAGCGGCGGTGCCGGGTCACCAGCCGCGCGATGCGGGCGTCCTCGTCCGGCTGCAGGTACCAGACCTCGTCGATCAGGGAGCGCAAGGTCTCCCACGGGTCGGAGTCGAGCAACAGGTAGTTCCCCTCGGTGATCACCAGCCGCACACCCGGCGGGACGGGTACCGCACCGGCGATCGGCTCCTCGATCTCCCGCCGGAACTCCGGCGCGTACACCGGCTCGCGGCCCTCCGACAGCCGCCGGACGAGATGGACGTAGCCGTGGGCGTCGAACGTGTCCGGTGCCCCCTTGCGGTCGGTCCGGCCCAGCCTGGCCAGCTCCACCTGCGCGAGGTGGAAGCCGTCCATGCCCACCACGGCCGCGTGCGAACCCAGCGCGTCGGCGATCCGCCAGGCCAGGGACGTCTTCCCCGACGCGGGCGGGCCCGCGATGCCCAGCACCGTGCGCCTGCCGGTGTCGACCAGCGTCTGCGCGCGGTCGAGCAGTTCGTCGAACGAGGTCATGTCACTCCCCTCGGAGGCCGGGCGCCCCGAACCCGGCGGACGGCGGGGCGCCGGAGCGCGTCACAGGCGGAGCGCCCGAGCGCATCGAGGAGAGCACCCGGGCGCGGCCACGGTCACGGCGGCGTGGGTGGCCGGCTCCGCCGGGAGCTCCCGGACACGGACCTCCTCCACGTCCCGCGCCTGCGACCGTAGGCGGGCGGCCGCGACTCGGCAAGCGTTTGCGCAAACGGTTGGCGATGCGGTTGGCTGACGTGCGACCCGTCGTCACCGTGCTCCAGGAGGCGATCATGGCACCGCCGCGGTCGAACCGGCCCACCCAGCGCGACATCGCCGAACTGGCCGGTGTGTCGATCACCACCGTCTCGCACGTCGTCAACGGCACCCGGGCCGTGGCACCCGAGACCCGTGCCGCGGTGCTCAACGCCGTCGAACGGACCGGCTACACGGGCGACGCCATCGCCCGGTCGCTCGTCACGGGCGGCACCCGCACGATCGGGGTGGCGATCTCCCTGCTGGCGAACCCGTACTTCGCGACCCTGATGCGGACCGTCGAACGCGAGGCCGCGGCCGCCGGGTACACGGTCCTGCTGGCGGACACGCACGACACGGCGGAGACGGAGGGCGCCATCGTCCGCGCGTTGCGCGCCCGGCGGGTGGAGGGGTTGCTGCTCACCCCGGCCCCCGGCGACGGTGCGGTGGTCGGCGAGCTGGTGTCCGTCGGGACCCCCACGGTGCTGCTCGACCGAGTGTCCACGCGCGGCGACGTCGACCAGGTCGGCTCGGAGAACATCCAGGCGTCCTCGGCGCTGACCGAGCACCTGGCCGCGCACGGGCACCGCCGGATCGGCCTGATCAGCGGCACGCCCGGGCTCGCGACCAGTGAGGAACGCATCCTCGGGCACCGGCTGGGCCTCGGCCGCGCCGGACTGCCGTGGGACCCGGACCTGCTCGCCTGCGGGTACTCCGAGTCCGGGCGGGCCGCCCACGCCTTCGGCACCCTGCTGGACGCGTCCGACCCGGCCACGGCCGTGGTGGTGTCCAACGACGCGATGTGTGTCGGGGTCCTGCACGAGGCGCGCAGGCGCGGCATCCGGATCGGGACCGACGTGGCCGTCGTCGGCTACGACGACCCGGAGTGGGCCGACCTGGTCGATCCGCCGCTGACCACGATGGCGCAGCCGGTCGCCGAGATCGGGGCGCAGGCCGTGCGGTTGCTGCTCGCCCGGATCGCCGACCCCGACCGTGCCGCCGAGACGGTCCGGCTGGCCCCCGAGCTGCGTCACCGCCGCTCCTGCGGGT
>NZ_KE387045.1:0-4343 GCF_000430445.1 Saccharomonospora iraqiensis subsp. iraqiensis
AGTCCAGCCGCGGCGGGTCGGCCACCGCGCGGCCCGCCGCCACCCGGTCGGCGTCCAGCTCCAGCCCCAGCACCCGCACGTCCCGCCGGAGGGCCGTCAGTCTGCGTGCCAGTTCCACGGTGGTCACCGGGGACGCGCCGTAGCCGAGGTCCACCACCAGGGGATCGTCGGACGCCGACAGGGCGCGGCGCACCGCCGGGGCGGCCACGAGCCAGCGGTCGACCCGGCGCAACCGGTTCGGGTTGGTGGTGCCGCGGGTCGGCGCGCCGATCAGCTCCGGCCCGCGAGCCACTGCACCGTGAATTCCGCCTCGGCGTCGAGCAGCCGGGTGACCTGCTCGGCGACGACGTTCTCCAGCCTGCCGCCGACCAGCGGCAGCCGTACGGCGACGGACCCACGGGTCCACACCACGCTGTGCTCACCCTCCGAGGTGATTTCCGTGTCGGCGGTGAGCCGGCCGGGGAGGTCGGCGACGTGCACCGCGACCGTGCCGGTGTAGCGCCCGGTGCCGTGGTCGGTCCAGCTGTGCTCCCGGTGCACCACCAGGTCACCGCGGTGGACGCGGCGCACGGCCCCGGGCAGCATCGCCGCGTCGATGCCCTGCACGAGCGTGTAGCGGACCCCGTCCGCGGTGGTCTCGTGCGTCGGGAGCTCGGCGTGCGGACCACCCGTGCGGGCGAGCCGGGCCCGCAGTGCCCGCTCGTCGGTGTGGGCGGCGAACACCTCGTCGGTGCCGTGGACATACCTCGCCCGGTGCTCGATGGGGGTGGCCATGGCGGGGACAGTACCGTGGGCCCCCGTGAGCACTGACGGAACGGTGGGCACCGAACGGCTGAGCGCCCACACCACGCTGCGCCTGGGCGGCGCCGCGCGACGGTTCGTGCGGGCGGAGAGCACCGACGCGCTGGTCGCCGCCGTGCGCGAACGGGACGCGGACGGCGAACCCGTGCTACTCGTGGGCGGCGGGTCGAACCTCGTCGTCGGCGACGACGGCTTCGACGGCACCGTGGTCCGCATCGCCACCACCGGGTGGTCCGGCACCGACGGGGAGACGGTGGCGGCGGGCCAGGACTGGGACGAGTACGTCGCCGCCACGGTCGCGGCCGGGCTGGGCGGCCTGGAGTGCCTGTCCGGCATCCCCGGCTCGGCCGGGGCGACGCCGATCCAGAACGTGGGCGCCTACGGCCGCGAGGTCAGTGAGGTGCTCGACTCGGTCGACGTCTACGACCGGCGCACCGCCGAGATCCGCACCCTCGGCGCCGCCGACCTCGGCTTCGCCTACCGCACCAGCGTGCTGAAGGGCACCGACACCGGGGTGGTGCTGACCGTGCGGTTCCGGCTGTACACCGACGGGCTGTCCGCGCCCGTGCGTTACGCCGAGCTGGCGCGTGCGCTCGGTGTCGACATCGGCGCCCGGGTGCCCGCCGCGGAGGCGCGCGAGGCGGTGCTGGGGCTGCGGCGGGGCAAGGGCATGGTGCTCGATCCCGGTGACCACGACACGTGGAGCGCAGGGTCGTTCTTCACCAACCCGATCGTGCCCGAGTCGGAGCTGGACACGGTGCTCGCCCGGATCGCCGAGGTGCTCGGCGACGACGTCACCGTGCCGCGCTACCCGGCCGACGGAGGGGTCAAGCTCTCGGCGGCGTGGCTGATCGAACGCGCCGGTTTCACCAGGGGTCACCCGGGCCCCGGCGCCCGGGTGTCGCTGTCCACGAAACACACCCTGGCCCTGACCAACCGCGGCGCGGCGACGACGTCCGACCTGCTCGCCCTGGCCCGCGAGGTCCGCGACGGCGTCCGCACCCACTTCGGCGTGACACTCACCCCGGAACCCCTCCTGATCAACTGCAAGCTCTGACCCGGGCCGGTCACCCAGGGTGTTGCCGTGAAGGGCACCTTCCCTGCGTGTCGCGCAGCGAGGGGCACATTCACTGCGTCACACGCAGGGAAAGTGCCCTTCACGGTTACCTCCGCCGGGGGAGGGTCACTCGCGGTGGACGCGGCTGCCGTGGTGTTGGGCGCGGGGTTTGACGGTGATCTGGTCGAGGTTGACGTGCGGGGGGCGGGTCGCGGCGAAGGCGATGACGTCGGCCACGTCCTCGGCGGTCAACGGCTGCAGGCCCTGGTACACCTGCGCGGCGCGCTCGGTGTCGCCCTCGAAGCGGTTCAGCGAGAACTCCGTCTCCACCATCCCCGGGATCACCTCGGTCAGCCGCAGCGGGTCGCCCAGGTGCTCCGAGCGCAGGGTCTGGTGCAGCGCCGACTGGGCGTGCTTGGCGGAGGTGTAGCCCGCGCCGCCGTCGTAGACCTCGTGCCCGGCGATGGATGTGACCGTGATCACGTGGCCGTCTCCGGAGGCGATCAGCTTCGGCAGCAACGCCTTGGTCACCCGCAGTGTGCCCAGCACGTTCGTCTGCCACATCCAGCGCCAGTTGTCCTCGTTGGCCTCCTCGACCCGCTCCAGCCCGCGTGCGCCGCCCGCGTTGTTCACCAGCACGTGGCACTCCGGGATCTGGTGGACGAACGACTCGACCGACTCCGCGTCGGTGACGTCGAGCAGGTGCGCGGTGCCGGACAGTTCCTCGGCCAGCGGTCGCAGCCGGTCGAGCCGCCGTGCCCCGAGGACGACGTGGAAGCCGGCCCCGGCCAGCGCGCGGGCGGCGGCCTCGCCGATGCCCGCGCTCGCTCCGGTGATCACTGCGGTTCGGGTGCTCATGGCCTGCAGATGCTGCCAGGTAGTGTGGCACCGCCGAAGCACTGGTGCCCGCGGGAGGAGCGACGAACGGATGCGGACGGACGTCGTCGGCGCATCGGGTGTCCGGATCAGCGTCCTGACCGGCGGTGATCCCGGGGGCGGCGCCTCCGGGCCGGACACCCCGGACACGACCCCGGCGATCCTGTTCCTGCACGGCTGGGCCCAGTCGGCACGGGCGTGGCACACCCAGCTCACCGACCCGGACCTGGCGGGCCGGTTCCCGCTCGCCGCGATGGACCTGCGCGGGCACGGCTGTTCGGACGTCCCGGACGGCGGCTACGACGACCCGGCCGCCTGGGCCGACGACGTCGCCGCGGTGCTGCGCCTGCTGGGGCGGCCCACCGTGCTGGTCGGCTGGTCCTACGGCGGCCTGGTGATCACCGACTACCTGCGTGTGTACGGCACGCGGGGCCTGGCCGGGCTGGTGCTGGTCGGCGCGATCACCGAGATCGGCCGGGGACGGCCCGGCGGCAGCGTGGGCCCGGCGATGGCCTCGGCGCTGCCGGACGCGCTGTCCGACGACCCGGCCGTGGCACTGCCCGCGCTCACCGGACTCGCCGAGGGCATGACGGCCCGCCCGGTTCCGGGGTCGACCACGCAGGCCCTGCTCGGGGCGACCCTGGCGGTGCCGCCGGCGGTGCGCGGCGCCCTCTTCCGGCGCGACGTCGACAGCGCCGACGTGCTCGAAGCGGTCGACGTCCCGACGCTGGTGCTGCACGGCGACGCCGACGCTGTCGTCGACATCACGGCGGGCGAGTACGCGGCCGGGAAGATTCCCGGGGCCGTCACGCGTTGGTGGTCGGGTGTAGGCCACGTCCCGTTCGTCGAGTCCGCACCCGAGTTCGACACCACCCTGCTGCGGTTCGCCGGACGTCAGGCCGTCGGGGGCCTCGACGGCCGAGCAGAAAGGTGATTCGGTGACGATCTCCTGGTACCGGTCGGCCGCCCGGCCGCGCCGGGTGGCGGTGCTGTCCCTGCACACCTCCCCGCTGGAACAGCCGGGCACCGGGGACGCCGGGGGCATGAACGTCTACATCGCCCGGACCGCGCGGGAGATGGCCCGCCGCGGCACCAGCGTCGAGGTGTTCACCCGCGCCACGTCCTCCGACCAGCCGCCGGTCGCCGAACTGGCGCCCGGGGTGCTCGTGCGGCACATCCCCGCGGGGCCGTTCGAACCGCTGAGCCGCTCCGAACTGCCGTCCCAGCTGTGCGCGTTCACCTCGGGGGTGCTGCGCACGGAGGCGTTCCAGGAGCCGGGGCACTACGACCTCATCCACTCGCACTACTGGCTGTCCGGCCAGGTCGGCTGGCTCGCCCGGGACCGCTGGGGGGTGCCGCTGGTGCACACGGCACACACCCTGGCGAAGGTGAAGAACGCCGCGCTCGCGGACGGCGACACCCCCGAACCGCGCACCCGGGTGATCGGCGAGCAGCAGGTGGTCGCCGAGGCCGACCGGCTCGTGGTGAACACCGACGTCGAGGGTGACCAGCTCACGCGGCTCTACGGCGCGGACCCGCGCGCCGTGCGGACGGTGTCGCCGGGGGTGGACCTCGCGCGGTTCCGGCCCGGCCCGTCGGCCGACGCCCG
>NZ_KE387045.1:4443-6343 GCF_000430445.1 Saccharomonospora iraqiensis subsp. iraqiensis
CGCTCGCACCGACGGCCCCGCACCGGCGGCGCCGCTCGCACCGAGGGCTCCGGAACCGGTGGTGGGTCCGGCGGCCCCGGCGCGGGGCGGGTCCTAGGCTGCGGACATGACGACGATCGCGGTACTGGGTGCGGGAAAGATCGGTGAGGCGCTGCTGTCCGGGCTGATCGCCGCGGGACGGGACGCCGGGGACCTGCTGTTCACCGAACGGCACTCCGAGCGTGCGGCCGAGCTGACCGAGCGGTACGGCATCACCCGGGTGGAGGTGCCGGAGGCGGCCGAGCGTGCCGACGTGCTGGTGGTGGCGGTGAAGCCGCAGGACATCGAACCACTGTTGGACGAGCTCGCCCCGCTGGTCGGGCGGGACTCCCTGGTGGTGTCGCTGTGCGCGGGATTGCCGACGACGCTGTTCGAGGGCAGGTTGCCGGACCGGACGCCGGTGGTGCGGGTCATGCCGAACACCCCGATGCTGGTCGGCGAGGCGATGAGCGCGGTGTCGCCGGGCAGGCACGCCACGCCGGAGCACGTGGAGACCGTCACCGCCCTGCTGACGTCCGTGGGCAAGGTCGTCGAGGTGCCCGAGCGGCAGCAGGACGCGGTCACCGCGCTCTCCGGGTCGGGCCCGGCGTACTTCTTCTACCTGGTCGAGGCGATGATCGACGCCGGGATCCTGCTCGGACTGCCCCGGTCGGTCGCCGAGCAGCTGATCGTGCAGTCGGCCGTGGGCGCGGCGCGGATGCTCGACGAGGGCCGCGACCACCCCGTCCTGCTCCGGGAAGCGGTGACCTCCCCGGCCGGGACCACCATCAACGGCATCCGCGAGCTGGAGAAGCACGGCGTCCGCGCCGCCCTGCTCGACGCCATCGAAGCCGCCCGCGACCGCTCGGTCGAACTCGGCGCCCCCCACCGCGACTGAGGCCCTCACCCGGGGTTGTGCCGTGAGGGGCACTTTCCCTGCGTGCGATGCAGTGAATGTGCCCCTCGCTGCCCCTGGCGCAGGGAAAGTGCCCTTCACGGCAACCTCACGCAAGTCGGGGGGTGCGTCCGGTCGGGTGCCGTGTTTCCCCTTGACAGGCGTCGCAGGAGTCCCATGTGTCCCGCTACCCTCGTTGAGAGCACGCGCGTGTCGGTACCGCCCGGTGGGGAAGCCGGGCGGCACGGCGCGTGGCGGAGGGACACGGTGAAATCGCTATGCCACCGAGCACACACGACGACATGCCCGCGGGCCCGCGGCATGTCCAGTTCCTGACGGTCGCCGAGGTGGCCTCGCTGATGCGGGTCTCCAAGATGACCGTCTACCGACTGGTGCACTCCGGGGAGCTGCCCGCCGTCCGGGTGGGGAAGTCCTTCCGGGTGCCCGAACAGGCCGTCCACGACTACCTCGACAACGCGTACTTCGACGTCGGCTGAGCCACCGTCCCCGCAGGTGTCCCCGCCGGGGACGCCGGGACTCCGAGGGGCCCGGACGGACGCCCGGAGGTGTCCGGGAGGCTCCGCCGCCCGGGGCTGTCCGGGCCCGTGCGGGCCGCCCGGGGGACCACCGGTAACCTGGTGGACCGTTCCCCTCGAGGTAGACCATGAGGAGTGGGTGTGGGCTCGGTCGTCAAGAAGCGCCGGAAGCGGATGTCCAAGAAGAAGCACCGCAAGCTGCTGCGCCGCACCAGGGTGCAGCGTCGCAAGCAGGGCAAGTAACCATCACCGGCTCGGTGGGCGTCCCACCGGGCCCGTAGGGACAGTCGATGTCGCCGAAGGTCGTCCTCATCACCGGTGTCGCCGGTGATCTGGGCGGGCGGCTGCTGGCGCGGCTGAGTGCCGACCCGGGCGTCGAGCGGGTGATCGGTGTGGACACCGCACCCCCGCGGCGCACCGGCGCGCCCCCGCGCGACACCGGCACCGCGCG
>NZ_KE387046.1:0-3148 GCF_000430445.1 Saccharomonospora iraqiensis subsp. iraqiensis
CGCGCACCCCCACGCCGGACCGGCGCCGCGCCGAACTCGTGCGGGAGATGCTGGTCGGCAGCCTGGCCGACCCGCCGAGCCTGACCGAGCTCGCCCGCGAGACCGGGCTGAGCCGCTACGCCCTGCTGCGCGGCTTCCGCGCGCGGTTCGGGCTTCCGCCGCACACCTACCTCACCCAGGAGCGCGTCCGCACGGCCAAGCGGCTGCTGGACGCCGGACACCGCCCCGCCGAGGTCGCCGCGGCGGTCGGGTTCACCGACCAGGCGCACCTGTCCCGGCACTTCCGCCGCGTCGTCGGCGTCCCACCCGGTGCCTACGCCCGGGGTCGCGCCGGTCCGTGAGGAGTCGGCCACCCCGTGCCGGACACGGGGCGGGGACGGGCGCAACAACGTACAAGACCGCCCGCACCGCCCGGCCTAGCGTCGGGGCCGTGTTGCGATCCGACCTCGACCCCGACCGGGACGACGTCGCCAAGACCATGGCGGCGGCGAGCTCGTTCGTGTCCGACTTCCTCGACTCCCTGCCCCACGCCCCCGTGTCCGGGCCGGACGTGGTGCCCTCCGGGCTGCACGCCCCACCCGGTGAACAGCCGGGTGAGTTCGACGCGCTGCTGGCCACCGTCGCGGACGCGGCCGCACGCGCCGTGGAGACCGCGAGTGGCCACTACTTCGCCTACTTCCCCTCCGGTGGCCTGTTCTCCTCGGCCGTGGCCGAACTGCTCGCGCAGACGGTCAACCGGTTCACCGGTGTCAGCGCGATGGCCCCCGGCCTGGTGGCCCTGGAGCGCAGCGTCCTGCGCTGGCTGTGCGACGAGTTCGGGCTGCCCGCGGGCTCGGGCGGCCTGCTCACCAGCGGCGCCTCCACGGCGACGCTGTCGGCCCTGGTCGCCGCCCGGGAGCGGGCCGTACGCGCGGGCGCCCCGCTGGACACGCTCACCCTGTACGTCACCACGCACACCCATCACTGCGTGGCCAAGGCCGCCCGGATCGCCGGGCTGAACCCCGGTCAGATCCGCACCGTGCCCACCACCGCCGAACACCGCATGGACCCCGAGGCCGCGCGGGAGGCCGTGGCGGCCGACCGGGCGGCGGGGAACCGGCCGTTCCTGCTGGTGGGCACGGCGGGCGCGACCAGCACCGGAACCGTGGACCCGCTGCCCGAGCTGGCCCGGCTCGCCACCGACGAACAGCTGTGGTTCCACGTCGACGCCGCCTACGGCGGTGGTTTCGTGCTCACCGACCGCGGCCGCCGGATCCTGCGCGGCATCGAGCGGGCGGACTCCCTCACCCTCGACCCGCACAAGAGCCTGTTCCTGCAGTACGGCACCGGCGCGCTGCTGGTGCGCGACACCGAGGCGCTGCGCGCCGCGCACGCCGCGACGGCGGACTACCTCCAGGACGTCGACGACGACGGCGTGGCGCCGGACTTCGCCGACCTCGGGGTGGAACTGACCCGCGAGTTCCGGGGCCTGCGCCTGTGGCTGCCGCTGCACCTGCACGGCGTCGCCGCGTTCCGTGCGGCCCTGGACGACAAGCTCGACCTGGCCGCCCACACCGACCGGCGGCTGCGGGAGTTCGCGGACGTGCCGCTGCGTCCGGACCTGACCGTGCTGAACTTCCGCGCGCCGGGCGGTGGGGACACCGGGCAGGCCCGGGACCGGGCGAACCGGGAGCTGCTGGCCCGGCTCAACGCCACCGGCCGGATCTTCCTCTCCAGCACCCGGCTGGACGGGCGCAACACCCTGCGGATGTGCGTGCTCAGCCACCGCACCGGCCGCGCGCACGTCGACGACGCGGTGGAGCTGATCCGCGACGGCATCGAGGGCCGCCTGCCCTGACCGGCGCCCCGGGACACGGGGGTGTGCGGTGCGCGACCGTGCCTCACACGCCCCAGTCCGGGCGCAGGGGCATCCCCGAGGAGCCGGAGGAATCCGTCTTCACCCCGAGCACCTGGTGCAGCTCGATGCCGCGGCGCTCGAAGGACAGTTGGGAGGCGGCCATGTACAGCGCCCACACCCGCGCGCGGCGGACACCGGCCTCGGCCACCGCCTCCGTCCAGTGCTCGGCCAGGTTCGCGCACCACGCCGCGAGGGTGCGCGCGTAGTGCTCCCGCAGGTTCTCTTCGTGCCGCACCTCGAAGCCGTGGTCCTGCATCGCCGAGACGAGCGTGCCGACCCCCTCCAGCTCCCCGTCGGGGAAGACGTAGCGGTCGATGAACGGGCCGGTGCGGTGCGGATCCCGGGTGGTGGGGCGGGTGATGCAGTGGTTGAGCAGCCGCCCGCCCGCGCGCAGCCGGGCGGCGAGGAACCGGAAGTACGCGGGCAGGTTGCGGGCGCCGATGTGTTCGGTGAGTCCGATGGAGGCCACGGCGTCGAAGCCGGACTCGGCCACGTCGCGGTAGTCGCCGTGCACCACGCGGGCGCGTCCGTCCAGGCCGCGCGCGCGGAGGTGTTCGCGGCCCCAGTCCGCCTGTTCGCGGGACAACGTCACGCCCAACGCCTCGACGCCGTAGTGCTCGGCGGCGTGCGCGACCATGCCGCCCCAGCCGCAGCCGACGTCGAGCAGCCGCATCCCCGGTCGCAGGCCGAGTTTGCGGCACGCCAGGTCGAACTTGTGGAACTGGGCCTGCTCCAGGCTCGCCTCCCCGGAGGGGAAGCAGGCGCAGGTGTAGGCCATCGACGGGCCGAGCACCAGTTCGTAGAACCGGTTCGACACGTCGTAGTGCCGCGAGATCGCGGTGCTGTCCCGGCTCCGGGAGTGCCGCAGGCCGCGCAGCCCCCGCCGGATCCTGCCGGGTGCCTCCTCCGGCGGCACCGCGACCGGCCGCAGATAGCGCGGGCCGAGCTCGGTCAGCACCGCGAGCTTGGCGGCGGTGTCCAGACCGTCCACCAGGTCGAGGACCTCGGCCAGCACGTCGTGCAGGTCGCCCGCGACGTCGAGATGCCCGGTGACGTAGGCGCGGGCCAGCCCGAGCTCGCCGGGCGCGGACAGCAGGTAGCTCAGCGCCAGGGGGGACCGCACCTCGATGCGGGGCGACCCTTCGGGATCCCCGAGGACCGTGCCGTCGAAGGCGCGGACCGCGACCCGCTCCCCGTCGCCGAACACCCGCGCGAGCACGGGCGCGAGCGAGTCACCGCCGCGCGGCCGCC
>NZ_KE387046.1:3248-5255 GCF_000430445.1 Saccharomonospora iraqiensis subsp. iraqiensis
CGCGTGTCCCCGGAGGCCGCGCCGGCTACACCGCCGGACGTTTCGTCGGACGGCGCGTCGGGTTCCGACTCCCGTCCGGTGCGGGGGTTCTCGATGCAGCCGAGCCAGCGGTTGAGCCCCATCCGGCCCACGCACTCCTGGTTGCACGACAGGCAGGTGCGGATCCGCTCCGGGTGCCCGGCCCGGGCCTTGGCGACGAAGTCCGCGTCGGCGATCTGCCCGCGCACCACGCCGATCAGGTCGGCGTGCCCGTCGGCGAGTGCGCGGTCGGCCTGTACCGGGTCCTTGAACCGGCCGACCCCCACCACCGGCAGGTCCACCTCCTTGCGCAGCGCGCTGGGGATGAACAGGGCGTAGCCGGGGGGAACGCTCATGGACGCCTCGATCATGTGCAGCGTCGAGGTGGCCACGCCGATCGAGGTGTTGAGGTAGTCGACCTTTCCGCTGTCCTCGACCCACCGGGCCACCCGCACGGCGTCGTCGACGGTGGTGCCGTCCTCGATCAGTTCGTCGCCGCACAGCCGCACCCCGAGCGCCAGGTCGTCGCCGATCGCCGCGCGGACGGCGTCGACCAGCCGCAGCAGCAGCCGCGCCCGGTTCTCCAACGGGCCGCCGTAGTCGTCGGTGCGCACGTTGGTGGCGGGGGAGAGGAACCCGCGCACGATCGAGGAGTGCGAACACTGCAATTCGACCCCGTCGAAGCCGCCCTCGCGGCAGTGCCGCGCCACGGTGGCGTACCCGGCGACGATCTCGTCGATCTCGGCGTGCGTCACCGCGTGCGGGACCTCCCGGAACATCGGGTCCGGCACCGGCGACGGCGCCCACACCGGCAGCCGCGAGTACATGCCCGACGCCTGGCCGCCGTTGTGGTTGAGCTGGGCGAAGATCGGCACCCCGTGCGCGTGCACGGCCTCGGTGATCCGGCGGTACCCGGAGATCACCTCGGGGCGGAACCCGTGGATCAGTTTCTCGTACGGCCAGTCCGTCGGGTGCGTGGAGTGTTCCTCGGTGATGATCAGCCCGGTGCCGCCCGCCGCGCGGGCCGCGTAGTAGGCGGCGTGCTGTGCGCTGGGCAGTCCGTCGACGGCGTAGTTCGTCAGGTGCGCCGAGAACACCACCCGGTTGGCCACGGTCACCGGCCCCAGGCGCAGCGGGGTGAACAGGTGCCGGTAGCGGGACGCGGTACTCACCGGGCCACCACCTCCACCCCGGCCGGGGCGACGCCGGTGGTCCGGGCCGCACCGGAGGCGGGAGTCGCGGACACGGCGAGTGCGGCCCGCCGTCCCTCCAGGACGGCCTCGTGCACCGTCCGCGGGGCGACACGGTCGCCCGCGGGCACCACCCCGGTGTCGGCGGGCAGGGCCCCGTCCGGCACACGGTGTCCACAGTGGATGACGGCGGCCGCGTCGACGTCCGTGCGCGCCGCGGTGTGCACGTCGGTGAGCACGATCCGGCCCGGGTGGACCTCGCGCAACGCGCTCCACCGCAGCGACCGCACCCCCGCCCGTTGCAGCCGGGCGTTGGCGTCGGCGAGGTCGCCGGTCAGGGCCAGTTGCGTGCCCACCACCTGGTCCGGGGTGACGAGCGCGACCGGGTGTCCCCGGGCGGCCAGCAGTTCGGCCGTCCCCACACCGGTCGCGTCCCCGACCGGGTCGAACACGGCGAGCGTGCCCGACGGTGCCCCGGCCGGCGCCGTGTCCGGGTCGCGCAGCACGTCCAGCACGTCGAGCACCGTCGCCCCGTCCGCCACCCGGTACGGGCCAGCCGGGCGTTGGCGTCGGCGAGGTCGCCGGTCAGGGCCAGTTGCGTGCCCACCACCTGGTCCGGGGTGACGAGCGCGACCGGGTGTCCCCGGGCGGCCAGCAGTTCGGCCGTCCCCACACCGGTCGCGTCCCCGACCGGGTCGAACACGGCGAGCGTGCCCGACGGTGCCCCGGCCGGCGCCGTGTCCGGGTCGCGCAGCACGTCCAGCACGTCGAGCACCGTCGCCCCGTCCGCCACCCGGTA
>NZ_KE387046.1:5355-8761 GCF_000430445.1 Saccharomonospora iraqiensis subsp. iraqiensis
TGCGCGGCGGGCCGACGGCGGACGCGACGGGGTGGCGCGCCTTCCGCCCCGCCCTGAATCGGGTCGTGCTCTCGACCACCGTGTTCCTGCTTCCGGTGGGGGCGTACCTGGCGTGGCGGCGGGTCACCTTCGGCCGGTGGGTGCCGAACACGTCGGTCGCCAAGGATCAGCAGCCACCGGAACCCTCCGACCTGACCCGGGTGGGTGAGCTGGTGTCCTACGTCGGCGCGCCGCTCGTGCTGCTGACGGTCGTGGCGCTCACGCTCGTGCTCACCCGCCCGCTGTGGTGGCGGGTGGGACTGGTCGCCCTGCTCGTGCCGCTCGGGCTGGCGGTGACGGCCTACTGCGTGCTCAACGCGGACTGGATGTCGCAGTACCGGTTCGCCACCCCGGTGTGGGTGCTCGGCGCCCTGGTGGGGGTGCTGACCACCGCGGAGGTGTTCCGCCGGTCGCGGACGGCACACCGGGCGTGGCTGGCGGGCGGGCTCGCGCTCGCGTTGACCGGCTCCGGTGCGGCGCTGGCCGACTCCGCCGACTCGTTCCGCGCCCGGGGCGACGTGACCCTGTGCAACGTGGCCGACCGTTCCGGACGGGTGTTCAACGCCTACGCCGACATCCTCGGACTGGAACGGGGGTCGCTGCTGAACCCGGACCTGGGTGGGGCGGCTCTGACCAGCAGGCTGGAGCTGGTGGACATGGCGGGCCTGGCCGAACCGCGCATCGCCGACCTGCTCGCCGCCGGGGACGGGGCCGGGTTGCGCGACTACGTCTTCGAGGAGGTGCGGCCGACGTTCATCCACTCCCGCGCCCCATGGAGCGCGGCCAACGGTCTCCCCGCCGACCCGCGGATGGCCCGCGACTACTTCCAGATCTACGAACACCCCCGCCCGGGCCCGAGCAACGGCGACTGGGTGCGCCGCGACGCCGTCCCGGACGCGGCGACCCTGGCGGAACTGCGGGAGTACGCGCACACGACGATGGCGCCGGTCGACCGGGCGAACAAGTCGGGTGAGTGGCCGCGCCGACAGTGCGGGGAAACCCTCCGCCCCGGCCAGACCACCGTCGGTCTCACCTGAGCGCCCCGGTGTCCGGGGAACGGGACGGGACGACACGCGCCGACAGAGCTGCGCGTGCGGGAACCGCAGTCCGTATGTTCAATGGCTCCGTGGTGACGGTTCAGATCATCGACGTCTCCGGCGAGGTGCGGGACATGCTCGCCGAGGCCGTGCGAAGGAGGCGAGCGCGGAACGTCACGTTGCTGAGGGAGCTGCGTGAGGTCGGTGGTGGGTATGTCGGGGATCCCGGCGAGGCCGCGGAGGAGCTCCGAGGGCACACATCGCACTCTTCGCCCTGAACACGGAGGTCGATCCGCGCCGGTCAGCCGTCGGGGCCGGGACCGTCGGACGGCACCGGGCCGGGGCCGGGGGACCACCAGCCGGTGCGGACCCGCTCGCCGCGCAGCACGGTCGGTTCGCGGCCGGTCTCGTACGGGCGGACGTCGTGCAGCGTGCCCCACGGCTGGTCCGGGTCGCCGGTAAGATAGCTCGGCACCTCGGGTTCGGCGGCGAGTTCCTCCAGGGTGCCGAGCATGCCCCCGGCGTCGGCGGCGGCCCATTCCGCCTCGTCGGCCAGGTCCCCCGCGGTGAGGTGGTACGCGGGCACGTCCAGAATGCCGTCGCGGATCTTGACCGGGTTCACGCACGGGTAGACGAAGGCGGCGGGCCAGTCCACGTAGACCGGCCGGTCGCCGACCTTGTCCGCCAGCGTGGTGAACGACGGGGCACGGGGCGCGGTCGCCGCGACCCAGCCGTCCTCGGTGAGGTCGTCGTCGTCCGCCGCGATCCGGACCGCCGCCGCACCCTCGGGCACGTCGGCGAGGTCGATCCGGACGTTGTGCCACTCGTCGGTGCCACCACCGGGGGCCAGCACCCGCCGGGTCTGCACGACCCGGGTTCCCCCGGGCGTCTGTTCGCCGAACTGGACGTCGACCGACGTGGCCTTGCCCGCGGGGGCGAACACCGTGACGACGAGCTGGTCGCCGTCCGCGTCGTCCAGCCCGTACCAGGGGGTACGCAGGTCCCCGGTGGGCGGTCCGGTCTCGCCGTAGCTGCTCCACATCGGGGTGTTGTCCGGGGTGAGGCCGTGCGGCGGCTCGGCCAGCGGGTCGCCGTCGGCGTCCGGTTCCGTGTGGAAGCCCTCGGCGGTGGCCTGCACCGGATCACCGCCCCCGGTGGGCACACCCGCCGCCGCCCGGGAGTCGTCCGGTACGACGGTGTGCTGCCGGGGCCCCGGCAGCGGGGACAGCACACTCGCCACGGGGTCGCGCTCCACGGTGACGTCGCGCCCCAGGCCGCACCCGGTGCCGGTGAGGTGGGCGAGATTGGCCGCGCCGAGGCTGTAGCTGTCGGACTGCGCCCACATCCCCTTGACCATGCTGCCGAACTCCGCGGTGATCACCAGGCCGCAGCCGACGATGAGCGCCAGCGACCCCCGCCACAGCGCCGACGACCGGCGTTCCGGCTCGCGGGGCGGGCCCGGGCGCCGGACGCGCAGGTTCTCCACGAAGGCGACCAGCGCCGCCACCGCGGCCGCCGCGGTGAGCAGTGTCGACGCGGGGATCCCGGCGAGTTCCGGCGGGATGTCGTGCCACGGCACCCCGATCCGGGAGACGAACCAGTAGGCGTTCGGCCCGGTCACCGACAGGGCCGCCACCAGCAGCAGTCCGGCGACGAACGCGGCGCGGTTGCGTTTCGAGCGCAGCACCGACGAGCTGGTGGCCGGTGCGGTCAACGCGCCCATCGCCGCGCCGACCCCGGCGAACGCGCCGAAATGGTGGGTCCACTTGGTGGGGGTCAGCGCGAGCAGCACGAAGAACAGCGCCACCGTGCCGATCAGCCGCCTGCTCGGGCCGAGCGCGGTGCCCGGGATGCGGTCCCGGCGCAGCAGCACGGCCAGGCAGGTGGCGGTGCTCAGCATCAGCAGCAGTACCGGGAACCGCCGGGTCGCGGCGCCGTCCGCGCTCTCGGCGAACAGCAGTTCGTAGCGCTCCAGCTCCTCGAACCAGGACAGGCTGGGGCCGACCGCGTTCCGCAGCCGGACGGCTTCCAGCACCGAGGCGTACGTCTGGTCGGCGAACACGACGAACAGCACCACGAGCCCGGCCGCGCCGATCGGCACGAGCACCGGCGGCCACCCGTGCCGGGCCCGCTCCCGGACCAGGTGCAGCAGCGGTTTCGCCGCGACGAGGAACGGCGCCACGGCGATCAGCCCGGTGGGCGTGGCCGCGAAGGTGAACGCGGCGGCGGACAGCCCGAGGCACAGCGGCAGCATCCGCCGGGTGGCCAGGGTGCGCTCCACCGCGTACAGCGCCAGCAGCGACCCGACGGCCGCGACCGGCTCGGGCCGG
>NZ_KE387046.1:8861-10711 GCF_000430445.1 Saccharomonospora iraqiensis subsp. iraqiensis
GCGAAGTCGTGGGCCGACGTGCGCGGCGACACCCGCGCCGCGCTCGCGGGCCTGGACACCCTCCGCCCGGGCGTGCGCGCGCACGTCAGCGGGTGCGAACGCCGCTGCGGACGGCCCCGCGGCGAGCACGTCGACGTCCTCGCCACCGGGGACGGCTACCGCGTCGACGGGACACTCGTGCCGGTCGACGCACTCACCGACCGGCTGAAGGGACGCTCGTGATCGACTACATCCGCGACGGCACGGAGATCTACCGCCACTCGTTCGCCACCATCCGGGCCGAGGCCGACCTGTCCGCCCTGCCCGCCGATGTCGCCGTGGCCGCGGTGCGCATGATCCACACGTGCGGCATGGTCGATCTCGTCGACGACCTCGCGCACAGCCCGGACGTCGTCACGGCGGGCCGCGCCGCGCTCGAAGCGGGGGCGCCGGTGCTGTGTGACGCGGAGATGATCGCCAGCGGCGTCACCCGCAAGCGTTTGCCCGCCGACAACGAGCTGCTGTGCACGCTGAACGACCCGCGGGTTCCCGGCCTGGCGCGGGAGCTGGGCACCACCCGTTCGGCGGCGGCGCTGGAGCTGTGGCGGGAACGGCTGCCGGGCTCGGTGGTGGCGATCGGCAACGCACCCACCGCCCTGTTCCGGCTGCTGGAACTGCTGGACGAGGGCGTGGGCGCCCCGGCCGCGATCATCGGTGTGCCGGTCGGGTTCGTCGGTGCCGTGGAGTCCAAACAGGAACTGATCGACCGCGCGCCCGCGCCGTATCTCGCCGTGCGCGGGCGCCGGGGCGGCAGTGCGCTGGCGGTCGCGGCGGTGAACGCGATCGCGACGAAGGAGGAGATGTGAGCAGCACCGGCACGTTGTTCGGTGTCGGGCTGGGCCCCGGCGACCCGGAACTGATGACCGTCCGCGCGGCCCGGCTGATCGGCGAGGCCGACGTGATCGCCTACCACTGCGCCCGGCACGGCCGCAGCATCGCCCGCTCGGTCGCCGAGCCGTACCTGCGGGACGGCCAGACCGAGGAACGGCTGATGTACCCGGTGACCACCGAGACCACCGACCACCCCGGCGGGTACGAGGGCGCGCTGGCCGACTTCTACGAAGAGTCCGCCAAGCGGTTGGCCGCCCACCTGGACGAGGGCCGGGACGTGGTGCTGCTGTGCGAGGGCGACCCGTTCTTCTACGGCTCCTACATGCACATGCACGAACGCCTGGCCGACCGCTACGCCTCCGAGGTGGTGCCCGGGGTGACGTCGGTCAGCGCCGCCGCGGCGCGGACGGGCAGGCCGCTGGTGGAGCGGGACGAGGTGCTCACCCTGCTGCCGGGCACGCTGCCCGCGCCGGAGCTGGCGCGGCGGCTGGCCGACACCGACTCGGCCGCGGTGCTCAAACTCGGCCGCACGTTCGGCTCGATCCGCCAGGCGCTGGCCGAGGCGGGCAGGCTGGACGAGGCCTACTACGTCGAACGCGCCACCTGGCAGGCCGAGCGCGTGGAACCGTTCGCCGAGGTCGACCCGGAGGGCGTGCCGTACTTCTCGGTGGCCGTGGTGCCCAGCCCCACCGCCTCGGCGAAGATGGCCCGGCTCGAACAGGAGGGCCTCGAACAGGGAGGCACCGCACAGGCCGCCCCGGCCGGAACTCCCGCCGACGGGCGGGCCGTGGAGGATCGGACCGGGGGAGAGGTCGTCGTGGTGGGCCTGGGCCCCGCCGGGCCGCAGTGGACCACCCCGGAGGTCGAACAGGCCCTGGCCCGCGCCGACCACCTGGTCGGCTACGGCACCTACCTGGCACGGGTGCCGCAGCGCGCCGGCCAGCAGCGGCACGCCTCCGGCAACCGCGTCGAGGCCGACC
>NZ_KE387047.1:0-2356 GCF_000430445.1 Saccharomonospora iraqiensis subsp. iraqiensis
CTCGCCGCGCTCGGCGTGGCCGCGGGCGGCTGCGCGCCCGCGGGCTTCGACGGGGTGCACGACCTGCCGTTGCCCGGGGGCGCCGACCTCGGGGACGACCCGTACCGGGTGACGGTGCGCTTCGACGACGTGCTCGACCTCGTCCCGCACGCCGCCGTGAAGGTGAACGACGTCGCGGTGGGGCGGGTGGAGTCGATCACCCTGGCCGACACCGACGACTGGCAGGCCGAGGTGGTGCTGTCGGTGAACCGCGACGTCGAGCTGCCCGCCGACTCGATCGCCAACATCCGGCAGTCGAGCCTGCTCGGGGAGAAGTTCGTGGAGCTAGACGCACCACGGTCGGACACCCCACGGGCGAACCGCGCCCCGTTGGAGGACGACGCGCTGATTCCCGCCGCCCGCACGAACCGGCACCCGGAGGTGGAGGAGGTCTTCGGCGCGCTGTCCCTGCTGCTCAACGGTGGCGGCATCGCCCAGCTGCGCACCATCAACCAGGAGCTGACCGCCGCGATGGACGGCAACGAGGCCGACATCAAGCGGTTCCTGTCCGAGGTGGACCATCTGGTCTCCGACCTGGACGCGCACCGCGACGAGATCACCGACGCGCTGGACGGGATGAACCGGCTGTCGGCCACCCTCGCCGGGCGGGAGGAGCAGATCCGCGGGGCGTTGAACGACCTCACCCCCGGCCTGCGGGAACTGCGGGACCAGCGGGAGGCGCTGGTGTCGATGTTGTCGTCGCTGGACCAGCTCTCCGGCGTGGCCGTGGACGTCGTCGAGCGGACGCGGGAGGACCTGGTGGCCGACCTGCGGGCACTGGCCCCGGTGCTGCGCAGGCTCGCCGACGCGGGCGCCTCGCTGCCCCGGGCGTTGGAGATCCTGCCGACCTTCCCGTTCACCGACGCCGTGCTCGACGGGATCGAGGGCGACTACCTCAACACCTACCTCAGTGTGCTGCCGGACGAGAACTACACCGAGCCGATCCCGCCGCTGCCGTTGCCGTCCACGGACACCGCCACGCCCGCCCCGGACGGAGGGAGTCGCTGATGCTGACCCGCAGAATCCGCGCGCAGGTCGTCGCGTTCGTGGTGGTGGCGGCGGCCGCGGTGACGTTCGTGGGGGCCAACTACGCCGGACTGCCCCGGCTGGTCGGCGACGGGGGCGACGTGGTGCGCCTGCAACTGTCGCAGGGCGGTGGGCTGTTCGACGGCAGCGAGGTCACCTATCGGGGTGTGTCCGTCGGCCGGGTCGGTGCGCTGCGGCTGACCGACGACGGGATGGAGGCCGACCTGGTGCTCGACGACGACGCCCCGCCCATCCCGGTGAACTCCCGCGCGGTGGTGGCGAACCGGTCGGCGGTCGGCGAACAGTACGTCGATCTGCAGCCGCGCACGGACGCCGGCCCGTACCTGGAGGAGGGCTCGGTGATCCCCCGCGAGTCCACCACCACCCCCCTGCCCGTCCACACCCTGCTGGCGAATCTCAGCGAGCTCACCGAATCGGTGCCGACCGACGCGATGCGGGTGGTCGTCGACGAGCTGTACACCGCGTTGCACGGCACGGGGGACGACCTCCAGCTGCTGCTGGACACCGCCACCGGGTTCACCCGGACCGCGGCCGAGCACCTGCCCCAGACCACCGACCTGATCGACGACGGGGCGACGGTGCTGCGTACCCAGGCGGAGTCGGCGCGGGCGTGGCGGTCGTTCGGGCGGGACGCGAAACTGTTCGCGGCGGAACTCGCCGACTCCGACGGCGACCTCCGCCGGCTCATCGGGACCGCCCCGCGGGCGGCCACCGAGATCAGCGGGCTGCTCGCGGACACCGACCCCGGCCTGTCGGTGCTGATGGCGAACCTGCTCACCACCTCCCGGATGTTCGCCTCGCGCACCGACGGCCTGGAGCATCTGCTGGTCTACACCCCGAAGGCGGTGGCCTCCACCTCCGCGGCGGTGACCTCCGACGGCACGAAGCTGTCCCAGGCGTTGACGTTCTTCGACCCGGCACCGTGCACCCGGGGCTACGGCGGCACGGAACGCCGCGACGGCGAGAGCACCGGCGACGCCCCGTTCAACACCGACGCCGCGTGCACCCTGCCCCGCGGACACGCCGGCTCCGTGCGTGGCTCGCAGAACACACCGGACGGCGGCGTCCCGGCGGTGGCCGAACCCGGTTCCGGCTCGATCGCCGACCTGGTGGACGCGCTCACCCTCGGCGCGACCCGCTCGGGTGGGACGGGCTCCGGTGGGACGGGCTCCGGTGGGACCGGCTCCGGTGGGACCGGCTCCGGTGGGACGGGCTCCGGTGGCGGCGGCACTCCCGGCGGCACTCCCGGCGGCACTCCCGGCGGTGCGGA
>NZ_KE387047.1:2456-8652 GCF_000430445.1 Saccharomonospora iraqiensis subsp. iraqiensis
GGCCCGCCCGCCCCGGGGGTACGGCCGTGAGCGGCACGCGGATCGCGGTCGTCGGCGCGGGGCTCATCGGGCGCAGGCACCTCGCCCTGGTGCGCGAGCACCCCGGGTGCACGTTGGTGTCCGTCGTCGACCCGGACCCCACCGCGCGGGACGGCCACGGGGCACCGGGGTACCCCGACGTGCCCACGATGCTGGCCGACACGGCACCGGACGGGGTGATCGTCGCCTCCCCGAACGCCCGGCACACCGAGCACGTGCTCTCCTGCGTGCGGGCGGGCGTGCCGGTGCTGGTGGAGAAACCGGTCGCGGACACCGTCGCCGGGGCCGAACGCGCCGTGTCGGCGGCCGAGGACGCCGGGGTGCCCCTGCTCGTGGGCCACCACCGCAGGCACAGCCCGCTGATGGCGGCCGCCCGGGAGACCCTCCGCCGGGGCACCCTGGGCGACGTCGTCGCGGTGCAGGGCAGTGCCCTGTTCCGCAAGCCGGACGACTACTTCGCCGACGCCGCGTGGCGCCGCGAGCCCGGCGGCGGCCCGATCCTGATCAACCTGATCCACGACGTGGACAACCTGCGCGCGTTGTGCGGCGAGATCGTCGAGGTGCAGGCGAGCACCTCGAACGCCGCCCGGGGGTTCGCGGTCGAGGACACCGCGGCGGTCACGATGCGGTTCGCCTCCGGCGCACTCGGCAGCGTCCTGCTCTCGGACACCGCGGCCGCGGCGCGCAGCTGGGAGCACACCTCCGGCGAGAACCCCGACTACCCGCACCACCCGGACGAGGACTGCTACGTCGTCGCCGGCACGCGGGGATCGCTGGGGGTGCCCACCCTGCGGCTGCGGGTGTACACCGGCGAGCCGTCGTGGTGGGCCCCGTTCCACACGTCGGTGCTGGACGTGGCCGCACGCGACCCCCTCGCCGCCCAGCTGGACCACTTCGTCGCCGTCGTACGCGGCGAGACCACCCCACTCGTCGACGGCCGCGAGGGCCTACGCACCCTCCGCACCACCCTCGCCCTCACCGAAGCCGCCCGCACCGGCCACCCGGTCACCCCCTGACCCGCACGGCGCCGGGGTGTGCCGTGAAGGGCACCTTCCCTGCGTCGGGTGCCGTGAGGGGCACATCTCCTGCGTCACACGCAGCGAATGTGCCCCTCACGCCCACCCACGGGGGCGAACGCGCCGTTCACTGCAGGACGACGAGGAGGTCGCCGCCCTCCACCTGCTGGACCGAGTTGATGGCCAGGCGGTGCACCGTGCCCGCGGTGGGGGCGGTGATCGCGGCCTCCATCTTCATCGCCTCGATGGTGGCCACCGTGTCGCCCGCGTCGACGGTGTCGCCCTCCGCGACCGCCGCGGTCACCACCCCGGCGAACGGCGCGGCCACGTGCCCCGGGTTGTCGGTGTCCGCCTTCTCCTTCGCGGGCAGGTCCGAGGCCACGGACCGGTCGCGCACCTGGATCGGGCGCAGCTGCCCGTTCAGCGTGGACATCACCGTGCGCACGCCGCGCTCGTCGGCCTCCCCGATCGCCTCCAGCTCGATGAGCAGGCGCACCCCCGGTTCGAGGTCGACCGCGTACTCCTCCCCCGGCCGCAGCCCGTAGAAGAAGTCCTTGCTCGGCAGCACACTCGTGTCGCCGTAGGCCTCGCGGTGGTTCTCGAACTCCTTCGTCGGCCCGGGGAACAGCAGCCGGTTCAACGTCCGCCTCCGATCTTCGGCCAACCCACGCCGATCCTCCTCGGACAGTTCCTCGGTCGGACGGGCCTCGCCCCGACCCGCGAGCGCCCTGCTGCGGAACGGCTCGGGCCACCCGCCGGGCGGGTCGCCCAGCTCCCCGCGCAGGAAGCCGATCACCGACTCCGGGATGTCGAACCGGCCGGGGTCGGCCTCGAACTCCTCCGGCGAGACGTTCGCGCCCACCAGGTGCAACGCCAGGTCGCCGACGACCTTCGACGACGGGGTCACCTTGACCAGCCGCCCGAGGATGCGGTCGGCGGCGGCGTACATCGCCTCGACCTCCTCGAACCGGTCGGCCAGCCCGAGCGCCCTGGCCTGCGTGCGCAGGTTGGACAGCTGACCACCGGGGATCTCGTGGTGATACACCCGCCCCGTCGGCGCGGCCAGGCCCGCCTCGAACGGCGCGTAGATCCGGCGCACGATCTCCCAGTAGGGCTCCATCTCGCCCACCGCACCGAGGTCGAGTCCGGTGGGCCGGTCCGAGTGGTCGGTGGCGGCCACGATCGCCGACAGCGAGGGCTGCGAGGTGGTGCCCGCCATCGAGGCCACCGCGCCGTCGACGGCGTCGGCGCCCGCGTCGATCGCGGCGAGGTAGGTCGCCAGCTGCCCGCCCGCCGTGTCGTGCGTGTGGATGTGCACCGGCAGGTCGAACTCCCGGCGCAGGGCCGTGACCAGGGTGCGCGCGGCGGGCGCCCGCAGCAGCCCGGCCATGTCCTTGATCGCCAGCACGTGCGCGCCCGCGCCCACGATCTGCTCGGCGAGCTTGAGGTAGTAGTCGAGGGTGTAGAGGTTCTCGGCCGGGTCGGACAGGTCGGAGGTGTAGCACAGCGCCACCTCCGCCACCGCCGAGCCGGTGGACCGGACCGCCTCGATCGCCGGACGCATCTGCTCCACGTCGTTGAGCGCGTCGAAGATGCGGAAGATGTCGATCCCGGTGGCGGTGGCCTCCTCGACGAACGCCTCGGTCACCTCTGTGGGGTACGGCGTGTAGCCGACGGTGTTGCGCCCGCGCAGCAGCATCTGCAGGCACACGTTCGGCATCGCCGCGCGCAGCGCCGCGAGCCGTTCCCACGGGTCCTCGGCGAGGAAGCGCAGCGCCACGTCGTAGGTGGCCCCTCCCCAGCACTCCACCGACAGCAGCTGCGGCATGGTGTGCGCCACCGCGGGCGCCACGGCCAGCAGGTCCTTCGTCCGCAGCCGGGTGGCCAGCAGCGACTGGTGCGCGTCACGGAAGGTGGTGTCGGTGACCCCGATGTGCGGTGACGACCGCAGCCACTCGGCGAAGCCCTCCGGGCCGAGCTCGGTCAGTTTCTGCTTCGACCCGGCCGGTGGGGTCCCGTCCGGCACGTCCGGCAGCTTGCGCACCGGGTCGATCAGCCGCGGCCGCTCGCCGTTCGGCCTGTTCACCGTCACGTCGGCGAGGTAGGTCAGCAGCCGGGTGCCCCGGTCGGCGGAGTGGCGTGCGGTGAGCAGGTGCGGCCGCTGTTCGATGAACGACGTCGTCACCCGGCCCTGCTGGAAGTCCGGGTCGTCCAGCACGGCCTGCAGGAACGGGATGTTCGTCGCCACCCCGCGGATGCGGAACTCGGCCACGGCCCGCCGGGCGCGGTCGACCGCCGTGGCGAACGTGCGCCCCCGGCAGGTCAGCTTCACCAGCATCGAGTCGAAGTGCGCACTGATCTCGGTACCCGCGAACGCGGTGCCGCCGTCCAGCCGGATGCCGGAGCCGCCGGGTGACCGGTAGGCGCTGATCATGCCGGTGTCCGGCCGGAACCCGTTGGCCGGGTCCTCCGTGGTGATCCGGCACTGCAACGCCGCCCCGCGCAGGTAGACCCGGTCCTGCGACAGGTCCAGTCCGGGCAGGGTCTCGCCGGAGGCGATCCGCAGCTGGGACTGCACCAGGTCCACGTCGGTGACCTCCTCGGTCACCGTGTGTTCCACCTGGATACGGGGGTTCATCTCGATGAAGACGTGGTTGCCGTCCCGGTCGACGAGGAACTCGACCGTGCCCGCGTTGCGGTAGCCGATCTGGCGGGCGAAACGGACGGCGTCGGCGCAGATGCGTTCCCGCAGCTGGGGGTCGAGGTTCGGGGCGGGCGCCAGCTCCACGACCTTCTGGTGCCGCCGCTGCACCGAGCAGTCCCGCTCGTAGAGGTGGATGACGCCCTCGTCGGAGCCGGTGCCGTCGGCCAGGATCTGCACCTCGATGTGCCGGGGTTCGACCACGGCCTTCTCCAGGAACACCGTCGGGTCCCCGAAGGCGGACTCGGCCTCCCGGGAGGCCGCCTCGACGGCCTCCCGCAGCCCCCCGGGGTCGGTGACCAGGCGCATCCCGCGCCCACCACCGCCCGCGACGGCCTTGACGAACACCGGGAAGCCGAGCTCCCCGGCCGCCTCGACCAGCGTCTCCACGTCGGACGACGGGGCGGACGAGCCGAGCACCGGCACCCCGGCCGCGCGGGCGGCGGCCACCGCACGCGCCTTGTTCCCGGTCAGTTCGAGGATGTCGGCGTCCGGGCCGACGAAGGTGATGCCGGCCTCGGCACAGGCGCGCGCCAGGTCCGGATTCTCGGAGAGGAACCCGTACCCGGGGTAGACGGCGTCCGCGCCGGAGCGCACCGCCGCGTCCACGACCTCGTCGACGGAGAGGTAGGCGCGGACCGGGTGTCCCGGTTCGCCGATCTCGTACGCCTCGTCGGCCTTCAGCCGGTGCAGCGAGTTGCGGTCCTCGTGCGGGAACACCGCGACCGTGCCCGCGCCCAGTTCGTAGGCGGCGCGGAACGCGCGGATGGCGATCTCACCGCGATTGGCGACGAGTACCTTGCGGAACATGCCCGGTCCTTCCTGCTCTCGGATCGGTCGATCAGGCACGGTACATCGGAGTTCCCGCTCAGCGGGAGTACACAACCGGCGTGACGGACCTCATGCGGTGACCTCGCCCGAACACCGTCCGCGCACCGGCCCCCGCCGCGGCTCCCGGAGCGGCCTCCGGGGCGGATCCGGCGTGGTTCGCTGCCCGCCGGGTCACGACTTCTCCAGGTAGTCGAGCCGGTCGGCGTCCAGGGTCCCGGCGACCATCGCGGCCAGTCCGGGGTGGGCGGTCAGGTCGGGATCGTCGGCCACGAGCCGCTCGGCCACCCGCCGTGCCCGCGCGATCACGTCCTCGTCCCGCAGCAGCGACAGCAGTCGCAGTCCCGACCGGGTGCCCGACTGCGCGGCACCGAGGATGTCGCCCTCCCGGCGCAGCTCCAGGTCGATGCGGGAGAGCTCGAAGCCGTCGGTGGTCGACTCCACCGCCTCCAGCCGCGTCCGGGTGGAGGTGCCCTCCACCGCCTCGGTCACCAGCAGGCACAGCCCCGGCCGGGTGCCCCGGCCCACGCGGCCGCGCAGCTGGTGCAGCTGGCTCACCCCGAAACGGTCGGCGTCCATGATCACCATCACCGTGGCGGCGGGGACGTCCACACCCACCTCGATCACGGTGGTCGCCACGAGCACGTCCAGCTCCCCGGCGGCGAAGGAGCGCATGACGGCGTCCTTCTCCTCGGCGGGCAGCCGCCCGTGCAGCACGCCGATCCGCAGCCCCTCCAGCGGCCCCTCGGCCAGCTGCGGGGCCAGGTCGAGCACCGCCACCGGGGGGCGTTCGGTCTTGTCGGACGGCGGTTCGTCCCCGATGCGCGGGCACACCACGTAGACCTGGTTGCCCGCCTGGGCCTCCTCCCGGACCCGGTCCCAGGCCCGCTCCAGCCACCGGGGTTTCTCCGCGGCGGGCACCACGCTGGTGGAGATCGGACGACGGCCGCCGGGCAGTTCCCGCAGCGAGGACGTCTCCAGGTCGCCGTAGACGGTCATCGCCACCGTGCGCGGGATCGGCGTCGCGGTCATCACCAGCACGTGCGGGGCGGTGCCGTTCCCGCCCCGGGTGCGCAGCGCGTCCCGCTGCTCCACGCCGAACCGGTGCTGCTCGTCGATCACCACGAACCCCAGGTCGGCGAAGGCCACGTGTTCCTGCAGCAGTGCGTGCGTCCCGACGACGATGCCCGCCTCGCCGCTCGCGGCCTCCAGCAGCGCCTGTTTCCGCGGTTTCGCCGGCATCGAGCCGGTGAGCAGGGTGACCCGGGTGGCCTGCTCCGCGGCGTCCAGTTCCCCGGCCCGGGCGAGCCCGCCCAGCAGGTCCCGCAGCGACCGCGCGTGCTGGGCCGCCAGCACCTCCGTCGGGGCCAGCAGCACCGCCTGCCTGCCCGCGTCGACCACCTGGAGCATCGCGCGCAGCGCCACGATCGTCTTGCCGCTGCCGACCTCGCCCTGCAGCAGGCGGTTCATCGGGTGTTCGGCCGCCAGGTCCGTCGCGATGCCCTCGCCCACCTCCCGCTGCCCCGGGGTGAGCGCGAACGGGAGCCGGGCGTCGAACGCCTCGGCGAGGCCACCGGACCTCGGTGGGCAGGCGGGCGCCGGCCGGGCGCCC
>NZ_KE387047.1:8752-11715 GCF_000430445.1 Saccharomonospora iraqiensis subsp. iraqiensis
GGCCTCCCCCACGGCGGACCCGGCCACGGCGGACCCGGCCACGCCGGCGGACGCCCCGGGTGCGGTGTCCGGGACCGGGCGCACGGTGCGGGGTCCGTCGGTGTAGACGTGCACGCTGATGACGGGGTCGGGGCCGGCGTTGCGGACCTCGTGGACGTAGCCGGGCCCGAACACCCGGGACTGCCCCGCGGTGACCACCAGCGACTCCCGGTGCCCGGCCCCGTCCGGCGCCGTACCCGACGGGCCGGACGGTCCCGGGCGCAGCACCGTCTCGGTGAGCCTGCCGCTGACCACCGTGAACGCACCCGTGGTGTCGCCGTGGTCGTGCAGACCGGTGCACTGCCCCGGAAGCCAGCTCAGCAGCCACACCTGGCGGCCGTGGGCGTCGTCGAGCAGGACGGCGAAGCGCTCGTCCGGGTCGTACCGCAGCAGGTTGCGCCAGCGCTGCCGGTCGGCCGCGAACTCCAGTGCCGTGCGCACGGGGTGTCCCGCGGCGGCGTCGACGGGTTCGGGCGCGATCGTGTTGTCGGGAACGGCGAACATGACGAAGAGACTTCCCAGTGAGTCGTGGACGGACTTGATACGCGCGTCGCCTCGGCGGGGCCGGACCGGGCGGGACCGGCGCTCCGGGGTTTCCGGTGCGGTCCCGGGGCGGTCAGCGCCGCGCCGCGCGGACTCCGGTCACGGAGCGGACCGTGTACGGTCGCACACCCCGCGAGCGGGTCAGCGGCGGCACGGACACGTGCGACATACTGCCCGCGCGGCACCGACGAGACGTGGGCCGCTCGGCGTGGGCGCCCGGTACGCGGCGCTCCGCGACCCGGGCACACGGGGCAGTGACATGGTTCCCACAGAACCATCCCGGGCCCCGGCCGTCAACCGGATACCCGCGCGCATCCCGCGGAGCGGAACGCGCGCAAGGCCCTTCCCGCCCCCGTGTCGGCGGCTCAGGACCACTCGTGCTTGCGGGCGCGCCCGAGCAGCTCGGCGCCGACGGACGCGGGATCGGCGCCCTCGTGACAGACCCGGTGCATCGCCTCGGTGAGCGGCATGTCGACCCCGGCCCCGCGGGCGAGTTCGCGGATGGAGCGGCAGGAGGTGACCCCCTCGGCCACCTGACCGCCCTGCGCGGCCCGCGCCTGCTCGATCGTCTCGCCGGTGCCGACCCGCTCGCCGAACGTGCGGTTGCGGGACAGCGGGGACGAGCACGTCGCCACGAGGTCGCCCACACCGGCCAGCCCCGCGAACGTCAGCGCGTCGGCCCCCAGGGCGGTGCCGAGCCGCGCGGTCTCGGCCAGTCCCCGGGTGATCAGGGTGGCGACCGTGTTCGCCCCGAAGCCGAGTCCCGCGGCCATCCCGCAGCTGAGCGCGATGACGTTCTTGCACGCACCCGCGATCTCGCAGCCGACCACGTCGGTGTTGGTGTAGGGCCGGAAGTAGGAGGTGGAACTGGCCTGCTGCACCGCCACGGCACGGTCGTGGTCGGCGCAGGCCAGTACCGCCGCGGCGGGCTGCTCCTGCGCGATCTCCCGCGCCAGGTTCGGCCCTGAGACCACGACGACGTCGTCGGCGGGCATGTCCGCGATCTCGCCGACGACCTGGCTCATCCGCTTCAGCGAGCCGAGCTCCACGCCCTTGGCCAGACTCACCAGCACCGCGGAGTCCGGCACCAGCTCGCGCCACCGGGTCAGGTTGTCCCGCAGGCTCTGGCTGGGCACGGCCAGCACCACCGCCTCGGCCCCGGCCAGCGCCCGCCCGGCGTCGGCGGTGGCGGACAACCCGTCCGGCAGCCGCACCCCGGGCAGGTACGCGGAGTTGGTGTGCCGGGTGGTGATCTCGTCGGCGACGTCGGCACGCCGGGCCCACACCGTGACCTCGCGTCCGGCGTCGGCGAGCACCTTCGCGAACGTCGTGCCCCAGGAGCCCGCGCCGAGCACGGTGATCCGTTCGAGGGCCATGTCAGGCCTCGCCCCCCGCGGTATCGACGTCCCGGGCCCGGGTGTTCCCGGTGCCGCCCTCGACACGGGCGGGCGGGGTCTCGCCCCGGACTCCGGACAGCAGGGTCCGCACCTCGCCCATCAGCAGGTCGGTGACCTCGCGGAGCACCTCGGGGGTCTGTTCCTTCTCCCGGTAGGCGGTCAGGTCGACGGGTTCGCCGACCGCGTGCACCACGGTCTTGCGCGGCAGCGGCCGGAACTTCTTCGTGTAGCCGTTCCAGATCTTCTGGGTTCCCCAGCGGGCGATCGGGATGACCGGCACGTCGTTGCTCAACGCCAACCGGGCCACCCCGGTGTAGGCGCCCTTGGGCCAGCCCTGCGGATCCTTGCTGATCGTCCCTTCCGGGTAGATCAGCACGATCTTGCCCTCGCGCAGGGTCCGGTGGGCGGCCGCGAGGCTGTCCCCCGCGGAGCCGGTGCCGCGCGAGACCGGGATTCCCCCCGAACCCGCGAGGATCCTGCCGAACCCGGGGACGCGGAAGAGGCTGTCCTTGGCCATGAAGCGCGGAACCCGCCGGTTGCGGTGCACGAACACGGCGTCGACGGCGGGGTCGAGATGGGAGACGTGGTTCATCACCAGCAGCGCGGGTCCGTGCCGGGGGACGCGCTCCGCGTCGTGGTAGACGCTGCGGCCCATCCACGTCAGCGGGTAGAACAACACCGCGGCCGCGCCGACCCAGAATCCGCCCTTCTCCCGGTCCGCCAAGGTTGACCCTCCGATTCCTCCGAGACCGACTTCTCCGGCACCGACGCCGCACCGGGCGGTGGACGTCTCTCCCCGACACCTGACCCGGGGATCCTCCCACAGCGTGTCCCGTCCTCCGCCGGGACGACCGGCCGTGTCCCGCCGGAGGCACGGCGGGCGGCCGGTGCGGTAAGGATGGTTCCGTGCAGGTTGACCTGATCGTGCCGCTCAAGCCGCCGGGCGCGGGCAAGTCCCGGCTGCGGGGCGCCCTCGGCTGCCCG
>NZ_KE387047.1:11815-15209 GCF_000430445.1 Saccharomonospora iraqiensis subsp. iraqiensis
CGTGCCGTCCGCACCCACCGCGCCATCCACGCTCTCCGTGCCGTCCCGACGGGGCGCACCCGCGCGGTGCAGCCACACGGCCCCGAGACCCGCGTCCCGGGCGCCCAGCGCGTCGGTGCGGAGCTTGTCGCCCACGTGCACCGCCTGTGCGGGCGCGCAGGCCAGGGTGTGACAGACCTGGTGGAACATCGCCGCATCGGGCTTGGCCACCCCGAGCTCGCCGGCGATGGCCACGTGGTCGAAGAATCCGGCCAGCCCCAGATCGTCGAGTTTGTCGCGCTGGTGCGCACCTGAGGCGTTCGTCACGGCGGCGAGCCGCACCCCGGCGGCGGTGAGCCACTCCAGGCAGGGGGCGACATCGTCGAACAACCGCCAGCAGCGGCGGAGCAACTCCTGACGGCGCGTCTCGAACCGCGCGGCCTCGTCGGCCGCCACCGCGACGCCGAGCTCGGCGAGGAACGCCCGGGTCCGGGTGCGGTGCATCCGGGCGTAATCCAGCTCACCCGCGACCACCCGCGCGACGTGCTCGTCGGTGATCCGCTCCCACAACGGCCACAGATCCGTCCGGCCGAGCAAGGACTCCAGTGACCGTCGTCCCGCCGCGGAGAAGTCGATCAGGGTGTCGTCGATGTCCAGACACACCACGCGCAACTCGGGCGGCGCCCAGGGGCCGGAACCGTCGAGTTCGGAGGCGTGCGATGCCGTCGGGGAGCCAAGCGGGAAAGCCACCACGCGAGGCTAGGGGACTTTCGGCGCCCTCGATTCGCCTTATGAGGTGATAAGACCGCCTCTGTTTCGGTCCAGGTTTCTACGCTGCGTGACCCGGGAGCGCGCGCCGCAGTCGCCCGAGCGAGACCTGTCGGCCGAGCAGTTCCATCGACTCGAACAACGGCGGCGAGACCGTGCGCCCGGTCACGGCGACACGGACGGGCGTGAACGCCTTCCGCGGCTTCAGTTCGAGCCCGTCGACCAGTGCCTGCTTCAGCGCCGCCTCGATGTCGTCGCTGCGCCACTCGGTCACCGCCTCCAGCGCCCCGAGCGCGGCACGCAGCACCGGCTCGGCGTCCGGCCCGAGGTGCTTGGTCGCCGCGGCCTCCTCGGGGGCGAACGAGTCCTCGTCGACGAACAGGAACGACACGAGATCCGGGACCTCGGACAGCACGGCGACCCGCTCCCGCACCAGCGGGGCGATGCCCCGCAGTGTCGCGAGTCGCGTCTCGTCCGGGTCCTGCGGCAGCACCCCGGCGGCGTGCAGGTAGGGCAGACTCCGCCGCACGAAGTCGTCCCGCTCCAGCGCGCGGATGTGGGTGCCGTTGATCGCCTCGGCCTTCTTCTCGTCGAACCGCGCGGGGTTGGCGCTGACCTTCGTGATTTCGAACGCGTCGACGAGCTCGTCCACGGTGAACACGTCCCGGTCGTCGGCGATCGACCAGCCGAGCAGCGCCAGGTAGTTCAACAGCCCCTCGGGGACGAAACCGCGCTCCCGGTAGTGGAACAGGTTCGACTTGGGGTCGCGTTTGGACAGTTTCTTGCTGCCGTCCCCCAGCACGGACGGGAGATGACCGAACTCGGGGACGAAGTCGGTGACCCCGATCCGGATCAGCGCCCGGTACAGCGCGATCTGCCGCGGGGTGGACGGGAGCAGGTCCTCGCCGCGCAACACGTGGGTGATCCGCATGAGCGCGTCGTCCACCGGGTTGGTGAGGGTGTAGAGCGGGGTTCCGTTGCCCCGCACCAACACCGGGTCGGGGATCGTGCCCGCCTTGAAGGTGATCTCGCCACGCACCAGGTCGGTCCAGGTGAGATCGGTGTCCGGCATCCGCAGCCGCAGTACCGGACTGCGCCCCTCGGCCCGGAAGGCCTCCTTCTGCTCCTCGGTGAGGTCGCGGTCGAAGTTGTCGTAGCCGAGCTGCGGGTCCTGCCCCGCCTCGCGCCGACGCCGCTCGACCTCCTCGTTGGTGGAGAAGGCCTCGTACAGCTCGCCCGCCTCGAGCAGACGGCGCGCGACGTCGGTGTAGCGCTCGCCCCGCTCGCTTTGCCGGTACGGCCCGTACTCGCCCCCCACCTCGGGCCCCTCGTCCCAGTCGAGACCGAGCCAGCGCAGGGCGTCCAGCAGGGCCTCGTAGGACTCCTCGCTGTCCCGGGCCGCGTCCGTGTCCTCGATGCGGAACACCAGCGAGCCGCCGTGGTGCCGGGCGAAGGCCCAGTTGAACAGGGCCGTCCGGACGAGTCCCACGTGCGGGACCCCGGTCGGCGAGGGGCAGAAGCGGGCGCGTACAGGCTTCGTCTCACTCATAGCGTGCTCAGCCTATCGCCCTTGACGGCGGCGGCGAATCCGTGCATCGTGAAGTTATTCAACGTCTGATGAATTAGCGACCGAGGAACCCGGGAGGCCGGCGGTGACCGGAGACGGACGGACCACCTGTGTCGTCGTCGGCGGCGGCCCGGCCGGGATGGTGTTCGCCCTGCTGCTCGCCCGCGCCGGCATCGCCGTGACGGTGCTGGAGAAACACGGGGACTTCCTGCGCGACTTCCGCGGCGACACCGTGCATCCCTCGACGCTGACCCTGCTCGACGAGCTCGGCCTCGGTGCACGCTTCGCCCGGCTGCCGCAGACCAGGCTCACCGAGATCGCCTTCCCGTTCCCGGACGGCGGCCGCGTGGTGGTCGGCGACCTGACCCGGCTGCGCACCCGCCACCCGTACGTCGCCATCACTCCGCAGTGGGACTTCCTCGACCTGCTCGCCGACGCGGGCGCGGACGAACCGACGTTCACCCTGCGGATGTCCACCGAGGTCACCGGACTGCTGCGGGAGAACGGCAGGGTCGCCGGGGTGCGCTACCGCGCCGCGGACGGCACCACCGGGACCGTGCGGGCCGACCTCACCGTGGCCTGCGACGGGCGGGGCTCACCCACCCGCGCGCAGGCGGGACTGCACCCGGTCGCCGCGCCGGTGCCGATCGACGCGTGGTGGTTCCGGCTGAGCCGCCGTCCCGGGGACGAGACGTCCCTGACACCGCGGGCGGGCGACGGCCGGTTCGCGATCGTGATCCCGCGGGAGGGCTACCACCAGATCGCCTGGATCGACCGGAAAGGGGCCGACCCCGCGCTGCGTGCCCGCGGTGTCACGGCGTTCCGCCGGGAGGTGGCCGCGGTCCTGCCCGGGCTCGCCGACCGCGTCGACGAACTGACCACGATGGACCGGGTGAAACATCTCGACGTCCGCCTCGACCGGCTCACCCGCTGGCACGTGCCGGGCCTGCTGTGTCTCGGGGACGCCGCGCACGCGATGTCCCCGATCGGGGGTGTCGGGATCAACCTGGCCGTGCAGGACGCGGTCGCGGCGGCGCGCCTGCTCGCCCGCCCGCTGCGGCGCGGGTCCGTCACCGGGGC
>NZ_KE387047.1:15309-17330 GCF_000430445.1 Saccharomonospora iraqiensis subsp. iraqiensis
GGACCGCCGCGGAGGACCCCGCCGCGAGGGTCAGCGCGACGAGCCCGAACACGAGCGGCCGGTGCCGCCACGGGGTGTTCCTGTCCAGGGCGAGCCGCCCCGAGCCGGTGAACAGCAGGGCGAACGCCGTCGCGGCGAGCACGAGTTCGTACTCGAACCCGCCCTGTCCCGCGAAGAACCCGGCACCCACCTTCACCGCGATCGCGTTCACCAGCACACCGAGGGCCGCGGCCGCGCCGAGCGGGGTGAACAGGCCGAGCACCAGCAGCACTCCCCCGCCGACCTCGGCCAGCGCCGTCACCCACGCGAGCAGGGTGGTCTGTCCGGTGTAGCCGAACGATCCGAGTCCGCGGGCGAACCCGTCCAGTCCGGGGCCGTCGAGCAGGCCGAACTTCTGCAACCCGTGCGCGACGAGCGTCCCGCCGAGCACGAGACGGAGCACGAACAGGGCGAGGTCGAGACCGCCGTGCCAGTGCCCGGGCCCCGACCTCGACCGTGTTGTCGTCCCCGTCCCCGGCTCCGTCGCGGTGTTGGTCCCCGGCTCCGCCCCGCCGGCGTTCGTGTCCCCACCGGTGGCCGCCGGTTCGCGTGCCGGGGGACCGCCGGGTTCGAACAGCGCGGAACCCGACAACGTCTGCGGCTGTTCGGTGCGGTCGTCGTGAGCACTCATGGGCGCGCAGCGTAGGACATTTTCGACCGTTCCGGGGACACAGCACGGCGCGTTCGGACAGAATGTCCCCGGCGACAGGCATCCCGGGTCCGCGACCCGGTGCCTTCTGGGGAAGATTCCTTTTCCGACGGGGGTGACGACGATCATGTCGACAGGTGCGGGCGGACACCGGGTGGAGACCGCCGAACTGCGCGGGTGTTCCGGGTTGGTGGCGCAGCAGGCGCGGCGGTTCAGCGAGATCGAGCGGCACGCCACCGACAAGGGCGGGGACACGAGCGGCTACACCGGACTGTTGGCGCTGCTCGCCCCGGCGGTGACCGGGGTGGTGGGGCTCTACGCCGACACGCTGCGGTTCGCGAACGAGAAGCTGACCGAGGTGGGGCAGAACCTGACGACCGCGGCCGACACCTACGACGCCCGCGACGAGGAGTCCCGCGCCCAGATGGACAAGCTCGACAGCGCCGTCGACTCCTCCGGCGACTTCCGCATCGGGGGCGCGGTCTGATGCCCGGCTACGCGGAGCTGGTGGACCCGACGGCGGAGCTGACGAAGGAACCCTCGTCGTCCGGCCCGTCGGTCGAGGAGGCCATCCAGGGAGCGGGTTTCCAGGTCCAGGCGGTGAACTGGGTCTGGGAGAAGGTCGTCGGCGAGGACCTCGTCTCGTCCATCATCACCCCGATCACGGGCGATTTCGAGGCGATCGGCAAGGCCGCGGCCGAGTGGAGCAACGTCAAGGACGCCCTGCAGGCGGTGCGCGGGAACCTCGCGGGCGGGTTGGAGGAGCTGCGCCCGTCGTGGTCCGGCGCCGCCGCCGACCAGTTCGCCGATCTCGTCGGCACGCGGTGGGTGCTCGCGATCGAGGCGGACGCCCAGGTGGCCTCGGTCCTCGGCAAGGCGCTGATGAAGGTGGCCGAGGGCTCGAAGCGGGCCTGCGACAAGGCGCTGGAGCTGATCGAGCGGCTGGTCAACAAGCTGATCGAGGCCGCGGCGATGCTGCCGATCCCCGTGGTCGGCTGGGGCCGTGCGGTCAAGGTGGTCTGGGACGCCTACCAGATCTACACGGCCATCATGGAGCTGATCGACGGCATCCAGGCGATGATCGAGGGCGCGCAGCAGGTCCTCGAGGGGGTCTCCTCCGTGGGGACGGCGCTGTCGCAGCTGGGTGAGGCGGGCAGCCTGAACGACGTGCTGGACGCGGGCGGCACGGCGGCCGGCGCGGTCTCCGACATCCGGGACGGCGCCACGTCCGTGCACGACGGGGCCACGCAGGCATCGAGCGCGGCCACCGACGCCACCGACGCGACCCGCAACGGGGTGGACAACACCCGGGGCGGTGGGGCCGAGGACCGCG
>NZ_KE387048.1:0-2147 GCF_000430445.1 Saccharomonospora iraqiensis subsp. iraqiensis
CACGCACCGACGTGCCACCTGCCGGGCCGAGGCCAGCGCGTCCGCCCTGCCGCCGCCCAGTTCGTCCGCGCGGGCGAGCACGAGCAGCGTGTTCACCGCGGCCACCCGCGCGTGGGGGTGTTCCTGCGCGCCGCGCAACACGGACAGGTCGCTGTTGTGCGGGTGCCCGACCAGGTACAGCACCGCGTCGGCCTCCATGCCGACCGACTCCACCACCCGGGACTCGTCCCCGTCCTCGGCCGGGGCGACGTCGAGCACCGTCAACTCCGGGTGGGTCCGCTCGGCGGGCACATGGTGCCAGGTCACCGGCCTGCCGTCCGCGGGCTCGGGCACGTGCTCCCCGATCAGGGCGCCCACCAGCGTCGTGCGCCCCGAGCCGCGCGCACCGAGCACGGCGACGCGCAGTGGTTCGGAGAACCGCGCGAGGTGCCGCCGCAGCCAGTTCGTCGCCCGCGGACTGTCCGCGTACACCTCGTGCGCCCGGTTCAACAGGGCCCAGGCGCGGTCGGCCAGCTCGCTCACGCGCTCAGCTCCCGCACCGGCGACTTCGGCGCCAGTGCGTCGGCCCGTCTGCGCAGCACCTCCAGCTCCTCGATCCGCTTGGCGAGTTGCCGCGCGGCGGTGTTGCGCTCGGCGGTCTCGTTCTCCATGACCTGCTTGATGCGCTGGGCGGTGTCGCTGATCTCGGTGCGCAGTTCCTGCGCGACGGCGTTGCAGCGGTCCCGCAGCTCCCGCTGGATCAGCCGTACGGTGTCCTTGCTCTGCTTCCCGTAGGCGAGGAAGAAGTCGTCCACGTGCCGGTGCGCCGCCGTGCGGGCCGTGGCCTGTCGGCGTTTAAGCCGGGTCTCGCGCTCCTCCAGCACACTCTTGGCGCCGAACGCGACACCCGCACTGATCGAGATCGGGTTGATCAGCTCCATCCCGGCCAGCGAGGTCGCGAGCCCGAACATGAGCAGACCACCGTAGGAGCCCCGCATCCCGGTGAAGAGTTTCTGCCCGACCGTGAACTTCTCGACGGTCGGCATCTTGAGGTCCTCGATCTCCTCACGGGGGACGTCGGTCAGCACCGCGTCCGACGCGAACAGTCCCGGATCCCGCGGCATGATCGCGGCGGCGAGTCGGTGGGCGATGTACTCGAACCGGTCGAGCAGCCACGTCGAGTTCGCCTCCGCCGCCGTGCGCAGGTTCTCCCGCAACCACTGCTCGAACTCCGGCCAGTCCTTGACCGGGTCCGCCGTGTCGAAGTACTCGTCGGCCTCCCGCAGGATGCGCCGGGTGCGGTCGCGCAGGTCGTAGTCCAGGTCCGCGTTGAGGTCGGCGACCTCGTCCGAGAGCATCGTCTGCCACCGGGACGACTCCCGCTGCACCTCCTCGAGCTTCTGGCTGGCCGCGCGGTACTTGGCGCTGAGCTCCTCGTTGCCGCCCTGCTGCACCTCGGTGAGCCGCTCCCGCAGCGGTACGACCAGGCGCTCCAACGCCAGCCTGCTCAGCGCGCCCACCGACCGTTTCCGCACCTGGGCGATGTTGCCCATCAGGTCCTTGTGCAGGTAGGAGATCAGGGCGGGATAGCCCGACTCCTGGTTGAGGTCCGCGTCGTTCGACTCGGCCGCCACCATCCGCAACGACGCCGACACCCCGAACACGGTGGCGGGCATCCCCCGGCTCGCCAGCCGGGCACGGGTGCGTTCGGCGATCCGCTCCCACTCCGGCACCAGGTCGGTCTTGGTGAAGACCACGGCGGCGTTCGGGCAGAGGGTGAAGACCTGGGTCGCGAGGTCGCACTCGGGCTCGGACGGTTCCCGCGTCACGTCGGTGATCAGCAGTACCGCGTCGGCCTGCGGCACCATCGACAGTGCCGCGCGGGTGTGCTCGGCGGCCGAGGCGTCCGGCCCGACCGGCGGGGTGTCGATGAGCGTCAGACCGGACTCGAGGAGTTTGCGCGGGAGCCCGATCTCGACCCGGCGCACGTCGGCACGCCGGTTCGCCTCCGCGGTGGCCGCGTCGACGTCGACCGGGGTTCGCCGGGCCGCCTCCTCCGAGGGGGGATCGGCGAGCGCGGGGCCCTCCAGCACGAGGCTGTCGAGCGGGGTGCCGACGGAGTGCCACCCGGCCGGGATCGGCAACCGGGAGCCGGTCCGCGAGGCGGG
>NZ_KE387048.1:2247-4222 GCF_000430445.1 Saccharomonospora iraqiensis subsp. iraqiensis
GCCCACCGCGCGCGGTCGATCGCCGCGCGCACCGCGTCGACGTCGGACCCGCCCGGCCGCAGCGGCGTCACAGCTCGTCGAGCAGCGCGGCGTACTCGTCGCCGAAGCCGCAGCGCTGCGCGATCATCTGCAACTGCTCGTCCGGGTACAGCTCGATCTCGTTGACGATCACCTCGAGTTCGGGGCCCGGCATGCCCAGGTCGGCCAGGATCTCCAGGTCGCCCTCGGGCCAGACCACGTCGTCATCGTCGTCGGGCGCCTCGGCCCGCAGCAGGTCGAGCACGTCGGCGGCGATGTCGTAGTCCAGCGCCGCCGCGGCGTCGGACAGCAGCAGCACCGCCCCGCCCGGCGTCGGCCGGACGATCACGAAGAACTCGTCGTCGACCGCGAGGAGCCCGAACACCGCCCCCGTGGAGCGCAGCGCGCGGAGTTCGGTGATCGCGGTGTCCAGTTCGCCGAGCGCCGCCGGGTCCAGCGGGCTGCACCGCCACCGGCCGTCCTCGCGCACCACGGCCATCGCGAACCCCGTGATCGGCTCTTTCACCGCCATGCGCCCACCGTATACCGGAACCGGCCCGGACGAACGACGAAAGCGGGGTGCGCGTCGTGCCACCATCTGTGGCCATGACCGGACCCACCGAACTGCCCTCCCTGCCCGACGCCCGCTTCGCCGGGCTGCTCGGCGAGGCCCGGGCGCGGCACGCCGAGACGGTCGCGCTGCGCCGCGCGATCCACCGCAACCCGGAGACCGGCCTGCAGGTCCCGGGGACACAACGGGCCGTCCTCGACGCGCTCGACGGCCTGCCGCTGCAGGTGAGCACCGGCCGCACGACGACGTCGGTCACGGCCGTGCTGCGGGGTGCCCGGCCGGGCCCCGCCGTGCTGCTGCGGGCGGACATGGACGCGCTGCCGATGCCCGAGGACAGCGGCGAGGAGTTCGCCTCCGAGGTGGACGGGGTGATGCACGCCTGCGGGCACGACACCCATGTGGCGATGCTCGTCTCGGCGGCCCGGCTGCTGGCCGCGCACGCGGACGAACTCGCCGGCTCCGTGGTGTTCATGTTCCAGCCCGGCGAGGAGGGGCACCACGGCGCGCGGCACATGATCCACGAGGGGGTGCTCGACGCGGCCGGAGCGCGGGTGGAGAGCGCCTTCGCGCTGCACACCTACGCGAACCTGCCGAGCGGCACGATCGCCACCCGCCCGGGACCGGTGCTGGCCTCGGCCGACACGTTCTCGGTCGAGGTGATCGGCGCGGGCGGGCACGCCTCGATGCCGCACAACGCGATCGACCCCGTCCCGGCCGCCGCCGAGATCGTCACCGCGTTGCAGACGATGGTGACCCGCCGGGTGAACGTCTTCGAACCCGCGGTGGTCACCACGACCCGGATCGCCGCGGGCACCACCGACAACGTCATCCCGGAATCGGCCGAGCTCGCAGGCACGATCCGCACCCTGTCCGAGGACACCCGGGCGAGGCTGCGCACCGAACTGCCCCGGCTGTGCGAGAGCATCGGTGCGGCGCACGGCTGCCGGGTCGGGGCCAACGTCCGGCCGGGGTTCCCCGCGACGCACACCGAGCCCGCGCGGTCGGAGCGCGCGCTCGAACTGGCCGCGGACGTGCTCGGCGCGGACCACACGCACCGGATGCCGGACCCGGTGATGGGGGCCGAGGACTTCTCCTACGTCCTCCAGCGGGTCCCCGGCACGTTCGCGTTCCTGGGCGCGTGCCCACCGGGCGAGGATCCGGCGCAGGCGGCGCCGAACCACTCCAACCGGGTCCGCTACGACGAGACCGCGCTGGACCACGGCGTCGCGATGTACGCCGCCTGGGCGCTCGACGTCCTGCGCCCGTGAGCCGGGGCGGTTACGGCAGGATGGGCGCCGTGCGGGACGTGTGCGTGATCGGACTGGGGCTGCTCGGCGGCTCCGTGCTGCGGGCGGCGACGGCGGCGGGCCGGACGGCGTGGGGGGC
>NZ_KE387049.1:0-1630 GCF_000430445.1 Saccharomonospora iraqiensis subsp. iraqiensis
GGGCGCTCCGCAGAGCCCCGCCCCCGCCACCCCGGCCGCGTTCGCGGGCACCCAGGGTTTCGCGGCCTCCCCGCACGGGAACGCGGGCGGGCAGCGCACCGAGCACGCGATCCTGGCCGACCAGCCGACCGGAACCCAGTTGCGACTGCTCGGCGTCAGCCGGGAACACGGAAAGCGCGCGGTCGACACGGAGTCGACCCGTCCCATGACTTCACCCGACTGACGGATACCGATTCCGCCGGGCGCAGCGTGTCTTTTCAAGATCATTTTCTTCGCGTGCCCCGGTGAGCCTCCCGGTCATTTCGGCAGATTCCGTTCAGCAGGGGTTCGTTCTCGTGTCTTCGATGCTTCCCGTTCGACCGACCGCGCCCGGTCGTGACGGGTCCCGGTCCTGGTGCCGCGTTGCCCCCGCGGCACCGGGGCCCCCTGGTACGCGTCGGCTGTTCCCGCTCACCGCGCCGAGCCGGAACACCGCACCGACGCGGACCTGAGCCGCAGGGCCCGTTCCGGCATGGCGAGGGGCGATGCCGGGACCGGCCCGCGGCGGTCGTGCCCTCCCCCGGGCACGGCGACGAGCCGGTGCGCCGGATGCCACAACCGTCCTTTTCCCTGGAGTGACGGCACTACCTCGCATCCGGCGCACCGGCTCCTCCTCTTGCGGGCCAATTCGGCCCGGACCGGCTCTGGAGAGGCACCGCAGGCGGGGCGACAGTGGTTCCGTGACCTCCGCCGATCTGCGCCCGGTGCCCGTCACCACCGCCCCGGCGCGTCGACTCCCGCAACTGTTCGCCGGGCTGGTGCTGTACGGCACGAGCATGGCGATGATGACCCGCTCGGGCCTCGGTCTGAACCCGTGGGACGTGCTGCACGAGGGGATCGCGGGGCGTACCCCGTTGACCTTCGGCGCGGTGACCGCGGTCACCGCCGTCGGGGTGCTGGCGCTCTGGTTCCCGCTCCGGCAGCGCCCGGGTGTCGGCACCGTCGCCAACGTGCTCGTCATCGCGGTCACCGTCGACGTGGTGCGGTGGGTCCTGGCCGACGCGCGGTCGCTGCCCTGGCAGGTCACCCTGCTGGTGGGCGGGATCCTGCTCAACGCACTCGCCACGGCGGCCTACGTCGGTGCCCGCCTCGGCCCCGGCCCCCGCGACGGACTGATGACCGGCCTCGCGGACCGGACGGGGCGGTCGGTCCGCCTCGTGCGCACCGGCATCGAGCTGACCGTGCTCGCCGTGGGCTGGCTGCTCGGCGGGACCGTCGGCGTCGGCACCGTCGGCTACGCACTCGCCATCGGCCCGCTCACCCAGTTCTTCCTCCCGCACCTCGTCTGGACCCCACGGGCACCGCACTGACGGAAATGGCCCGGTGACCGCTGACGGTGGCATGGTCTCCACCGGATCCGCCCCGCGCGAGGATCTCCGGGATGATCCCTGATGTCCGGGGTGTGCCGTCCGGGACACACTGACTCCCATGGGGAGACCGGGGAGATCAGGGCATCCGGGAGGTGACGCTCCCGGGGACACCGACGAGCTCGGACGCAGCACCGAATGCGCCGACACCGGGACGGAGGTGGCCGCCGCGACCGACGCCGCGTCGACCGCCGCCCCCTCGTCCACCACCGCCCCCGCTGCCG
>NZ_KE387049.1:1730-5522 GCF_000430445.1 Saccharomonospora iraqiensis subsp. iraqiensis
GTCGTCGGCCGCGTCCGCCGTGGGGACGCCCGGGCCGTCGTGCGAGCCGTTGACCTGCCCGGTCGACTTCGGCAACGACCGGGGCCTGCGGCTGAGCGCGGGGATCGCGCCCCGCTCGGGCGCGTCGCCCTCGGACTTCGAATCGGCCTCGGAGACGCTCTTGCCCTTCTCCGCGACGTCGCTGAGCAGGTCGGCGCGCACCAGCACGATGGCCCGGGTGCCCCCGTAGGCGGACTCCCGCAGGGTCACCGTCAGGCCGTGCTTGGCGGCCAGCCGCGCGACGACGAACAGGCCCAGCCGCGGCTCCTCGGACAGCGCCATGAAGCTGAAGTCCGGCGGGTTGCGCAGCGTCTCGTTCAGCCGGTCGAGCTCCTCCTGCTCCAGCCCGATGCCCTGGTCCTCGACCTCCACGACGGCACCGCGCCCGACCAGCTCGCCGCGCACCTCGACGCGGGACTGCGGCGGGGAGAACGACGTCGCGTTGTCGATGAGCTCGGCGAGCAGGTGCACCAGGTCGCCGACGACCGGCCCGGCGACCGCCGTGGCGGGCAGCTTGCCCATCGTGACGCGCTTGTAGTCCTCGGTCTCGGCGACCGCGCCCCGCACCAGGTCGGTGATCGCGACCGGGTTGCGGAACTGCCTGCCGGGCTGCTCCCCGCCCATGATGATCAGGTTCTCGGCGTTGCGCCGGGCACGGGTGGAGAGGTGGTCCAGCCGGAACAGCATGTCCAGCTGGTCCGGGTCCTCCTGCTTGCGCTCGGCCGCGTCGAGGGCCTGCAGCTGGCGGTGCACGATCACCTGGCTGCGGTGGGCGATGTTGAGGAACACGCGCTGCGTGCCCTCGCGGGTCTTCGCCTCGTCCACGGCGGCGGCGACGGCGGTCTGCTGCGCCTTGTTGAACGCGTCGGCGACCTGGCCGATCTCGTCCTCGCCGTACTCCAGGTAGGACATCTCGTTGGACAGGTCCACCTGGTCACCACCACGGACACGCTCCACCAGGCGCGGCATCTGGTCCTCGGCGATGTCCAGCGTCTCGGCACGCAGTGCCGTCAGCCGGTGGATCAGCCGGTTCGACAGGCGCCACGAGAAGAAGAACGCGGCGGCGGAGACCAGCAGCACGGCCGCGGCGGCGGCGATCGAGGTCGCCAGGGTCTCGTCGGCCTCGTCGACGGCGAGGTTCGTCGCGTCGGTGCTCTGCTGCACGTAGAGGCCCCACAGCGTCGCGCTGACCTCACTCGCGGCCTCACGCCACTGGTCCTCCGGCACCGGCAGGTTGTTCTGGTTGCCCCGGAGGAAGGCGTTCTCCACCGTGAGCAGCGTGTCCCACGCCTCGCTCGAGACGAGCTGGTCGTACTGCCCGCGGACTTCCGGGATCATCTCCGGGACCGCCTGCTCCAGCGCGGAGTGGTAGGCACCGACCTCGCTGATGTAGCTGCGGAACTCCTCCTCGGTGAGTCCGCCGCCGGAGAGGCCGGACGCGGCGAGCGCGTCACCGCGGGACATCGAGTCCGAGGCGGTGAACAGCGGCATCGCCATCAGACGCATGTACGCGGTCTCGGCGCTCGGTGTCTCCCGCGCGACACTGTTCAGACCGTGGACGTACTCGTCGATGATGCCGTTGTAGTACTCGTAGGCCTCCTGCAGGGTGACCGCACCGTTGTCGACCCGCTGCCGGAACCCGGGCAGCCGCTGGACCTGCCGGAACGTCGCCTCGACGCTCTCCACCACGCTCTCCGGCGCGCTGCCGGTGACGTCGTTCAGCGCCTGTGCCTGGCGCTGTGCGGTGGTGTCGGTGGCGGCCCGGGACTCCTGCAGTTGCGCGCCGAGCGAGCGCGAACCGGCGATCTCCTGGAGGGTCAGCCTGCGCTCGGCACGGACGGCGGCGAAGAACCGCCCCGCGGGCTCGGCGGCGTCGTGCACGCTCGTCGCGAACGACCGGACCTGGACCGCGTCGTAGATCAGATAGCCCGAGATCGCCGATCCGGAGAGCAGGAAGACGATGCTGGGCACGAAGGCGATGGCCAGGATCCGGTTCCGGATCGTCGAACGCCCACTGCGTGAGGCGGATCTCGTCTTCAACAACGCGCTCAAGGCCCTTCCAGCGACATGTTCCGTATGGGCCCCCAACCCGTGTCCGGCCCGCCCACACCGCATCGAGCCGACGCTGCGCGGGGAGGCTATTCAGCTCCGCGAGCACGAGTCAATACGACGTCTCGTCGCGGTCCGTGGTGGGACGCGCGGCTCACGGGTGTCGAGGCCCGCCTCATAGGCGAAGATTGTCTGACGGACTCTATGTGCCACACGCCCCCGGGCAAAGCCCGTGTGACATGCATCGTGCGACCCCGGTCGCACTCAACCATCCCGCCGACACCGCACTCACCCGATCGTCGCAGTACAGCGTTGGTGTACACCGTTACCCACCCGAGTGAAGTGTGCGCGAGATCACATCCATGTGTCCGCCGTTCACCGGCCGGACGTCCGGCCACAGTGGCCGGTGATTCCGCGATGCGGATCCCGTGCCGGCGTAACCCTCGGCGCGGGTGCGGCGATACGCCGCACATCCGCACCCGAGGAGGCCGGTGGTCATGCTCCGACGCGCATCCCGCGCCGACACCGCCGAGCGCCTGCTGCTGTTCCTGCTCGCGGCGGCGTTCGCCGGGACGGCGGGGGTGCACGTGTTCCTGGCGGAGGTGACCTCCGCGTGGTGGCCCCTTCCCGTCGCCGGGCTCCTCGCCTCGGCAGCATTCCGGTGTGTCGTCGCGGCGGTGCGGTGGCACGACCACGGGACGCGGGGATGACGGTGGTCAGGACCGTTCGGCGGCGAGCTCCCTGCGGAGGGTGTAGGGCAGCACGCTGCCCGCCGTCAGCGCCTCGGCGTCGAGCGTGCCGGGCCGGTAGGTGAGGTGGGGGAACCGGTCGATCATCCGCGCGGCCGGTTCGGCCACGGCGTCGACCCGGCCGGTGAGGAACGCCCAGTCGAACTCGTCGGAGCCGTAGTAGAACACCGTGCCGAAGACGTCGGTGAACCGCCGGTAGGCACGCCGGAGCATCCCGTTGAGCCACAACGTCGGGCAGCCGACCTGGGAGGTCACCACCCCGCCGGGACGCAGCGCCGAGGCACACAGGCGCAGGAACTCCTCCCCGAACAGCCGGTTGTGTTGGGAGTCGTCCTCCCGCTCGCCGGGCAGGTCGGCGACGACGACGTCGTAGCCCTCGCCGTCGGACGCGGCCGCGCGCACGAACTCCCACCCGTCCGCGTAGTGCACGGTCACCGGCCCCTCGCCGCGCACGGCACGGTCGAGTTCGTCCGGGGTGTAGCCGTAGGGCAGGTGCCGGGCGCACCGCTCGACGACCTCGCGGTCGATGTCGACGTGGTCGACGTGGGTGGCTCCCGCCTCGACGGCCATCGCGCTGATCACCCCCTCGCTGGAGCCGACCGCGAGGACCCGCTCCACACGGTCGGCGAGCAGCAGCGCGGGCACCAGCAGCGCCTCGTGGTAGTGCCGCTGGGCCAGTTCGGTGCTCTGCGGATCGTTGTCACAGAACAGCGAGACACCCTGGGCCGTCCGCGCGATCACGGCGTGCTGATAGGGGGTGTCGGCCTCCCAGAGGACGTCGTCGAGTTCCCACAGCTGGGCCATCCCGCGCGTCAACGGCTCCCGGAGTTCGGACAACTCGCACTCCTCCCGCGTCGTCTCGTGCCTGTGGTTCCGACCGGGTGTGCCCGGGCGGTGGTCCCATCATCGCGCCGACGGCGCCCCGGCGCCGGACGGGGCGGCGGGGGCCGACCGT
>NZ_KE387049.1:5622-9346 GCF_000430445.1 Saccharomonospora iraqiensis subsp. iraqiensis
GATCCTGCGCGCGGCGGCCGTGGCGTTCTCCGAACGCGGGCAGGCCGTGGACGTGCGCGAGGTCGCCCGCTGCGCCGGGGTGGGCATGGGCACGCTGTACCGGCACTTCCCGTCCAAGGACGCGCTGCTGGAGACACTGGTCGCGGAGAGCTACGCGCAGTGGGTGGAGCAGGCCCGCGCCGTGGCCCGCACACGGCCGACGGCGTGGGACGCGCTGGCCGGCTTCGTCGCCGACGCCCTGACCTACCAGCGCGGCGACCGCGCGGTGCTGGAGAACCTGGCCGCGGCCACCACCGAGGCGGGCCGGCTCTCGGCCTGCGACCGCTCCCTGCGCCCCCTGGTGGAGGACCTGGTCGCCGCCGCCCACGCCGAGGGCGCACTGCGCGGCGACGTCACCGCCGACGACGTCCTGTGCCTGCTGACCGCCCTGGCCCGCCTCATCGAACTCGACACCCCACCCGACCAGGTGACCCGCTGCCTGACCGTCACCCTCACCGGCCTGACCGGCGGCCCCCCGTTGGGTGTGTCGTGAAGGGCACCTTCTCTGCGTCGGGTGCCGCGAGGGGCACATTCACTGCATTCTGTGCAGGGAAAGTGCCCCTCACGCCCACACCCGGGGTGACCAGCTCGGTCACTCGCCCGTGAAGCGGACGTCGCTGCAGAGGTAGTAGGTCTGGTCCATGTGGGCGGCCTTCCAGATCGTGTAGACGATGTGGCGGCCGGTGCGCTCGCCCGCGTTCACCTCGAAGGTGAAGTTCTCCACCTTCCCGACGGGGCCGACCTCGCGGGCGACGCGCAGGTCCTGCCACGTCAGCGGGTGCATCGTGGGGTCGAAGCCCGGCCGGGTGATGTAGACGCGGTAGTAGTCGGCGCCGTGCCGGGCACCGTCGCGGACGGTGACGGAGAAGGTGTTGTCCCGTTCGGCGGCCTTCCACTCGCCGACCGCGTCGAACGCGGCGTAGCGGCCGTCCTGGGTGCGGCCGCCGCTGCACAGCTGCCCGTCCGGGATCGCGCCGCGGTGCTCACCGTCGACGCCGTTGCGGTACAGACCATTCCAGTTCCACATCGCCTTCGGATCGGCCTGCCACGCCTGGTGACACATCGGGTCCCGCTCGGCCATCTCCGCGGACAGGTGGTCGTCACCCCAGCGTTCGTAGCAGCCGTACACCCGCGACGGCGGATCGGTGACGCTTCCGTGCGCCGACGCCGTCCCCACCGTCCCGGTGAGCGCCACGACCACCACCGCCACCAGCGCGAACGTCTTTCGCAAAGCCTGGCCTCCTCTCCCAGCACCCACCGGACACGGACGGCCCGGTTCGAGACGGGACGGGAAACGCATCCCGTGCCGGGGACGTTAGGGACGCGTAGTGAGGACCTGCGGGAGCGACCCCGGGACACTCCCGGATTCCACCCGGAACAGTGATGCTCCCGTCGACGAACAGCACAGGACGGGCCACCGGGCCGACTTCCCGGTGGTCACCCGAGCTCACCGAAGCGCACCGGCTCGGCGAGTACCTGCGCGGCCGTGTCGAGGTCGGCCAGACGGGCGGCGAGGGTGGCTTCGGCCAGGCGCGGCGGCAGGGCCTCGTTGAACTTCAGCCCCGCCACGGCGCGTTCGTCGACGGCGGGCAGGCAGAGGCGTTCGGCGGCGTCGGCGGTGGCCGTGTGCCACAGATCCCGGTCCAGGTCGGTGCGCAGCCGCACGGACACGTCGTCGAAACGCTGCTTCCCGTCGGCCACGCTGCCCAGGGTGGCGGCCAGGGTGGCGTTGGCCCGCAGGCCCGCCCAGGTCCACCAGCGCACATCACCGTCGGAGCGGCGGGTGAGCATCGTGCCGCCCGGGTGCACGGTCGGCAGCCGCTCGTCGCGCAGTTCGGCAAGGACCTGTTCGGCCCGCCGGGTGCGCTTCACCGGCGGGCCGTCGCCGAGCAGCACGTCCCGGGCCGCGCGGGTCAGGGCATGGCTCGCGCCGTCGATACCCGGGGTGAGCCAGCGGGCACGCCCGCCGCCGTCGACCTCCTCGACGAAGCAGCGGCGGCGCTTCCAGTCGATCCAGGTGACCTTCCAGCTCCGCCCGCCGAGCAGCAGGACGCGCGGCCCGTCGACCTTCTCCGTGAGCAGTCCCGGGTCGGTGCGGCCGACCTCCCGCCGCCCGGCGAGGACGGTGAACTGGGGCGGTGCGAGGAACACCCCGGTCATGTCCATGAAGTGCCGGTGTCCGAAGCGGTGTTCCGCCTCGGGGCCGATGAACAGCTGTTCGCCGTCCCGGTCGAGGAAGCCGTCGTCGACCAGGTGCCGCACGACCGGCTCGGCACTCCGGTCGAACGGCGCGAGCCCGTTCCACTCCTCGGACCAGGTGTGCCGGCCGATGGTGTTCTCCTGCAGGGCGAGCGCGAGGACCTGCTGGGCGACGATGTGCCGGGGCTCGGGCGGGGCGGTGATCGGTTCGACGTATCCGCTGCCCCACAGCCGCAGCAGCGCCGCCGCCCACAACAGGTCGTCCCTGCGCAGCGCCAGGAACAGGCAGTTGCGTTCGCTGCCCGCGCGCCGGCCCGTGCGGCCGAGCCGTTGCAGGAACGACGCCACGGTGGTCGGGGCGTTGATCTGGATGACCCGGTCCAGGTCACCGACGTCGACGCCGAGCTCCAGGGTGGACGTCGCCACGATGACGCAGTCACGCGCCTCGGAGAACGCCTGCTCGGCGCGGTGCCGCTCGTCCAGCGACAGGGACGCGTGCGAGAGGAACGTCGTCACGCCGCGTTCGCGTAGGGCGGCGCCGAGTTCCTCGACGAGCGTGCGGGAGTCGCAGAACACCAGCCGCTTCTCACCCCGGTGCAGTGTGGACAGCACGGTGGCGGCGTTGGCAACCGAGCCGACGTAGTCCAGTTCGACGTCCCCGGCGGGCGGGGCGGTCGCCGCACCGGTGTCGACGGAGGCCGGTCGCGGGAGGTCGGGGGCGACGACGGTGGCGGGGCGGGACTCCACACCGGAACCCTGCAGCCAGCCGAGCAGCTGGTCGGGGTTGCCGACGGTGGCGGACAGGCCGATGCGCTGGACGGGCCGCCCGGTCACGCGGGTGAGGCGTTCCAGCACGGCCAACAGGTGCCAGCCCCGGTCGTCCCCGGCGAAGGCGTGCACCTCGTCCACCACGATCGCGCGCAGCCCGGCGAACAACCGCCCGTGCTCCACGTTCGCACTGACCAGCATGGATTCGATCGACTCGGGCGTGGTGAGCAGGATGTCCGGCGGTTCGCGCAGGATGCGGCGTCGGGCGGAGGCGGGCACGTCGCCGTGCCACAACGCCACCCGTCTGCCCAGCCAGGCGGCGTAGCTCTCCAGCCGGGGCAGCAGGTTGTTCAGCAGCGCCTTCAGCGGGCACACGTACAGCACCGACAGTCCGTCCCAGTGCTGCTGCTCCATCGCCGAGAGCACGGGGAAGCACGCGGCCTCGGTCTTGCCGCCCGCGGTGGGCGCGAGCAGCAGGGCGTCGTGCCCGTCGAGCACCGGGCCGACGGCGGCGTCCTGCAGCGGCCGCAGCGACCGCCACCCCAGCGTGTTCACCATGTGGTGCACCAGTGCCGGGTGCAGCCGCTGCAGCGCCTCGGTCACGGCAGGTCCAGCTCGATGTCGTCGGCGGCCCGCGCGGGGGGATTGTCGTCGGCCCCGTCCGGCCGCGCGGTGTCATCGGCCCGGCTCGGCCGGGCGGTGTCCTCGGCCCGGCTCG
>NZ_KE387050.1:0-2554 GCF_000430445.1 Saccharomonospora iraqiensis subsp. iraqiensis
GTGCGGCGGGCTCCCGGTGCGCCTGCCCCGTGCGGGTGCCGGAGGCGGTGCGGGTGCCGGAGGCGGTGCGGGAGCGCCGGCCGAGCCGCAGCACCAACGCCGTGAACGCGACACCGAGGACGAAGGCGATCAACAGCCACAGCCAGATCTGGCCGAACAACCACGCCATGACACCCTCCGGCGGTCGCACTCCCGCGCCGACCCGCCTCCCGCGCGCCGACACCCACCCGACGGGAATACCCACCGCACCGCCGTTTGCACGCCCGTGTCGTGTCCTTCACGGCCGAACCCCGGCGGGGTGCGGGGTCAGCGTCGGGTGGCGGTGGCGGTGACGGTGCGGATCCCGGGGACGTCGGCGAGGGTGGTTTCGGCGCGGGCGGCCTGCTGCGGGGTGTCCGTGGTGACGGTCGCGTCCCGGCCGGAGAGGGTCACCTCGTCGGCGGGCAGGTCCGCCGACGACAGCGCGGCGCGGGCGCGGTCGGTGAGTTCCGACTCGATCCGCGCCGTCTCCACGGCCGTGGCCGCGACCGCCAGGGCGGCCGTGGTCAGCACCGCGAACGGGATCAGGAGCAGCCAGTGCCGCGCGCCCGACATGGGGCGAGACTACGGCCGCGGCGGTACCTGCGCACGGCGTCCGGTCACCCCGTGGCCGGGCTCAGGCCCCCGTTCTCCGCGGGCTCGCCCGCCGTGTCCGGGACCGTCCGCTCCGCGAGTGCCGTCGTCACCGGACCGCCGCCGGATGCGGAGCGGGTGATCGTGGTCAGCGGCGCGAGCCGGGGACGCTTCGGCTGGAGCCCGTCGCCCATGGACTCGCCGCGCAGTGTCCTGCGGATCCACGGGAGCAGGTGGGTTCTGGTCCATTCGAGGTCGGAACGGCGCAGGGTCAGCCAGTTCGCCGGTTCGTCGGTCTCCGGCCACGGCTCGCGCCAGTCGTCGGCGGTGGGGACGCCGAGCACCTCGGCGGCGCGCAGGGCGATCCGGCGGTGCCCCTCCGCGGTGAAGTGCAGCCGGTCGTCACTGAACGCCCGCACGTCGTGCAGCACGTGCATCGCCCAGAGGTCCACGACCTTGGCGCCCTGCCGGTCGGCGATGGCCCACAGGTGCGCGTTGTAGATGCCGACCTTCCCGCGCAGGATGCTCATCACCGACATCTGCTTGGTGTCCGGGCCGGTGAAGATCAGGACCTCGATGCCCGCGGCCCGCAGCGCCGCGATGCCCTCCTCGAACCGCGCGGCGACGTCGTCGACGTCCGCACCGGGCACGATGATGTCGTTGCCGCCCGCGCACACCGTCACGAGGTCGGGCCGCAGGTCGAGGGCGGTGGGCAGTTGTTCGTCGAAGATCTCGTCGAGCAGTTTGCCGCGCAGGGCCAGGTTCGCGTAGCGGAAGTCCGGCCTGCCGTCGGCCAGGATCTCGGCGAGCCGGTCCGCCCAGCCGCGGAACGTGCCGTCCGGCGCCTCGTCGTTGAGCCCCTCGGTGAAACTGTCCCCGATCGCCACGTAACTGTCGAACCCGGTCACGACCCTGACCTCCCCCTGACACCACGAGAACGGCGGCCGCGCGCACGGCCGGTCCCGACTCTAGCTCGCCCGGGCCGCACCTACGCTACCGTCGGTTGTGATCCTCGGTCCCTCGGTCACCGCGCCGCGGGGTTGCCCAGCGGGTTCCCGGGGGCGGACGACGCTGTGGGGAAGCTCTCCGAGGCGCCGTGCACCGCCGGTGCCGTTGCCCCCGGACGTCCGGCACGCTGGGGGTGTGAGGAAACGCGAGACCGGTGCCGGTCCGCCCGGCGCCCGAGGCCGGGGGGACGCCGACACCGGGTCCCGGCGGGAGTCGCTGGCCGACCTGCTCGGCGGACGTCGCGGGGCGGTCGACGCGACCCTGCCTCCGGTGGCGTTCGTCCTCGCGTGGTCGCTGACCGGGTCGTCGATCGGCTGGGGAGCCGCCGCGGCGGTCGGGGTGAGCGTGCTCGTCGGCGCGGTCCGGCTGGTGCGCCGGGAAAAGGTGCGTGCGGTGCTGCTGAGCCTCGCGGGGGTCACCGTCGCCGCACTGATCGCGGTGCGCACCGGGGATCCGGAGGACTTCTTCCTGCCCCAGTTGCTGGCCAACGTGGCCAGCGCACTCGTGTGGGCGGTGAGCATCCTGGTGCGCCGACCGCTGCTGGGTGTCGTGGTCGGCGCCGTGCTGGGACAACGGATGCGCTGGCGGCGCGACCGGGACCTGCTGCGCGCCTACTCGCGGGCGAGCTGGGTGTGGGTCGGCCAGTACCTGCTGCGGGTGCTGGTGTTCGGGGCGTTGTGGCTGGCCGGGGAGGTCGTGGCCCTGGGCACCGCGCGGGTGCTGCTGTCCTGGCCGTTGGTCGCGGCGACCCTGGCCGCCAGTGGTGCCGTCGTGCACGTGACGCTGCCGCACGCCCACCCCGGACTGCGCCGTCCCCGCACGCCGGTCGCCGGGGACGGCCCCCGGGACGCGCACCCGGAGGAGGACGACGCGACGGAGGGGCACACCGAACACCCGTCGTCGCCGGGGACGCACCGCTGAGCGGGGGCCCCCG
>NZ_KE387050.1:2654-5590 GCF_000430445.1 Saccharomonospora iraqiensis subsp. iraqiensis
CGGCGTAGCCGTCCATCGCGGAGTTGTCGAACGGCGGCAGCGCCACCTCCGCCCGCACGTCCGTGGCGAGCACGAGCCCGGCGCAGTCGGCCGTCGGGCGGTGCCCGACCGGCCGGACGCCGAGCAGGTCGGTGACGGCGGCACGGTGCTGTTCGACGGAGATCACGTGGACCATCCTCCCGCCCCGGGCGGGTCGTGCCAAACTCGTGGCGCCGCAACATCGGGATCGAGAGAACTAGGGGGAGTCCGGGTGCAGGTCCAGATGCGTCACCAGCCGTCGTTCACGGTGGCCCGACTCGCGCTCGCACCGCAGGAACCCGTCCAGGTCGAGGCGGGCGGGATGGTCGCGACCAGCTACGGCGTCCAGATGCAGTCCCAGGCGCAGGGTGGGCTGATGAAGGGGCTCGGACGGGCGGTCCTCGGCGGGGAGTCGCTGTTCGTGTCGACCTTCACCGCGCCCCCGAACGGCGGGTGGGTGGACGTCGCCCCCGGGCTGCCCGGCGACGTCCGGATCGTCGAGATGGACGGCCGCGTGGGCTGGTGCGTCACCAACGGGTCCTGGCTGGCCAACTCGCACGGCATCACGCTCGACACGAAGTGGGGCGGGTTCGGCAACCTGTTCGGGGGAGAGGGCGGCTTCCTGTCCCACGCCACCGGGCAGGGCCAGCTGGTCGTGTCCTGCTACGGGGCGATGGACCTGGTGACCCTGCAACAGGGCGAGATGATCACCGTCGACGCCGGGCACGTCGTCGCCTACGCCGACAGCGTGCAGCACCAGACCCGCCGGATCTCCTCCGGCATGGTCCAGTCGCTCAAGAGCGGCGAGGGCCTGGTCTTCGACTTCGCGGGCCCCGGCCAGGTGCTGACCCAGACCCGGGACCCGTCCGCGCTGCTGGCCTGGTTGGTGGCGAGGATGCCGACCCGGTAGGCCATGCGGGTCCTCACGCGCCACACGCCCACGTCCGGGGTGGCCCGGATCGTGCTCGCCGCGGGGGAGGCCGTCGAGGCCCCCGCGGACTCGCTGCTGGCGGCGAGCTACGGGATCGCGGACACCCGGGAGGGCAAGGGGGCGTCCGTGTTCACCGCGCCCGCCCAGGGCGGCTGGGTGGACCTCGCACCCGAGGTGGCCGGGGACGTCCACCCGCTCGAACTGGACGGGCGGACCGGCTGGTCGGTCGCACGGGACGCGGTGCTCGCCCGGCCGGCGACGGTCCGACAGGACCACCCGTGGCCCGCCCTGCGGACGCTGTTCGGCAACGACTCCGGTTTCCTGCGGCACCACAGCGGGACCGGTCCGCTGGTGCTGGCCGCACGCGGACCAATGGATTCGCTGAAGGTGGGACCGGCGGAGGTCATCACGGTGAATCCGCTGTTCCTGCTCGCGTACCCGGACGGGGTCGAGGTCCGGCTGCGGGCGGTCGACCCCGCCCGGCCGCAGTCCGTGCGTACCGGCGAGGGGCTGGCGCTGGACGTCGCCGGACCGGCGACGGTGCTGGTACAGACGCGCAGACGTCCGTGACCGCCCGTCGCGGCCGGGCCGAGATTCCCGCGAATTGACCATTGCCTCCCGGCGTTTCTCCGGTAGCGTGATCGACGCTTTGAGAACGCGGCAGGCGGCGCTCTGGCGCGTTGGTTTGTCACAAGGAGGACGCCGTGGCAGTCGGCACGGTCAAATGGTTCAACGCGGAAAAGGGCTACGGGTTCATCTCCTCCCCCGAGGGGCCCGATGTCTTCGTACACTACTCCGCCATTCAGGCGGAGGGTTTCCGCACCCTCGACGAGGGTGACCGGGTGGAATTCGAGATCACCGCCGGGCGGGACGGCCGCAGCCAGGCCGCGGACGTCCGCAAGATGTCGTAGCGGGCCGGACGGCGCCGGCGTTCGCGGTCGACGGACGCCGGCGCCGTCCGTTCCCGGCACTCCGCGCCGTCCCGCGGGGGGCCGGATGCGGACACGTCACGTCCCGGTACCGCGCGGACGTTAGGCTTCGACCGTGGCAGGCGAGGTGTCGGCCGACCTCACGGGGCGGCGGCTGGGTAACTACCGGATCGACGGGGTGCTCGGCCAGGGTGGCATGAGCGTGATGTACCGGGCCACGGACGTGCGGCTGGGGCGCAAGGTGGCCTTGAAGGTCATCGGTGAGCACCTCGGGGCCGACGCCGAGTTCCGCGAACGGTTCGTCGACGAGGCGCGGAACACCTCGGCGATCGACCACCCGAACATCGTGCCGCTGTACGACTTCGGCGAGCTCGACGACATGCTCTACATCGCGATGCGGCTGGTCGACGGCTCGGACCTGGCCAGCCTCATCGCGGACGGCGGGATGGGGCCGCAGCGTGCCGTCGGGTTGCTCGACCAGGTCGCCGACGCGCTGGACACCCTGCACGAACGCGGCCTCGTCCATCTCGACGTCAAGCCGGCGAACGTGCTGGTGACCAGCAAGGAGGCGGTCCGCGAGCACGTCTACATCGCCGACTTCGGGCTCACCCGACGGGGCACCACGGGCCACCGCACCCGGGCGGGCGACTTCCTCGGCTCCCCCACCTACGCCGCGCCGGAGCATCTGCGGGGCGAACCACTGGACGGGCGGACCGACCAGTACGCGCTCGGGTGCATGCTCTACGCCTGTCTGACCGGGAAGCCGCCGTTCACCGGCGACGTGGAGGCCGTGATCAAGGGACACCTCGCCGAGGAGGTCCCCTCGGTCCGCGCGGTGGCCGGGGTGCCTGCCGCGATCGACGACGTCGTGCGCACGGGGATGGCCAAGGACCCCGATGCGCGCTACGACAGCTGCGTGGGACTGGTCGCGGCCGCCCGCGCCGTGCTCGCCGGGGAGGAGTCCCGGTCCCCGGGTGCACCACCCCCACCGGGCCCGTCCGGCTCCGCACCGGGAACACCCCCGCCCCCGCCCGACGGGCCCCGTCCGGGACCGTCCG
>NZ_KE387051.1:0-2190 GCF_000430445.1 Saccharomonospora iraqiensis subsp. iraqiensis
GCGACCTGGCCGCCGCCGGGTTGCTGGACGGGTACCGGGACCGCTGCGTGACGCTGGGGCAGCCGGTTCGGGTCGAGGTGTCCGGGGCCGCACCGTGGACCGGCACGGCCGTGGACGTCGACCCCACCGGGGCGCTGGTGGTCGACGCGGGCGGCGGCCGCCGGAGGACGGTCTTCGCGGCCGATGTGGTGCATCTCCGGCCCGCTTACGGGTGAAGCGTCACCGTGGGCGGTACGGTGACCGCACGGCCGAACACGGTGTGGCGGGGGTGTTGACGAGTGGCCTACCCGGACGAACTGCTGAGTGACGGTGAGCACGTGGTGGCCCACCGCCACCCGCACGTCAAGATGCTGATCCTCCCCGTGCTGGCCCTGCTGGCCACCGTCGGGGTGGGGAGCTGGCTGGCGACCCTGGCCGTCGGTCTCGACCCGCCGTGGGACATGGCGTCGCTGATCGCGCTCGGCGTCGTGGCCGCCTGGCTGGTGACGTGGCTGTTCCTCACCCCGTTCGTGCGGTGGCGCACGACCCACTTCATCGTGACCACCGACCGGGTGATCACGCGGGAGGGCGTGCTCAAGCGCACCGGCATCGACATCCCGATGGCCCGGATCAACAGTGTGCGGTTCGAGCACGGGCTCGTGGACCGGATCTTCGGCTGCGGCACCCTGATCATCGAGTCCGCCTCGGACGAGCCGTTGACCTTCGGCGACATCCCCGACGTCGAGCGGATGCACAGCCGGATCTACCGGCAGGTCAACGACAATCCCTACGACGACTACCGGCCCGCCGACCCCGCCGACGGGCGTGAGGAGTGGCATGGGCGTGCGTGAACTGGGCCTGCCGGAGCGGCTGCCCACCGCGGAGGGCCTGCCGGAGCGGGTGACGATCTGGGAGGTCGGCCCGCGCGACGGACTGCAGAACGAGTCCGCGGTGGTGCCGGTGGAGGTGAAGCTGGAGTTCCTCGACCGGCTGGCCCGGGCCGGACTGACCACGGTGGAGGCGACCAGCTTCGTGCGCCCGGAGTGGGTACCGCAGCTCGCCGACGCCGAGACGCTGCTGGAGCGGCTCGCCCCGCACCCGGGCGTGCGTTACCCCGTGCTCGTGCCGAACCGGCGCGGGCTGGAGCGGGCGCTGGCCGCCGGGGTGGGGCACATCGCCGTGTTCGCCAGCGCCACCGAGACGTTCGCCCGGCGCAACCTCAACTCGGGGCTGGACGAGCAGTTCGCGATGTTCGAGCCGGTGGTGGCGAAGGCCCGCGCGGAGGGCCTCGACGTGCGCGGGTACCTGTCCATGTGCTTCGGGGACCCGTGGGAGGGGCCGGTGCCGCCCGCCCAGGTGGTCCGGGCGGGCAAACGGCTGCTCGACCTCGGCTGCACCCAGCTCTCCCTCGGCGACACCGTCGGCGTCGCCACGGCGGGCAGCGTGGAGGCGCTGCTCGACGCCTTCGCCGCGGAGGGCGTGGACCCCGACGCGCTCGCCGTCCACTTCCACGACACCTACGGTCAGGCGCTGGCGAACACGCTCGCGGCCCTGCGCCGGGGCGTGCGCACGGTCGACTCGTCGGCGGGCGGGCTCGGCGGCTGCCCGTACGCGGAGTCGGCGACGGGGAACCTCGCCACCGAGGACCTGGTGTGGATGCTGGACGGTCTCGGCGTGCGGCACGGGGTCGACCTGGCCACCCTGGTCGAGGCGAGCGTGTGGATGGCGGACCGGCTCGGCAGACCCAGCCCCTCCCGGGTGGTGCGCGCGCTCGCCGGGTGAACCGTGGCCACCTCTCCCGACCCCGCGCGGCGGGGCCGGGACGGGGGCCGGGCGGGACGGAACCGCACGGGCTCGGCCGGCGTCCGACGGGTGCCTGCCGCTGTCCACGAGAGACCTTCGACGTCGGGGAGAGGGCCGTGACCGAGCACCAGGCGCGGGTGGAACAGGCACTCGCGGACTACCGTCGCAGCAGGGAGCGGCTCATCGCCGCGCAACGGGAACTGGCCTCCGTACGGGCGTCGGCGAGCAGCGCGGACGGCTCGGTGACGGCCACCGTCGGGGTGCGGTCCGTGTTGACCGGGCTGACGATCGACGACCGGGCGTACCAGCGGTACCGCCCCGCCGAACTCGCCGCCGAGATCGTGCGCCTGACGGCCGAGGCCACCGCGGAGGCGTTCGCGTCGGCGGGCGAGGTGCTCGCGCCCGCGC
>NZ_KE387051.1:2290-6391 GCF_000430445.1 Saccharomonospora iraqiensis subsp. iraqiensis
GACGGGACGCGGACGCCGACGCGGACGGGCCGGGAACGTCCGGGGAGGCGCGGCACACACGGGCGGCGGGGCGGCGCTGAGCGGGCCGCGGCGGCCCCGTAATCTGGACCGACCATGGACTCCCGAACCGGACTTCCCGTCGTGGGGATGGTGGGCGGCGGCCAGCTCGCCCGGATGACCCACCAGGCGGCGATCTCACTCGGCCAGTCCCTGCGCGTGCTCGCCGTGACCGAGGGGGAATCGGCGGGCCTCGTCGCGGGCGAGGTGGCCTACGGCCACCACACCGACCCGGAGGCACTGCGCTCCTTCGCGCGGGGCGTCGACGTGCTCACGTTCGACCACGAACACGTGCCGCAGCACCTGCTGCGGACGCTGGCCGACGAGAAGGTCGTGCTGCGTCCCGGCCCGTCGGCGCTCGCGTTCGCACAGGACAAGCTGCGGATGCGGGAGCGGCTCGCCGGACACGGCATCCCGGGGCCGCCGTTCGCCGCGGTGTCGTCGACCGACGACGTGGTCGACTTCGGGCGGGCGCGGTCGTGGCCGGTGGTGCTCAAGGCGGCCAGCGGCGGCTACGACGGGCGCGGGGTGTGGATGGTGCACTCGGCGGACGAGGCGCGGGCGCTGGTGCCGGAGCTGCTCGACGCCGGGACCCCGTTGCTCGTCGAGGCGAAGGTGCCGATGCGGCGGGAGCTGTCCGCGCTGGTGGCGCGTTCGCCGTTCGGCCAGGGCGCGGCGTGGCCGGTGGTGGAGACCGTGCAGTCGGACGGCATCAACACCGAGGTGCTCGCGCCCGCCCCCGACCTGGACGAGGCCCGCACCCAGCAGGCCCAGGACCTCGCGTTGCGCATCGCCGAGGAGCTCGACGTCGTCGGGGTGCTCGCGGTGGAGCTGTTCGAGACCGACGACGGCGTGCTGGTCAACGAACTGGCCATGCGCCCGCACAACTCGGGGCACTGGACGATGGACGGGTCCCGCACCTCGCAGTTCGAGCAGCATCTGCGCGCGGTGCTGGACTACCCGCTGGGGAGCACGGACCCGCTGGCGCCGACCGTCATGGCGAACGTGCTCGGTGCCCCGGAGACGCCGTCGATGTCGGTCGACGAACGGCTGCACCACCTGTTCGCCCGCTTCCCGGACGTGCGGGTGCACCTCTACGGCAAGGCGGAGCGGCCGGGCCGCAAGCTCGGGCACGTCAACCTGCTGGGCGAGCTCACCGACGGGCAACGGGAGCGGGCACGGCTGGCGGCACACTGGCTGTCCCACGCCGAGTGGCCGGACGGTTACGAGATCCACTGAGCGAGGACGGGGAGCGACGGACGAAGTGAGTACCGCCACGGTCGGCGTCATCATGGGCAGCGACTCGGACTGGCCGGTCCTGGAGGCCGCGGGGCAGGCGCTGGACGAGTTCGACGTGCCCTACGAGGTCGGGGTGTACTCGGCGCACCGCACCCCGCGACGGATGCTGGACTACGCCGCCTCCGCCGCCGGACGCGGCCTGAAGGTCGTCATCGCGGGCGCCGGGGGTGCGGCCCACCTGCCGGGCATGGTCGCGGCGGCGACGCCCCTGCCGGTGATCGGCGTGCCCGTGCCGCTGAAGCACCTCGACGGGCTCGACTCGCTGCTGTCCATCGTGCAGATGCCCGCCGGGGTCCCGGTGGCGACGGTGTCCGTGGGCGGTGCGCGCAACGCGGGCCTGCTCGCGGTGCGCATGCTCGCCGCGAGCGACGCCACCCTCCGCACCCGCATGGAGTCCTACCAGTCCGACCTGGAACAACTCGTCCTGGACAAGGACGCCACCCTCCGCGCCGACCTGGGTTGAGCGTGAAGGGCACATTCACTGCGTCACACGCAGTGAATGTGCCCCTCGCTGCGCCGGACGCAGGGAAAGTGCCCTTCACGGCACAACGGCGGGGGTGGGCGCCGGGTCAGGACAGGCGGTCGCGGAGTTCGCGTTTGAGGATCTTGCCGGCGGCGGAGACGGGGATGGCGTCGACGAGGTGGACCTCGCGGAGGCGTTTGTACGGGGCCACCCGGGCGTTGACCGCGTCCTGCACCGATTCGGCCGTCGTGTCGCCGTGCCCGGGGGCGAGGACCGCGAACGCGACGGGCAGTTCGCCCGCCTCGGGCGAGCGCCTGCCGACCACCGCGGCCGAGGCGACCTCGGGCAGCTCGACGAGCAGTTCCTCCAGCTCGCGCGGGTAGACGTTGTAGCCCTTGTAGATCAGCATGTCCTTCTTGCGGTCGACGATGGACAGCACGCCGTCGTCGTCGAGCACGCCGATGTCGCCGGTGTGCAGCCAGCCGTCCACGAGGACCTCGGCGGTCTCGTCGGGGCGGTTGTGGTAGCCCTGCATCACCTGCGGGCCACGCAGGCACACCTCGCCCTCGGTGTTCGGCGGCAGTTCCTCCTCGCCCCCCTCCACGGGCACGAGCTTGACCTCGGTGTCGAAGAGGGGCACACCCACGGTGCCGACCTTGCGGGTGCCGGACTCCCAGGTCGGCGCCAGGGTCGCCCCCATGGTGACCTCGGTGAGTCCGTACCCCTCGCTGATGACGGCGTCCGGGAACCGCTTCCGCAGCGCCCGTGCCTGCTCGTGCGGCATCGGCGCCGCGCCCGAGGTGATCCCGCGCACCGAGGACAGATCGGCGGTGTGGAACTCCTCGCAGGCCAGCAGCGCGGCGAACAGCGCGGGCGCCCCGCTCATCGTGGTGATCCCCAGTCGCTCGGCGTCGGCCACGTACGCCTGCGGGTCGAACCGGTCGTGCACGGTGACGCTGCCGCCGGTGACGACGCCGATGTTCAGACCGCCGATACCCATGGCGTGGAACCACGGGGTGAGGTTGATGCTGACCCCGGTCCCGAGTTCCGAGGTCCACTCCTCGCGGCTGCCGATCTGCTCGACCGTCGGGTTGCCGTGGTCGTCGAAGGTGGGGACCGACCCCGACCCCCAGCAGGCGTACTGGATCGCGTTGACGACGACGTTGCGGTGGGTCAACCGCACGCCCTTCGACCGCCCGGTGGTCCCGCCCGTGTACCCGAGGTGGGCGAGGTCGGTGCCCGGGTCGATCACCACGTCCGGCGGCTCGGGCGAGGCGTGGGCGTGAAAGCCCGCGAAGTCGGTGTGGCTGTCCTCGGTCGGGGCCACCACGAGCACCGTGTCCACGTCCAGACCGTCCAGGGCCGACGCGACCGGGCCGTAGGTCACCACGACCCGCGCCGCGCAGTCGGTGAGCTGGTCGTGCAGCGCGTCCCGGGGCAGCAGCGGGCTCGCCGGGCTGAACACCGCCCCGGCCAGCAGCGTGCCGTAGTAGGCCACCGGGAAGGCGAGGCAGTTCGGCAGGTGCAGGGCGACGGTGTCGCCGGTGCCGACTCCGTGCTCGCGCAGTGCGTTGGCGAACCGGCACGCCGACTGCCACAGCCCGGTGAAGCTGAGGCTGTCGCCGTGGTGGGTGAATGCCGTCCGGTCGCCGTAGCGCGCGGCGGCACCGGCGAGCAGGGAACCGACCGGGACCTCGGGGTAGGTCAACGACGTGGGGAGGCCGGGAGGACGCGTGTTCGGTGTGCGCGACATCACCCGACAGTAGGCAACGCGGGGAAGCGGACACAAGCCTTCCGGGGGACAGTGGTCCGGTCCCCGTGCGCCCGGAACGACATCCGGCCCACCGCGTTGTGCACCGCGCACGACGACCCGCGGCCCGGGCCGCCGGGCTCAGGTCAGCTCGACCGTCGTGCGCTCGGTGTCCCGGTGACGGGTCAGCGCCTCCGCGTCGGTGTGGGTGACCTGGACGAGGTGCGCCCCCGCCGAGAGCGGGGCGAGGAATGCGTCGATCATCCCGTCCGGCAGGGTCCACTCCCGCGTGCACAGCACCCGGTCGCCCGCGCCGATGCCGAGCGCGGTGGCGCGTTCGCGGGCGCGGGCGAGCACGTCGTCCACGCCCACCCCGGCCAGCGCGGGGGTGGACGGATCCACCGGCGACAGCGGGGAGAACTCGTCCCCGCACACCCGCGCCTCGGACAGGTAGTCCAGCGCCCCCTCCGGCACGTCCGGACCGAGCCCGCGCCCCAGCGGGTCGAGCGCGACCACCGCCGTCGCCCCCGCC
>NZ_KE387051.1:6491-8124 GCF_000430445.1 Saccharomonospora iraqiensis subsp. iraqiensis
TGCCCCCGTGCCCGAACCACGTGTCCTGCTCGACGCCACGGCGGTTCCCGCCGACCGCGGTGGTGTGGGCCGGTACGTCGACTCGCTCGTCGCCGCGCTCGACGAGGCCGGTGCGCGGCTCACCGTGGTCTGCCAACCCCGCGACGGCCACCTCTACTCCGAACTCGCCCCCCGGTGCCGGGTGATCCCCACCGCTCAGGCGGTCTCCACCAGGACGGCGCGGCTGACCTGGGAACAGACCACCCTGCCCGCCCTGGTCCGCGGCCTCGGCGTCGACGTGGTCCACTCCCCGCACTACACGATGCCGCTGGCGAGCCGGGCGGCCTCGGTGGTGACCCTGCACGACGCGACTTTCTTCACCGACGCGGTGCTGCACTCGTCGGTGAAGGCGCGGTTCTTCCGCGCGTGGACGGAGATCTCCCTGCGGCGGGCGCGGCTGTGCGTCGTACCCAGCCTCGCCACCGCCGGGGAACTCGGCCGCGTCACCCGCGCCCGCGGGGCGGAGCTGCGGGTGATCCGGCACGGTGTGGACGAACACCGCTTCCACCCGCCGTCGACGGAACAGGTGCGCGCCGCGCGGCAGGTGACCGGGATCGGGAACACGCCGTACGTGGCCTTCCTCGGCGCCTTCGAGCCCCGCAAGAACCTGCCCGCGCTGATCCGGGGATTCGCCGAGGCCGTGGCCGACCGCCCGGATCCGCCCGCGCTCGTCCTCGCGGGGCAACCGGGCTGGGACCGGCGGGTGGACGACGCCCTCGCCGCCGCGCCGCACCGGCTCCGGATCGTCCGTGCCGGGTACCTCCCCGTGGACACCCTCGCCGGGTTCCTCGGCGGCGCCGAGGTGGTGGCCTACCCGAGCCTGGGGGAGGGGTTCGGCCTGCCCGTGCTCGAGGCGATGGCCTCCGGGGCGTGCGTGCTCACCACGCGACGGCTCGCGCTGCCCGAGGTGGGCGGGGACACGGTGGCCTACTGCGGTGTGCATGCCGCCGACGTCGCGGCGGCACTGCGCGGACTGCTCGACGACCCCGCGCGGCGGGCGGAGCTGGCGCAGGCCGCGCGCCGCCGGGCCAAGGAGTTCTCCTGGATCCGGTCGGCCGGCGACCACCTGGAGGCCTACGACCGGGCCTGGTACCGGCACCGTACCGGCCCCTGACCACACCGGAGGTGCGGCGACGGGGCGTCTGTCCCACGAACCGCCCACCGGCCGCCCACCGGACGGGCACGGGCGGTGGCGCGTGCACAATGGCTCCGTGACCGACGGCCCCGAGACCGCGCCCGGCCTCTACGGTGACCCCGAAACCTATGGTGACGACGTCGCCGTGGTGGTGGTGACCTACTCGCCGGGGGAGGACCTGCGACGTTTCCTCGACACCCTGGACGACGCCACCGACGACGACGTCACCGTCGTGCTCGCCGACAACGGCTCCGTCGACGGCGCCCCGGAGAAGGCGGCCGAGGCCGAACACGTGCGCCTGGTGCACACCGGGGGCAATCTCGGCTACGGCGGCGGGGTCAACGCCGGGGTTGCCGCGCTCGACGACCGGGTCGGTTGGATCGTGTTCGCCAACCCCGATCTCGAATGGGATCCGGGCGCGCTGGACACCCTGCGCGACGCGGCCCGCCGGTGGCCCCG
>NZ_KE387052.1:0-2406 GCF_000430445.1 Saccharomonospora iraqiensis subsp. iraqiensis
GGGGGGGGCGCCCCCCCAGCCGCTGCGATGCGCGGCCAGCATCCGCTCCCGCAGCACATCCGGGTCGTCGCCGAGCACGCCGAGGCCGCCCGCGCCGACGAACGGCTCGGTCACCGCCGCCGTGCGGCTGCTCAGCGCGCCGTCGGTGAAGATCTTCATCGGCCCGATCCGCAGGAAGTCGTCCCCGAACCCGCTGCGCAGGCCGAGGTCGAGCCCCGTCTCCACACCCACGGCCGGGTCGAACGGGTGCAGCACCTCGGTGGCGGGCATCAGCTCCACCCGCAGCGGCAGTTCGCCCCGCTGCCGGGCGAGCTGGTAGGCGGCGGCCTCGGCGGGACTGTGCCCGATCCAGCCGCCCGCGATGCCCGCCTCGGTCACGTGCGTGAGCCCCTCGCGCACGTACACCTCGGCCGCCCGCGCCACGGCCGCGGCCAGATCCTCCACCGGGTAGGGCTTGACCAGCGCGTCCACCAGCTGCTGCGCCTGCTCGGCCAGCAGACCGGTCGGCTCGCCGTCGGCGTCGCGTTCGACGACCCCGCCGTCCGGCACCCGCGCCGAGCCGTCCAGCACCCCGGCCTTGTCCAGCACGGCGTCCGACGCGACACACATGTGCGCCGAGCGGTGCTTAAGCCACACCGGACGGCCCCCGCCCGCGCGTTCCAGCGCCGCACGCTCGGGATGCCGCCCGAGCACGTAGTCGTCGTACCCGGAGCCCACGACCCAGGCGTCCGACGGCAGCTCCGCCGCCCGCGCGGCCACCGCGTCGTAAACCTCGTCGAGGCTGCGGCACGTCGACAGGTCCAGTTCGGCCAGCGACAACCCGTACCACACCATGTGGTTGTGCGCGTCGGTGAAGCCGGGGGTGAGCGTCGCACCGCCCCCGTCGACGACGGCACGCGCGGGCAGGTCCCGCACCTCGTCGTCGACACCCACGATCACGCCGCCGACCACCCCCACGGTGTGCGCGCGCGGGTGGTCGGCACGCATCGTCAGCGCACGGACGTCACGGAGCAGGAGATCGAGCACCGCCATTCCTCCCAGGGTCGTGAGTGAACACGGACGTCACGGCGCCGGGTGCGGCACCGCACTCCGCCATTCACTCACGACCCCGGCCGACGGTGCGAGCGAGGTGGTCGTGGAACTGCACGGTCACGGCGTGCCGGTCGGATGCCCAGTCACGCACCGTGATCGTCCTCGTCGCGCCGCCGGACCCCCTTGCCACCTGGGTCACGGAGACGGGTTCGCCCGCGCCCGCGGGCACGTACCGGTCGACAGCGGTCAGGAACGGGACACGGTCGAACGGCGGCACGGCCTCGCCCGATCGGCTGACGGTGTCGCACTCCGCGTCGAACACGAACGCGGCGATCACCTGCCGCGCCTTCGGCGCGACAGCCGGGGCGAGCACGTTCTCGCCGTCGACCAGCAGGGCGTCGTCGTCGCCCCCGCCCTGGTCGGCCCACCACTCCCGGTTGCGGGTCACCGTCAGCGCGGTGTGCCCGGGGCAGCGGTCGATCCGGTCGGTGATCCCGCCCGGCTCGGAGACCTGCAGCCGCACGAAGTGGTCGCTGCGCCGGAACGTCTCCGGGTAGAAGTGGTAGGTCAGCTCCCCGTCCCGGACGAAGACCAGCTCGTAGCGGCGCAGCCCGTGCACGCGCAGCGGACCGAAGCCGCCGTCCCGGCCGGTGCGGACCACGTGCCGCGGCCGGTCCCCGAGGCGCCGGCCCGTGTCCGGGTCGACCGGCCAGACCTCCAGCCTGCCCCGCGCGCCCGCGTTCCGCGGGAAGAACGTCACCCGCCCGGAGATGTGCACCCGTCCCGGCGGTTCCGGCAGCACCTCGGTGGTCCACGGCGGCCGCCCGGTCAGGAACCGGTGGATGATCCCGAAACTCTCCGCCGACACCGCGGCCTCGGTGTGGCCCAGTTCCGGCAGCCGGACGTTCACCGCGCCGCCGATCTCCCCGTCCGGCCGGACGCTCGCCCACAGCGCGAGCGTCGGCACTCCCCCCGGCGGCGCCTCGGCGGAACGGCCGTCGATGTTGACGTACCGGCGGATCCCCGCGGCCCGTGCGGGTGCGGACAGGTACTCGTGCAGCACCGCGGTGCCGCGCGAATGGGCGATGACGTCGACCGCGCGGGCCCCGGTGCGCCCGCGCACCTCGGTGACCAACTCCCGCAGTCCCTGCACCGCGTGCGCGTTGTCCGCGACGGTGGTGTCGTACTCGTAGGCGTGCAGCAGACGGTCCGGATAGCCGTTGACGGAGAACCGTTTGGCGTTGGACTGCCACTGCTGGGCCGATCCCTGCTGCCCGTGCACGAAGATCACCGGGGTCCGGGCGGGCCGGAACGACGCGGACCCCGCCTCCCCGGCAGCGTCCCCGACACGGTCCCCGGCGCCGTCCCCGGCAC
>NZ_KE387052.1:2506-5478 GCF_000430445.1 Saccharomonospora iraqiensis subsp. iraqiensis
CGCGTGGCTGGCGCAGCGGCGCAGCCGGTGGACGGGGCTGCGGGCGTGGTTCCTGCCGGGTGCGGACGGTGCGCCGCCGCGGGTGGAGAACCTGCGGCTGGTGGCCCGGCGGGCGATCACCACGTTGTTGCAGGTGTTGGAGCGGATCACCGAGTCGCGCCGTCGGGCGAGCAGTGCGGTCGCCGACTTCCGGGAGTTGGCGCGGTGGTTCGCGCACGCGCCGTCGGAGGACGACTGTCACCGGCTGTTCTCGGCGGCGTTCGGGTTGGGTCCGGCGCGGCACGCGCATCTGACGCACCCGGATCCGGAGCTGGTGCCCACCGGGGTGCCGTGGCGGGACGCGCCGTCGGTCCCGGTGTCGCCGTTGCTGCGCACGGCGGGACGCGCGGAGAAGGTGGCCCGCACCGGGCGGGTGCGCGACGTGGACGCGCTGAAGCGGCAGCGTGCCGAACGGGCCCGTGTGCAGCAGGAAGAACTGCGCTTGGCGATGGCCCGGCTGGGCACCGAGGGGCCGGTGCGGCTGTCGGCGTTCGGCACGTTGGAGCAGGCGACGTTCGAGCGGCTGTTGGACCTGCTCGGGCGTGCGCTGGCGGCCCGGCCGGACAGTACGGGTGTGCGGCGGGCGAGCACCCCGGACGGGAAGGTGGAGGTGGTGCTGCGTGCCCCCCGGGAGGGGGCCGTGGCGACGCTGCGCACCGCGCGTGGGGTGTTGACCGGGCCGGACTATCTGGTGGACATCAGCGCGCCCGGGCTGGTGGGTAACGGACAGGGTGCTGTGTCCGACTCGTTTGGGGGCACCGACTCGCCCGGGGGCGGTGGTGCGTCCGGCGCCCCCGACGGGTTTCCCCCGCACGAGGAGACGGGCACGTGAGCAATCTGGGCAACCAGCTCGTCGCGGCCGAGCAGGAGGAGGTGGCCCGGGGTATCCGGCTGCTGCTGGGCAGGCCGTTGCTGACCAAGCAGCACGAGCCGGAGGCGTTCGACCTGGTCCGCAGGCGGCAGCAGCCGATCGAGCTGTGGTTCGACTACAACTGCGGCTGGCCGTTGACGGTGGAGCCGCGCCTCGGCTACGCGCGGCTGGCGAAGATCCGCCGGCCGGACGAGACGCGGCCCGCGCGGCGGTCCCGGTCGAACCGGGCGCCGTTCGACCGCAGGCGCTACACCCTGCTGTGTGTGGTGGCGGCGGAGCTGTTGTCCGGTCCGGTGACCACGATCGGTCTGCTGGCCGACCGGGTGCGCCAGGCCACGGCCACCGACGACGCGCTGGACACGTTCGACACCGCCCGGCACGGCGAGCGCAAGGCGTATGTGGACGTGTTGCGGCTGCTGGAGTCGTTCGGCGCGTTGACCACGGTGGACGGGGTGACCGAGTCGTTCGTGGACTCCCGGGAGGCGAAGGTGCTCTACCGGGTGGACACCACGCTGGTGCTGCGGCTGCTGGCCGCGCCGAGCGGGCCGTCGCGCAGCCCGGTGCCGCCGGAGGAGGTGGGCCTGCGCTGGCCCGAGCTGGTGGACGGGCTGCTGCGGGAGCCCCGGTACGGCGACGGGGAGTCGCCGACCACGGACGTGCGCCGCAACCTGTGGCTGCGGCACTCGATCTTCCGTCGGCTGTTCGATGACCCCGTGCTCTACGACGCCGACCTGACCGAGGACCAGCGCGCGTACCTGCGCAACCCGCGGGGCCGCCAGTTGCTGCGCGCGGCGGCCGAGCAGGCCGGGTTCGTGCTGGAGGAACGGGCCGAGGGTTATCTGCTCGTCGACCCGGACGCGCTCGCGACCGACCGCACGTTCCCCGGCGGCAGCGGCACCGTCGGCGGGGCGGCGCTGCTGGTGTTGGACCGGCTGGTGGCCGCCGACACGGGGCTGACGGTCGAGCAGTTGCACGCCGAGGCGAGCGGCCTGCTGCGGGAGTATCCGCACTGGGCGCGGCAGTACCGCGACGACGACGGGCCGGCGCGGCTGGTGTCCGAGTCGCTGTCGGTGCTGACGACGTTCGGCCTGGCCGCGCGGGAGGCGGGCCGGGTGCGTGCGCTGCCCGCCGCCGCCCGCTACACCGTCACCGAGATCCGGCAGTGAGCGAGGGAGATCCGTGACCGTCACCGAGTTCCCGCAGCGCCCCGATCCCACCGAGGACGCGCCCGACGCCGCCGCCCGCGCGCCGCGCTGGCAGCCGCAGCGGGCCGGTCTGCTGAACGTGTGGCGCTACTACGACGAGGTGTTCTCCTTCCACGACGGCCGGGTGCTGCTGCGTGGGCCGAACGGCACGGGCAAGTCGAAGGCGTTGGAACTGCTGCTGCCGTTCCTGTTCGACGCGAGCCTGAAGCCGAACCGGCTGTCCACGTTCGGCACGTCCGAGCGGACGATGCACTGGAACCTGATGGGTGAGGGCGCCACCGGCAAGACCCGGGTCGGGTACGTGTGGCTGGAGTGCGCGTGGCTGCCGGAGCGGGACGCGTGGTTCACCTGTGGCGCGCGGTTGCAGGCCACGGCGAACACCAGCGGGGTCAAGGCCACGTTCTTCACCACCACCCGCAGGGTCGGCGAGGACCTGGAGCTGACGAACGAGTCGGGGCAGCCGCTGACGCCCTCCGCGTTGGCCGAGGCGCTCGGTGAGCACGGCACGGTGCACGAGCACCGCGGCGACTACCGTTCCGCGGTGCGGCAGACGTTGTTCCCGGGGCTGTCCGAACAGCGCTACGACGCGCTGATCACCGCGTTGCTGCAGCTGCGGATGCCGAAGCTCTCCCAGCGGCTCGACCCGGCGCTGCTGTCCACACTGCTCTCGCACGCGCTGCCGCCGTTGGACGAGGAGGACATCGCCGAGCTGGCCGAGGGGTTCGAGCGGCTGGACCGGCAGCGGGAACGTCTCGCGCAGCTCGACGCCGAGGCCGACGCGGCACGTCGGGTCGCCGAACGCCAGCGCACCTACGCCCGCCGGGTGCTGCGCGCCGCCGCCGCGGGTGTGACCGCCT
>NZ_KE387053.1:0-2191 GCF_000430445.1 Saccharomonospora iraqiensis subsp. iraqiensis
GCCCTCGGTGCGGCGGGGGGCGCCGTCCTGGCGCCGCTGCCGCTGGTGCTGCCGGTCGCGTCGTCGGTGTGGGCGTTCACCGTGTGGGCGCTGTTGCTGTTCGCCGCCGCGACCGCGGGCGTGCTGCTCGTCCGGCGGCACCTGGATTCGTTGCGTGCGGTACGCACGTTCCGTGCGGAGTTCGGGGACCGGACGGTGTTCGGCGCCCCGGGGACGGAGCCCGACGAGGTCGCCGAACGGCTCACGGCGCAGCTGTGCGAGCACTACCTCACCCGGCTGCCGGGTGTCCGCGTGTTCCACGGGGTGTCCCTGCCCGGCTCGGTCTACGCCGATGTCGACCACGCGGTGCTGTGCGGGCGACGACTGGTGCTGGTGGAGTCGAAGCGCTGGCTGCCCGGCCACTACACGACCGACGCCGACGGCAGGCTGTGCCGCAACGGCAGGGTCTTCCGCGGCGGTGGCACGCGGCTGCCGGAGAGCGTCGAGGCGTTCCGCGCGCTGCTGCCCGACGTCGAGGTCCGTGGCGCGCTGGTGCTCTACCCGAGCCGCTCCGGCGAGATCACCACGGACCCGCACGCCCGGATGTCCGCCGACACCGTCGTGCTCACCCCCGAACGGTTCGTCCACCGCATCGGTGACCGGCTCGCGGCCGACCCCGTGACCGTCGACCGCCACGTGCTGCGCACGGTGCTCGACCGGGTCGTGGGCGAATCCGCCCCGGCCGGGGCCTGAACCGGCGCCGCGCCCGGATTCCCCGCGCCGTCCGTGCGCGGGATCCGGATCGATCCGTTCCCGGTGCCGCCCCCGTGTCGGTGGATCGCCTGGTAGGTTGCTAAGCGCACGCTTACTGCCGGGTGCCACGGCGTCCGGGCAGCGGTGTTCAACTCGACGAGGAGGACTGAAGACAATGACCGACTCTCCTTCCCGCGTCGCGATCGTGACCGGGGCAGGCCGGGGCATCGGAGCGGCCGTGGCGAAACGACTCGCCTCGGACGGTTTCGCCGTCGCCCTGTTCGACCTCGACGAGGCGGGGGCGAAGGCGGGTGCCGAGGCGATCACCGCCGACGGCGGCCGGGCCCTCGGCGTCGGGCTCGACATCAGCGACGCCGAACAGGTGGACGCGGCCGTCGGGACCGTGGCGGCGGAACTGGGCGCGCCGACCGTGCTCGTCAACAACGCGGGGATCACCCGCGACAACATGCTGTTCAAGATGAGCGAGACCGACTGGGACTCGGTGATGGGCGTGCACCTGCGCGGCTCGTTCCTGATGAGCCGGGCCGTGCAGAAGCACCAGACCGAACAGAAGTGGGGGCGCGTCGTCAACCTGTCCAGCACCTCCGCGCTGGGCAACCGCGGGCAGGCGAACTACTCCACCGCCAAGGCCGGGCTGCAGGGCTTCACCAAGACGCTGGCCGTCGAGCTGGGCAAGTTCGGGGTCACGGCGAACGCGATCGCCCCCGGCTTCATCGAGACGGACATGACCGCGGCCACCGCCGAGCGCGTCGGGATGGGCTTCGAGGACTTCAAGAACGCCGCGGCCGAGCAGATCCCGGTGCGCCGGGTCGGCCAGCCCTCCGACATCGCCAACGTGGTCTCGTTCCTGGTCAGTGACGAGGCCTCGTTCGTGTCCGGCCAGGTCATCTACGTCGCGGGGGGCCCGAAGGCATGAGTGACACGCGCGTGTTCGCCGATCTCGCGGAGTTCGAGGCCGCGGTGGGACAGCACCTCGGCACCGGCGAATGGCACACGATCACCCAGGAGCAGGTGAACCTGTTCGCCGACGCGACGGGTGATCACCAGTGGATCCACGTGGACCCGGAACGGGCCGCGCAGGGGCCGTTCGGCGCGCCGATCGCGCACGGCTACCTCACGCTGTCCCTGATCCCCATGCTCGGTGCGGCCATCTACCGCGTGGAGGGCCTGAGCATGGGCGTCAACTACGGCGTCAACAAGGTCCGGTTCCCGCAGCCGGTGACGGTCGGCTCCCGGGTCCGGGCGAGTGCCGAGCTGGCGCAGGTCACCGATGCGCAGACGGGCAAGCAGGCCGTGGTGCGCTGGACCATCGAGATCGACGGCGAGGACAAGCCCGCCTGCGTCGCCGAGACGGTCGTGCTGCTGGTCCCCTGATCCGTCCGCACCGGGGCGGGCGGCGCCGCACCGGCGGCCGGTCGGTACCCCGGCCCGGCGCGCG
>NZ_KE387053.1:2291-5490 GCF_000430445.1 Saccharomonospora iraqiensis subsp. iraqiensis
CGGTGCCGATGCCGGCCTCGGCGCAGGTGCGGAACACGCGGCGGGCGATCTCCCCGCGGTTGGCGACGAGCAGGTTCTCGATCACGTCCCGTCCCCTCACATCCGGAAGACGCCGAATCCGGCGCCGTCGAACCGTGCGCCCCGGACCTCGCCGGTGTGGATCGCCGACAGGCACAGACCCAGCACGGTGCGGGTGTCCCGGGGATCGATCACCCCGTCGTCGTAGAGCCGGCCGGACAGGAACATCGGCAGGGACTCCGCCTCGATCTGGGACTCCACCGCCTCCCGCATGGCCGCGTCACCCTCGGCGTCGAACGGTCGGCCCTGGGCCTCCGCGGCGGCGCGGGAGACGAGGGACAGCACCCCGGCGAGCTGTTGCGGCCCCATCACCGCCGACTTGGCGCTGGGCCAGGCGAACAGGAACCGGGGGTCGTAGGCGCGCCCGCACATGCCGTAGTGCCCCGCGCCGTAGGACGCCCCGAGCAGGACGGACAGGTGCGGCACCTTGCTGTTGGACACCGCGTTGATCATCATCGCGCCGTGCTTGATGATGCCGCCCTGTTCGTAGTCGGTGCCCACCATGTACCCGGTGGTGTTGTGCAGGAACAGCAGCGGCGTGTCGGCCTGGTTGGCGAGCTGGATGAACTGGGCGGCCTTCTGGGACTCCTCGCTGAACAACACCCCGTGGGCGTTGGCGAGCACCCCGACGGGGTAGCCGTGGATCCGCGCCCAGCCGGTGACCAGACTGTCGCCGTAGTCGGGCTTGAACTCGTCGAAGTCCGAGTCGTCGACCACCCGGGCCAGCACCTCGCGCGGATCGAAGGGGGTCCGGAGCCCGTCGGGCACGATGCCCACCAGCTCCTCCTCCGGGTAGCGGGGCGCGACGGCCGGGGCGGGTGCCGGCCCGGCCTTGTGCCGGTTCAGCCGGGCGACGATCCGCCTGCCGAGGCGGAGGGCGTCGGGTTCGTCGCGGGCGAGGTAGTCGGCCAACCCGGAGGTGCGGGCGTGCATGGCGGCGCCGCCGAGCTCCTCCTCGTCGGCCTCCTCCCCGGTCGCCATCTTCACCAGGGGCGGGCCGCCGAGGAACACCTTCGACGCCTTCTCCACCATGACGACGTGGTCGGACATGCCCGGCACGTAGGCGCCGCCCGCGGTGGAGTTGCCGAACACCAGCGCGATGGTGGGGATGCCGGCGGCGGAGAGCCGGGTGAGGTCGCGGAACAACCGGCCACCGGGGATGAAGATCTCCTTCTGGCTCGGCAGGTCCGCACCCCCGGACTCCACCAGGTTGATCACCGGCAGGCGGTTCTCCAGGGCGATGTCGGCGGCCCGGAAGATCTTGCGCACCGTCCACGGGTTGCTGGCCCCGCCCCGGACGGTGGGGTCGTGCCCGATGATCATGCACTCCACGCCGGAGACGACGCCGATGCCGGTGACCACACTGGCCCCGACCGGGTAGTCACTGCCCCACCCGGCCAGCGGGGAGAGCTCCAGGAACGGGGCGTCCGCGTCGAGCAGCAGCTCGATCCGCTCCCGTACGGTGAGCTTGCCGCGCTCGTGGTGCCGGGTGACGTACTTCTCGCCGCCCCCGGCGATCGCCTTGGCGTGCTCGGTGGCCACCTCGTCGAGTCTGTCGAGCATGGCCCGCCGGTTCGCGGCGTACTCCTCGCCGGAGACGTCCAGTGTGGAACGCAGCGCCGTCATGCCGAGTATCCCAACGTGCCGGCCGCGAGCTGGTTCATGATCTCGTCGGTGCCACCGCCGATGCCGAGGATGCGCATGTCCCGGTAGTGGCGCTCCACCTCGGACTCGCGCATGTAGCCGAGTCCGCCGTGCAGTTGCACCGCCTGGTCGACCACCCACTCGCCCAGCTCGACCGCGGAGTTCTTCGCGAAGCACGTCTGGGTGATCGCGTCCTGTCCGGCGGCGTGCCGGATCGCGGCCTGGCGGGTGTAGGTGCGGGCCAGGTCGACGCGGCGGGCCATCTCCACCAGCCGGTGCTGCACCACCTGCCGGGAGATCAGCGGCCTGCCGAACGTCTCCCGGTCGCGGCACCACCGCACGGTCAGGTCCAGCGCCCGCTGCGCGGTGGCGTAGGCCTGCACCGCCAGCGACAGCCGTTCGGTGACGAACTGGGTGGCGATCTGGGCGAACCCGCTGTTCTCCGCGCCGACCAGGTTGGCGACCGGGACCCGGGCGTCGTCGAAGGACAGCTCGGCGGTGTCCGAGCAGTGCCAGCCCATCTTCTCCAGCTTGCGGGTCACCGTGAACCCGGGCGTGTCCCGCTCGACGACCAGCAGCGAGATCCCGTGGGCGCCGTCTCCCCCGGTGCGCACGGCCGTGGTCACGAAGTCGGCCCGGCAGCCGGAGGTGATGAACGTCTTGGCGCCGTTGACGACGTAGTGGTCGCCGTCCCGGCGCGCGGTGGTGCGCAGGGAGGCCACGTCCGAGCCGCCGTCCGGTTCGGTGATGGCCAGGGACCCGATCGTCTCCCCCGCCAGCGTGGGCCGGACCCACTTCCCGATCTGGGTCTCGTCGCCGGCCGCCGCGATGTGCGGGAGGGCGATGCCGCCGGTGAGCAGGGAGGCGACCACACCGCCGGACCCGCCCGCCTGGTGGATCTCCTCGGTGACGGTCAGTGCGTCGAGGTAGTCGCCGCCGGACCCGCCGACCTCCTCCGGGAAGGAGATCCCGAGCAGGCCGATCTCCCCGGCACGGCGGTGCAGCGAGCGGGGCAGCTCCCCCTGCCGCTCCCACTCGTCGAGGTGCGGCACGACCTCGTGCTCCACGAAGCGGCGCACCGTCCTGCGGAGCTCGACCCGCTCCGGCGTGGCGAACGGGTCGGGGACGCCCGTGGCGGGCTCGGAGCTCACAACAACACCTCCGGGATGTCGACGTACCGGCTCCGCAACCACTCCCCGAGGGCCTTGGCCTGCGGATCGAACCGGGACTGGGAGGCCACCCCGGCACCGAGGATTCCCCCGACGACGAAGTTGACCGCGTACAGGTTGGGCAGGACGTACCGGCGCACCGGCAGGTCCGCGGTCTCCGGGAGCAGCAGGCGCAGGGTGTCCACGGTGAGCGTGTGCGCCAGCCACCGCCAGGCGGGCTCCGAGCGCACCCACACCCCGAGGTTGGCGTCGCCGCCCTTGTCGCCGCTGCGGGCCCCGGCGACGCGCCCCAGCGGACGCCGCAGGCA
>NZ_KE387053.1:5590-7648 GCF_000430445.1 Saccharomonospora iraqiensis subsp. iraqiensis
CTGGTCCCGCCGGACGCCGAGGCCGCCCGGGACACCGTGCGCGACCTCGTCGACCGCACCCTCCGCGGCCTCGGCGCCGCAACCTGACCCCCACCCCCGCGAGTCGCCACCCCAACCCCGCGAGTCGACGCTCCAGTCCCGCGAGTCGACACCCCAGCCCCGCGAGTCGACGCGCTGGAGCCGCGAGTCGACGCTCCAGGTTTGCGAGTCGACGCGCTGGAGCCGCGAGTCGACGCCGCCGGGCTGTGGCCGCGGTCGGCACGGGGGCGGCGGATCACCGCCTCAGAGCCAGCCCTGCCCCAGCGAGTCGAGTACCTTGTGCAGCTCGCCGGGCCAGTCGAGGTGGCCGGCCTGGTCGTAACCGACCGAGAGGATGTTCAACCGGTCGCCACCGCCGGTGAGCAGCCCCGCCTTCTTCTCCGACTCCAGCACCACGTCCATCCCGTCGGAGCCGGCGACGAAGGTTACCTCCAACTGCTCGAGCCGCGGGTAGTTCGGCGATCCGGAGAACTCGATCTCCTGGTAGAACGGCAGACTCTGCCGGGTGCGGGGGATGCGCCCCGCCTCGACGTCGGCCGAGTGCAGCCGGAACCCGAGATTCTCCAGCGCCCGGAGGACGAGGTGCTGCACGGGCAGCGCGCCGACACCGATCGGGTCGGTGTCGGTCGCGTCCATCGCGCCCCGGACGTCGACCACCGTGCGCACGGCCACCTGCGTCTTCCCCCGCAGATGCGCGTTGTTGTAGAACGTGATCGGCGTCTCCACCGGGACCGGCAGCCGGAACGGCAGCTCGACGACCTGCCCGGGAGGCAGCGAGACACCGCCCTCCTGCACGGCCACCCGCCCGAACCCCCGCAGGGCGTCGATCTCGTCGTCACCGAACTCGTGCTCGGCCCGGGTGACCAGCTCCACGTACACACCCGAGATGTCCTGCTCCACCTCACCGGAGCGCAGGCGGATCACACCCTCGACGACACCACCGGGCTGCGCCCCCTGCTCCCGCAACGTGGTCTCCACCTCGACGCCACCGACACCGACGGCCGCAAGCAACTTCTTGAACATGCGACGACCCTATCCACGTCGCGGACACGGCAGGCGCATCTTGATCATCTTGGTCCGATTCGGACGTGGTCACCTCCGGCAACGGGTGTGATACCCCGACTACCCACCTTCTGAGAGAGGCCACAGGACACGGCACGTAACACCACGCGCGCCCGATACCGACAGACCAGAGGTTCACAATCCGCCGGAACAGGAGGTCGCTGATGCGCTCGCTCGTCTACGGGCACGTGGACATGCACGACTGTCTGGCCGTCGCCGACGCCGACACCGCCTACGCGGAGGCCCGGGAGATCACCGCCATCGCGCAGGCACGGACCTGGGGCGAGGCGCGGAAGGTGAAGTCGGTGCACGCCACCAACCCGGTGACGCTGATCGAGGAGGACGAGGACCCGGCCGAGCTGGCCGCCGAGGACGAGCCCTTCAACATCGTCGAACTGGGGATGATCGCCGATGGTGACTGGCCGCCGATGGTGGCGTCCCGAGCTCTGGAGCTGCTGCCGGATCCCGTGCGGGCCCGCTTCGGCGAGCTGGTCGACACCGTGCACAACGGCGACTACCTGGAGATCCCCGTCGAGTACGAGGACGCCTTCGTCGCCGAGCTGCGTGCCCACGGGTTCTCGGTGACCCGCGACGACAACGTGATCAACCTGCTCGACGGGCGGGGTTTCAGCCCGATCTACAACACCTGGGAGCCGGTGTAGCGGCGCGGGGCGGCATGCCCCGCCCCGCTTTCCGCAGCGGCGACCGGACCGGCGCGCCGCACCCGTGTGGTAGCGCATCGGCGACACCGTGCGCTCGGACGCACGGTCATTCGCCGATAACCGGGGGTGCTGTGCGCTCCTCGGTCCCGAACAGGCTGTCCGGATCGGCCTCGACGAGGTAGCCGGGCCGCTGGTGCTCTTCGTCTTCACTGCCCTGGCCACCACGCCCGGCACCGGCCCCCATCGGCGCACTACCCATGCCCCCGCGCCCCGCCGCGGAGGCCGCCGCGGCGCC
>NZ_KE387054.1:0-2710 GCF_000430445.1 Saccharomonospora iraqiensis subsp. iraqiensis
CACCACCGGCAACGCCGGAAGCCGCGCCCGCGGCACCGCCGACCACGCCGGTCGCGGTGTCCACCGCACCCCCGGCCACGTCGGAGACCGTGCCCACCGGGTCCGCAGCCACACCGTCAACGGTGTTCACCGCGCCACCGGCCACGCCGGAAACGGCGCCGGTCGCCGTGCCCAGCGCACCACCGGCGACACCGGTCGCGGTCTCCACCGCGCCACCGGCAACCCCGGACACCGCGCCACCGGCCACGCCGTCCACGGCGCCCAGCGCACCACCGGCCACACCGGTCGCGGTCTCGACCGCGCCCCCGGCGACACCGTCGACGGTGTCGGTCACGCCGTCCAGCCGGACGCCGGACACGTCGGAGACGGTGTCCACCGCACCGTCGGCGACACCGCCGACGGTGCCCAGCGCGCCGCCGGCAACCCCGGCGACACCCTGCAGCTGCTGGATCGCCCCGTCCAGCCCGGCGACGTCGGTCGGCAGGGCCCCGAGCACGTCGGCCTGCGACAGGTTGCCGTAGTCCATGACGAGCGGCACCACGTCCTGCACGTCCTGCGGGGTGATGTCCCCGAGCCCGGCCTGCCCCAGCACGCCGGCCGGGTCCTGGGCGAAGGCCGCACGCGCGCTCGCGTCGCCCAGCAGGTTCGACACGAAGTCGTGCAGCGTCTGCTCGTTGCCCGCGGCCTCCCCGGAGGTCTGCACCGCGGCGTCGCCGGACGCCTGTCCCTGAGCCGAGGCGTCCCCGGTCTGCTCGTGAATCAAGGTTTCTCCCGTTTCCGCTTTCAACGCTTGGTCGACGCCCGGCGCGTCCGGCCCCCGAAAATGCGGCGCGCGGCGTCGAGGGGCCAATCTAGGCGCACGGGGGCCGGGTGGGCATCGGGGAAGAACCCGAGTCCTGTCCCACCCCTGAACGGGCGAGCGTTAGGGGATTAGGGGATAGTCGACACGGCCGAACCGGGGATGCCGTTCGGCCGTACGGCTTTGGTACGAAAGGCACACCACCCGCCCCCCTATGCCGTAAGGAACTGGCCGCATGCGTTATGTCCTGGGGATTCACCTCGGCAGGACCCGCGTGACGGCGTCGGTGTGCCGCCACGGCGCGGCCGGGTGGGACGCACCCGAGATCGTCCCGTTGGGTGTCGGGGTCCCCTGGATCGAGTCGGTCCTGCACGTCTCCCCCGAGGGGAATCTGCTGGTCGGGCAGGCGGCACTGCACCGGGCCGGTGGTGAGCCCGACCGGATCGCCCGGGCACCGCTGCACCGTACCGGCGATCCGGTGCCCATCGTGCTCGGCGGAGTCCCCTACCCGGCCGAGTCCCTGGCCGCCGGGATGATCGGGTGGATCGCCGACCGGGTCGCCGAGGCCGAGTCCGCCCAGGCGGAACGCATCGTGGTGACCCACCCGCCCGGCTGGTCGGCCTACCGGCGCGGTCTCCTGCACGACGCGCTCGACCAGGCCGAACTCCCCGGTGTGCTGGCCCTGCCCTGTCCGATCGCGGCGGCGGAGAGCTGCGCCACCGGCGTACCCGGCACACCACCGGGGAGCCTCGCGCCCCCCACCGCCGACGGGCGTCCCGGAGACCCGGCGGAGGCCGGTGTGGTGCCGGTGGGCGGGCTGCTGGGTGTAGGGGTGCTCGGTGGGATCGGGGCGCAGGCGGCGCTGCTCCGGCGGACGCCCCGGGGATTCGAGCTGCTGTCCCACGCCGAGTCGCACGAACCCGAGGCCGGTGCGCGACTGGACGACCTGCTCGTCGAGCGGGTCGTGGAGCGCGGCGGCTTCGACGAGAACGACCCGCAGCTGATGGCGCACCTGCGCACGATGTGCGCGGCGGCGAAGGAACGGCTGGCGCACACCGGTACGACGGCCGTCACCGAGTCGGTGTCGATCACCCGGGAGGAGTTCGACGACCTGGCCCGCCCGGTGCTGTCCACCGCGATCGGCCGCCTCCGGCGGCTCACCTCGGCCGCCCCGACGGACGATCTCGCCTCGGTCGTGCTGGTCGGGGGGAGCGCGCGCCTGCCTCTGGTGGGCGAGCTCGCACGGACTATGATCTCCGTTCCGGTCACGGTCGACGACGATCCGGGCACCGCACTGTGTCGCGGGGCGGCGCTGGCCGCCCGCCCGCGTCCGGCACCCGCGGAACCCCGCGGGGAGGACTCGGGCGCCGACGCCGCCGTGCGGTCCGTCGAGGGCGGTACCCCGGACTCGGGCACCCTCGTGACCACGGTGCACGGCCTGCCCGCCGCGTTCGCCGACCACGACCCCGAGCACGACCGCCAGGAGCACGACGAGGAGCCACCCCCGGGACGGCCACCGGTCGAGATCACACCGCTGGAGCCGCCCAAACGCCGGTTCGCGTTCGCACGCAGGGGTTCCTCCTCCGACACCCGAGACGGGGGCCGGTGATGCGACGCCCGGGAACCGACACCGTGGCACCCGAGCGCCCGTCCGTGCCCGGGCAGGCCACGGCCTCCCCCACACCCCCCGACACGGGGGTGTCCGCACGCGGCCGGATCCTGCTCGACGAACCCACCCGGGACGTGTGCTCCGCCGTCGCCGACGGATCGGTGCGGCCCGCGCGGTTGGCGATCATCGCACCGGGCGGGTACGGCAAGAGCGCCGTGCTCGACCACCTCGCGGGCCTCTGCGACCGGCACGGCGTGCCCGTCGCCCGGTTCGGGCCCGGGCGGAGGGACGCCGGGGACGCC
>NZ_KE387054.1:2810-5546 GCF_000430445.1 Saccharomonospora iraqiensis subsp. iraqiensis
ACGGCGGGGGTGTCCGGGGCACGGCCCCGGCCACGCCGCCGCGACACGCACGCCCCGGGCCACGGACTGCGACGGCCCCGGCCGGTCGCTGTAACTTGGGGCACATGGACCCCGCCATCGCGATCTCCGGTCTGCGCAAGACGTTCGGGGCGACCGTGGCGCTCGACGGCCTCGACCTCTCCGTCGCCCCCGGGGAGATCCACGGCTTCCTCGGCCCCAACGGGTCGGGCAAGTCCACCACGGTCCGGATCCTGCTGGGCCTGCTGCGCGCCGACGCGGGTTCGGTCCGGCTGCTCGGCGGCGACCCGTGGCGCGACGCCACCCGGCTGCACCGGCGGCTCGCCTACGTTCCGGGCGACGTCTCCCTCTGGCCGACGCTCAGCGGTGGCGAGGTGATCGATCTGCTGGGGCGGCTGCGGGGCGGGCTGGACCCCGGCCGCCGTGCGGAACTGATCGACCGGTTCGACCTCGACCCGCACAAGAAGGGCCGCGCCTACTCGAAGGGCAACCGGCAGAAGGTGGCGCTGGTGGCGGCGCTGGCCTCGGACGCCGAACTGCTGATCCTGGACGAGCCGACGGCGGGGCTCGACCCGCTGATGGAGGCCACCTTCCGGGAGATCCTGCGCGAGGAACGCGGCCGGGGCCGCACGGTCCTGTTGTCCAGTCACATCCTGGCCGAGGTCGAGGCGCTGTGCGACCGGGTGAGCATCATCCGTGCGGGTCACACGGTCGAGGCGGGCACCCTGGGCGAGCTGCGGCACCTCACCCGGACGTCCGTCTCCGCCGAGCTCGCGGGCGCACCGGACGGGCTCACCGGGCTGGCCGACGTCCACGACCTGCGGGTGGACGGCCACCACGTCGAGTTCGACGTCGAGTCGCACGCGCTCGACGCGGCGCTGCGCTCGCTCACCGACGTCGGGGTGCGCAGCCTGACCAGCCGCCCACCGACGTTGGAGGAGCTGTTCCTGCGGCACTACACCGACGACGCCGCGGACGGGGCCGAGGACGGGGGTGCCGACGGGGTGACCGGGGCCGACCGCGCGGGGCCGGAGCGGTCCCGGTGACGGCCGCGGCGACCACGGACACACGGACCGTCGGGAAAGCCGGCCCGGGCCGTCTCACCGGAACCGGACGGCTGCTGCGCCTCGCGCTGCGCCGTGACCGCGTGGTGCTGCCGGTGTGGCTGCTGGTGCTCGCGTCGATCCCGGCGATCACGGTCGGCGAGTACGCCCGGCTCTACCCCGACCCGACGCAGCGTGCGGCCCTGACCCGGAGCCTGGGCGGCAACCCGTCGATCACCCTGCTCTACGGCCCCGCCCACGACCTGTCCACGGCCGGCGGGTTCACCGCGTGGCGCTTCGGCACCCTGCTGCCGGTGTTCCTGGCACTGGTGTGCGTGTTCACGCTGACCCGGCACACCCGGCAGGAGGAGGAGACCGGGAGGCAGGAGCTGCTGGCGTCCACGGTGGTCGGGCGGGCGGCACCGCTGACCGCCGCGCTCCTGCTCTCCGCCGGGTTCGGACTGCTCACCGGCCTGGTGACCGCGGGCGCGCTGACGGTCTCCGGCACGGCGGTGCCCGGATCGCTGGCGTTCGGGCTGGGTCTCACCTCGGTGGCGTGGGTGTTCACCGGCGTGGCGGCGGTCACCGCCCAACTGGCCGAGTACGCCCGCACGGCCAACGGTCTCGCCGGCGGGGCGCTGGGCGTCATGTTCGCGCTGCGCGGCATCGGGGACTCGGCGGACGGGTTCACGTGGGTGTCCTGGCTCTCGCCGATCGGGTGGTCCACCCGGATTCAGCCGTTCGCGGGGAACCGGTGGTGGGTCCTGCTGGTTCCGGCGGTGGTGGCCGTCGCGCTCGTCGTCACGGCGTTCGTGCTCCGGCCACGCCGCGACCTCGGCCTCGGCCTGCTGCCCGCCTCGCTCGGCCCGGCGACCGCGCCCCCGCGCCTGCGGACACCGTTCGCGCTCGCCTCCCGGCTGCACCGGGGGATGCTGCTCGGCTGGGTGGTGGGCTTCGCGGTGTTCGGCGCGCTGTTCGGCGCCCTCGCCTCGGACGTGGGCGACATCGTGGGCGACAGCGCCGAGATGCGCGCGACGCTGGCCCGCATGGGCGGCTCCGAGGGGGTGGTGGACGCCTTCCTCGCCACGATGGCCAACTTCGCGGGGATGGTGGCGGCGCTGTTCGCGGTGCAGGCCGCTCTGCGGATGCGGGCGGAGGAGTCCGCCGTCCGGCTGGAGCCATTGCTGGCCACCGGGGTGAGCCGGGTCCGCTGGATCACCGGGCATCTGGTGTTCGTGCTCGGCGGCAGCGCCGCCCTCGTCGGCACGGCCGGGGCGGTCATGGGCGCGGTCCACGGGTCACGGACCGGGGACGTGGGCGGTGGGTTCGGCGACGTGTTCGTGGGGTGCCTCGCACAGATCCCGGCGGTGTGGGTGGTGGCCGGGACCGCGGTCGCCCTGTTCGGGCTCGTGCCGCGGGCGGCCCCGGGCGCGTGGGGCGTGGCGGCGGTGTTCGTGTTGATCAGCCTGTTCGGCCCGGTGCTGAACCTCGGGCAGGCGGTGCTGAACCTCTCGCCGTTCGACCACGTCCCCCGGCTGCCCGGTGCGGCGTTCACGGCGACGCCGCTCGTGTGGCTCACCGTCGTGGCCGCGGCACTGCTCACGGCGGGGGTGTGGGGGTTCCGCCGCCGCGACGTGGGGTGAGCGGCGGCCGGGTCGGCCCGGTGGCCGGTTCA
>NZ_KE387055.1:0-3181 GCF_000430445.1 Saccharomonospora iraqiensis subsp. iraqiensis
GAGGACCCGCGGGACGGGGACGCGCGTCCCGCCCACGCGGCCCCGGGCGGTCCCGGCCGCGAGGACCCGGAGGTGGCCCCGTGACGACCGCGCTGACCCCGCTCACCCTGATCCTGATCACCGTCGCGCTCGCGGCGGGGACGTTCGCCTTCCGGTTCGCCGGGCCGTTGCTGCGTGCCCGGTTCACGCTCTCGCCCCGGGTGGAGCATCTGGTCGCGGTCGCGGCCGTCGTCCTGCTCGCCGCGCTGGTGGCCACCTCCGCCCTGCTGGAGGGCTCCGGGTTCGCCGGCTTCGCCCGCCCCGCCGGGGTCGCCGTGGGCGGGGTGCTGGCCTGGAAGAAGGCGCCGTTCGTCGTCGTTGTGCTGGCCGCGGGGGCCACGGCGGCCGGTCTGCGGCTCCTCGGAGTGCCCTGACCACAGGCCCGCGGACCCCGGCCAGTAGGCTTGACCCGATCGCGGGAGGGGTGACGAACGTGCAGCGGCGACCGGAGGTCGGTGTCCTCGCGGTGCAGGGGGACGTGGCCGAACACGCCGCGATGCTCGACCGCGCGGGCGCACGGGCCCGGCCGGTCCGTCGCGTCGCGGAGCTGGCCGACGTCGACGGGCTGGTGCTGCCCGGAGGCGAGTCCACGACGATGTCGCGGCTGCTCGCGTCGTTCGGTCTGCTCGACCCGCTGCGGGAGCGGATCCGGGACGGTCTCCCGGTCTACGGCTCCTGCGCGGGACTGGTCCTGCTCGCCCACCGGGTGTACGACGGCAGGCCCGACCAGCACCAGCTCGACGGGCTCGACGTCGTGGTGCGGCGCAACGCCTTCGGCAGGCAGGTCGACTCGTTCGAGACCGACCTCGAGGTCCGGGGCGTCGACGACGGCCCCGTCCACGCCGTGTTCATCCGCGCGCCCTGGGTCGAGAAGGCCGGTGCCGACGTCGAGGTGCTCGCCCGGATCCCGGACACCGCGGAGGCCGGCGCCGCGGCCGATAGGATCGTCGCCGTCCGGCAGGGGCGGGTGTTCGCCACCGCGTTCCATCCCGAGCTGACCGGGGACGAGCGGCTGCACCGGCTGTTCGTGCGGAATGTGCGCAGTCGCGTGAGAGAGTTGGAGGAGCGATGAGCGGCCACTCCAAGTGGGCCACCACCAAGCACAAGAAGGCCGCCCTCGACGCCAAGCGTGGAAAGCTGTTCGCGAAGCTGGTCAAGAACGTCGAGGTCGCCGCGCGCACCGGCGGTGGCGACCCGGAGGCCAATCCCACGCTGTACGACGCCATCCAGAAGGCGAAGAAGAACTCGGTCCCGCAGGACAACATCGAGCGGGCACGCAGGCGGGGCAACGGTGAGGAGGCCGGCGGCGCCGACTGGCAGAACATCACCTACGAGGGGTACGCGCCGAACGGCGTCGCGGTGCTCATCGAGTGCCTCACCGACAACAAGAACCGCGCCGCCTCGGAGGTCCGCACCGCGCTGAGCCGGAACGGGGGGACGCTGGCCGACGCCGGTTCGGTCGCCTACCTGTTCAACCGCAGGGGCGTGGTGCTCATGCCGAAGAACGACCTCTCCGAGGACGACGTGCTGATGGCCGTGCTGGACGCCGGTGCCGAGGAGGTCAACGACCTCGGGGAGAGCTTCGAGATCCTCTCCGCGCCGGGTGACCTGGTGTCCGTGCGCACGGCCCTGCAGGAGGCGGGCTACGACTACGAGTCCGCCGACACCAGCTTCCTCCCCTCGGTGAACGTGCCGCTGGACGCGGAGGGGGCCCGCAAGGTCTTCCGCCTCATCGACGCGCTCGAGGACTGCGACGACGTGCAGAACGTCTACGCGAACTTCGACGTCAGCGACGAGATCCTCGCCGAGGTCGGCTGAGCCGGTGCGACCGGCGGGTGCGACCCGCGGCGCGCGGGGCACGGAGGCTCTCCCCGTGCGCCGGCGGGGTGCGGCACAATGGCCGCCGTGACCCCCGACACCGCCACCGACCCGGACGCCCCGGAGCCCGCCATGCCGGATCCCGACCACCTGCCCGCGACCGGAACACTGCCGGACCCGGACGGCGAGGGGGAGACCGACGACGACCGTGAGCTCCGGGAATGGATCGTCGCCGAGGCCGAGCGGCGCGGGAACGCGGTGGTCTCGGTCCCGACCGACGAGCACGGGGCGGGCTACGCCTTCACGGTGTGCGCGTGGGCCATGCACGCGGTCCCCGAGGCCGTGGTCGTCGGACTGCCGGAGGAGCAGGCGACCGTGCTGCTGGACGCCTACGTCGACCGCGCCGCGACCGGGGAGCGCTTCGAGTTCGGCACGCTGTACCACGACTTCTTCGAGGGCGTGCCGGTCACCTTCGAGCGGGTGGCCACCGGGCACTACCCCGAGTTCTTCGGCAGCGCGTTCCTGGTCTACCCGGAGGGTGACTTCCCCGCCGTGCAGATCCTCGTGCCCACCCCGGCCGGGGACTGGCCGTGGAGCGCCACGGCGCCCGCCGGGTTCGCCCGGTGGCAGCCGGTGCTCACCGTCAGCGGTGCCCCGGAGAACTGGACCCCCGGCGTCGACGGGCCCTGAATCCGCCCGGGCGCACCGGCGTGTCCGTCGTCCGTGCTCGTCCGCGGGGGCGGTAGCGTAGCCTGCGGTCTCGAACGGGTGTTCGCGGAAAGGACGGAAACGGCGTGCGTGTGCTGGGTGTCGACCCCGGGCTGACCCGGTGCGGCCTCGGGGTCGTCGACGGGGCCCTCGGCCGCTCCGTCCGGTGTGTGGCGGTGGACGTGGTCCGGACCCCGTCCGACGTCGAACTCGCGACCCGCCTGCTGCGGGTGGGCGACGAGGTGGACTCCTGGCTCGACACGCACCGCCCGGAGGTCGTCGCCGTCGAGCGGGTGTTCAGCCAGAGCAACGTCCGCACGGTGATGGGTACGGCCCAGGTCGGGGGTGTGGTCGCGTTGAGCGCCGCCCGGCGCGGGCTCCCGGTCGTCTTCCACACGCCCAGCGAGGTGAAGGCGGCGGTCACCGGGTCCGGACGGGCGGACAAGGCGCAGGTCACCACCATGGTCACCCGACTGCTCGGGTTGGCGGCGAAACCGAGCCCCGCGGACGCGGCCGACGCGCTCGCGTTGGCGATCTGCCATCTGTGGCGGGCGCCGATGCGGTCGCGGCTCGCCGAGGCGGAGGCGAAGGCCGCCGAACAGGCCCGCGCGCACCG
>NZ_KE387055.1:3281-6219 GCF_000430445.1 Saccharomonospora iraqiensis subsp. iraqiensis
CGCGGTGCCCCCGACGCACCCGGGGTGCCGGTCAGGCCGCCGCGACGCGCACGTCGGTGAACCGGACCTCGGTGTGCGGGGTGCCGCCACCCGCCTGCGAGGAGCCGTCGTGTCCGGCGCGCGCCACCTCGTCGAGCACCGTGAGCCCCTCGTCGCCGATCGTGCCGAACACCGTGTAGTTCGGCGGGAGCGGGGCCTCGCCGTACACCATGAAGAACTGGCTGCCGTTGGTGTCCGGGCCCGAGTTCGCCATCGCGAGGATGCCGCGGCCGTAGTTGAGCCCCTCGAAGGTCTCGTCGGCGAAGCTGTACCCGGGTCCGCCGGTGCCGTCGCCCTTCGGGTCGCCGCACTGCAGCATCTGGAGTCCGTCGGTGGACAGCCGGTGGCAGCTGGTGTCGGTGTAGAAGCCCTGCTCGGCGAGGTGCACGAAACTGTTGACGGTGCACGGCGCGAGCGCGCGGTCCAGCGTCAGGGGGATCTCGCCGACGGTGGACTCCAGGGTCACGTCGACCGTGCCGCCCGCGGGCACGCTTTCGCCCGACGGCGGGGACACCTCCTTGGCGGGCTGCCCGGATTCCGGGTACTCGCACGTCGCCGGGTCCGGCAGCGGCTCGGGGCGTTCGGGTGCCGCGACCCGTTCGGTGGGGATGCTCGCCGGCGTGTTGTTGGCCGATGCGTCCGGTGTGCCGCTCGCGTCCGCCGCGTCGCCCTCGGCCGCGGTGTCGTCGCCCCGCGTGGCCAGGATCACGACGAGCCCGGCGGCCACCACCACGGCACCGATGGTCACGCCGACACCGACGATCCTGCGTCGCCTCGCCCGTTCGGCGCGGCGGGTGAGCTGCCGTTCGAGCTTGCGTTTCGCGGCCTCGCGGCGTTGCTGGTTGGTGGCCACCTGCCCTCCCAATCTGTCTCGTCCGGCCGGCCGCCGTGGGCCCGGGCGGGCCCCGGTGAGGCGCCTGGCGGGCCCCGGTGGGCCCGCTCGGGCGCAGTCTATGGGCACTGTCTGTGAGGATCCTGTACAGGGGCGGCTAGGGTGAACGGCGTCCCAGCCGTGGCGAAAGGTGTGTCCGTGCTCGTCGTCGGGTTCCGCGCGACGGATCCGTCGCTGACCGGGGGGTGTGTGTGAGCGGGGAAGCGGGAGGCGAACGGTCCACGTCCGGATCGGAGCGGATCCCGCTGTACGCCGCCGACCCCGCGGTGCGCAGGCGCCGGGTCGTGTCCGGGCTGGTGGGTGCCGTGCTGGTCGGCGCGGCGTTCGGGGGCCTGGCGGGTCTGCTCGGCGGGCAGGTCGTCGGCCTGGTCGTGGGCGGCGTCGTGGCGCTGCCGGTGGCGGCGCTGGTGCTGACCAACGCACGCAGGCAGGTCCACCTGGAGGGGACCACGGTGCTGGTGCGCACTTGGGGGACCCGCCGGATCGACCTGGTCACCGCCTCCCGGATCGACCTGCTGGTCACCGACGTCCGGGGGAGCCGCACGGTGAGCCTGCTGGTCAACGCGGGCGGCCGGGGCGGCGCCGTCAAGATCGACGTGGCCGTCTACGCGGGCACGGGGGGCCGGGAACTGGGCGTGCTGGCGCTGCGTCGGCTCGCCGACGCCGTGGTGAACAATCTCGAGGCCGGCGGCGTGGTGTTCTCCGAACTGCTGGTGGCGCAGCTGCGGGCGGAGGCCCGGGGCGACGCCGCCGCCGACCGCCCGTTGTACCGGCTGGCCTCGGCGGCGCCCACGGGCAGATTCGCCCAGCGGTTCAGCATGGACGCGGTCAGCCGGTTCGTGGCGGGCCTGGAGCGCTGACCCGTTCCGCGGCGCGGTCGGCGCCCTCGTCGCCGACCGCCTCGGGCGCGGCGTCACCGGGGACGTGGTTTCCGGGGACATCGTGGCCGGGGACGTGGTTTCCGGGGACGTCGTCGTGCACCGCGATCAGCGCGGCCAGCAGCGTGGTCACCGGCACCGCGGCGACGATGCCGATGCTGCCCGCCAGCGTGCGCACCACCTCCTGCGCGACGTCCTGGGACTGCAGCACCGTCGCCGGGCCGACGTCGGACAACGCGGACAACAGCAGCAGCGGGAGGGCGGCACCCGCGTAGGCGAGCACCAGGGTGTTCACCGCGGAGCCGACGTGGTCCCGGCCGATGCGCAGCGCGGCGGTGTAGAGCTCGCGCCTGCCCAGCGCGGGGTTGGCGCGGCGCAGTTCCCACACGGCGCTGGCCTGCGTCACGGTGACGTCGTCCAGGACGCCGAGCGCGCCGATGACCACTCCGGCGAGCAGCAGCCCCCGGGCGTCCACGCCGTGGCCGAGCGAGGCGATCAGGGAGGTGGTGTCGGAGTCGAGTCCGGTCAGCGCGGCCGCCGACGCGAACAGCGTCGCCAGCACCCCGATCAGGGTGAGGCTGGCCAGGGTGCCGAGCACCGCCACCGAGGTCCGCGCGGTGAAGCCGTGGGTGAGGTAGAGCGTGCCGAACATGATCAGTCCGGCCGCGGCGATCGCCACCAGCAGCGGGTCGCGCCCCGCGAGGATCGCGGGCAGCACGAACAGCACGAGCACCGCGACGCTGAGCCCGAGCGAGCCGAGCGCGGCCAGTCCCCGTTTCCGGCCGAGCAGCAGCACCGCCAGCACGAACAACGCCCCGAGCGCGAGCAGCGGCACGCCGCGCTGGAAGTCCTTGATCTGGTACGAGCCACCGTCCAGCGGGTCGCCGCCGCCGTAGGACAGGACCACGTCGTCCCCCGCGGCGAACCGGGGCGAGCCGGGCTCCAACGGCTGCATCTTGGCGATCGTGGCGCTTTCCGCCGCGCCGCCGGGGACCTCGGTGATCCGGACCTCGACGTCGAGGCAGCGCGGCGCGTCCGGGTCGGGTTCGCCCACCCGCACCGCGCCGGGACTCCCGCACGGTCCGATCGCCACGGCCGTGACCGTGCCGTCGACCGGTGTCCCCGCGGG
>NZ_KE387055.1:6319-9619 GCF_000430445.1 Saccharomonospora iraqiensis subsp. iraqiensis
CGCGCCGGGCGGAGACCTGAGGCCGACGGGAGGCACACCCGACACGCAGGCCCGTCCCGGTCTCCGCCGTTCCCCGCCCACGACCCGCGCACGGCGCCCCGGCGCCGCGCCTCACGCCAAGGAAAGCCAGTGGAAACTCACGAGATCAACAAGCGATTCCTGGACTTCTTCGAGAAGCACGGGCACACGCGGGTGCCCAGTGCCTCGCTGATCCTCGACGACCCCACCCTGCTGTTCGTCAACGCGGGGATGGTGCAGTTCAAGCCGTACTTCCTCGGTGAGGTGCCGCCGCCCTACCCGCGCGCCGCGAGCGTGCAGAAGTGCGTGCGCACCGGCGACATCGACGAGGTGGGCAAGACCACCCGGCACAACACGTTCTTCCAGATGGCGGGCAACTTCTCCTTCGGGGACTACTTCAAGGAGACCGCCATCGCCCGGGCCTGGGAGCTGATCACCACCTCGCAGGACGAGGGCGGGTTCGGGTTCGAGCCGGACCGGCTGTGGGCCACGGTGTACGAGCACGACGCGGAGGCCGCCGCGCTGTGGCGGGAGGTCGCGGGACTGCCCTCCGAGCGCATCCAGTACCGCAGCGCCGACGACAACTACTGGGACATGGGGGTTCCCGGGCCCGGCGGGCCGTGCTCGGAGATCTACTACGACCGCGGTCCGGAGTTCGGCCGCGACGGTGGTCCCGTGGTGGACGAGGACCGCTTCCTGGAGATCTGGAACCTGGTGTTCATGCAGGACATCCGGGGCGAGGGCAGCCCGAAGAAGGGGCACCCCGTGCTCGGGGAACTGCCGCAGAAGAACATCGACACCGGGATGGGCATCGAGCGGGTGGCCTACCTGCTCCAGGGTGTGTCGAACGTCTACGAGACCGACCTGGTGCGCCCGGTGATCGCCACGGCCGAGGAGTTCTCCGGTCGCCGCTACGGTGACCACCACCCCGACGACGTCCGGTTCCGGGTGATCGCCGACCACGCCCGCTCCGGCGTGATGCTGATCTCGGACGGGGTCACCCCCGGCAACGAGACCCGTGGGTACGTCCTGCGCAGGCTGCTGCGGCGGATCGTGCGCTCGGTGCGGCTGCTGGGCGTGCACGAACCGGTGCTGCCCGAGTTCGCCGCGGTGGTGCGCGACGCGATGGCGCCCTCGTACCCCGAACTCACCCGGGACTTCGACCGGATCAGCGACGTCATGCGGACCGAGGAGGAGAGCTTCCTCGCCACGCTCACCAGCGGGTCCCGCATCTTCGACATGGCCGCGGAGCAGACCCGCCGTTCCGGCGGCACGATGCTGGCCGGGGACAAGGCGTTCCAGCTGCACGACACCTACGGGTTCCCGATCGACCTCACCCTGGAGATGGCGGCCGAGCAGGGACTGTCGGTGGACGAGGAGGGTTTCCGCACCCTCATGGAGGAGCAGCGGCAGCGGGCCAAGGCCGACGCCGCGGCGCGTAAGAGCGGCCACGGCGACCTGTCGGCCTACCGGAGGCTGCTCGAACAGCACGGGGAGACCGAGTTCCTCGGCTACACCGACCTGCAGGCCACCTCCCGGGTGCTGGCGCTGATGGTCGACGGGGTACCGGCCACGGTGGCGGGTGCGGGCAGCACGGCCGAACTCGTCCTCGACCGCACCCCGTTCTACGCCGAGGGCGGTGGGCAGATCGCCGACACCGGCGTGCTGCTGGGCCACGGGGTCGAACTGGCCGTGCGGGACGTGCAGAAGCTGGTGCCGGGCCTGTACGTCCACCGGGTCGAGGTCACCGGGGGCGAGGTGGCGGTGGACACCGAGCTGACCGCCTCCGTGGACGGGACGCGCCGCGCCGCGATCGCCCGCTCGCACTCGGCCACCCACCTGGTGCACGCCGCGGTGCGCGGGGCCTACGGCAACCGGGCCGCCCAGGCCGGGTCGCTGAACTCGCCCGGGCGGATGCGGTTCGACTTCACCACCTCCGGCTCCGTGTCGTCGGACGTGCTCACCGAGGTGGAGGAGGAGGTCAACGACTACCTCCAGACCGACGTCGAGGTGCAGGCCTACACCACGACCAAGGACAAGGCCCTCGAACAGGGGGCGATCGCCCTGTTCGGCGAGAAGTACGGCGACCGGGTCCGCGTGGTCGACATGGGGGACTACTCCCGCGAGCTGTGCGGGGGGACCCACGTCGGGCGGATCGGTCAGCTGGGCCTGGTCAAACTGGTCACCGACTCCTCGATCGGCTCCGGGGTGCACCGGGTCGAGGCGCTGGTCGGCACGGACGCGCTGCGGCACGTCCGCAAGGAGCAGCTGCTGGTCTCCGAACTGGCGGGCACGTTGAAGGTGCCGACGGAGTCGCTGCCGAACCGCATCGAGGACGTGCTCACCCGCCTGCGCGACGCCGAGAAGGAGATCGAGCGCCTGAAGATGCGCGAGGTGCTCGGCTCGGCGGACACGCTCGCCGAGCGGGCCCAGGACGTCGCGGGCACGGCACTGGTGGCGCAGAAGCTGGACGAGGGCGTCGACGGGGGCGCGCTGCGCAAGCTGGCGGGCGAGGTCCGCAACCGGCTCGGGTCCCGGCCCGGGGTGGTCGCCCTGTTCGCCCCCTCCGGGGAGAAGGTGAGCTTCGTGGTGGCCACCACGGCGGCGGCCCGGGAGGAGGGTCTGTCCGCGGGTGATCTGGTGCCGTCCTTCGCCGAGGCCGTCGGCGGCCGGGGCGGGGGCAAGCCGGACATGGCCCAGGGCGGGGGGACCCGGCCGGACGGGATCGACCGGGCCCTCGGTGCGCTGCGGGACGCGGTGGGTCAGCGCCGGTGAGCGACGTACGCCCCGACCGGCCCGGGGAGAACGATCCCGGGCCCGGCCGGAGGCTGGCCGTGGACGTCGGCTCGGTACGGGTCGGCGTGGCACTGTCCGATCCGGCCGGGATTCTCGCCACCCCCCTGGTTACCCTGACGCGTGATGCGGAGACGGACACCGATCTTGACGAGCTGGCCCGGCTGGTCGCCGAGAACGAGGTGGTCGAGGTGATCGTGGGACTGCCGAGGACGTTGGCGGACCGGCACGGCAGCGCCGCGGCGATCGCGACGGAGTACGCGCGGCTGCTGTCCGGTCGGCTCGACCCGGTCGGGGTCCGGATGGCCGACGAGCGGCTCAGCACGGTCACGGCGAGCCGCATGTTGTCCCAGCGGGGCGTCAAGGGGCGCAAGCAGCGCCGGGTCGTGGACCAGGCCGCGGCCGTGGAGATCCTGCAGGGGTGGTTGGACGCGCGGGCCGCGGCGGCACCGCGGGGCGAGGACCCCGCGTGAGCGCGCCGCACGACGG
>NZ_KE387055.1:9719-13305 GCF_000430445.1 Saccharomonospora iraqiensis subsp. iraqiensis
CGGGGCATCCCGGCCCGCCGGGGTGCCGCACGGGCCCGGGCTGCTCGCGGCCACCTGCCTGGTGCTGCTGTTCCCCGGCACGGCGGTGGACGGTGTCGCCTGAGGCGCGGCGGGCGGCGCGTGACAGGATCGGAGTCGTGTTGCGCTGGATGACCGCTGGTGAATCGCACGGTCCCGCCCTGACCGCCGTCCTCGAGGGCATGGTCGCGGGCGTGGAGATCACGACTGCCGAACTGGGCGAACAACTCGGCCGCAGGCGGCTGGGCTTCGGCCGCAGCCCGCGGATGGGGTTCGAGACCGACCACGTCGAGATCCTCGGCGGGGTCCGGCACGGCCGGACCCAGGGCGGCCCGATCGCGGTACGGATCGACAACAGCGAATGGCCCAAGTGGGAGAAGGTGATGGCCGCCGATCCGGTGGACCCCGCCGAGCTGGCGGGGCTGGCCCGGAACGAGCCGCTCACCCGCCCGCGCCCCGGGCACGCCGACCTGCCGGGGATGCAGAAGTACGGGTTCGACGAGGCCCGTCCCGTGCTCGAGCGGGCCAGCGCCCGGGAGACGGCCTCGCGCACCGCGGTGGGCACGGTCGCGCGGGCGTTCCTGCGGCAGCTGCTCGGCGCCGAGATCGTCAGCCACGTCGTGTCGATCGGCCGGGCGGAGGCGCCGGACGGGCCGCTGCCGGGGCCGGGGGATCTCGCCGAGGTGGACGAGTCCCCGGTGCGGGCGTTCGGGCAGGAGGCGACCGACGCGATGATCGCCGAGGTCGACGAGGTGAAGAAGGCGGGCGACACCGTCGGCGGGGTGATCGAGGTCATCGCCTACGGACTGCCGCCCGGTCTGGGCTCGCACGTGCACTGGGACCGCAGGCTCGACTCCCGGCTGGCCGGGGCCCTGATGGGGGTGCAGGCCATGAAGGGCGTCGAGGTGGGCGACGGGTTCACCACCGCGCGCCGTCGGGGCAGCGAGGCGCACGACGAGATCGACCGGGACGCCGGGGCGGGCGCCACGGGCGTCACCCGGCGCAGCAACCGGGCCGGGGGCCTGGAGGGCGGCATCAGCAACGGTGAGCCGGTGCGGGTCCGGGTCGCGATGAAGCCGATCTCCACCGTCCCCCGGGCACTGTCCACGGTGGATGTGGCCACCGGAGACGCCGCGACGGCGATCCACCAGCGTTCCGACGTGTGCGCGGTGCCGCGGGCCGGGGTCGTGCTCGAATCGGTGGTCGCGCTGGTGCTGGCCGAGGCCGCGCTGGAGAAGTTCGGCGGTGACTCGCTGGACGAGAGCACCCGCAACGCGCGGGGCTACCTCGACCGGCTGGGCGGTTTCTGGCCGCGGTGAGGCCTCCGGTGCGTGCGCGGCGACCGGTCACGGATACCGTGAGTGGCATGAGCGAGCGCGGTCCCGTCGTCGTCGTGGGTCCCCCCGGTTCGGGCAAGAGCACGGTGGGCAGGATGCTGGCCGAGCACCTCGGGGTGGCCTACCACGACGCCGACGACGACATCGTCGACGACCAGGGTCGTCCGATCGCGGACATCTTCGCCACCGACGGCGAGCCCGCGTTCCGCGCCGTCGAGGAGGACACGATCGCGCGGGGTCTGCGCGAGCACACCGGGGTCTACTCCCTCGGGGGCGGGGCCGTGCTCTCCGCGGCCACGCGGGCCCGGTTGGCCGGGCACACCGTGGTGTTCCTCAACGTCGGCATGGCGGAGGGGGTGCGCCGGGCGGGCCTGTCCACCGCGCGGCCCCTGCTCGCGGGGGTCAATCCGCGCGCCACCTACAAGGCCCTGTTGGACGCCCGGCTGCCGGTCTACCGCGAGGTGGCCACGGTCGAGATCGACACCGACGGTCGCACGCCGGAGGAGGTCGTCGCCGCGCTCGCGGAACGCCTCCCGGCGGGGCGGGCGGCCGAGCGACGCGCGCCGTGACGCGCACAGCGACGCAACGAGGAGCAGTATGACCGAGTCTTCCGAGTCCCCCGGGTCCTCCGGATCCTCCGGCGCCCCCGGGGCCGACGAACCCGTCCGCATTCCGGTGCGGACCGAGCGAGCCTACGAGGTGCTCGTGGGCCGCGGACTGCTCAGCGACCTCACCGCGACGGTCGCCGACGCCTCGGCCGTGGCGATCGTGCACCCGCCGACGCTGACCACCACCGCGGAGGCGGTGCGGACCGAACTCGCCGAGGCGGGGCTGGACGCGCACCGGGTGGAGATCCCGGACGCCGAGGACGGCAAGGAACTGTCGGTGGCGTCGTTCTGCTGGGACGTCCTCGGCCGGATCGGGCTGGACCGGGACGGCGTCGTCGTGGGCCTCGGCGGTGGCGCGGTGACCGACCTCGCCGGGTTCGTCGCGGGCACGTGGATGCGCGGGGTCCGGCTGGTGAACGTGCCCACCACGCTGCTCGGCATGGTGGACGCCGCCGTGGGCGGCAAGACCGGCATCAACACCGACGCGGGCAAGAACCTCGTCGGCGTGTTCCACGAACCGTCGACGGTGCTCGTCGACCTCGCCACGCTGGAGACCCTGCCGCCCAACGACCTCGTCGCGGGCATGGCCGAGGTGGTCAAGGCCGGGTTCGTGGGCGATCCGCGCATCCTCGACCTCATCGAGGCGGACCCGGCGGCCGCGGTGGACGCCACCGGGGACGTCCTCGCCGAGCTCGTGCGCCGCGCGATCGAGGTCAAGGCCGGGGTGGTCGCCGCGGACCTGCGGGAGTCGCACGGGCGTGAGGTGCTCAACTACGGCCACACCCTCGGGCACGCCATCGAGCGCCGGGAGCGCTACCGCTGGCGGCACGGCGCCGCCGTCAGCGTCGGGCTGGTGTTCGCCGCCGAACTCGGCAGGCTCGCCGGCAGGCTCGACGACGCGACCGCCGACCGGCACACCACGGTGCTGCGCGCGCTCGGGCTGCCGACCACCTACGACCCGGACGCGCTGGGGCAGCTGGTGGAGAACATGCACGCGGACAAGAAGACCCGGTCCGGCACCCTGCGGTTCGTGGTGCTCGACGGGCCCGGCAGGCCGGGCCGTCTGGAGGGGCCGGACCCCTCCCTGCTGGCCGCGGCGTACTCGGTCGTGGCGGGCGGGGACCCGCAGGAGGGGAAGGTGCTGCTGTGAAGGTGCTGGTGCTCAACGGGCCGAACCTGGGCAGGCTCGGCACCCGGGAGCCCGCGGTGTACGGGGCGACCACGCACGACGACCTCGTGCGGTTGTGCGCCGACACCGGTGCGGAACTCGGGGTGGACGTCGAGGTGCGCCAGACCGACCACGAGGGCGAGATGGTCTCCTGGCTGCACGAGGCCGCCGACACCGGTGCCGCGGTGGTGCTCAACGCGGGCGCCTGGACCCACTACTCGATCGCGGTGCGCGACGCGGCCGCGCAGCTGACCGCCCCGCTGCTGGAGCTGCACATCACCAACGTGCACAAGCGGGAGCCGTTCCGGCACCACAGCGTGCTCTCCGACGTCGCGACCGGCGTGCTCGCCGGGCTCGGGGTGGACGGCTACCGCCTCGCGGTGCGCTGGCTGGCCGAGCGTACGGACTGACGGCCCCCGGCACCCGCACCGGCGGCACCGCCCGGGTGCCCGGGG
>NZ_KE387056.1:0-3142 GCF_000430445.1 Saccharomonospora iraqiensis subsp. iraqiensis
CCGGGCGTGCATCCGGCCCGGGTCGTGGTGATCGGCGGCGGCGTCGTGGGGCGTGGCGCCGCGCGGGTGGCGCTGGGGCTGGGCGCCGACGTGGAGCTGCTGGACACCGACATCGCACGGCTGTGGCGGATCGACCAGGAGTTCGCGGGCCGGGTGCGCACGATCGCCTCCAGCGGTATGTCGCTGACCGAGTCGGTGTTGCAGGCCGACCTGGTGATCGGCGCCGTCCTCGTCCCGGGCGCGAAGGCCCCGAAGCTCGTCCCGCACGATCTGGTCGGCCGGATGCGGGAGGGCAGTGTCCTCGTGGACGTCTCCATCGACCAGGGCGGCTGTTTCGCCGACTCCCGGCCGACCACGCACGACGAACCGACCTACCGGGTCAACGACTCGGTCTTCTACTGCGTGACCAACATGCCCGGCGCGGTCCCGCGGACCTCGACCTACGGCCTGACCAACGCGACGCTGCCGTACGTGCTGCGCCTCGCGGACGAGGGCTGGCGGTCGGCGGCACGGGCGGACACCACGCTGGCGCGGGGGATCAACACGCACGCGGGTGGGCTCACCAACGAGGCGGTGGCCGTCGCGCACGACCTGGAGTTCGTCGGCTCCCCGCTCTGATCCCCGACACCGGCGGACCGGGGCGGGGAGGACGACGACGCCGGAGAGGAAAGAAGGGGCGGCCCGCTCAACCAGCCTGGGGGTCACCGGGAGCGGGCCGCCACCAACAACTCTAAGCAATAGCGAGGCGGTTCGCCGCCCGGGGGGCGCGAGTCGGCGAAGTTTCTTTCCCACGGGACAACAGCCGATCTGGTTAATTGTTCTCAAGAACGGCTCTGAACAGGAAAGATGCGACCTCGCCCAACCTTGGACGCCGAGAGTGACCTACGTCGCCCTCCGTTCGGGTGAGGAACCCGAAGCCCCCGGGACCGTCGTGACGGTCCGTACGGCAGGATGCCGCCCGATATGGGCAACCTGATCAGAGCGGAGTTCCGCAAGATCACCGGCTCCGGACTGTGGTGGGCGCTGATGGTCGCCGCCGTCGTGGTCTCGTCGCTCTCCGCCCACCGCTGGGGGTGGAACGTGGCGAACGGGTTCAGCCTCGCCCTCGGCACCTACGACACGGACCGACTCGCCCGCACGCTCGGCGTCCCGGCGGACACCCTGCCCATGGGCATGCTCGCGATCTCCCGGGGGGTCAACCTCGCCTGCTCCTCCCGATAATCTTCGGCATCTGTGCGCTCGCGGGCGAGTACACCCGGCGCACGATCACCACGACCTACCTCACCGCGCCCGGGCGTGGCGCCGTACTGACCGCGAAGACGGTCACCTGCACGGCCTGGGGCGGGCTCTACGGCCTCGTGCTCTTCGTCGCGACCGCCCTCGGTGCTCTGGTCGCGGTCGACCGGGCCCAACTGCCGTCCGCGGGCCAGTGGTTCGGTGTTCTGGGCACGACGGTCCTCGCGGCGGTCCTCGCCACCCTGTTCGGGGTCGGCGTCGGCGCGGTGTGGAACAGCGTCACCGGACCCGTCGTGACACTGATCATCTGGATGATCGTCGTCGAGAACCTTCTCATGCTCGGAATACTCGGTCCGTTGGACCTCTCATGGCTCGGTGGGGTCCTGCCGAACAACGCGCTCAACGGGATCGTGGGTGCCCTGGCCGCCGCATCGGTCGGGGCCGCGGGACCCTCCGCGGCCCACGGACTGAGCGAGAACCTCCGGTGGACACTGCAGTCCTTCGCGGGATCACCCGGCTCCTACGCCTGGTGGAGCGCGACGCTGGTGTTCCTCGCCTGGACACTGGCGTTCCTCGGGGCGGGCCGGGCCGCGAACCGCGGACGCGACATCACCTGACCCGGCGCCCGAGCACTCGCGAGTGGGCACGAACATCCCGTCGGTCGGCGGGATGTTCGTGCCCGGAGCCGGGACCTCGATCGTGACCTACACCACCCTCCGTTCGGGTGAGAAACCCGAAGCCCTCCCGTGATCGTCGTAACGGTCCGTACGGCAGGATGACACCGGCCAAGGCACGATCACGAGGAGACGAGGGCAGCATGCACGACGGCAGCGGCCGCATCGCGGTGCAGAACCTCACCAAGCAGTTCGGCGCCCTCACCGCGGTGCAGAACCTCAGCTTCGCCGTGGAGCCGGGAAGCGTCACGGGGTTCCTCGGGCCGAACGGCTCCGGCAAGACCACCACGCTGCGGATGATCCTCGGGCTCGTCGAGCCGACCGCGGGCGTGGCCACCATCAACGGCCGACGACACCACGAACTCGGCAGCCCCGGGCGGGTGGTCGGCGCCGTGCTGGACAACGGCGGTTTCCACCCGAAGCACACCGCCCGCACCCACCTGCGGGTGTACGCCGCCGCCGTCGGGGTGCCCGACCAACGCGCCGACGAGGTGCTCGGACTCACCGGCCTCGCGCCCGCGGCCAACCGGCGCACCGGTGACTTCTCCCTCGGCATGCGCCAGCGGCTCTCCCTCGCGACGGCGTTGCTCGGCGACCCCCAGGTGCTGGTGCTCGACGAACCGTCGAACGGGCTCGACCCGGAGGGCATCGCGTGGCTGCGGCAGTTCCTGCGCTCCTACGCCGCGCAGGGCCGCACCGTGCTGGTGTCGAGCCATCTGCTCTCCGAGGTCGAGCAGATGATCGACCAGGTCGTCATCGTCAGCGCCGGGTCGACCCGGTACTACGGCCCGTTGGAGCAGCTGCGCCAGAGCGGCCGCTCGCGGGTGCTCGTCCAGCCCGCCGACGCCTCGGCCCTGGTCACCGCCCTGCAGGAGGCGGGGGTCACCGGCCTCGAACCCACCCGGGACGGGCGGGTCGCGGTGTCCGGGTCGAGCGTGCAGCAGATCGCCGACCTCGCCGCACAGGCCGGTGTCGCCGTCTACGGGATCCAGGAGGAGACCGCCGATCTGGAACAGCTCTTCTTCCAGCTGACCAGTCCGCAGTACGCCGCCCCCGTCCCGGGGCACCCTCCGCAGTTCGCACAGCAACCGTTCCAGCAGCCGCAGCAGCCGGGGCCGCACCAGCCCGTACCCCCGCAACCCGTGCCGCAGCAGGGTGGCTGGGGACCACCCCCGGGCGGGCCGTACGCCGCCGGGCAACCGATGCCACCGCAGCCGCAGGCCCCGCAGCAG
>NZ_KE387056.1:3242-4538 GCF_000430445.1 Saccharomonospora iraqiensis subsp. iraqiensis
AGCAGCAGGCCCCGCAGCAGCAGTCGCCGCCTCCGACGCCGCCACAGGCCCCGCCGGAGGCCCCGGCCCCTGCCCCGGCCCCGGCACAACCCGCCGTGTCCCCCGGGGAGCCTGCACACCAGGCACCCGAACAGACGACACAGGACGCGGCGCCACCGGCGACGCAACAGACGACGGCCCAGCAGACGACTGAGCAAACGCCTGAACCGACGGCTGAGCAGACGTCCGGGCAGACGTCCGGGCAGACGTCCGGGCAGCCGACTCGGCAGGCCTCCGGGCCACCGCCGGAGCAGGCGGAACAACCGCCGCAGCAGGCGGACCCACAGTCCGAACACCAGCAGCCGCAGTCGACCGAGGGCTCGGGGGGTCAGCAGTGATGGGCAACCTGATCAAGGCGGAGTTCCGCAAGACCACCGGCCTCAAACTGTGGTGGGCGCTGATGATCCCGGCGTTCGCCGTCTCGTTCTTCTTCGCCTACGGCTGGGGCAACGGGGTCAACGAGTTCAGCGACTTCCTCGGCACCTACGACGCACAACGCCTCGCCCGCGCGCTCGGTGTCCAGGTGGACGCCCTGCCGGTGGGCATGCTCGCGATCTCGCGGGGGGTCAACGTCGGCCTGCTCTTTCCGGTGATCTTCGGGATCTCCGCGCTCGCGGGTGAGTACACCCGCCGGACGATCACCACGACCTACCTCACCGCACCCGGGCGCGGTGCCGCACTGACCGCGAAGATGGTCACCTACATGGTCTGGGGTGCGGTCTACGCTCTCGTGCTCGTGGTGGCGACCACCCTCGGCACCGTGATCGCGGTGGACGGGTCGCGACTGCCGTCCGTGGGCCAGTGGCTCGGCGTGCTGGGCACGACGCTGGTCGCCGGAATCCTCGCCACCCTGTTCGGGGTCGGCGTCGGCGCGGTGTGGAACAGCGTCACCGGACCCGTCGTGACGCTGATCATCTGGATGCTGGTGGTCGAGAACCTCCTCGTCTTCGTCATGTTCGGTACGTTGGACGCGTCGTGGCTCGGTGGTGTCCTGCCGAACAACGCGCTCAACGGGATCATGGGTGCCCTGGCCGCCGCGTCGGTCGGAGCCGCGGGCGTGTCCGCACCGGCCGGCCTGGACGAGAACCTCCAGTGGGCGCTGCAGTTCCTCGCGGGGGCACCCGGCTCCTACGCCTGGTGGAGCGCGACGCTGGTGTTCCTCGCCTGGACACTGGTGTTCTTCGGGGCGGGCTGGGCCGCGAACCACAAACGCGACATCACCTGACCCAGCGCCCGAGGGAGCCGTGAGTGAGCGGA
>NZ_KE387056.1:4638-14317 GCF_000430445.1 Saccharomonospora iraqiensis subsp. iraqiensis
GGCGCTGGCGGCGCCCGCACCGTGGCGGTTGTCGGCGCTGGTGCTGCTCGGCGCCCTGATGCTCGCCGCCGCCGTGGGCAACGTCGTCGGCGCGGGGACGGGACGGGTGACGGTGACCGACGACGGCGTCACGGTGACCGCACCGCTGCCCTCGACCGTGCGCTGGCCCGCGATCGTGCGCATCGAGACGTACCGTTCACCGTTCGGGCGGCGGGTCCAACTCCGGCGCGCCGACGACCGGTGGTTCTCCCGCCTGCCGTTGCCGGTGCCGCGGTCGGGCCTCGGGGGAGGCGGCCGCGCCCGTTTCACCGACGAGGTCCGCGCCCTGCAGCGCCGAGCCCACCGGGCCGGTTCCCCGGTGGAGATCCACGACCTGGGCTGGGCGCCACAACGCGGCAGGGCGCTGGCCTCGGCGGTGCTCGTCGCCGTGGCCGTGCTGGCGGTGGACCGGCCGTGGACCTGGGAGTTCGGCCCCGTGGCCACGGACGTTCCGGACGCATGCGAGGTCCTCGACGAGGAGGCCGTGGACGGGCTGTTCGACAGCATGCTGTCCCTCGCGGTGATGCCGCAGCGGTTGGACGCACAGTCCTCGGCGGACAACACCCGCTGTTCGTACGGCCTGTCGGTGCTGCTGTTCAACAACCAGGGCACCGTGACGCTGGGCTACGAGCGGGTCACCGCGACTCCGGACCGGTCGGCCACCGACGAGGCCCGCAGGCGGTTCGCCGCCCCGGGGCTGGAGGACGTGGCGGACCCCGGATTCGCCGACGAGGTCGGTACCCGGACGGAGAACGACGGGCGCACCCGGATCGTCCGGGCCCGTTGTGCGAACGTCCTCACGACCGTGGAACTCGTCGTGGGCACCGACGAGTTGCGCACCGCCGTGGCGGGGGACGGTGTGACCGGTCTGGTGGAGCAGGCCGTCGATGCTCTGGAACCCGGCCTGTGCTGACGTGCGCGGGAGACCGTTTTCCGCTCAGCGGGAGCTCGATCGGGCGCGGCCGCGGGAGACAAGGATCACTGACTCCATCCAGAGCGGCACCGGCATGTTCCGTGCCACGCCGTGGACCAGTTCGCTTCACGGCCGGGTAGAGCCGGGGGTTAGCCTGGTAGACGCGCAATCGACCAACCAAGATCGAGACGGATAGAGGCGAGTCCCAGCCGTGTCCAGCAGCAGTCCTGCGTCACAGTTCGGCCCCAACGAATGGCTCGTCGAGGAGATGTACGACCAGTTCCTCGCCGACCCTTCCTCAGTCGATGCCGCCTGGCATGATTTCTTCGCCGACTTCACCCCCACCCAGAGCAGCGGGAGGAAGCCGGACTCGGCCACCGCCGGGCGTACGGCCTCCCCGAACGGCAAGGCCGCCGCGGACGCAGGGACCCCCCGCCGCGAGTCCGCGTCCGGGACCGCACAGCGGACCCCGGCAGCACCACAGACCCCGGCAACACCACAGACCTCGACGTCCCGGCCCGCGGAGCCCCGGGACGGCAGGCCGTCCGACCGGTCCGGACGGGAGGCGCCCGCGGCCTCCACCGACGGCGCGACCCCGAAACAGAGCCCGGCCGAACAGATCCAGACTCAGCAGACCCGGGCCGGGGCGCAGCAGACGGGCACGGGCGCCACCCCGCGCACGGCGCCGCCGAAGGCCACGGCCGAGCCGGAGAAGTCGCCGCTGCGCGGCGCGTCGGCCGCCATCGCGAAGAACATGGACGCCTCGCTGACCGTGCCGACCGCCACCAGCGTGCGCGCGGTCCCGGCCAAGCTGATGGCCGACAACCGCATCGTCATCAACAACCACCTCAAGCGCTCCCGCGGTGGCAAGATCTCGTTCACCCACCTCATCGGGTACGCGATGGTGCGCGCGCTGCGCGAGTACCCGAACATGAACCGGCACTACGAGGAGGTCGACGGCAAGCCGCACGTCGTCACGCCGGAGCATGTGAACCTCGGCATCGCGATCGACCTGCCGGGCAAGGACGGCCAGCGGACGCTGGTCGTGGCCTCGATCAAGAACTGCGGGAACATGACGTTCCTCCAGTTCTGGCAGGCCTACGAGGACCTGATCAAGAAGGCCCGCAACAACAAGCTCACCGCCGAGGACTTCGCGGGCACCACGATCTCGCTGACCAACCCGGGCGGCATCGGCACCAACCATTCGGTGCCGCGTCTGCAGTCCGGGCAGGGCACGATCATCGGCGTCGGCGCCATGCAGTACCCGGCGCACTTCGAGGGCACCAGCGAACAGACGCTGGTCAACCTCGGCGTCAGCAAGATCATGACGCTGACCTCGACCTACGATCACCGGATCATCCAGGGTGCCGAGTCGGGCGAGTTCCTCAAGCGCATCCACGAGCTGCTGCTCGGCGGGGACGGCTTCTACGACGACATCTTCACGTCGCTGCGCCTGCCCTACGAGCCGGTGCGCTGGGTCGAGGACATCCCCGAGGGGGAGATCGACAAGACCGCCCGTGTGCTGGAGCTGATCGACGCCTACCGGATGCGCGGCCACCTGATGGCCGACACCGACCCGTTGAACTACCGCCAGCGCCGGCACGAGGACCTGGACATCCTCTCCCACGGGCTGACCCTGTGGGACCTCGACCGGGAGTTCGCGGTCGGCGGGTTCGCGGGCAAGGAGCGCATGAAGCTGCGCGACGTGCTCGGGGTGCTGCGGGACTCCTACTGCCGCACCGTCGGCGTCGAGTACACCCACATCCTCGACCCGGACGAACGGCGCTGGATCCAGGAGCGCGTCGAGATCCCGCACGAGAAGCCCGAGCCGACCGTGCAGAAGTACGTGCTGTCCAAGCTCAACGCGGCCGAGGCGTTCGAGACCTTCCTGCAGACCAAGTACGTCGGGCAGAAGCGGTTCTCCCTGGAGGGCGGCGAGACCGTCATCCCGCTGCTGGACACCGTGCTGGACAAGGCCGCCGAGCACGAGCTCGACGAGGTCGTCATCGGGATGCCGCACCGCGGCAGGCTCAACGTGCTGGCCAACATCGTCGGCAAGCCGATCTCGCAGATCTTCCAGGAGTTCGAGGGCAACCTGGACCCGGGCCAGGCGCACGGCTCCGGCGACGTGAAGTACCACCTCGGCGCCGAGGGCAAGTACTTCCGCATGTTCGGCGACGGCGAGACCAAGGTGTCGCTGACCGCGAACCCGTCGCACCTGGAGACCGTCGACCCGGTGCTCGAGGGCATCGTCCGCGCCAAGCAGGACCACCTGGACAAGGGCGACCGTGACTCCGGCGGGTTCACCGTCCTGCCGGTGCTGCTGCACGGCGACGCCGCGTTCGCCGGGCAGGGCGTGGTGGCCGAGACGCTGAACCTGGCCATGCTGCGCGGCTACCGCACCGGCGGCACCGTGCACGTGATCATCAACAACCAGGTCGGGTTCACCACGCCGCCGGAGCACGCCCGGTCGTCGAAGTACGCCACCGACGTGGCCAAGATGATCGGCGCACCGATCATCCACGTGAACGGGGACGACCCGGAGGCCGCGTACTGGGTCGCCCACCTCGCGGTGGACTACCGGCAGGCGTTCAACAAGGACATCGTCGTCGACATGATCTGCTACCGGCGGCGCGGTCACAACGAGGGCGACGACCCGTCGATGACGCAGCCGGGGATGTACGACATCATCGACGCCAAGCGCAGCGTCCGGAAGAACTACACCGAGGCGCTGATCGGCCGCGGCGACATCTCGATGGAGGAGGCCGAGGCCGCGCTGCGCGACTTCTCCAGCCAGCTGGAGCACGTGTTCAACGAGGTCCGCGAGCTGGAGAAGCACCCGATCGCGCCGAGCCCGTCGGTGGAGCAGAGCCAGCAGGTGCCCGCCCAGGTGCCGACCGCGGTGTCCCGGGAGGTCATCGAGCGGATCGGCGACTCGTTCGTGGATCTGCCGGAGGGCTTCACCCCGCACTCGCGGGTCAAGCCGGTGCTCCAGCGGCGGCACAAGATGTCCCGCGAGGGCGGCATCGACTGGGCCTTCGGCGAGCTGCTGGCGTTCGGTTCGCTGGCCATGGAGGGGCGGCTGGTGCGGCTGGCCGGGCAGGACTCCCGCCGCGGCACCTTCACCCAGCGGCACTCCGTACTCATCGACCGCAAGAGCAACCAGGAGTACGCGCCGCTGCAGCACCTCACCGACACCCAGGAACGGGTGATGATCTACGACTCGGCGCTGTCCGAGTACGCGGCGGTCGGCTTCGAGTACGGCTACTCGGTGGCCAACTCCGAGGCACTGGTGATGTGGGAGGCGCAGTTCGGCGACTTCGTCAACGGTGCGCAGACCATCATCGACGAGTACATCTCCTCCGGCGAGGCCAAGTGGGGCCAGCACTCCGATGTCGTGCTGCTGCTGCCGCACGGCCACGAGGGACAGGGTCCGGACCACACCTCCGGCCGGATCGAGCGGTTCCTGCAGCTGTGCGCGGAGCACTCGATGACCGTGGCGGTGCCGTCCACCCCGGCGAACTACTTCCACCTGCTGCGCAGGCACGCCCTCGACGGGGTGAACCGCCCGCTGATCGTGTTCACGCCGAAGTCGATGCTGCGCAACAAGCAGGCGACCTCGAACGTCGAGGACTTCACCGACGGCTCGAAGTTCCTGTCGGTCATCGACGACGAGACCGTCGACCCGGCCAAGGTCCGCAAGGTGCTGCTGACCTCCGGCAAGCTCTACTGGGAGCTGGTGAGCGAACGGACCCGGCGGGAGATCGACGACGTGGCGATCGTGCGGGTGGAGCAGTACTACCCGCTGCCGAAGGCCAAGCTGATCGAGGCGATGCGCCGGTACACGGGCGCCTCCGACGTCGTCTGGGTGCAGGAGGAACCGGAGAACCAGGGCGCGTGGCCGTTCTTCGGGCTCAACCTGCCGCGCAGACTGCCGGAGGCGTTCCCGACCCTCGGCGTCGTGGCCCGCAGGCCCATGGCCGCACCGTCCGCGGGCTCGTCGAAGGTGCACGAGGTCGAGCAGAGCGCGCTGATCGACCGCGCGTTCGAGTAATCCGGACACGCCTGTGGTGGGCGGCGGGCACCCGCCGCCCACCACAGGCGCTCCACCGCCGCGGGGAAGGGCCGGAGCCGGTCCGCCCGCGGGACAACACACTGGGGGAAAAATGGTGTCACGGCGAGGCCGGGACCGCGCGGACGCGATCGCGGACGGCGGCACCGTCGAGGACGCCCGCCCGGGATCACGCGGCCGAACGCCACCTCCCTGGTGGCTCTCCGCCGCAGCCCCGGGGGCGGTTCTCGGGACCGTGTTCTCCGTTCTCCACCCGTTCCTGGTGTACACCCTCGTTCCGGACAGCATCGCGCCGTGGATCGTCCTCGCCCTGGTGGTGAGCCGGGGGCGCGACCCGAGCACCGCGGTCCGGCGGGCGGTGGTCGCCCTGATCGCCCTGGCGCTGACCTACCATGCCGGCCTGACGGTGCTCGCACTCGCCATCGGGCCGAGCAACCTCCTGGGCATCCTCCCGACCCTGCTGACCGCCCTGGTGGTGTGGTCGTCGGTCGGCGTCGTGCTCGGGCTCGCCCTGCGGCACGTCGGCCGCGACGACCGTACCGGGAGGCTCGTCACCGCCGCGGCCATCGGCGTCGTCGCGGGCGAGGTCGTCCTGGGCGCGATGCTGTTGTCCGTGGTGGAGCCCGTGCATGCCGCGCTCGGGGCCGTCGTCGCCGTCGTCGTGCTCGCCCTCGGATGTCGGACGCCCCGCGACGTGGGGACGGTCCTCGGGCCTGCCGTGCTGTTCATGGTGCCGGGCGCGGTGTTGTCCCGCCTGCCGTTCCTGCTGTCCGCCTGGGTGAACTCCGGAGAGGTCCCGTTCGGGACGGCCGGCTTCTTCTGACCCGACCCACCGGCACGAGCGGGTGCCCGCACCGCCCCCCAGGACGGTGCGGGCACCCGGATCAGGGCTTCACCCGGTTCTCTCGGGTCACGGGGTGAAGGTCCAGCTGTTGATCTGGCCGGTGTCGCCGTACCAGACGTCGGTCACCCGCAGTTCCCAGGTTCCGTCGGCCGGGGACGCGGAGGCGTCGACCGTGTAGGTCTCGTTCACGTCGTCGGTGGAGTCCCACCCGGAGTCCTTGAGCCGGTGGGTGGTGCCGTCCGGGGCGACGAGGTCGATCTGCAGGTCACCGCGGTAGGTGTGGCTGATGTCGACGTCCACGGTCGCCGAGCCGGAGGCCGCGCGGTCACAGCCCTCCACGGTCACCGAACTGGTCGAGGTGCTGTTGTCGTGGATGGCGACATCCGTGTCGTTGGTGACCGGGTCACACTCGCCGGGCTCCGGCTCGGGGTCCGGCGTCCCGCCGCCGTCGCCCCCGGTGTGCAGCAGGACGTTCGGCGAACCGCTGCCCGGGTTGCCGACCGCACCGCTCGTCCCCTGGTTCACCAGGGCGTCGCGCACCTGCGCCGGGGAGGCCGACGGGTTGTCGGCCAGGTACAGCGCGGCCGCACCGGCGACGTGCGGGGTGGCCATCGAGGTACCGCTGATGGTGTTGGTGTCGGAGTCGCTGCCGATCCAGGTCGAGGTGATGTCGCTGCCCGGGGCGAAGATGTCCAGACAGGAACCGATGTTGGAGAAGCTCGACCGCGCGTCCGAACTGGTCGTCGAGCCCACGGTGATGCCGTCGGCCACGCGGGCGGGCGAGGTGTTGCAGGCGTCGGCGCCGTAGTCGTTGCCCGCCGCGAGCGCGTAGGTCACGCCCGCGTCGATCGAGCGCTGCACGGCGTCGTCCACGGCGCTGGACACGCCGCCGCCGAGGCTCATGTTGGCCACCGCCGAACCACCGGCGTTCTCGGTGACCCAGTCGATGGCGGCGATGATGCCGTCGTAGGTGCCCGAACCCTGGCAGTCGAGGGCACGGACGCCGATGAGTTCGACGCCCTTCGCGACCCCGTGGTCCGCACCACCGATGGTGCCCGCGACGTGGGTGCCGTGGCCGTTGCAGTCGTCGGCGTCGCCGTCGTTGTCCACGAAGTCGTAGCCGGACCGGGCACGGCCCTCGAAGTCGTTGTGCGAGGTCCGGATGCCGGTGTCGATCACGTACGCTTCCACGCCCGAACCCGTGGCGTCGTAGCTGTAGGTGTCGTCCAGCGGCAGGTCCCGCTGGTCCAGCCGGTCGAGCCCCCAGGACGGCGGGTTCGTCTGCTCGGCGTCGGTGTGCACCACGCGGTTCTGCTCGACGTAGGCGACGTCCGGGTCGGCCGCGGCCCGTTCGGCACGCTGCTCGCTCATGCCCGCCGCGAAGCCGCGGACCGTGCTGTCGTAGACCCGGTGCACGTCCGCACCGTGTTCGTCGGCGACCTCCCGGACGGAGGCGTCGTCCTCGAGGACGACGATGTAGCTGTCGTGGACGGTGCCCTCGGCGTCCTTACCGAGGATGGTGCCTTCCTCCTGGGCCGAGGCGGTCAGGTTCCCGCCGAGCGCGGTCAGCACGGCGACGCCGGCGGTCAGCCCGACGGTCGCCAACGACCTGCTACCCAACTTTCGGTTTCTTCGCACGGTTACTCCCTCCACGTTCCGGTGAACTTTTCGCCGTGAACGTGGCGGTGAACGTACGGACAGCCACAGTTTGAACACAGGTCTTGTCTCGATCGAGTGATCGCGATATTGGCGGCCCGCTTTGACGCCCTGCGCCACCCGTTCGAACCGGGGCGAAAGTAGGTTCCGGCCCCTACTTTCGGTCGGACCGGGCGGGTCGGGGATCTCCCGCCGTTCACCCGGTCGGCCGAGCACCGACGTCGGCTCTCGCCCCGGATCCCACAGCAGGTGTCGGACTCCCGGACACCTTCCGGTCCGGCGGCGGCTCTAGGCTCGGCGCCCGTGGAGACGTACGCGATGCACGCGCGGGAGGTCCGGGCGGCCGTCACCGCGCTCGGCCGGGGTTGGCTGTCGTTCGACGAACTGGTGCGCACGAGCACCCTGCCCCGGCGCACGGTGGAGGAGCTGCTCGACGATCTCGGGGACGACGTCGAGCGCGACGGCGGCCTCCTGCGGCTGCGTCCGGACACCGTCACCGCGCACCACGAACGGGTGGGCACCGCCGCGGCGGTCCCGCCGGGACTGCGCGAGGAGATCGGTGGACACCTCGACGCGGTACCACCGCCGCTGCCCGCCCTCGACCACGTCCAGGCCACCCCCGACACGGTTCTGCACCGGGCGCGGTGGCTCGACGAACAGTACGACCTGCGGCACGCCCGCCTGCTGTTCCTCGGCGACCACGACCTGACCTCGTTGGCGGTCCACGCGCTGCGTGGCGAGGCGGACGTGACGGTGGTCGACGTCGACGACCGGGTGCTCGAACACATCGACACGCGCAGCGGCGGCGCGGTGCGGACGGTGCACGCCGACCTCCGGTACGGACTCCCCCTGGCGGTGACCGGCACGGCCGACGTCGTGTTCAGCGACCCTCCGTACACCCCGGAGGGCATGACGCTGTTCGCCTCCCGGGCGATCGAGTGCCTCGCCGACCGTGCCGGGCGGGTGGTGCTGGCCTACGGCTACAGCCACCGCCACCCGACGCTCGGCCACCAGGTGCAACGCGCGCTGTCCGGACTGGGCCTGACCTTCGAGGCGATCCTGCCGGGCTTCCACCGGTACGCCGGCGCCCAGGCCATCGGCAGCGCGGCCGACCTCTACGTCTGCCAACCGACCGCCCGCGCCCGGAAGAAGAAACGCGGCGCCGGACAGGCGATCTACACACACGGCCCCCGCTCGGTCGAGGCCACCCGTACCCCCGAACAGGTGCGCGCGGGACTGCTCTCGATCGCGGGGGAGGACGGCTCCCCCGTCGAGGAGCGCGGACCGGACTGGACCGCACCCGCGTCCGTGCCCGAGGGCACCGCCGTCGCCGTGGACCTCAGCGGTGATCCGGGTCCGTGGCTGGTGCGGGTCCTGCTGGCCGTCAACGCCGGACGGGTGGCACTGCTGGTGCCCAACGCGCATCCCGACCTCGCCGACGCGGCGGGGCAACGGGCGCTGACCGAACTGCTCGCACCCAAGTACCGGCTGCGGCTGCTGCGCAGCACCCCGGACAACACGCACGCCGTGGTGCTGGCCGAGGCCCCCGACGCCGCCGACACCAGCACCGCCGACACCGGGGACGCGGACACCGGCACCCGCACGGTGCGGGAGGTGTGGACCAGGGCCCACGGCCGGTTGGGCAACCTCTTGCCCCACGCCCCCGCGGACATCGCCGATCTCCGGCTCGTCGACGTGCCCCGGCACAAGATCGTGCGGTTGCTCTGGGCGTCCGGTCCGGGCGGCTGATGTCCGGACCGGACGGCCGGTCAGTGCGGCCGGTCAGTGCGGGCCGGTCAGTGCGGCCGGTAGTTGCGGCTGGGCGCGAGGGAGAGCAGCAGGATGAGCACGGCGGCCAGGACGAGCCCGAGGCCGCCCGCACCGAAGGTGATCACCGCGACGAGATTGACCGCGGCGCCCACACCGGCGGCGACCAGCAGGACGACCTGCCTGCCCTTCAGCGCCGCCACACCACCCCAGAGGTAGGCGCCTGCCGCGACCAGCGCGGCCACCCCGAGGACGACGATCACCCCGGAGAAGCCGGTCTCGCCCCACCGCACCCGCTCCATGCTGCCGAGCACGGCGCCGCCGAGCATCCACGCCAGCCCACCGACGAGCTCCAGCGCGGCGGCCAGGAAGCCGGTGACCGCGGCCG